>JAFGQZ010000048.1 GCA_016935435.1 Bacteroidales bacterium
TAAGCCCCTATATTATATGTTAATTTCAACGCCATTTATTTCGTTGAATATTAATGCATTAAGTATTGTTAGCTTGACGGCTATGGGGTCAACCCCCGGGCAAAAAGAAAAGATATTGTAACTTAAGGGGTAATTATTCGAAATAATACCATCCCCAGATATCGCTTTGCGATAATTGAACTTTTATGGTATCGGTGGTTAAAGAAAAACCGTAAACCAGTCCGAGCCCGCCTTCAACAGGGTTAAACGGGGTTATGGGTTCTACCAGCGGATTATCGCTGGTTTCCTGAACTTTGGCACTATTGAGTGCATAGGTGAAATAAGTTCTGTTTACTTTTGCAATATTTAACCATAAAATATGGGTAGTATCGGCAATATCGCCATTTATAGAATAGAAGTTGCTGGGGAAAACCTTTAGTTGAATTGTATTTTCAGCTTCCTTAAAGTGTTCATCGGACAGCACTAATTCGTCTCCGTTTGTTATATCGCTTTGCGGGTCAGCCAGGGAGTATCGTCCGTAATTACCGGCAACCTTTACTGCTTTGTCCGACGAACCTAAAACAACATCAATGTCTTTGTATTTATACCCGACTGAGTCATAATCGTCGCCATAATAATAATTAAGTTCGTTTCCGTTCACATAAAATACTTTAACAAGCAGCCGTCCCCCCATGCTAATGGTATAGTAATCGTCGGTAGCCGGGTTGTCTTTAAGGTTGGCCGATATTTCGATATAGGTTGAACGCCCCTGATAGAGCGATTCTTCATAAATCTTCCGCCAGCTTAGTGTGGAAACAACGGGTTTTTCGGGTATGTCGAAATCGACAGTGGCCCTTTCGTAACCATCATTTTCTGCTGTAATGGTGTATGTTGTGCCTGTTTGCACAATAAAATTTTTCGCCGAATACCATCCGTTGCTGTCGTATGTTAAAACAGCAGATTCTTCGTTACCTTGCAATAGGCGTATTTTTGCTCTTTCCAGCGGATAATACTTTGCCGGCTCGTTTAGCGACAGGCTTCGCGATATATTTACAGAAGCTTGTCCTTCAATGCTTATGGCACCGTGAACAACTATTTTTGGGTCGATATCTTTAAAGGTAAAATTATCTATGGTATCGGTGCAAGCTGTGGCAATAACCAACGATAGCACCAAATATGCAGTGTGTTTCTTTTTCATGGCTGGATTATTAAAACGATATATTATAGCGTAAATATGGAATAAAATTTAGGATGCTCACCTGTTTAAGTACCGGTTTCCAATCGGCTACCGATTCGTCGTATTCAATTGAAGGATATACATAGAAGGCATTTTTACGCGCATAGCAATTGTAAACACCTATGCCCCAGGTACGCTTAAAGTATTTTTTTTCTTTGGAAAAGTTAATCCCAATATCGAGACGATGGTAGGCAGGCATACGGTATGAGTTACGTGTGGCAAAGGTTCCTGTAAACTCATCGTTGGGCCCGTAGAAAAAATTTCTATTCCCATGCATTATCCACTCATGCGAAACATAATTTTCTTCTGTAAGGGTAAGAGCAGTGCCTGTACCATAAACCCATGCAAGCCCAAGGTTTACCATATCGTTAAAATTATGGGTGATAACCAGCGATGCATCGTGCCGGCGATCATATTTATACGGGAAAGTTTTGCCAAAACTTATGGAGTCGAACTGCCGGTTTGTCCATGAAAGGGTATAGCCGATCCATCCGGTTGTTTTTCCCAGGGTTTTCTGGAAGAACAATTCGGCCCCATAACTTTCGCCTTTTCCCTGGGTTACCACCGATTCCCAGTCGGTGTCGAGGTTGAAAAACGATGCCCCCTCGATGTATTCAACCAGCTTGTTCATTTTTTTATAGTATGCTTCAACGGTTAACTCGTACCCGTTTCCAATTCCGTGGGCTGTTCCGGCAGCAACCTGCCACGATTTTTGCGGGTATATTTTTTTTGTACAAGGTACCCACAAATCGGTAGGCAGCCCGATGGTGGTGTTTGCCAGCAGGTTTATGTACTGTGTCATTCGCACAAAGCTTAATTTTGCCGAGAAATTATCGTTAACCATATATCGGGCTGAAATGCGAGGCTCAAGCGAATGATAAAGAGTATCGCCGGTTTTAAAATTACTGTAATGCAAGCCGCTGTTTACCCTCAAACGGTTTCCCAGGTTAAATTCGTCTTCGGCATACACATAAAATTCGTTCGACGGAATATTTTTACGGCCGTATGTTGTGTCGATAGAAACATCGCTGTTATACGCCTCAAAGTTAACCGTTACCCCCGGAGAAAAGGTATGAAGGGTATTGTTTAGCCCATATCGCAAATAATGGTTGTCCGAAATGCGGTGCTCGAAATCGTACTTAAAGGCCAGGTCGCGAATTTGCGAAAGGTATTTGAACTGGTATTTTTGTGCTATCCGGGCAGTGTCGTCGGCCGAAGCATAATCTGACAAATATTGGGTAATAAAGGAATAATTGCTATAGGTAAGGGTAAGGTTCCCAAACAACGACGATGAGTAAACACGGTTCCAGCGAAGGGCGGCGGTAATATTTCCCCAGTTTATGCCCCCCTCGTTTGTGTTGCGGTAATATTTCCTGTCGGTAGGGTTGTCTAGCTTTTGGTTTTCCTCGAGGTAAAATTTATCGCGGCCGGTATAGGCGCTAAGGTAAATACGGTTTTTGTCGTTTACAATATGGTTTACTTTGGCATTCAAATCGTAAAAATAAAACCCGGTACGCGAATTATAGCCTTGTCCTTGCTGCGCCCGGGCTACCAGAGCCTGTACCGGATAAGTAAGTACATCAAAATAAGTTCGCCTTCCCGAAACAATAAAAGAGGTACGGTCTTTAATTATCGGCCCTTGCAGTGTTAACCCCGACGAGAGTACGCCAATAGATGCGTCGCCCTTAAATTCTTTCATGTTCCCTTCCTTCATTCTTATATCTATAACCGACGAAAGCCTACCGCCATAGCGAGCCGGGAAACCACCTTTAATAAGGCTGACGTTTTTTATGGCATCGGCATTAAATACAGAAAAGAAACCAAAAAGGTGGTTCACATTGTAAACAGGTACCCCGTCGAGCAGAATAAGGTTCTGGTCGGGGCCGCCACCCCTGACATAAAGCCCTGTGGAGCCTTCGGTGCCCGACTGTACACCCGGCATTAGTTGTAACGATTTTATCGGATCGACCTCGCCCAACAGTACCGGCAACTGCTTGGTTTTTAAAATAGGCAGTTCAACGGTGCTCATTTGGGTGCTTTGAACGGTACGTTGCGGGCCTTTATCGGTAACCACAACTTCTTCAATTTGCATGTCGGGGTTAAGCTCAATATTAATTGTTGTGTCCGACATTACAATAAATTCGTGGCTAAATGTGGCATAGCCAATAAAGGAGCATACCAGTTTAACTTTGCCCTTTGGCGCTTTAATAGAATAAAAACCATAATTGTTAGTAACCGTGCCCGACAGTGTGAGGGCTTCGTAAACATTTGCCGATAGCATGGTTTCGCCGGTTTTTGTGTCGGTAACAGAGCCCGAAATGGTAATTTTTTGGGAAAACAGGCATGCAGGGCTGATTAATGCCGTGCACAGCAGCATAATAAATACTTTCATGTAAACTTTGGTTTGATATAGTTAACAAATTCAACGCCTAAAATTGCAATAAATTGTGTTTGCCATAGCGTGGCAAATAGTTAATTAACATTATTTATCTTTTTGGCCTTTGCGGAAAAATTACAAATAACACATTATCTGCCAGATATGCTTCTGGTAATGCGGCGCATTTTTTTAAGAATTATCTTTTATTCGTTGTTGAAAAGGTGGAAAAAACCTCGATATTCATTGTTTTTTGCCTCTTCTTTGGTATTGTTGCCCGAATTCGAATTACTGCCCGTATTTGTGTTGTTGCCAGTTGTGTTTGAACTTGTACTGCCCCCGGCGCTTTGTGGCCATATTGCCGGATTATCTATCAATGGATCGAAGTTTTTTAACGATGTTATTTTTTTTACAACATAATAATAAACACCAGTTGAAGCCAGGTCGCCCGAGTTTCCTATATATCCGTCCCAGCCATCCCAGTCTCGTATATTGCCTTTGAAGTGGTGTACCCTTCGTCCGTTTCTGCTATATATCGAAATTTCAAAATCGGTAACCGAAACATCGTAAAACCTCCATGCCGGTAATTCAGCGCTATTTACCGAAAAAACATTGGGTGCTTTTAATACCGGTTCGGACACTTCAATACCTTCTGTTACCTTATACTCGCTAATACATTGTTTGCCCGACCATTTCACAATATGAATTGCCTTGAGGTTTACAGTATAATTGTCGCTCCAGTTGTTGTATATTTTAAGCACCGAGTCGGAAGAAGTGCGAAAGGTTGTTGAATCGCCAAAATCCCAAAGATATTCATGGGCATTTATCGATTTATTTTCGAAAAAATAATAAGCCGGGGCCGATTTTGCATCGTAGTTGCTTTTTTTTCCGTAAAAAAAGTAATAGGCCGAATCTTTATCAGCGTAATAGCTGGTGTCGTCAAGGGTAATATAACTAAAGGTAAACTCAGCTTTTGGCTGAATGCTGCGCACAAAAACCGAATCGGTTTTTTCATAGCCCAGGCTGTCAGAAACTACCACCCAATACCACATATCTTCCCAGTAGGCATTTTCGATATAATATTTATGGTCGCTGCCAATAAACCCCCTGTCGGTTGGGCGCCCTTCGGGCACTTCTTTTTCTTTGTGCCAGGTACGCTTATATTTAAAATTATAAACCAGGGTATCAAGCAATTCTGGGTCGAAATATATTATAGGATCCGACTCAACCTTCAGCCTTATAGGCCCATATCTATCGCATTCGGCAGTATAGGCGCCGGTAAGGAGTGTGTCGTTTTCATCTTTAGTTATTATGGAGCAGGTAAAGCTATAACTTATAGCCCAACAAACCGATGAATAAACCGAATCGCCTTCCCAGGCTGTTAATTTATAACCGTTTGCTGTTGGCGAAGGGCTTACCGCTATTTTTATAGTGTCTTTCGCCAGAAATTGAAACCCGGCGCCAGGCAAGAACACTTCCCAGGTTAAGCTGTCGGCTTTAATAAGCGATGTGTCGGCCATAATAAATGCCGAATCGTTGTCGGCACGAAAAAAATACAGAGAGTCGGCCATTAGCGTGCTTTCGTACGCAGCTGCATCGGCAAAATCGGCAAAGGGCGAAATTATTTGGGATATTCCTTTGCCCCAAAATAAAAAAACTATGAATGACAAAATATAAAGACGTACCTTCTGCATGTTGCCAATTGAATATTTTCAAATTATAAACTCATTTTAGCAAAAAAAATTATAACGAGGTGCAATGATAAGAAATATTCATGGCTTTTTATAAAAATTAACAGAGGATTAGTTGACATTGGCTTTATCGTTAAAACCCATACTGAAAAAGCGTTTGTCTGAATTTAGTATGCTATTGCCAGTCCATTGTTAAATACTTCTTAATAAAAACCAGAAGTCAAATTGGTATGCCATTAAAGCTATAGTAATTTTGTGCTACTAATATTTCTAAAAATGAGTTTGCTTTTTGAAGGGTTAAACAATGCGCAGTTAGAAGCCGTAAAAAATGTCAAAGGCCCATCGCTGGTAATTGCCGGGGCAGGTTCGGGTAAAACCCGGGTGCTTACCTGCCGTATTGCCCACCTGTTAGAGAAAAATGTTCAACCTTCGCGTATTTTGGCGCTTACTTTTACCAATAAGGCTGCCAATGAAATGAAAGAACGAATAGCCAAACTACTTGGCGACGAGCGTGGCCGCAGCCTGTGGATGGGCACTTTTCACTCCGTTTTTGCCCGCATACTGCGCTACGAAGCCGACAAGCTTGGTTATACCCCTGATTTTACCATTTACGACACCGTAGATTCGAAAAGTCTTTTAAAGTCGATTATACAGGAACTAAAACTCGATGATAAAATTTATAAGCAGGGCGATGTGCTGGGCCGTATTTCAAGTGCAAAGAACAACCTTATTACCCCCCAGGCTTATAATAACAACGATCAGATAAGAAAGGCTGACATGATGGCCCGTAAGCCTATGATTGCTGAAATTTTCAAACTGTATGCATCGCGCTGTCGCAGGGCCGGGGCAATGGATTTCGACGATCTTTTGCTGAACACCAACATTCTCTTTCGCGACTTTCCCGATGTTTTGAACAAATACCAGGATAAGTTCGATTACATTCTTGTCGATGAGTACCAGGATACCAACTATGCCCAATATCTTATAGTGAAAAAACTTGCCGAGAAGCACCAGAATGTTTGCGTTGTTGGCGACGATGCCCAAAGTATTTATTCGTTTAGGGGCGCAATGATCGAAAATATACTGAATTTCCGCAAAGACTATCCGCAATATTCACTTTATAAACTGGAACAAAACTACCGTTCTACACAAACAATTGTAAATGCTGCCAACAGTATTATCGATAAAAACAAAAGCCAGATAAAAAAAATGGTTTTTTCAGAAAACGAAAACGGTCACGCTGTTGAAGTGCTAAAAGCTTATACCGATGTGGAAGAAGGCTTTATTGTTTCCAGTTCAATTTTCGACACTATTTTAACAGAACAGGCACAATATAACGATTTTGCCATTCTTTACCGCACCAACGCGCAGTCGCGAATTTTCGAAGAAGCCCTCCGCAAAAGAAATATACCTTACAAGGTTTATGGCAGTATTTCATTCTACCAGCGAAAAGAAATTAAAGACATGCTGGCATACCTTAAAATGCTGGTTAACCCCAACGACGATGAGGCATTGAAGCGAATTATAAATTACCCGGCAAGGGGCATTGGAAAAACCACCCTGGAAAAGCTCGAAGCCCTGGCAGCGCAAAAAGATGTCAGCCTGTGGGAAATACTTGTGCACGTGCCCCAGCTTAACAATATTTTTCAGTTTAACGGCGGCACGGTTTCAAAGCTTATGGCTTTTGTGGCCTATATTAACGAGTATGCACAAATGGCAAAGCAAACCGACGCATATTCCCTCGCACAGAAAATGGCTGCATCCAGCGGTATCATGAAAGACCTGTATAATGGCACAACCCCCGAAGAACGCAGCAAATACGAAAACCTCGAAGAGTTGCTGAATGCTATCCGCGACTTTGTCGATCAGGCAGTTGAAGCCGATGAGGAGACCTCAATAAGGCATTACCTCGAAAATGTTTCGCTGCTAACCGATACCGACAACGAAAACCCCGACGACCGCAACCGCGTTAGCATAATGACAGTCCACTCTGCAAAAGGGCTGGAGTTTAAATACGTGTATATAGCCGGTGTCGAAGAAGATTTGTTCCCTTCGCACATGGCAATAGAAACACCTAAGGACCTTGAAGAGGAACGAAGGCTGTTTTACGTAGCCCTTACAAGGGCCATGAAAAAGGTTACCCTTACTTATGCAAGGGTAAGGTATAAATGGGGCACACCTTCCGACTCTTCGCCCAGCAGGTTTATTTCCGAGATCGACCCCGAATGTGTTAACTGGCCCGACGATCCCCGAAAACAAAAGAAAGCCTTGGCCGACTCATTTAATGCTCTTGCCCCTAAAGACAAAACTGAGTTTTCTGCCAGTTTTCTTTCGCGCAAACCTACGGCGCCGGTAACTGCAAGGCTGACACCAAAAATCACCGGGGCCGACAATGGATCGTTTGTGCCCGATGCCCCCGAAAAAATCCAGCAGGGCATGATTGTTGAGCACCAGCGGTTTGGCAGGGGCAAGGTTGTGCACATCGAAGGCAGCATGCCCAACCGTAAGGCAACTGTATTTTTCCAGCAATTACAAGAAGAAAAACAACTGCTGCTGAAATTTGCAAAACTCCGCATTGTTAACCAAATCGGTTAAAGTTTGCTGATATTGGTTTTTACAATAGTTGCATGCCGGTAAATTTTGCCGGCTTACCGATATTTCCATGCCCTTTACCAAAAAAGCCCGGTGACTAATCGGTCATTCATTTTTTTCAGCATTTATTTTTCTAACTTGTGCAAACATTTGAATAACAACTAAAAAATTTTTAAGATGAACTTACCCGAATTTTTCACCCCGCAGGTTATATGGTTTATAGCCGGTGTAGCCCTGTTGTTGCTCGAACTTGCTTTGCCCGGGCTTATCGTTATGTTTTTTGGCGCAGGGGCCTGGATAACATCGCTGTCCATAATTATTTTTCATCCGAACATTAATGTGCAGTTGTTTATTTTCATTGCCAGTTCGGTTTTAACACTGTTGGTTTTCAGAAAGTACCTGCAAAAAAGGTTTTTCAGCGAAAACCGCGAAAATGCCAATACGCTCGAAGACGAATTTATCGGTAAAGTAGCCGTGGCCGAAGCCGGGCTTAAAAGCGGCCAGCCCGGTAAAGTGTCGTTTAAAGGAACTACATGGAACGCCATTAGCGATACTGATATCGCCGAAGGCGGACAGGTAGTCATTAAGGATAAAGAAAGTATAACACTTTTGGTTACAATAAAACAACAATAAATCATAAAATTTATAGGAGATTAAAAAAATGAACCCTTCATCAATTATTCTTTTAGGACTAGGATTCCTGATTTTTATTATTATTCTTTCCAACGCGAAAGTAGTACCTCAACGTTCGGCCTACATCGTAGAAAGGCTTGGTAAGTATAAAACAACACTACAGGCTGGATTTAATTTTCTGATACCTTTTTTCGATAAAATACAGTACAGGCATACCCTGAAAGAACAAGCAATTGATGTGGCCTCGCAAATCTGTATTACCCGCGACAATATTGCTGTTGAGGTAGATGGAATTTTATACCTTCAGGTGATGGATCCGCAGAAGGCTTCTTATGGTATCGACGATTACCGTTTTGCCAGCATTCAAATTGCCCAGACAACCATGCGTAGCGTTATTGGAAAACTTGAACTTGACCGTACTTTCGAAGAACGCGAAACCATTAACACAACCATTGTTGATGCAGTTGATAAGGCCTCTGATTCTTGGGGGATAAAGGTTACCCGCTACGAGGTTAAAAACATTACCCCGCCACAGAGCATTAAAGATGCCATGGAAAAACAAATGCGTGCCGAGCGTGAAAAGCGTGCCATGATTGCCGAGTCGGAAGGGCAAAAGCAAGCCAAGATAAATGTTGCCGAAGGCGATAAACAGGAGCTTATAGCACGCTCCGAGGGTGAAAAACAGCGCCGTATAAACGAAGCCGAAGGGCGGGCTGCCGAAATCGAACGAGTTGCCACCGCTACGGCAAACGGAATCAGGCAAATTGCCGAAGCTATTGGCGATAAAAACGGTATAGATGCAGTAAACCTCAGGGTTGCCGAACAGTATATCGGCGAGTTTGGCAAACTGGCAAAAGCCAACAATACCATGATTATACCTTCGAACATGGCCGACATTTCCAGCTTAATTGGCACAGCCATGTCGGTGCTCGACAATACCAGGAAAAAAGCATAGCTTTTTGGCTTAAGCAACCATCATATTGGTTAAAAGATTAAACAACCTGCCATAGCATAAAGTGGCAGGTTTTCTTATTTTTACCTTTTAATAACAGAGTTTTTGAAAGAGCGCATAATTTTAGGCATCGACCCCGGAACAACCATTATGGGGTATGGCATTATCAAAGGGACAGGCAATAAACCAATGGCTGTTGATATGGGGGTTGTTAAAATGAAACGTTTAAACGATCCGTACCTTAAATTGCAGGAAATTTTTAAGGCAACCACACTGCTTATACACAAGTATTCGCCGGATGAACTGGCTATCGAAGCCCCTTTTTATGGTAAAAATGTTCAATCGATGTTAAAGCTTGGCAGGGCACAGGGAGTTGCCATTGCTGCTGCATTACAGCACGATATTCCTATTTTTGAATATGCGCCCCGGAAAATCAAAATGGCCATTACCGGTCAGGGGGCAGCTTCGAAAGAGCAGGTTGCCGCCATATTAAAAAATATCCTTTCTTTTACCAGCGACATAAAAGACCTCGATGCTACCGATGCCCTGGCCGCTGCCTTATGCCATTTCTACCAGAAAAGCACGTTTTCTGGCGATAATTACCGGGGATGGGGCGATTTCATCAAAAAAAACCCCGGGAAGACTATCTGATTACTGACAGCAATTTCCTGTCTGTTCGAAAAGCCACTATCCTAAGTTGAGCGACATTTGTTCGCCGGTATATCCACCCTTAGGTTCAAAGCCGCCAGCCTGTTCGTCGGCATCTTCTTCAACGGTGTTTTCAATTTCGGCAGTTTCGCGTGTTTTTGCTGGCTCCAGCTCTACAAGTTTGCCCACAGTATAGTTCGAAAGCCGTTTTCCTTTTGCCCTGAACCCTTTTACTGCAATATACTCTTCGATGTCGATGGTTTCTGCGGGGCGGTCTTTATGTTTGCCTGTAAATTCAACTTTGAACCTGGGAAAATCGGTGTGGGTTATATAAACCAGTTCACAATCTGAATCTTCGGAAAGATATGGCACCAGTTTTTCGATATGTTCGGCATTAAACCTTTTGATATAGTGGTAATTCTGGCCTTTATCGAAATAAACAACGGTATAAACCAGCCCGTCATTGTATTTTTCTATGCGTACCAGCCCGTCTTCGAAATGGGTTGATAAATCGGGTTTATAAACACAATACGAGCCATCGGAATAAAAAGCAATAATGCGGTCTTTTGGCCGGAACTCGCCCAGGAGAAGGCCCCGCTTATCGGTGTTCAGGCGCTTAACATCTTCGTCGAACCAGATATTGAGCCCTCCGAGGGTTGACTCCCCGGCCTCTTTAAGTTCGATACGGTGTATGGCATATCGGGTAAGTATGTTCCCCATAGACGAACGCCCTTTTATGGCAAGCTGGCTGAAATCGTAGTCGAGGTGAAGGCTGCGAAGACGTGGCCGGGGCTTAAGGGTAACTTTAAGGATTTCGGCTTCGCCATTAGGGTTAACCGACAGGTGGAGTATTTTTGAGCCGGCTTCGCCTTTTGTGAGGTCGTACTCTTTGTCGCGCGTTAAACCAGTAATAGCACATCGCTTGGCCATAATAGCACCATTCAGCCCGTCGCGGTAAACAACATTGTAAATTGTACGGTTGTCGTTTCGTTTAAATACACCGGCGTATAAGATATCTTTTCCAACAAACGATTTTTCGTCAACTTTCGAAATAAGGAACTTTCCATCGCGGCGAATAACTATAATATCGTCGATATCGGAACAGTCGCACACATATTCTTCTTTTTTCATTCCGGTACCGATAAAGCCTTCTTCGCGGTTGATATATAGTTTTTCGTTGGCAACAGCAACCTGTACTGCCTCAATATTATCGAAGCTCCGTATTTCAGTGCGGCGATCCTGTCCCTTGCCATATTTCTTTTTTATTTGCCTGTAATAATTAATTGTATATGGAACAATATTGGCAAGGTTGTTTTTTACATCGTCCATTTCGCTTTCGAGCCCTTTTATAAATTCATCGGCTTTAAGTTCGTTGAATTTAAGTATGCGGCCCATTTTTATCTCAAAAAGGGTGGCCAAATCGTCGAATGTTATGACGCGCCTGAAAAGCTTTTTAAAAGGTTCAAATGCACTGTCGAGGAATTTTAGGGCTTCGTCGCGGCTTTCTGCATTTTCGTAACCAGGCTTTTTATACATCCGTTCGCCGATAAAAATTTTCTCGAGCGACGATTTGTGCCATTCTTCAAATAACTCTTCGAGCCTAATTTGCAGCTCCATTTTAAGCAGCTCAAGCGTGTGGTTGGTGTTGTGCTTCAATATTTCAGAAACCCCCAGAAACCGCGGCTTATCGTATTCAATTACACAAGCATTGGGCGAAATTGGCACTTCGCAGTCGGTAAAGGCATACAGGGCGTCTATTGTAACATCGGGAGAAATGCCTGGTGCCAGGTGGATAACGATTTCTACATTTCCGGCAGTGTTGTCGTCGATTTTACGGATTTTTATTTTCCCTTTTTCTGTAGCCTTTATTATCGATTCAATAATTGACGATGTTGTTTTCCCAAAGGGTATTTCTGTAATTGTAAGTGTTTTACTGTCGGTTTTAACAATTTTGGCCCTTACACGAATGGAACCGCCACGGAGCCCGTCGTTATAGCGGCCAACATCGACCATTCCACCTGTTGGAAAGTCGGGAAAGATTTCGAAGCTTTTGCCTTCGAGGTGTGCTATAGATGCATCGATGAGTTCGTTAAAATTGTGGGGGAGAATTTTCGAGGCAAGGCCAACTGCAATACCTTCGACCCCCTGGGCAAGCAGCAAAGGAAACTTTACGGGCAGTGCAACGGGCTCTTTGTTGCGCCCATCGTACGACGATTTCCAGGTAGTTGTTTTTGGGTTAAACACCACTTCCAGGGCAAATTTTGTAAGCCTGGCCTCGATGTAGCGGGGGGCTGCCGCACCGTCGCCGGTTAGAATATTCCCCCAGTTGCCCTGAGGATCGATTAAGAGTTCTTTTTGGCCAATTTGTACCATGGCGTCGCCGATAGAGGCATCGCCATGGGGGTGGAACTGCATGGTGTGGCCGATAATATTGGCTACTTTATTGTACCTGCCATCGTCGAGGCGGCGCATTGAGTGAAGTATGCGCCTCTGAACAGGTTTCAACCCGTCATCTATATGCGGGACGGCCCGTTCCAGGATAACATACGAAGCATAATCGAGGAACCAGTCGCGGTACATCCCCGAAAGTTTGGTAACATGTGTCGGTTTTTGCGATTCCGACAATTCGGTTTCGGGTTGCTGTTCCCCTTTACCGTTCTGTTCGTCCAGAATATCTTTTTCGTCAAGGCCCATTTGTAATTGCTCTTAAATTGCTTCTACCAAATCTTCTTCAATACGCAGGTTGTCGATAATAAAATCTTGTCGTTCAGGGGTGTTTTTGCCCATGAAGAAAGGCAGGAGCTGGTTAATCAGGTCGTCTTTGTTAAGGGTAACCGGTTCAAGGCGCATGTCGGGGCCAATAAAGTTTTTAAACTCGTCGGGCGATATTTCGCCAAGGCCTTTAAAACGGGTAATTTCGGGGTTTGCGCCCAACTTGCCTATTGCATGGTATTTTTCCTCATCGCTGTAACAGTAAATGGTTTTTTGTTTGTTCCTTACCCTGAAAAGCGGGGTTTGTAAGATATAAACATGCCCGCGCCTCACAAGTTCGGGAAAGAACTGCAGGAAAAAAGTCAGCAGCAGCAGCCTTATATGCATGCCATCGACATCGGCATCGGTTGCTATTACAACGTTATGGTACCGCAAGTCTTCAATGTCATCCTCAATATTAAGGGCAGCCTGTAAAAGGTTAAATTCTTCGTTTTCGTAAACAATTTTTTTGGTAAGCCCGAAGCTGTTCAGTGGCTTACCTTTCAGGCTAAAAACAGCCTGGGTGTTTACATCGCGCGATTTGGTTATGGAGCCGCTTGCCGAGTCGCCCTCGGTGATAAATATGGTCGATTCGAGGCGGCGTTCTTCTTTCGAGTTCAGGTGCACCCGGCAGTCGCGCAGTTTTCGGTTGTGCAGGCTGACTTTTTTAGCCCTTTCACGTGCCAGTTTTTTAATGCCTGAAATAGCCTTTCGCTCTTTTTCGTTTTCCTGTATTTTTTTTATTAAAATGTCGGCAGTTTCGGAATGTTTGTGAAGGTAATCGTCGAGCTGTTTTTTTATAAAATCGTTTATATATTTTGCTACTGATATCCCTTCGGGCCCCATATCCCTCGACCCCAGCTTTGTTTTAGTTTGCGACTCAAAAACAGGCTCTTCAATTTTTACGCTAACTGCTGCAATTATTGAAGTACGCACATCCGAAGGGTCGAAATCTTTTTTATAAAATTCCCTGATGGTTTTTACGTATGCCTCGCGGAAAGCCTGAAGGTGTGTGCCGCCCTGGGTAGTGTGCTGCCCGTTTACAAAGGAGTATATGTCTTCGCCATATCCGGCGCCATGGGTAATGGCAACTTCAACATCGCCGTTTTTCAGGTGTATTATCGGGTACAGGCCCTCGGAGTCCATTTTTTCTTCCAGCAGGTCGAGCAGCCCGTTTTTCGAATGGTAGCTTACTCCGTTTAGATTAATAGTGAGTCCTGCATTAAGGTAGGTATAGTTTTTTACCAGCGACTCAATATATTCGTGTATAAACCTGAAATTGCCAAAAAGGGCAAAATCGGGAGTAAAGTGCACAAAGGTGCCATTTTTTTCTGTTGTGGGCTGTTCGGGCTCGTCAGAAATAACATTCCCTTCAGAAAAAGTTAGCGATTTCATTTTGCCCTCGCGAAAAGCTTTAATCTCGAAGTGCGACGACAAAGCATTCACAGCCTTGATACCCACGCCGTTAAGCCCAACCGACTTTTTAAACACTTTCGAGTCGTATTTTGCGCCGGTATTCATTTTTGAAGCAACATCCTTTAGCTTTCCAAGTGGTATGCCACGGCCAAAATCGCGCACCGAAATTGCATTTTCGCCGATTTTTATTTCTATTGTTTTGCCAAAGCCCATCATAAACTCATCGATACAATTATCGATAACTTCTTTGAGCAGGATATAAACCCCGTCGTCGCGCGAAGATCCATCGCCAAGCTTCCCGATATACATCCCCGGGCGACGTCGTATATGCTCTTTCCAATCGAGCGTACGTATAGAATCTTCAGAATAATTCGTTGCAGACATACTTCTTGTAGTTTGCCACAAAGATATAATTTATGGCGGGGCTCATTAAATTTGTTTATCAACCCGAAATTAACAGCTACATTGTTCATAAAAAAAGCAAGGACCCGAAAAGCCCTTGCTAAAAGGATGTCAATCAATCAATAACTTAATTAAAGCTATTTGCCCAAATTTAGTTTTTTTTTAATAGCAATAAAAAATATCGGCAGCAATAGTTGAGGTTGGCAACCTTAATTTTTTATGAAGGAAAAAATTATATATTTACACCGTCTATCTGTTTAACCAACACTTTCCACTGCTGACAATAAACACCTGACATGAAGGGACATTCTCACTTCCCGGTTATTTTTACATTCATGTTTGTTTTTTTTCAAACATGTTTTTGTGAACTTTTCGCGCAATCGCCAAATTTGGTTTTCAGGCACCTGCACACCGAAGATGGCCTTTCGCAAAGCACTGTTCATGCCATAGTGCAGGACAGCTACGGATTTATGTGGTTTGGCACCGATAACGGGCTTAATAAATACGACGGAAAAAAATTTGTGGTATATCACCACGATGCGGACGAAGCGAAATCGCTGTCGTCAAATTTTATTGTTGAAATTTTTGAAGACAGTCATGGCTGTTTATGGGTAGGCAATGGCTACAACGGTCTTGACCTTTTCAACCGCGAAACCGAAGAGTTTATACATTTCAGGAACGATCCGTCAAAAGAAGGAAGCATAAGCAACAACAATATCAGGGTTATTTACGAAGATAAAAACAAAAACCTCTGGATTGGGACCTCGGGTGGAGGGTTAAACCGTTACAACAGGAATACCAATTCATTCGAACACATTTTGCACGAAAAGGATAAAAGTAACAGCATAGGGAGCAACTATATATCTTCGATTTGTGAAGATTCAAAGGCAAACCTGTGGTTTGGTTCAACCGAAGGAATACTTATAAAGTTTAACCCAATTGACAGTACTTATACCAACATACCGCTTTACGGCAACTATAAAGCCGATCTTTTTAACACAACTTTTTGTAACCTGTATATCGACTCCGACGATAACGTTTGGTTCGGAACCGAAATAGGTATCTTTATTTACAACCAGGCTACCGGGGAAATTGAGCACCTAAAATACAACAACACCAATAAAGGCCCTAATGTTAATGCAATATCGTCGGTATTAGAGTTTGAAAAAGGAATATTTTTTATTGCCACCGATCACGGGGGCTTAAACATTTATAACAAAAAAACCGGCATTTTTACCTACCACCTTAACAAACGTTACGACGAAACAACAATAAGCAACAATCAGTTGTACGATATTTATCGCTCGCACAACGGGGTTATCTGGATTGGCAGTTTTCATGGAGGCATTAATATTTACGATAAAAACGCCATTAAATTTCAGCAGTATAAATACCTGTTAACAGGCGACGATGCCCTGAACTGCTGTAATTCGGTGCTTTCTATAGCTGAAGATAAAGACAAAAATATATGGATTGGGTATGACGGGCAGGGAATGGACATTTACAACCCGGCAACAGGCAAAGTCAGGCACCTATACAATGAGCCCGATAACCCTAATACAATTGCGGCCAACTGTATTACTGAAATATACCGCGATAAATTTAACAATATGTGGATTGGTACCTATCTCGAGGGGCTGTCGGTTTTTAATCCTGAAAACGGCAGGTACAGGCATTTTAAACACGATGCCGAAAACCCTTGGGGCATTGGGGGGAACAATATATGGACCATTACCGAGAGCAGCGATGGCAATATCTGGATTGGCACCATTGGCAACGGTGCCGACCGTTATAACCCGTCAACCAACATTTTCGAACATTTCACCAATTCAACTTCCGATAAAACCAGCCTTAGCAATAACGACGTTTTTAAGATTTTCGAGGACAAAGAAGGAAATATCTGGATAGGAACACGAAATGGGCTTAACCTCTTAAAAACGAATGAAAAGTCTTTTATCAGGTTTATTTCCGGTGATCCTAATGGCTCAAATATTTTTGGTGCCTGGGTTTACGATATTTTTCAGGATAGCAATGGTAATATATGGGTAGGGACCGATTTGGCCCTAAACCTTTACCTGCCCGAAAAAAACAGTTTTGTCCATTTTTCCGAAGCCGATGGTTTAAACGGCAACTCGGTTTTATGTATCATGGAAGACAACAACAACTACCTTTGGCTTTCAACCAATAAGGGGCTTACAAGGTTCAGCTTTTCCGACAGCACCTTCAAAAATTACGATATTGTTGACGGGTTGCAGGGTAACGAATTTAACTATACTTCTTCTTTGAGGGCCAGCGATGGGAAATTGTATTTCGGCGGGAAAAACGGGTTTAATGTGTTTCACCCCGACAGCGTAAACCATAACCAACATGTGCCCCCGGTTTATTTTACCGGGCTGAGCATACTTAACACCCCGGTTTCTCCCGGGGCAGGCAATATAATTGACAAGCATATAAACTTTGCAAAGGAAGTTGGGCTGAACTACCGGCAGAATGTTGTTACCTTTGAGTTTGCAGCACTGAACTTCACAAATCCCCAAAAAAACCAATACGCCTATAAACTTGAAGGTTTCGACAAAAAATGGAACTATGTAGGAAACCGTAACGAAGTTACCTACACGAACCTTAACCCGGGGATATATACTTTCAGGGTTATAGCCTCGAACAACGATGGTGTATGGAACCGCGAGGGGGCATCGATAAAAATTACAATACACCCGCCATATTGGAAGGCCAGGTGGTTTACTGCCCTTGTACTTGCAGTAATTGCTTTGATGGTTTACCTTTTTATCAGGGGAAGGGAAAAACGTCTTTTGCGCGACAAAAAAATATTACAGGAGAAAGTAGCAGAACGTACCGTGCAGATTGAATCGCAAAAAGAAGAGCTGGAAAACCACCGCAACCATCTCGAGCAATTAATAGAACTGCGCACCGAAGAACTGCGCAAAGCTAAAGAAAAGGCCGAAGAGTCAGACAGGCTTAAATCGGCGTTTTTGGCCAACATGAGCCACGAAATACGCACTCCAATGAATGCTATTGTTGGTTTTTCAAACCTGCTTAACGAAGCCGACATTACCGAAAAGGAAAAGCGCGAGTTCATCGATATGATTAATTCCCATTCCGACTCGCTGCTTGTGCTCATCGAAGATATCCTCGACCTTTCGCTCATAGAAGCCAACCAGATAACCATTCGTAAAAAAGCTTTCGAACTTAACGATTTCATCAATAAAATATACGCATCGTTTCTGGTAAGCAATAAAAACAGCAACATAAAGCTGGCGCTGAAAAACAGCCTTGAAGAAAAAAACTTAAGGTTAAACACCGATCAGTACAGGGTAAAACAAATATTAACAAACCTGTTAAACAATGCACTTAAATATACTACCGAAGGATATGTTGAGCTGGGGTGCATTTCGGAAGACGAAAACCTTATTTTTTATGTAAAAGATACCGGGGTTGGGATTTCGGAAGAAGACGCAGCAATTATTTTCGATCGCTTCAGAAAACTCGAAAAAAATTATGCTACAGCATACAGGGGCGCCGGCCTCGGCCTCGCAATTTCGAAACGTTTGTCTGAACTTTTGGGCGGCAGCATCACAGTGTCGTCGGAGCAGGGCCACGGAAGTGTGTTTTACTTAACTTTTCCGGTTGAGGGAATATGTACCAGCGAAGAAATAAAAAAAGATATGGCAATTGATAAAATCGGGCTCGACTGGGAGAAAAAAAGGATACTTATTGTTGAGGACGAGGAAGCAAATTTCCTTTATTTGCAGAAATTGCTAAGGAAAACCCAGGCAAAGGTTGAATGGGCAAAAAATGGCCATGAGGCAGTCAGTATTTTCAAAGACAAAAACGGATTCGATTTAATTTTAATGGATATTAAAATGCCCGTAATGAACGGCTACGAGGCCGCACGAATAATTAAAAACAACAAGCCGGCACAGGTAATTATTGCCCAAACCGCCTATGCGAGGCCCGAAGACGAATACGAAATCCGCAGGGCCGGGTTTAACGATTATTTATCGAAACCTATTAGTTCCGGCATGCTGTTCTCGGTACTTGAAAAATATTTCTAACCTTTATCTCAAGAAATCCACTTTGCCACATCTTCCTGCGAGGGGTTTTGAAGCCCGAGGGCGTTCTTTTTGTTATACCCGCATATTTCCTGGTGTAGTTTTCCGGGTTTCTCCAAAGCTTTTACCGATTCAATGGTTTTGTACCCTAATACCTGGAGCACTTCAACCCATTCTATAGGTATGCCGGCTTCGGTGTATTTTTCGGGCGAGTCGGTTTTTTCACGTTTCTCGGGGCGCATTTGCGGAAAAAAGAGGACATCCTGGATGCCCGACTGGTTTGTCATTAACATGGTAAGCCGGTCGATGCCAATGCCCATGCCCGAGGTAGGTGGCATACCATATTCAAGTGCACGTACAAAATCAAGGTCGATAAACATAGCTTCGTCATCGCCTTTCTCCGATAATTTTAATTGTTCCTGGAACCTTTCGAGCTGATCAATCGGGTCGTTAAGCTCGGAATAGGCGTTACATAGTTCTTTTCCGTTTACAATTAATTCGAAGCGCTCGGTTAGTTCAGGGTTATTGCGGTGCTTTTTGCACAGGGGCGACATTTCTACCGGGTAATCCATAATAAAAGTTGGCTGTATAAGGCTATCCTCGACTTTTTCGCCAAAAAGCTCGTCGATAAGCTTGCCTTTGCCCATAGTTTCATCTACTTCAACGTTTAATTCTTTACAAACATTGCGCAACTGGCCTTCGTCCATGCCCGAAATGTCGATGCCGGTGTATTCTTTAATGGCACCAATCATTGTCATGCGTTTGTAAGGACGTGCAAATTCAATTTCGTTTGCGCCAACAGTAAGTTTTGTTTTTCCGTGCAAATCGAGGGCAACCTTTTCTATCATTTGCTCGGTAAAATCCATCATCCAGTTGTAGTCTTTATAGGCTACATAAATTTCCATAACTGTAAACTCGGGGTTATGGGTGCGGTCCATGCCTTCGTTCCGAAAATCTTTAGCAAATTCATAAACGCCATCGTAGCCACCCACAATAAGCCTTTTCAGGTAGAGTTCGTTGGCAATGCGCAGGTATAGCGGAATATCGAGTGTGTTGTGGTGTGTTATAAACGGGCGGGCTGCTGCTCCACCGGGGATAGGCTGAAGAATAGGGGTTTCAACTTCGAGGTATCCGTTTGAATTGAACAGCTCGCGCATCGAAGTAATTATTTGCGAACGTTTTTTAAACAATTCCCTAACCCCCGGGTTAATGACCAAATCGACATAACGCTGGCGGTAACGAAATTCAGGATCGGTTACAGCATCGTAAACTTTGCCATCTTTTTCTTTTACAACAGGCAGGGGGCGGATAGATTTTGCCAGCACAACAAGTTCTTTTACATGTATCGAAATTTCCCCCATCTGGGTGCGGAAAACAAATCCTTTTACCCCAATAAAATCCCCAATATCAAGAAGTTTTTTAAATACTGTGTTGTACAGCTCTTTATCGTCGCCGGGGCAAATTTCGTCGCGGGCTATATAAAGTTGAATGCGCCCGCTTTCGTCCTGAAGTTCGGCAAACGATGCTTTCCCCATAATACGCTGGCTCATTAAGCGGCCTGCAACCACAACACTTCCGAAGTTGTTTTTGCTTTCGTCGAATTCCTCTTTTATTTCTTTTGAAGACACATTTACCGGGAACATAGCGGCTGGATATGGGTCAATGCCCATTTTTCGCAATTCCTCAAGCGATTTTCTCCTTATTTGTTCCTGTTCACTCAACTGTGTGGGGGCCATCGATAGTTCGTTTTAAAAAATTTGTGCAAAGATATAAAATAACATGAGTTCGGGAAGAAGCAGGATAACTTTAAAAATCTGAAAAAACTACGCCAGGGCATAGGAAAGCATTTATTGGTGCAAATCGGGTTTTTGCCTGAATTCTTAAAAGGGGCTATGTTTAAAAAATATTTAGGGCAAATCGAAGTTGTTTCTGTAACTTTATATTGCTAAAAACCAATACAAAATGAAACCATTAAAATCGCTGCAACCATTGTCAAAATGGCTTCTCCGCCTTGCGGTAGCTGTTATTGTTTATAAAAGTTTTTTAGATTATGCCCTTACTTTCGAGTTTAAAGGCTTATTGTATTTTTTGGCATTGTTAATTGTTTTGCTCACTGTATTACTTTTTATTGGCGCATTCCTGAAGGGCCATACACTCACTATGGTGTCGGGTTTGTTGCTTTTTGCCCTTATTGTTGTAAAGCTGTTTTTTGTAAGCGGGTTCTCGTTTAACGCATTGCTGGCTGTATTTCCCCTTGCTGCTTTAAGCTTTTATTTTTTTGCTTCAGGCAATTCATAACAAGGCAAAAAAAAAGGCAGCACCAGGTTGGGGCTGCCTTTTTCAGCATTATTTTTTCATTGTGTCTTTGTCGAATTTTTCCTCCTCGGGCGGCTCGGAGCCATAAACAAGCCCTTCGATATAATATCCTTGTATTTCGCCATAAGCACCTGTAAACTGCTTTCGGGTTACCAGAACAACGCTGCCTTTCATCGAGGCAGCTTTCTTTTGCAACCGTATTATTGCATTTTTCTTCGAGGCTTTCGATCCGCGATCGTTTGGGTCGGCCTGGGCTGATACTTCTCCTTGTTTGTACAACGAAACTACGTCCTTAGGGTCTTCGGTAAGCCAGACAGCTTGCCAGGCATTTTCATCAATGGTAACTACGGCCATTGCATTATATTCTTCAATACGGCCGTTTTTATAAATTATTTTATGTATTTCTTTTCTTGGCAGGGTGAAAAGTTCATTGCTGCCCGGAACTTTAAAACGCACATAACTTGTTGTAACATTTGTCATTTCAACCGGCATAACCTTGCCTTCAATCTTAATAATTGTGTCGAGGGCAAAACTCTCGGTGTTGTCTTGTGCCGAAAGGCCAACACATATAAATATACCGGTTATTACAGTTAAAAATTGTCGCATTGTTGAATTTTTGTGGTTTCCATGTTTTACAAAACTACTCATCTTAAATTAATTTTCCTTTTATTTTACTAAAACTACTTAATTTTTATTATTGAACGCAAGCTTAATAATTGGCTGATACCTTTATACAGGGGGTTCTCAAAGCTTAAGCGGAACAATAAACCACCAAAATATTTAAACTCTGTTCAAAGGTTGTGCCAAAATTAAAAAAGCATACAGGCATTATTTTTTCATACGGAAAGATTGAAGCAGGGTTATGTTTAAATCTGGCATAATCATTTATTTATGCTTATATCGCAGGGCTATAAATATTTAAAAAAAATAAATTAACAAATAGTATTTTGATACGATAAATGAATCAGTGGTGAAACCCATAATACAGCTATTAAATATTTGGCTAAATTCGCCGACAAAGAACACAAAAAAATTGAACCTGTACCCTTCAGAAAAAATATTGCGAAACATGGGCTTTGCCGGCGACCAGGAAGGGATACTCCAAAGGTACCTTTACGAAGCTGCAAACTGGCAGCCCCATTTACTGAACACAAAAAGATATATCGAAGAATTCGTCAGCGTAACATGCCCGGAAAATGTTGCTGTACTGGGCAGCGGCTGGTTGCTCGATGTTCCTTTGGATTTCCTGGCAAGGCAATGCCGCCAGGTTTATCTTTTCGACATAAGGCACCCCAGGCAGGTTGTGCATAAATATAAAAAAACAAATAATGTTCATTTTGTGACACAAGATATAACCGGTGGGCTAATAGAACAAGTTTATCGTATTATGTCTGGCAAGCCTCAAATGTTTGAAGCGCTTAACCAATTGTCGTCGCCTGGTTTTAGCACCTTCGAACCAATTGACTCGGTAATTTCGGTAAATGTACTTAACCAACTCGATGTACTTATAACAGAGTATCTCAGGCGGTTTAAGCTACCGCAGTCGTTCAATGCATTAAACTTTCGTTCAAATATACAGGCTGCACACCTGCTGTCGTTGCCTGTTGGAGGCTCATGCCTGGTTACCGATGTAGAAGAAAAGGTTTTTAATGCTTCACATGAGCCGATTGAAACGAACCCATTGATTTTTGTGCCTTTGCCCGATGGCAAAAACCATAGGGAATGGCTTTGGATGTTTGATACACAAATGACATATTACGAGAACAGGATAACATATTTTAAGGTAATTGCTAAATATTTATAACAAAATGGCCCCGGTAGATTTTTACAACCAGCAAAAAGAGCTGGCAAACAGCAAAATTGCAGCATTCAAGAGAAAATTGTCGGCAAACGCACTTTTTCGGCTTATATCGTTTGGGGGCATTTTTATTGTTTTGTATGCACTTCTGCGAGTAAATACTGTTATTGCAATTTCAGGTTCGGCCGGGTGCCTTATTGTGTTTCTGTTGCTTATCGGGCGCAACGTGAAATTGCAAAAAGGAAGCACTTATTTTAAATCGCTTTTAACCATTGCCGAAAATGAGATTGATGCCCTTAATTACGATTTTAGGGGGTTCCGCAATGGCACGCAATATATAAACAGCAGGCACAGCTATAGTTACGATTTGGATTTGTTTGGACAAGGCTCGGCATTTGCAATGCTTAACCGTACGGTTACCTGCAAGGGGGAAAAGCTGCTGGCTGAGGCATTGCTCTCCGACGAAACTGTCCCGGAAAATATCGAAGGTTCACAGGAAGCCATAAAGGAACTGGCCTCTAAGCCCGGGCAGATGCTTCATTTCCGTACAACAGGCATGACATCGGAAGCATTAAACGACGAAGGGGAAAACGAAATTAAAAAATGGTGCGCAAAAAAATCTTATATCGGAAAACATAAAACCTTGAGGTTTTTAATTTATTTTTTTCCTGTCATAACCCTTAGCGCCCTTATTGGTTCTTTTTTCATTTCAGGCCTGTTTTCTGTGTTTATCGTAATGTATTTGCTTAACATGGGGCTGGTAGGCTTGAACATGCGCAAAACCAACAATGAACACCAACAGATTAGCAGTTTTCTCCGAAGCCTTGAAAAATACCAGGGATTAATTTCTGCTGTTGATTGTTGCAGTTATAATGCCCGGCAACTGTCAGCACAAGCCGGAAGGCTGAAATTAAACCGGCAACCGGCGGCAAAAACGCTCAAACAGTTAACAAGGCTGGTTAGTGCATTCGACGGCAGGCTAAATATGTTTGCTGCAATGTTTCTCGAAGGCTTGTTCCTTTACGACTATCACTGCCTTTATGCCATTGAGAAATGGAGGGGCCAATTTGGCGAGAAATTGCCCGAATGGCTCGATGTGGTTGCGTATTTCGACTCAAAGGTTTCTCTGGCCACCTATGCTTATAATAACCCCGGGTTTACTTACCCTGAAGTTTCCGCAAAAATTGTTTTACAGGCCACAGGGCTCGGCCATCCGCTAATACCGCATCAGGTAAGGGTATGCAATAATTTTTCAATAGAAAGCCCGGGAGGGTTTGTTATTGTAACTGGTGCAAATATGGCAGGTAAAAGCACCTTTTTACGTACCGTAGGCTTAAACCTTTTATTGGCAAAAGCAGGTCTCCCGGTTTGTGCCGGAAGCTTTTCTTTCAGTCCATTGAAATTGTTTACAAGCATGCGTACAAGCGACAGCCTGGCCGAAAACGAATCGTATTTTTATGCCGAGCTCCGCAGGCTAAAGGAAATATTAATAAAACTCGAAAAGGACGGGGCAATGTTTATTATTCTCGACGAAATATTAAAAGGCACTAATTCCGTTGATAAGCAAAAGGGCTCTTACCTTGTGCTTGAAAAAATTATACGCATGAACGGCACAGGCATTATTGCCACACACGATTTGGCCCTTACAGCAATAGAAGGGCAATATCCGGCAAAGGTAAAAAACCAGTGTTTTGAGATTGAGATAGATAATGCCCGTATTTCTTTCGATTATAAATTATATAACGGGGTAACACAAAAAATGAATGCCATGCTGCTTATGGAGCAAATGGGCATAATCTGACAATTATTGCAAAACTTTGTGGTGCTTATAACCCGCGCATATTATTTCGAAATTGGGGCGGCATAAGCTTTCACATCGGCAGCGGAAATTTTTTTGTCGCACAGGATAATAAGCCGTTCCACTACGTTCCTGAATTCGCGGATGTTTCCGGTCCAGTTAATATCTTTGAGCGCATCCAGGGCATCGGGCGAAAACTCTTTTTTTGGTTGTCCGTATTCGCTGCAAATCATCTCGTTAAAATAATCGGCAAGTTGCGTGATATCTTCTTTTCTTTCGTTCAGCGAAGGGACATGAATAAGTATAACGCTCAACCGGTGGTATAAATCTTCGCGAAAAGTTTTGGTATCGATTTCTTCACGCATGTTTTTATTGGTTGCTGCCAATACCCGCACATTGATATTAATGTCTTTTTCGCTGCCAACCCGTGTAATTTTATGTTCCTGCAATGCTCGCAGGACTTTTGCCTGGGCTGCCAGGCTCATATCGCCAATTTCGTCGAGGAAAATGGTGCCCCCCTCTGCCTGTTCGAATTTTCCGATACGCTGCTTTATTGCCGAGGTAAAAGCCCCTTTTTCGTGACCAAACAATTCACTTTCGATAAGTTCCGATGGTATGGCGGCGCAGTTTACCTCAATAAAAGGGCCGGCCGAACGGGTGCTTTTTTCGTGCAGCCGTCGTGCAACCAATTCCTTGCCTGTACCATTGGCCCCGGTTATTAATACCCGTGCATCGGTGGGGGCAACGCGTTCAATCATGTCTTTAACTTTTAAAATGGCTTCCGAGTCGCCAACAATTTCGTATTTACGGCTGATTTTTTTCTTCAGCCGCTTGGTTTCCTGTACCAAGTCGGTGCGTTCAAGGGCATTCTTTAATGTTACAAGCAGGCGGTTTAAATCAAGTGGTTTCGAAATAAAATCGTAGGCGCCTTTTTTAATTGCGTCAACAGCAGTTTCAATATTCCCATGCCCCGATATCATAATTACAGGAATGTCGCCGTTAAGTTCCTGCAGGTTGTCAAGTACTTCTATACCGTCCATTTCCGGCATTTTAATGTCGCACAGCACTAAATCGATTTTATGGTGCGTAAACATCTCGATTCCGGAAGGGCCATTTTCGGCAAGGCTTACAGTGTGTTTTTCGTATTCAAGGATATCTTTTAATGTGTTGCGTATGCTTCTCTCGTCGTCGATTACTAAAATATGTGCCATAATTAGTCCCCCTGGTTAAAAATTTCGAAAATTGCTCCCTCTTTCAGGGCAAAATTCGATTGGATTATGTTGTTAAATTGGTGGTTTTCGAGAATAAATTTAACAAAAAGACTGGCCAAAACAATCATTTCTATCCGCATTGGTTCCAGTCCCTTCATATTTTTACGTTCGTTGTGAGTTGAATGAATTATTTTGTTGAACAGTTGGTTATACTGCGGAAGGCTTATCTCGGTCGATAATTCGGTTAACATGCATTCTGTTTCAACAACCTCAATTTCTTTTAGCATGGTAACGAAGGTTTCAAAAGAACCTGAAGCCCCAACCAGTGTTCGGATGTTATTTTCTTGCAGGGCTGCAAATAAATCTTGCATTTCATCTTTCAGGTATTGCTTAATAGAGTCGATTTCTACCTGTTGTATCGGGTCGGAAGGCTTAAACTTTTCCATTAGCCGGGCAATGCCAAGGTTGTAGCTTTTTTTCCAGATAATGTGTCCCATATTGGCAATTATGAGCTCGTTGCTTCCCCCGCCAATATCGAGTATTACAAATTTTTCATTGGTAAACCGGAGTGTTTGCCGCACTCCCAGGTATATTAGTTCGGCTTCGTGATCGCCCGAAATAATTTCAACTTCGAGTTTTTTTAACTTGTAGATTTCGTCCAGAAATTGCTTCCCGTTTTTTGCCGTGCGAAGTGCCGAAGTGCCATAGGCTTTAATTGTATCGGTTTTATAAGCATCAATAACTTCGAAATGTTTCAGTACACCATCGATTCCCCTTTTAAATGCTTCGGGAATAATTTCACCATCGTTAATGCGGCCTTCGCCCAGCTTAACAGGTATTTTATGGTTAACTAAGATGTTGTATCCACGATTTGGGGTTGTTTCAACAATAAGAAGGTTAAATGTATTGGTGCCTAAATCGAGTATTGCCGCACGTTTCATAAAATGCATCGGAATATTTTACGGCTAAATTAATGAAACTATCGGTAATGCAACGATGAAGTTGTAAACGGATGCCAGTTTAAATTTGCCTGTTTAAGGCTTATTTTGTGTCTTTTTTAACACCCGCCGGCAGCTTTTTTCTTTTTAGGTTTTACAATAATGGGTATAGCTGTTGCAGGCTGTGAGTTTTCCGGAGCTGTAAGGGTTTCCGCAGGCGCAGCGCCCAGTGCTGTCCCGGCAGCTTTTCGGAAATCGTAACGGGCAAATTCTTCGTTAGGGCTTGTGTTTGCAGGTTTAATGGGGTTTAAAATAGTTTCGGCCCAGTAATTCAACCCGCCTTCGAGTATGTAATTGTTGTTATACCCCAATTGCCGGGTTATCATCCATGCTTCGTTGGCAACAACCGTTCCGTTTGAATAGAATACGTTCATTTTAACTTCCTGATTGATAAGGTAGGCATATTTTTCTGCCAATAAATCGGTTATCGGTATATTTACAGCCCCTTCGAGATGGTATTTATCATATTCATCCTGGCTGCGCACATCAATTAATTGCAACGTTGGGTCTTTGCTTACCAGCATGTGTGCAACCTGTTCGGGGCTGACGTACTTCGAGCGCAAGTTCGACTCGGCAAGCAACTGATGGGCAGTAAGTTTATACGGAACCGTTGTGTTTTGTGGAATAGCGGCAATTATAAGGCCGAGTGGTATAATAAATGCAGCAAGGACAATACGTGGTTTCATGTTTTCTGTTTGTTAAAATAGGACATACTAAACGACATTTTAATATTCTTCGCGCGGGAATTTTTTTTCGGCAAGTTCGGCAGCCCAAAACATTACCAATGCAACAAGTATTAAAAGCAATGCAAATAGCCCGTCGGATATGCCCAACAACCGGCTAACTTTCGGGTCGCCTAAATCTTTTGCGAGGTATAGCTTTTCCCAAAGCGGAAACCCCCAGCCAAATAAAGCTACGCCAATAAACAATCCGGCAATAAAAACAAAGGCATCGATTTTGCCTATAGATGCGCCGCAGAAACTTGTACCCGGACAATAACCGCCTATTATAAAGCCTGCCCCCATTATTACGCCCCCAAGTATTGAAGAGCTCAGAAAGGTGGGGTTTATATAAACCAGCGAAAGGTCTAACCATCCGAACAAACTAAAGAACAATAACCCAAGCATGCCTGTAATGGCAGCTGTAAAAAACACTTTAAGCACAACAGCATCGTAACCATAGAATACACCGGCCAGTTTACGGCTCGACGAAAAACCGCTTTGCTCCAGCACAAAGCCAAATCCAATGCCAATAAGAAAAGCAAATAGTAAATTGGTGTTTTCGGTAATTATTTCGTTTACTATAAGTGGTCCCATAATTTTTATTTTTTCTTTTCTTAAACTTTATATCCAGTTCTTTCTGAAGAAATAGGCAAGGGCAAATGCAGTTCCAAAAATGGCCATCATCGATACAAAACCGCCAAGCGACAGCACTGCCATGCCACTCAGTGCCGATCCGCTGGTACAACCGCGCCCCATTTGCGATCCCCATCCAAATAATATGCCACCTGTGAGGGCCAGCACTAATCTTTTTTTCGATGTAATTTTAGGGGAATGTTCAACCTTCCATTTTAACCGGCCGGCAATAACCCCCGAAACGAAACCTCCAACAATAACCCCCAGCATCTGAAAAACCAGCCAGCTTTTCATGGGATGTCCATCGTGTTTTTCGGTATATTCTGTAATAAAGCCCGAATTTTCAGCAGCAGCCGGGGCTACGGTTGTTGCTGCGCTTACAATACAGCTTTTAATCGCCCCACTGGCACCTAGCCCGCGGCCCGAAACGAAATTTGCTGCCAGTAGGACCATTCCCAACAAAACTCCCCCCAGGTAGGGGTTTATGTATTTTTTTGCATTCATATTTTTTGCATATTGAAAGTTATCGTTATTATTAATAAAGCCATCGGCTGGACTGCCCTGCAAAAGCAATAATAAATCTCAGCATTATGCCCCCAAACAAAACCAGTATGGCCGGAACAACAGCCGGAACATGAATTTTTTTAAGTTCGAGAATTTCCAATATCAATGGAACAACAAGTCCCAATGCAACTACAAAAACCCAGAAAGGGGCAGTGTAAGGGCCACCGAGGAACAGTTCTGCTGCATCGATCTGCACCTGTGTGCTGGCCAGAAAGCCCATAAACATGTGCACAATAAGGAAAAGCTCGATGCAAATTAGCAGTACATCGATTTTGGCAAACAGTTTCCGTTCGGCAGAACTTTTGCTAATGAGCAAAATTGCGGCTGCCCCTGTCGATAAACCCGATGTAAGGAACAGGGGGCCGAGAATTGAGGTGTTCCATAAAGGCCTGGCATTGAAAGCCGAAAACAATATGCCGGTATATACCCCCAGAATTACCGATAAAACAATTATCATCCACGATAAGGGCAGGATGTTTTTCCGACAAATTTTTTCGAAATTTATAAGCCAGGAAAATTTCCAATCCCATGAAGGGAAAATCTCTTTTATATTCAAAGCTGCCCAAATAAACGAAAGCGGGGTTACGGCCATAAGCACCCATGCGCCCCACGACATGGGCGACTGGAGCTTAATAGTGGTGTACAATTGCCAGAAATAGGGCTTGTGCTTTAAATCGAGAAACAAAGCAAACAAACCCAAAACAAGCAATACAGGAACAACTAGCGGGGCCTTTCTTACTGCTGTGGGGCATTGTTCTTCCCTGCCAAGTATTGTATATAAGGAAGCAAAAAATAAAATGCCGGCAGCAAGCCCGCCCAGAAACAAGTACAGCGGTATTTGCCAGTGCCAGATATTGAGCGATGGATCGATAAACGGGTTGCTCCTGCCACTGACTATGAGTTCTTCGTTCATGTTCTTCTTATTTTATATTACGGCATTCAGTATTAATCCATTAAATTATCAGATGAGAAAATATAAATGAGGCTTTGTCCCGGCTTCCGGAATAAGGGTTTTGTATTTTCTTTTTTTCAGTATAACCGAAACATCACTGGCAGGGTCGTCTAAGTCGCCAAAATACATGCATTTTGTAGGGCAAACTGCCACACAGGCCGGTTGCATACCGTCGAGTATCCGGTGGATGCAAAAGGTGCATTTATCGACATAGCCACCTGGGTGCGGATATCGTGCGTCGTAGGGGCACGATGCTATGCATGCGCCACACCCAATACATTTGTCGGGCTTAACAAGTACAATACCACCATTGCTGTAATGGCTTGCCCCTGTAGGGCAGCAGCGCACACACGGCGAATTTTCGCAATGGTTGCAGCGTTCACTCCTGATTTCGATTTCGAGTTGCGGGTAGGTGCCCGACATTACTTCAACAACCCATTCGCGACAATAGCCTATTGGTACATTGTTTTCGGTCTGGCATGCTACTACACAATCGGAGCAGCCCACGCATTTTTTTGTATCGACAGCCATTGCATATCTCATAATGCCACCTCCGTTTCAGCAGGTTTTTCGGTTAAAAAGGTCACAAAATTGCCACGCATGCCTGTACCCCCCATTATAGGGTCGATATGAACACGGGTTATAAGTTTTGTGTCGCTGGTACCTTTTCCGTAGCTTCGCCTTAACCGCTTATCGGCATGGCCGAAGCCATGCACCATGTAAACCGAGTCCCAGCGGATACGTTCGGTTACCCTTACTTTAATGGGGAATTCCGAAACTATGCCATCCTGGTTTTTTAGCCACACGGGCTGGCCCGAAGCAAGGCCCCAGAGTTTGGCAACTTTCAGGTTCACCCATAAAAGGTTTTCATCCATAATATCGGTAAGGTTTGGGTTGTTGGCCGTTCGGCTGAAGGTGTGTGCCGGGCCCCTGCCGTATATGAGCCGGTAAAATCCTTGAGGCGGTTCTTCGTGAGGGGTGTAGATTGGCATTGGGTCGAAGCCTTCGGCCTCGAACGAGGTAGAATAGAGTTCGATTTTGCCTGTAGGCGTAAAGAATTCCACCTCTTCGTTATCGGAAAAATACAAATCGTCGGCCGGCCTTTCGAATGTTTTTACCCCAATGCGCTTCATTTCTTCGAGCGATGAGCCTATTTGTTTTAATTGCCAGTCGAGCATTTCTTCGATTGTAGTCCAATTGAAGTAATCTTCGAGGCCAAGGTGTTTCGAGAGTTCTTTGGCCATCCAGGCAGCGGGCTTCGTATCGTAGAGTGGTTCGGAAGCTGGCATCCGTAATGCAACCTGGGGCTTCCGGTTTGGCCCTGTTCGGATACTGTCGTAGCGTTCGAGGTAGGTGCATTCGGGTAAAACCACATCGGCCCAGCCTGTGATTTCCATGGGCATGGTATCGATTACTACCAGTAAATCGAGGCTTTGTATTGCAGTTAGGGTTTGCTTCTGGTCGGGCAGGGTTTCTATAAGGTTTGTGCCGTTCACAATCCATCCTTTAAATGTGCAGTCGCGCGCTGTTGAAGGAATAGTTGCTTCGCAAATGCCCGATGCGAGGGCAAGGTCGGCAAGTTTGTATTTATTGGGGAAAGCATTGCGCCACGACCTTGATGGTTCGGGAAACGGGGGATGGGGAAACGAAGGTATTGAAACCTTTTCGGGGCGGAAGAACCCTCCGCGGCGGCCCCATGAGCCCAGCAGGGCATTTAGAATGGCAATGGCCCTGGAACGTTGGGTGTCGTCGCCATACCAGGTAACATGCCTTCCAGGATGGATGATTACTGCCGGCGATGCGTTGGCCATTTCTTTTGCAGTTTCCCGAATAATGTCAGGGGCGATGGTGGTTATGCCATAAGCCCATTCAGGCGTAAAATTCCGCACATGCCCTTTGAGTTGTTCAAAACCGAAGCAGTATTTTTCAACGTATTTTTTGTCGTAATATTCTTTATAAATAATTTCATGTATCCATGCCAGAAGTAGGGCGTTGTCGGTTGCGGGCTTAATGGGAAGCCAGTATTTCGATTTGCTGGCAGCCGTAGAAAAGCGTGGATCGACGGTAATAATTGCAGCCCCTTTGTCGATGGCATCGGACATTTCCTGCACCTGCCCGTTATGCATGTTTTCGCCAATGTGCGATCCTATGAGTACAAGGCATTTTGTATCGCGTATATCGGTATTCTCAGGCGAACCGACCTCTTCCCCAAAAGTGGCAATAAAGCCAACTTCGCGGGGCCCGCGGCATTGTGCATACGAAGGTGCAGTAATATTTGGAGAGCCAAAAGCCTTTAGCAGATCGCCAAAATAGGTGCCCCCCGAGCCATGCGTAAACAAGGCAATACACTCGGGGCCATGTTCTTTGGCTATTTGTTTCATCTTTTCGGAAATGTATGCGAAGGCTTCGTCCCAGCTTACCGGTTTAAAAGTTTGTGCCCCGCGTTCGCCTACCCTCAGAAGGGGAGTTTGCAGCCTGTCGTCGTCGTAGTACATACCAACTCCTCCGGTACCTCGCGGACAAAGCCTGCCGTTGCAGTTGAGGTCTTCATCGTTCCCCGTTATTTTCCAGATTTTACCCTGCTCGTTTTTATAAACCCAGCCGGCGCATTTCCAGAAACAAACTTCGCAATAAGTTGGTATTCGTGAAGTATCGACAACAAGGTTTTCGGCTGCGGGTGCAGAAAGGTGTTTAACAGCCCCGAAAACCCCTGCGCCCATTGCCATTGCCCCTGCACCATAGGCCGATATCTTAATAAACTGTCTGCGGCTTGTCATTTGCTTTTCATTCTTTCTTCAAATTAATTAAAAAAAACGACATAATGTATCCAATGGTTTCAATAAATATATATATAAATAAATAGATGTAAAATATGAGCCCGTAACATACAGTAAGATAGAGGCATGGAAATTATTTAGAATGAAAATAAATTTTACAATCAGGAAATTTTGTTATTAAGGCTATCGAAATCTACAGGGGTATTTATGTTGGCAAACATGTTTGAAGGGAACTGTCCGGGCATAGAGCCGATATTCAGGTATAACGATTTACTTCTTTCAATAAACCGGATCACGCTGAGGTTTTTGTCGATGAAAAGTTCCAGATCGTTCAAAACAGTATGTTTATACAATGCACACAAAGGTTCAATAGCTCCGTTGCTATGTGCCGGAACAACAATATCGAAATCGTTGGCCGATTCTGCCATCATTTTCAGCAGGGAGGCCGAAACAAGCGGCATGTCGCATGAAAGAACGATAATTGCTTCTGTGCTTGCTCGTTTTAAGCAGGAATAAATACCAACAATGGGGGCTTGCCGGGGCAAAATGTCGGGCCAAATTTCGCAGCCTGTAAATGAATAGGCATGATTATCAGAGCTGATGGCCACTTTGTTGCAAAGCGGCTGGAGCAAAGAAATGGCATTTTCGATTAGTGTTTTCCCGTTCCAAACGAGCAAAGGCTTATCGGTTCCCATGCGGGTGCTTTTCCCCCCCGCCAGCACAATACCTGTAATTTCTTGTTTGTTCATGAGTGAGAGTCGAGTCCATGTAGCATTTTTACTGAATGCAATATAGTTTTAAATATTTCGCCGGAGTACTCATTTACTGCTTTTGGGCTGCCAGGTAAAGCAAAAATCAGGGTTTTGCCTGAAACCCCAGCAATAGCACGGCTGGTAAGGGCATTTGGGTTTTCCGTGCCATATTTTACACGTATATATTCTACAATGCCGGGCATTTCCCTGTCGAGCATAGGTTTCAATGCTTCGGGGGTAACATCGCGGGGGCCGATTCCTGTTCCCCCGCAGGTGAAAACTACATCGATGTGATTGTTGACGCAATCTTTTACCATTTTGGAAATTATGGGTATTTCATCAGGCACCACTGCTAATTCAGCCGAAACATTTTGGTTGTTGGCGGTAAAGTAGTGGTAAATTGCTTCTTGTAAAAGAGGGCCGCTTTTGTCGGGGTATTCGCCACTGCTGGCGCGGTCGCTAACAGTAATTACTTTAAAGCGGAGTGTTTTTGGCCGGTATTCCAATATATCGCCAGCCCTGAGCATTCCACCGTGCAGTACCCTGCAAAATATCCCTTCTTTGGGCATTACACAATCGCCTGTTTCTTTGAATACTGCACAGTTGCCGCCGTGGCATTTTTTCCCGATTTGTGTAACCTCAAGTACAACTTTGCCCGAAACAAGCCGATCCAACGGGTTCATCTTGTAAAGCGGGAACCCCTGGGTTGTAATGTTTTCGGCAAATTTTCCATAAGAAATATTTTTAGCAGATGTTTTTTGAGGGTAGCTTCCCGAAATGGCAGCAGTATCAGCATTGAATTTTTCAATACTTTCGTTTCCCAGCAGGCTTACCTGTCGGTGCCAGTTGCCGGCATGGGCATCGTTAACAATACCCATTTCGTTAAGTTCAATATTATCAACCGGCAATTTTTCGGTGCCTTTTTTTTCAGAAATGTTTACCGATAGTATTTTAATTTGTACCATTTCAGGTTTCTTTTTTTGTTTTCTCCAACAGGCAAATGTTGTTAACCGACATATTTTTGTCAACAGCCTTGCACATGTCGTAAATGGTTAATAATGCGATGCTAACACCGGTAAGGGCTTCCATTTCCACACCTGTTTTGCCGGTGCAGTGAACTTCGCTAACGGCCACAGCCCCGCTATTTGTAAGCGAAACCTTAACGGCAGCTTTTTCGATAACAAGCGTATGGCACAGGGGTATAAGATGGGCTGTTTGTTTAATTGCCTGAATGCCTGCAATTTCGGCAACAGTAAGCACATCGCCTTTTTTCAGAAGGTTCCCTTGTATTAGCCCAATGGTTTCGGGAGACAGGCTAATATGGCCTTCTGCCCTGGCCATTCGCCTGGAAGCAGGTTTCTCCCCCACATCAACCATGCGGGCATTTCCGTTTCTATCGGTATGGCTTAGTTTTTTCATAAAATGGCATAATATAATTTCCTGATATTTATATTTTACTATCCTCCAATGGCAAAAAAACTTCCCCGGCTGTTTAAGCAACCTTTCAATGGTTTGAAATTAATAGCCCTTATGAGTGCCTCTCTGGCACCCAGCTCCCTGGCCGAAAACTCATTTTCGTCGAACAGGCAGGGTTTCACCATGCCATTGGCGGTAAGCCTAAGCCGGTTGCAAAGGCTGCAATTGCCGCCGTTTCCGCCTTCAACCACCGAAAACTCGCCGGTTTCGAGGTTCATTTTTTTGATATAACGTGCTTCCAGTCCGTTTTTCTTACAATAGTCCTTTACTAAAAGGGCATCGGGCTCCTGCGAATTTTTTGTAACCACACAGTTTATTTTAACAGGCAGCAATCGGGCTTGTTTTGCGGCTTCTATTCCTCTGAAAACTCTCTCGATTTCACCCCCACGGGTTATCTCGGCGTAACGTGCGGGGTTGGTAGTGTCAAGGCTTACATTAACTCGGTGCAACCCGGCTAGTTTCAGCGGAAGTGCCAATTCTTCCAGTAATATTCCGTTGGTAGTAAGCGAAAAATCGTTAATATTTTTAACAGAGGCAATAAGTTCGACCAGTTTAACAATGTTTTTTCTTACAAGAGGTTCGCCGCCGGTTAAACGTATTTTTGTTATGCCCAGGCCAACAGCAGCCTGTACCACATCGAAAATTTCTTCGAACGACAAAATATTGTTGTGCCCCTGCAGCTTAATCCCGCATTCGGGCATGCAATACTGGCACCTAAGGTTACACCTGTCGGTAACCGATATGCGCAGATAGTTTATATGTCTGTTAAAGCGGTCGTACATTTACAATATCGCCAGGTTTAATTTCGGCAATGCCCTGCGGAATTTCAATAATACAATTGGCATTTATATATGCATGTATATGTGCCGAGCCATTATAGTTTATAGTTTCCACCGAGTTTGGACCACTAAGCCAACCGGGAATAAAGACTGTTTCGCTGGTTTTTTTACGTTTATACCCGTTTTTCAGGACACACAGGCGCATATCACTTGCATACGAAAGGCCTTTTAGTCTTTTAAGCAACGGAGAAACAAGCATTTCGAATTGAACGAACGACGAAACCGGGTTTCCGGGCAGGCCGAAAACAAAACGGGAGTCTTTTTGTCCTAAAAGTATGTGCCTGCCTGGCTTTGCCCCTATACCATGAAACACTGTTTTAACACCCAGGAGGTTTAATGTTTTGGGAACATAATCGTAGTCGCCTACCGAAACACCCCCTGAAACAATAATAACAGCATAGTTTTCAAGTGCATTGTTGAGCCTATCCTTAAGTTTTTCTTCATTGTCGGGTATAATGCCCAGATAAGCGGGTCTGTAGCCAAGTTCTATTGCCTGGGCAATCAATTGCCATGCATTGCTATTTCGTATTTTGGCGCCCGATGGGGCTGCCGGAGGTTCTGTCAGCTCGCTTCCGGTTGAAAGAACAGCAATTTCCGGAATTGAATATACCAATGGGTGGGTAATTCCTGCTGCTGCCAATACGGCTATATGCCTGGCAAAGAGTTGCACGCCCTTCGCCAGCACCTGTCCGCCTTTTGGTAAATCTTCGCCGGCCAGGCAAATATTGGAGGCTTCAGGGTTTCTTATACACTGTATGTAACCGGGAGAAATTTCGTTAATGTTTTCGAGCCGGACAACCATATCTGCCCCCTGGGGGACTACGCCGCCAGTCATAATACGGGAACATTGGTTTTTTCCGACTGTTTTTTCGGGTAATTTCCCGGCAGGTATTGCTTCAATAATTTTCAGGGGATTTCCGATATCGCCAGATCGGCAGGCAAACCCGTCCATTGCCGACTTGTTGAAAGGGGGCATGTCGGTGTCGGAGAAAACATCTTCGGCAAGTACCCGGTAGAGAGCCCCCATAAGGGGCACCTTTTCGGTTTTAAGCTCTATTGCTATAGATTCTATAATATGTTTTGCGCTTTCAAAAGGAAGCATATTTTTAATGTTTTCCTGCAAATTGTTGTTCATTAAAGCCTTTCTTTATGGTTTGTAATTGACCACTCCATGTGATTTATTTCAATTGAGCTTAGCTGGAAATCGAACATTTCCCCATCAAAGGTAACCCACTTGTCGCACAGCGGGGCTAATTTGCAAGCCGACGGTTTTCTTTCCATATTGCCGGGGTTGTCAACTATTATAAACAATCCAGGCTCAACATAGTTTCGTAAGCCACCCGATTCGCAAACGATTAAAGAATCATGGCCCGACAGCAAGAACAATTTTTCTATAGCTTCGGGCAGGTGCCTGTCGGCTGCCATTACAAAAACCGATTGGCAAGCCCCGGCAGCAAGCATTCTGGCACTATCTTTTCCCGACGATGGTGTGTTTTCAATTTCGATGATTATTTGGTTATCGGCAAAAACAGTTTTTTCGGATGTTTTTGCAACGTGCATGTGGGGCGTAATTTTTACAGCCACAATTGGATAATGTTTGCAAAACCGGTTTATTATTGAGCAGGCAAGGGTAGTTTTCCCGGAGTTTCTCCCAGTTCCTGAAATTAGCAGCATGTTTGGCATTTTAATAGTTTCCATTTTAAAACACAAACAGTTTAATACTTGCTAAAATTAATACTGCTGCCAGCGGATATTTCAACAAAGCAGGCCTAAGCCTGAAGCTGCCGAAATACGAACCGGCAATACCTCCGGCAAAACCGGTTATTACCCATAATACTGCCGGACTATCGAAGCACAGGCCGCCTATGTTTAATGCCAGCAAGCCCGAAAGCGAGTTTAGCAAAATTAAAAAAGCCGAAGCAGCTGCAGTTTCCTTTAGGGTGGCCCAATGCATGAGTATAAGTATAGGGCTTAAAATTATACCCCCTCCAATGCCTATTAATCCCGAAAGAAACCCGAGGGCAGCCCCAACCAGAAGTGATATGCCCAAAGGGGGTTTTTTAGTGGTTTTTGCTTCTGCATTTGTTTCAAGCAACATGCGCAATACGGCTATAAGCAGAACCCCCCCCAGGATATTTTTATAAACAATTGGTTTTATCGAAACCATGGCGCCCAGAAAAGCTAATGGTACAGAGGTAATAAGAAAAGGCAAAACCAAACCCAACCTGAAATGCCTTGCCTTATAATAATTAAAAAAGGCTATGCCCGACACAAAAACATTGAGTGTTAAGGCAGTCTGGCGCATCGACTCAGGTGCAACACCATATAAGGCCAGAAGGGCCAGGTAACCGCTTGCACCACCATGTCCGACACTCGAATAAAGAAATGCAATCAAGAACAGAAGAAGGAAAAAAGTAATATCCATTGTTGCCTTTTAAAAGTAATTATTGCTATCAGAAAGGGGCAACAAGGGCATGCTTTAAACCAGTCATTTAGTACAACTGGCAAGAGGCATGCATTTGTTTGTCTCCTTTCCAAATTCATCCCTGAAATATCAGGGAATCGGGAGGCCTGGCCATTTCCGGCCAAACCCGTTGGTTAACTAATCGTGTGCAGGGCATTTAGACTGGTTAACTCGGAGATAATTATCCGAAGTTAAAAAAAATCGGAACAGCTTGTACCTGTTAAAAGTTTTTGAAGTCAGTTAATGCCTATCTTTGCAGAATAACCGGTTATTATGAGATTACAGGAAGTTACAACAAGCAGGCACAAAGCAGCTTTCCATAAACTACCCAGGAGGTTATATAAAACCGACAGGAACTGGACATGCCCGCTTGATATTGAGATTGAAAATATTTTTAATCCACAGTCGAACGGAAAATTTAAAAACGGCAATGCTGTTCGGTGGTTACTTATCGACGACAGCAGGAAAGTAGTGGGCCGTATAGCTGCATTTATCGACACAAAAAACATGAATAATTACCGGTATCCTGCCGGTGGCTGCGGTTTTTTTGAATGCATCAACAACCAGCAGGCAGCCAATATGTTGTTCGATGCAGCGAAAAACTGGTTGCAGCAACAGGGAGCTGAGTCGATGCTGGGCCCTGTAAATTTTGGCGAAAACTTCAACCACTGGGGGTTGCTGGTTGATGGGTTTATACCACAGGCCTATGGAATGCCTTACAATTTCCCTTATTATAAAAAGCTTTTTGAAAATTACGGGTTTAAAAATTATTTTGAACAATACTCGTACCATAAACCCCTGGCCGATGGTTTCCCCGAGCGCATGTTGCGTTTTGCCGAATATACCGAAAAGAGGCCGGGCTACAGTTTCGATCATTTTAGTTTCGATCGCCTCGAAGAATTTACAGATTATTTTGTAGAGGTTTACAATACTGTATGGAAGGCATTCCACGACAATTACGAACCACTGGGGGCAAACGATATGCGTGAATTGTTGGTAAACTCAAAACCCATTATCGACGAAGAATTATTATGGTTTGCGTTCGATAAAGGCAGGCCTGTAGGGCTTTTAGGTGTTGTTCCCGATGTTAACCAGTTGCTTCGCAAGCTCAAAAATGGCAAGCTTAACCTGCTAAACAAGCTTAGGTTTATATATTACCGCAAGCGGGCTATAACACGTTGCAGGGCTTTTGTTGCGGGCATTTATCCCGAGTACCAGAATACAGGCATAATTGCCGCATTGTTTTTCCAGTTGGTGAAAGTATTGGGCAATAAGCCCGGTATGCAGGAAATCGAACTTTCGTGGGTGGGCGACTATAACCCCAAAATGATTGGGATTTATGAAAAAATGGGAGGAAAGAAAATGAAAACCCACGTTACATACATGTATTTGTTTCGTGACGACATGGTATTTGAGCGGTTTACCAACGAGTTTGAAGGAAAATTGTACTGAAAACAAAAAAACAAATGAAAAATTTCCGGCATTTTTTTGTAATAATGTAAATTTGTGTACTTTTGCAAACCTGTTTAAGAAGAAGATATTCGAAAAATATAAGAAGCGATGAAAAAAGGAATTCACCCCGAAAGTTACAGGCTTGTAGCCTTTAAAGATATGTCGAACGAGCATGTTTTTATAACACGTTCAACAGCGAACACCAAAGAAACCATTAAAATGGAAGATGGCAAGGAGTACCCACTGGTAAAGCTTGAAATTTCCAATACATCACACCCCTTCTACACTGGCAAAATGAAATTTGTTGACACTGCTGGGCGTGTTGATAAATTCTACAACAAATACAAAGGCCATTTCGATAAAAAGAAATAACAAACAATCTGTATATTTCAGAAAGCTTCGCAAAAAAATGCGGGGCTTTTTTGTTTATGGTAGCACCTGTTTGTAATTCAACGCTTAGAAAGTTAAATTTGAAAAAAAATCATGCACTATGGTAAACCAAAACTGTGTATTGTTCGATAATTTAATATGGGCCGATATGCTCCCCCTCACTTATACGCGCCCGGCTTCGGAACTAAGGGTAGGTGTTACTACTATTAAAGAAAAATGGCAGCAGTATTTCAATAGTGTAAGTGATATTACGGCTGCTTACCTGCAGGAAAAATACCCGGCCAACATTGTTGCCGATAATTATTTTATCAATTCAGCAGTAATACCTAACAACAAACTGGTAGAAGAAATTCTTCGCTTGAAGAATAACCAGTATTTATTTAAAGGCGATTTTTTAATTGCCTTCAGAAGCCCTGTTTTTGAGGCAGATGTAATAAAATCCAACGGCGTAATAGCAGAATATACCGGCGGGCTTATTTCTATAATTACCCCCTGGGACATTTTTGAAAAGAACGGGCAGGTGCTTTTAAACGATTTCGATACCCTTACAAAGGGGCGCATTTCGCAGCCCATTAGCAGCACAAACAGGGTGCTGTCGCCCGAGAATATTTTTATTGAACCGGGTGCAAAAGTTGAGTTTGCTACTATTAATGCATCCGAAGGCCCTGTGTATATTGCAAACGGGGCAGAAATTATGGAGGGTGCCTTAATACGCGGGCCATTGGCACTGTGCAACCATGCTACAATAAAAATGGGGGCAAAAATATACGGAGCTACAACCATCGGCCCACACTGTAAAGCTGCCGGGGAAATACACAACTCGGTGCTTACCGGGTATTCAAACAAAGGCCACGACGGCTATCTCGGCAATGCCGTGCTGGGCGAATGGTGCAATATTGGCGCCGATTCGAATAATTCAAACCTGAAAAACAATTACGAAAAGGTAAAAATGTGGAGCTACAGGCACGAGCGGTTTGTCGATACCGGGCTTCAGTTTTGCGGCCTGATTATGGGCGACCATTCGAAATGCGGTATCAATACCATGTTTAATACTGGTACCGTTGTTGGGGTAAGCGCAAATATTTTTGGTTCCGGTTTTCCCCGCAATTTTGTACCATCGTTTTCGTGGGGTGGGGCAGCAGGGTTTACCACATATTCGTTAAAAAAAGCAGTAGATACAGCCAAAATTGTGCTTGAAAGGCGCAAAATGCAACTTGCTGGCACCGACTTGAACATTCTTGAGCATGTGTTTAAGGCTACAGAAAAATACCGGCGCTAATTTTTTGGCACAACGATTGACAATATGGTGTTTCACTTAAAACACACAGGCACAACTGCCATTTTGACGTAAAGCAACAAAAACCGGAAGGAATATTTTATGAGCAACGTTACTGAAAAAAGCATGAGGGGGTTTTATATTGCCGCGCCTATAAACGACGAACCCGATTTTATCCCCCTCATTTCTGATGAAGAAGAAGATATATTGCTTAACTCATCTGTTCCTGACATACTGCCAATTTTGCCGCTGCGCAATACTGTTTTGTTTCCGGGTGTTGTTCTGCCAATAACTGTAGGGCGCGACAAATCGCTGAAACTTATCCGCGATGCCTACAAAGGCTCAAAAATTATTGGTACAATAGCACAAGTCGATTCAACTATTGATGAGCCTACAATAAGCGATTTGCACAAAACAGGCACTGTTGCCCAGATAATTCGCATTCTTGAAATGCCCGATGGCACCACTTCTGTTATTATTCAGGGAAAAAACAGGTACCATATAGCTGCGGTTATAGAAGAACAGCCATATATAAAAGCAAAAGTCACCATTCTCGACGAAGTTAAACCATTAAAAAAAGACAGCGAGTACGAAGCTATTGCAGGGGCGTTAAAAGATTTGTCCCTGAAAATTATCAATCTGTCGAGCAACATTCCGCCCGAAGCATCTTTTGCATTAAAAAACATCGAAAGCAGGGCATTCCTGATAAATTTTATCAGCTCGAACAGCGACATTAAGCTTGAAGAAAAACAGGGGCTGCTTGAACTGGGCGAACTGAAACAGCGTGGCATAAAACTATTGGAATATTTATCGAGAGAGGTGCAGATGCTTGAACTCAAAAACGATATCCAGTCGAAGGTTAAAATTGATATCGACCAGCAACAGCGCGAATATTTTTTGCACCAGCAGATTAAAACCATACAGAATGAGCTGGGCGGAAACCCGATTGAAAAAGAAGTTGTTGAACTAAAGGACAAGGGCAAAAGCAAAAATTGGGCGAAAGAAGTTCACGAAACTTTCGAAAAAGAGGCAGAAAAATTATTAAAGTTGAACCCTGCCAGCGGAGAATATTCGGTGCAGTTAAATTATGTTCAAACACTGCTTGAATTGCCCTGGGGCGAATGTACCAAAGATAACATGAACCTGAAAAGGGCCATTAAAACCCTTGATCAGGATCATTTTGGCCTGGAGAAAGTGAAAGAGCGCATTATTGAGCACCTGGCAGTTTTAAAGCTGAAAGGCGACCTGAAATCGCCCATTCTTTGCCTGGTAGGCCCTCCGGGGGTAGGAAAAACTTCACTGGGCAAATCGGTGGCCAAAGCCCTTAACCGCGAGTATGTGCGTATGTCGCTTGGCGGCTTGCGCGATGAGGCCGAAATTCGCGGCCATCGTAAAACATATATCGGGGCAATGCCCGGAAGGATTTTGCAGAACCTCAAAAAAGCTAAATCGTCGAACCCTGTTTTTATGCTCGATGAAATCGACAAAGTAGGGCGCGATGCGCACGGTGACCCCTCATCGGCATTGCTTGAGGTGCTCGACCCCGAACAAAACAGTACCTTTCACGATAATTTCGTGGAAATCGACTACGACCTATCGAAAATTTTGTTTATAGCAACAGCCAATACCTCATCGACAATACACCCTGCCTTGCTCGACCGTATGGAGCTGATTGACATTAGCGGGTACATTCTCGAAGAAAAAATCGAGATTACCAAGCGCCATATACTGGTAAAAAATATAGCCAACCATGGTTTGAAGAAAGAACACATACAGCTCTCGAAAGATACCATAAGTTTTATTATTGCAAATTACACCCGCGAATCGGGAGTGCGGCAACTCGACAAAACCCTGGCAAAATTGTGCAGGGTAATTGCCCGAAAGGTCGCACTTGGCGATAAATACAATGCAAACCTTTCAACTGCCGATATTGCCGAAATTCTAGGGAAACCCAAATACCAGTCGGACAAATACCAGGGCAACCAATATGCAGGAGTTGTAACCGGCCTGGCCTGGACCTCGGCAGGGGGCGAGATATTGTTTATAGAAACCAGCCTGAGCAAAGGCAAGGGTACCCTTACTTTAACCGGCAACCTGGGCGATGTAATGAAAGAATCGGCCGTTATAGCACTGGAATACCTTAAATCGCACGGCCCATTACTTGATATCGCACCAGAAGTGTTTGAAAAATGGAATGTACATGTTCACGTGCCCGAAGGCGCAATACCCAAAGACGGGCCTTCGGCGGGAATTACTATAGCGACCTCGCTGGCATCGGCCTTTACACAGCGAAAAGTTAAAGCAAATATTGCCATGACCGGTGAAATTACCCTCAGGGGGAAAGTGTTGCCGGTAGGCGGCATCAAAGAAAAGATACTTGCAGCAAAGCGTGCGGGGATAAAGGAAATTGTTCTTTCGAAGGAAAACCAGAAAGACATTGATGAGATTAATGAATTGTATCGCAAAGGGCTTAAGTTTTACTTTGTTGACGATATCAAAGAAGTTTTTGAAATAGCACTTTTATCGCAAAAAGTAACCAATGCTCTAAAAATAGAATAGTTTATCGGTAATTATCCTGTATTCACCGATTTCTTTTTTGAATTCATTGCATAACAGACTATTTTCGAACAAGAAATTATAAATTGTAAAACTTAAATCGATGAAAATGGGAATAGGGCTTTTTTGGGGTTTAATACTTATTGCCATAGGCTTAAGCATTATTTTTAAGGTAGTATTTGGCATTAGCGTATTCCGCATTCTTATTGCCGTTGTTTTTATACTTATCGGTATAAAAATTCTTCTTGGCAGGTCAATTGTCGATATCAACCCAAAAGATTCGGATGTGGTGTTTAACGAAAAGAAATATACTGTATTTCCATCGGCCGACACTGAGTATAATACTATTTTCGGAAAATCGGTTTACGATTTTAGTATGGCCGATATACCCGTTGACACTAATGTGTCATTGCAATTCAATACTATTTTCGGGCATAGCGAAATAATATTGCCCGAAGGCCTTCCTGTAAAAATAAAAGCCGATGCAGTATTTGGCGCCGTAAAATTGCCAAATGAAAACAGTGCCGTATTTGGCAGCGCTAATTATGTTTCGGATCAAGACCCTGATGCCACAAGCTTTGTACAAATAAAAGCCAGCGCTGTTTTTGGAAACATAGAAATACGTAAAGCAGGAGCGTATTAATAATTCGTTAACTTTTTTTCGTAAGTTCGTATTTCAATTCCGAAATTATCCGATATGGAAAACCGTATTGCTGTGTTCCCCGGTTCGTTCGACCCTTTTACCATCGGTCACGAATCGATTGTTAAAAGGGCCCTGGGGCTTTTCGATAAAATTATTATTGCTATAGGAAGAAATACCAATAAAGACGATTTCTTTGCGTTAGATAAACGTATAGGTTGGATAAAAACCGTTTTTGCCACTGAAGAAAAAATTGAAGTTACAGCCTATAGTGGTCTAACGGTCGATTTTTGCAAAAATATCGGTGCAAAGTATATTTTAAGGGGAGTGCGCACTTCTTCCGATTTTGAATACGAAAGGGCTATCGGGCAAATGAACAGGGCTATGGATAAAAAAATCGAAACGGTGTTCCTGCTTACCCTTCCTGAGCACACCTATATTACTTCAACCATTGTGCGCGATGTTATACGCCATGGTGGCGATGCATCGGTGTTTCTGCCGCAAAGCATTAAAATTGACATTATGAACCAATGAAGGGCATAACTACAACGTTTCTATTTCTTTTTTCTGTAAGTATTGCTGTTCATGCTTCGGTTTTAAAATGTTGCGATACAGCTTACCGGGGTCAGTCGTTCGAACTTTTCATTCAATCTGATCCCATAACCGGCAACGATTCTGTTGTTGCACATGTTTTTTTCGACGATAACGGTTGTTTCAATACCGAAGTTAACCTGTCCGAAACCTATATGGTGTATGCTTATGCCGGGGTGTACCGTATATATTTTTTTGTGGAACCCGGCAAAGAATACCAGGTTGTTATGCCCCCATACAGGCCAAAGACAGAGGCCGACCTCATTAACCCTTTTTTCAAGCCCGTTGAAGTTCACCTGGCCACGCAGGTGTTTAACGAAACCGAGCTGAACATGCAGCTGCGTATGTTCAACGATGCTTTTCTGCCCTATTTTAACAAGCATGTCGATAAAATTTTCACCGACAATGATTTTGAAACCCTCGACAAAGACATTGCCCAAATCGACAAGCCTTTTTCGAAATCGAAAAACAGTTTCTTTAACGATTACCGCAATTATAAGTACGGGTTGTTGCGCATGTATGCCTATCAACATAAATCAAAGGCAATATCCGACCAGTATTTTAAGAATATGCCGTTTCTGTATAACAATCCCGCATATATCGAACTGTTTAATAAAGTTTACGACGGTTATTTTACTTACTTTTCAAGGGCCGACGAACAAAAGTCGCTTTCGTTGGCTTTATTATCTGAAAGAACTTCGGAAGCAGTTTGTAAAGCCCTACGGGCCGATGAGGTGCTTCAACCAGCCGAACTGCTCAATATGGTAATGCTTAAAGGGCTGCATGACGAGTTTTATAATGATACCTATGCCCGTAATTCATTACTGGAGGTACTATCCGATTTTATTAAAACTTCTTCCGACCCAATACAGGTGGGCATTGCACGTAAAATATACCTTAAAGTTACCCGGTTGCTTGCTGGTTATCAGCCCCCTGGTTTTATTCTGTTTGACAAAGACAGCAACATGGTTTCGCCCGACAATTTTAAGGGCAAATACCTGTACCTGAATTTCTGTGCATGCTTCAGTTATTCCTGCCTAAACGAGTTTGTTATGCTGCAACGCCTGTACGAAAAACACAATCAATATCTCGAAATTGTAACAGTTATTGTCGATGAAGATGTGGAAGCTATGAAAGATTTCGTAAAACGCAGCGGCTATTCGTGGGTTTTTCTGCATTTCGACCGGCAGCCACAGGTATTGCGCGATTACGATATCAGGGCTTTACCGACTTATTTTTTAATAGGCCCCGACGGTAAGCTGGTTATGTCGCCGGCAGCATCGCCGGCCGAAGAGTTTGAAGCACGGCTGTTTAAGGAACTTAAGGCAAAGGGGATGCTATAAGTTCAAAGTTCAAGGTTTGAAGTTCAAAGTTCAAAGTTCAAAGTTCAAGGTTTGAAGTTCAAGGTTTGTAGTTCAAAGTTCAAAGTTCAAAGTTTTTTTTTGGTTTTCTTTAGGGACAATAACCTTCAACCCTGCCTGAATTACTGAAATTTTTACCGGTCCGCGAAATTTTACCGGCTCTCCGTCGATATGGAATTTATAGTTTTGTTTTTTTCGGAACACCACTTTTTCGGCCCGTAAGGTTTCGATATACCTGCTACGGTTTATGTTTCTGGCAAAAAGCCTTATGCCCAGCCCCAGCGAACATATTAGAGGAAAAGGTTTAAAAACGCACACATCGAATTTACCATCGTCGATTTTCGATTGTGGCGCTATATAGGCATTGTTGCCGTATTGGCCAGCATTGGCAACGGTAATGAGGAAAGCTTTCCGTTTCATTTTTTTTCCATCTATTTTTAAACGGAATTTGCGCGGTTTATAATTGTGGAATTCTTTCAGGGTGGTTTTAATATATGAAAAAAAACCCCTTTTTTCCGATTTTGCAAACTGATGGCCTATTTTTGCATCGAACCCCGAACCGCAGGTGCAAAAGAAATAGCGTTCGTTTATGGAGCCGGCATCAATATTCAAACAATTTCCATTGTTGATGCATTGTATTGCCTTTACGGTATTCATTGGTATTTTCAGGCTTCTTGCCAGTCCGTTTCCCGAACCTGCTGGCACAATGCCCATAACTGCCCCGGTGCTTACCAGTGCCGAGGCCACTTCGTTTACTGTTCCGTCGCCCCCAACGGCAACAAAATATTTTGTGCCTTTTTGAATGTATTGTTTAACAATATTTGTTGCATGTCCGGCATACTTTGTGAGCTCAAAAACAGGGCAGTATTTATTTTGATCAATAAAACTTTCAATTTTAAATTGCAGGTTTTTTTTCTTTCTGCTGCCCGATCTGGGGTTTATAATAAAAACAATTTCTTTGCGTTCTGGCATTTTTAATTTATTCACTTTTGCAGTACTAAAAACAAATAATTAACGTTTTGTACCAACAAAACTATTATTTTTATCCGATTGTTTGTAATCATAAGTAGGTTAAGTGTTCCAACACATTAGTAAATTATGGGCAGAAAAAATACCCTGGTTTTTTTTATTGTTTTTTTTCCGGCATTGGCTTTTTCTCAACTGGGCGGGGAGAGTGCATATTCTTTCCTTAACCTTACCAACTCGGCCCGTGTTGCTTCTTTAGGCGGACAACAGGTTAGTCTATACGACAACGATTTAAACATTGTTTTTCATAACCCCTCGGCTCTTACACCCGAAATGAACAACCACCTGGTTCTAAATTACATCGATTATTTTGCAGGTGTAAACTTCGGGTATGCTGCTTATGCCTGGAAGCCCGAAAAGCCATATTCCCTGGGTGCAGGTATCCATTATGTTTATTACGGCGAGTTTGATGAATATGACGAATCGGGCATACAGCACGGAAAATTCAGGGCTGCCGATTATGCTTTTAACCTGTTTTTCTCGCGCCCGGTTTTCGACAGTTTGCTCAACTTCGGGGTAAACCTAAAGCCCCTTTATTCCGATTTGGAAGAGTACATGTCTTTTGGCATGGCCTTCGATGCCGGTTTAACCTATCATAATGCCGAAAATTTGTTTACTGCTGCCCTGGTTGTAAAAAACGCGGGGCTTCAGATTATAAAATATTACCCCTTACAGGATAGGGAAAGCCTGCCTTTTGAAATCCAGATTGGGGTTACAAAACAACTGTTGTACGCGCCTTTTCGGTTTTCGGTGTTGGCCCACCAGTTGCAAAAACCAAATTTGAGGTATAAAACCGAAGAAGATATAGCCAATTCTATCGATCCGCTTACTGGCGAGCCCAGGCCCGAAGATAAAATGGCCAATTTTGCCGACAATGTAATGCGCCATATTATTGTTGGCATGGAGTTTATTCCTACCGATAATTTTAACGTTCGAATCGGATATAATTATAAGAGGCGCATGGAACTTAAACTCGACGATAAGCCTGCCATGGTTGGCTTCTCGTGGGGCTTTGGGCTAAAAGTCAGCAAGTTCCACCTAAGCTACGGACGGGCCACTTACATTGTTGGTCGCGGGTCGAACCATGTTTCCATTGCCCTTAACCTTTCTGAATTCGGCACTAAGCTGTAAGCCGACATTAGCTATTCCCGCACTAGTGTTTTGGGTGTTGCCCCGAACATCTTTGGCAATAAATTATCCGGACATAGTTAAAATTTATTGTCTATTTTTGCAGCGGAACCGATTATTATGGAGTTAACAAAAAAGATTATTGTGGCCATCGATGGCTTTTCGTCTTGTGGCAAGAGTACTTTTGCAAAACTTATAGCAAACGAACTGAATTATATTTTTATCGATACAGGTGCCATGTACCGTTCGGTATCGCTATTTGCCCTGCAAAACAAGCTGGCTGGCAATGGACATATCGATGTAAACACGCTTGTAAGGCTTTTGCCAGAAATAAGAATAACTTTCAGGCAAAATGCCAATGGCAAGACCTGTACATTCTTAAACGATGTAAACGTTGAAGATGCAATTCGGGGGGTTGAGGTATCAAAACTTGTAAGCGAAGTAAGCAAAATTAAACAGGTAAGGCAGCATCTGGTAGCATTGCAACAGAATATGGGCAAAGAGAAAGGTATTGTTATGGACGGACGCGATATTGGCACGGTAGTTTTTCCAAATGCCGAAATTAAACTATTTATGACAGCAGGCAAACCAGTAAGGGCGCAACGCAGGTTCGACGAGCTTAGGGCTAAAGGGTTTAACGTTTCTTTAGACGAAATACTCAGAAACATTGAAGAACGGGATTATATTGACATGAACCGTAAGGAGAGCCCACTGCGCAAGGCTGCCGATGCTATTGAGCTCGACAATAGTAATATGGGTTTTGAAGAACAGATGTTGTGGTTTAGGAACCTGTTGGTTCAGAAAAATCTTATAGCGTAATAAAATTATGCAAGTAACAATCGATAGCAAATCGGGGTTCTGTTTCGGAGTGAAGAACGCCATTTCCCTGGCCGAAAACGAACTGTCGCAAGGCCGCGAGATTTATTCACTGGGCGATATTGTTCACAACGAAGAGGAAGTGGCCAGGCTGGAAAAACTTGGCATGAAGGTTATTGGCCGCGAAACATTTAAAACCCTAAAGAATTGTACAGTATTAATCAGGGCGCACGGCGAACCGCCCGAAACCTATTCTTATGCTGCTGCGAACAATATCAGGCTGATAGAAGGAACCTGTCCGGTTGTTTTGAAACTGCAGGAAAAAATAAGGAAGAAAAATGCCGAACTTTCAGGAGAAGGCACCCTGGTAATTTTCGGCAAGCCCGAACACCCCGAAGTTATTGGCCTGAACGGACAAGTCGGAAATAAGGCCGTTATTGTACAAACTACCGGCGATTTCGACAGAATTGATTTTTCCAAGCCGGTAAAGCTGTTTGCCCAAACAACCATGGAACGCCAAAAATACATCGAATTGCGCCAGGCACTTGAAGAAAAGATAGAAAACAAAAGTTTACTGGATACTTGCGACAGTATTTGCGGGCAGGTAGCCAACCGGGGCCCCTGGCTCGAAAGTTTCAGTAAAACGGTCGATGCGGTAATTTTTGTCGGCGGAACAAAGAGTTCGAACAGCAAAGTACTATACGGGCATTGTAAAAAAGCAAACCCCAACAGTTTTTTTGTGTCGTCGCCCGAAGAAATCTACAATCTTTCGCTGGAAAGTTATAAGAAAACAGGTGTTTGTGGCGCAACGTCCACCCCTCTATGGCTAATGGAAACAATAGCCAATGCCATTCGAAACAAGTACCCCGATGAATAAGGTGCCACTTGTTGTGGGCTATGTCGATGTGCTGTTGCCGGTGGCAGTTCCAAACCTTTACACATACTCCCTGCCGGTTGGCATGGATACCTCGGCAATTAAAGCCGGTATGCGTGTGTGTGTGCAATTTGGCAAGCGCAAACTTTTTACCGCCCTGGTTGTAAATAAACACACTAATCCGCCAGCGGAATACGAAACCAAAGAAATACTGGCAGTGCTCGATAGCTACCCGGTTACAAGGCCATGGCAAATGGGGTTTTGGAACTGGATTTCGGAGTATTACATGTGCACCCCGGGCGAAGTATTTAACGCTGCCCTTCCAAACGGGTTACGGCCTGAAGGCCTTACCCGGGTTTTTGCCCCCGACATGCAGGGCAACCGTCTGCCTTTAAGCGAAAACGAAGCGATGGTTTTAAATATTATTGATAACGACCAGGGAATAACTATCGAAAAGCTTGCCGGTGTTTTTAAGAGAAGGCAGGTAATGCCTGTATTGCGCGATTTGCTTAATAAAGGGCTCGTACAATTTGAAGAATCGCTCGGGTACCGTTATAAGCCCAAGCAAATTGAAATGATAAGCCTGCATGAAAACTTGCAGTTAAACGATGCCTTGAACGAAATGCTAAACCGGTTGGAACGGCGTGCCCCAAAACAGGCCGATACTCTTTTGGCGTACCTCAGCCTTTCTGGTTTTTTGGCAACTAAGATATTCAACCCGGTAGCAAAAACCGACTTATTGGCGGCAGCCGGGGTGAGTACTGCCATTTTAAAAAACCTTATCGACAAAAATGTGTTTGTTTCGGAAAACATCGACACTTCGCGGCTTGATACAGGGTTTTGCCCGAGCCGCGGGCTTTCGGAACTTAATGAACACCAGGCTTCGGCCCTCAAATGTATCAGGCACGAATTTTCAGAAACGGCAGTGGTTTTATTGCACGGAGTAACATCGAGCGGTAAAACCGAAATATATATCCATCTTATTCAAGAACAGCTAAATGCAGGCAGGCAGGTTTTGTACCTGCTCCCCGAAATAGCCTTAACTTCACAAATTATTAGCCGGCTGCGAGCTGTTTTTGGCGACAGTGTGGGGGTATATCATTCGAAGTTCAGCGATTCCGAACGTGTTGAAGTATGGAACAACCTGATAGGGGCAAAGCCTCATGAAAGCCCCGCATATAAAATAATTCTGGGTGTTCGCTCATCGTTATTTCTTCCTTTTGAAAACCTGGGGCTGATAATTGTCGATGAAGAACACGAAAACACTTATAAACAGCACGACCCTGCACCGCGTTACCATGCCCGCGACGCTGCTATTGTATTGGCAGGCATGCACAAGGCTAAAGTTTTGTTGGGCACAGCAACCCCCTCGCTAGAAAGCTATTACAACGCCAAAACCGGCAAGTATGCACTGGTTGAATTGAAACACCGGTACCTTGATATAAACCTTCCGGAAGTGGTTGTTGCCAACACTAATGAAGCACGCAGAAAACGGCAGATGAGTTCCCATTTTACCCCAACCCTTATTAACGAGGTGCAACAGGCCATAGCCAACAACGGACAGGTTATACTTTTCCAGAACCGCCGGGGCTTTTCGCCTTACCTCGAATGTGCCGTTTGCGGATGGGTACCGGCCTGCCGCCATTGCGATGTAAGCCTTACCTATCACAAGGCAATAAACAAACTTGTTTGTCATTATTGCGGTTATAATGTAGTACAGGAAATGCAATGTAAGGCTTGCGGGAGCACAAACATGCAAACTGTGGGGTTTGGTACCGAAAAAATAGAAGACGACATAAAAATTCTTTTCCCCCGCGCACGCGTTGCACGAATGGATTACGACACCACCCGCCGTAAAAAGGCCTACGACGAAATTATCGATAGTTTTGCCGGTGGCGAAGTCGATATTTTGATCGGAACTCAAATGGTATCGAAAGGACTGGATTTCGACAATGTTCATGTAGTGGGCATCCTTAATGCCGACAATATGCTTAATTTTCCCGATTTCAGGGCACACGAACGCAGTTTTCAGCTTATGGCACAGGTTAGTGGGCGTGCAGGGCGAAAAAAAAAGCAGGGCAAGGTGGTTATACAGGCATCGAACCCCGAAAACCTTATTCTAAAACAAGTTGTTCAGAACGATTATGATGGTTTTTTCAATGCCCAGCTTCCAGAACGAAACCAATTTAAATACCCCCCGTTTTATAGGCTAATATCACTATCGGTACGCCATACAGAAAAAGATACCGCAAACCGATCGGCAGGCTGGCTGGCAGAAGAATTGCGAAAGCATTTCGGTGATCGTGTCCTCGGGCCTCAGTCGCCAATTATCGGGCGTATCCAGAATAAACATATAAAAGACATTCTTATTAAGCTTGAAAGGTCAAGAAATATTGCCGAAGAGAAAAAACAGGTTATTTGGCTGTGCAACAGGGTAAAAACCATGCCGGGCTGTAGTACGCTGCAAATAATTATCGATGTGGATCCCTATTAAGAATTGCCTATCCCCCCACGCTTTGCAATTTTACAGGAAACAGGTTATGTAAAAAAAAGCTGTAGGCCCGAAAGAGTTTGAAAAACCTATTGATTTTAGGCAAATATCACAGAAATGTAGCCCAAAAAAAAATCTATGTGGGCGCGTTTGTAGAGTTGCATTTTTTGGTATAACATGAACCAACTTCCATATTTAACATCTGATAGCCCTTTCGCAGGGTAGTTTTAAATAATGTTGCATCCTTGCCCGGGGTTGCACATTCAAATCAATTTTTATAATAAAATATGAATTACTATGAAAAGAATTGTATCAATTATTGTTGCATTCTGTTGTGCTGGCATTATGCTGATGGCACAGCAATCGTTCCCGCGCGATAAGTATGTCGTGGCCGGATTTTATCCCTACATGAAAGAATATGTTTTAAAACCGGAAAGCATTAATATCGATAATCTTACCCATGTGGTATATGCCTTTGCCTTTCCACGTGCCGATGGCAGTATTGGTACCGAGTCGGGCTCGTACCACACCCTGGCAGCTCCACTGGTACAGCGGTTGCATGCAGCTGGTAAAAAGTTTGTATGCCTTATGGGAGGCGGTATCCAGTCGGGAGGTTACCACGATATGGCAGCATCTTCTGCTACACGCACTGCTTTTATCAACAACCTGGTTGGATGGATGGAAACCTATGGTTACGATGGCATTAATATCGACTGGGAATATCCGGGGGCAAATGACAAGAACGAAGATCGCGACAACCTTACAGCACTTGTTCAGGAAATGCGCCAGGCTTTCGATGCAGCCGGTGCAAGGCTTGGCCGATACATCGAAATTTCCATCGATGTGCATTCAAGCTTGTATTATGCCCAATGGGTCGATTTTGCTGCCCTGAAAAATTATATCGACTGGTTTGGGCTGATGTCGTACGATTATGCAGGAAACTGGTCGTATTGCATCCATGCAGCGCATAATGCGCCATTGTATTGTGGCCCTGCAGAAATTTGCGACCGTTACCTGTGCGTCGAAAGGGGGGTACAAAACCTCAGGGACACACTGGGCATTCCTGCCGAACAGATTGTTATGGGCGTACCTTTTTATGGTGCCGAGTTTTATAATTCGGCCTTGTACGAAACCCCGCGCGAAGGCGGTGGCGCTGTGCCTTACTACGACATTGAGCCCCTCATTGGCAATGGCTGGGAGCGCCACTGGGACAACCAGTCGATGGTCCCATACCTGTTAAAAACATCTGGCAGCGGAGTTATTACTTACGACGATGTAGAGTCGATTGGCATCAAACGACAGTATATTCAGGATAATGCCTTTCTGGGTGCTATGATTTGGGAAATTACCCAGGATGTGAACAAAACCACCAAACAGCAACCCTTGCTTAACGAAATTGGCAAAATGGCTGGAATGGACAGGGATATCTCGGGCAAACCGTCTGTTTCAATAACTTCGCCGGCCGATAAGTTTGTGTTTACCCCCGGACAGAGCCTTACCATTAGTGCCAATGCTTCGGTAGAAACCGGCTTTGCAATTTCCAGGGTAGAGTTTTATCTTAATAATGCATTGTTGGCAACCGACAATTCAGCTCCCTATCAATATACCATAAACAGTATGCCGGCAGGTAAGCATACCCTGAAAGCTATTGCATACAGCAGTAATGGTAAATACAGCGAGTCGGGCATAGTATCGGTTACCGACGGGCTCGTTCCCGATGCAGTGGAAATGTTCGACGATTTTAATTATTCGGGCTATAGCGATCCGCAATTACAGGCAATTAACAACTGGTACATTGTCGATGGTGTAAGCGGTCCCCCGTCGGGTGCAGTTTATGCTAAAGAAAACATTACTTTTTTTGCCGATCCCGATCTGTCAAACAACATGCTCATGGGGGTGGTAACTACCGCTAACAACAACCCTGAAAACAACAGGCATGCCCGTATCGAAACGGCCGACATGGTTTACCAGCGCGGAACATTTGCTGCACGTGTGTTCTTCGACGATACCCCTGCCTTATACAACGATGGCAACGTGGAAACATTTTATACCATTAACAGCTATGCCACCTGCAACAACCCCGATCTATATTCTGAAGTGGATTTCGAATACCTGCCCTGGGATTCATGGCACTGGGAGCGCAAAAACACCATGTACATGACAACCTGGGAAACCTGCGAAATTCGCACACACGAAAAATCGGTAACCTCTTACCAGGGCTGGCACGATCTTGTATATGCATACGTGCCGGGCGGGCCTGTAAAGTTTTATATCGATGGCAACCTGCTGGCATCAATAAACGCCGATGTGCCCGATTCAGACCAAAACATATCTTTTGCAAATTGGATATACCAGAATACCGTAGGAAGTTCGCCCGATACCCGCACGACTACCATGAAAGTTGATTGGGTTTACCACGCTAAAGATATCGAGCTTGCCCCGGCAGATGTGCTGGCCAAAGTTAACAACTTCAGAAGTAATGGCATTATTGCCAAAAATATACAGGGAAATGTAAGGTATGGGGGAACCATACCCCAGGTACCGCCAACTGTAAGCATTTCAGCGCCTTCAAACGGGGCTGTTTACCAGCAGGGTTCAGTAATTGCCATTGCTGCCAATGCCGGCGATACCGATGGCTCAGTTACCAGTGTTGAGTTTTTTGTAAACGGAAATTCTATTGGAACCGACAACGCTGCGCCCTATACAGCAAATTACACTGCCACACAAACAGGCAACTATACGATAAGTGCCCGGGCAACCGACAACGATAATTTAAGCACTAATTCAGCAGTTGTTACTATTTCGGTGGAGCCCGTGAATGCTCAGTCGCCTTACCCGGCAGGGCCTCACCCTGTACCGGGGGTTATTGAAGCAGAAAATTACGATATTGGTGGCGAAGGAATTGCATGGCACGATGTTACCGCCGGCAATAGCGGTGGTGCATACCGGCAGGACAATGTTGATATAGAACCATGCAGCCTGGGCGGATACAATGTGGGCTGGATAGCTGATGGCGAATGGCTGGAATATACCGTAAATGTTCAAACCACAGGAAGCTACAACATAGCCATCGAAGTGGCATCGACTACATTTACCGGCAATTTAACTATTTCGTTCAACGGGAACAATGTTACAGGTACGGTGGTAATCGCTCCAACAGGCGGGTGGCAAACATGGACGACCGTTCAGGTAAATAATGTGCAGCTAACAGCCGGCACCCAAATTATGCGTATTTCGTTCCCGGTGGGGAGCTTTAACCTCAACCGGGCAACATTTACCCTGGCAGGCAACAACGCGCCTCCCCAATGTACAATAACACAACCGGCAAACAATGCACAGTTTACTATTGGCTCCAATGTTGCCATAGCTGCAAATGCCAGCGATACCGATGGAACAGTTACGCAGGTGTCATTTTATGTAAACGGGGTATTGCTGAGCTCCGACAATACTGCCCCATATACGGCCAATTATACAGCCGTTGCCGGCACCCGGGTAATTACAGCGGTGGCAACCGACAACAGCAATTTAAGCACCACTTCGTTGCCTGTAACAATTACTGTAGGCGCTGCCCCTGTTTACCCGGTGGTAAACATAAATTCGCCTGCCAATAATTCATCGTTTGTTGCCGGCAATAACATACAAATTACAGCCAATGCCAGCGATGCCGACGGCTCCATAGCTAAAGTCGATTTTTACCACAACGGCAGCCTGCTAAGTACTGATAACACTTCTCCGTATTCGGCTTCGATTACCGGGGCAGCTGTAGGCGCGCATACCATTTACGCTGTTGCAACCGACAATAGCGGGCTTACAACAACGTCTTCGACGGTGAACATCAGTGTTGTAAACGACACCCCTGCTTCACTTGAAGTAATTTACCAGACCATTGTTGCATGGGGCAGCGGCTTTCAGGGCCAGGTTACCATAATTAACCACTCGAACTTTCCGGCAGCAAACTGGGTAGTGGAGTTCGACTGCGGAAACAATATTGCACCCGTTTGGGACGCACAAATTGTGCAGCACACCGGAAACCATTACGTATTTTCGGGTCCTGCGATTGCCGCAAACGCAACACATATTTTCGGGTTTATCGGCAATGTAATGCCCGGGCAAACCTTGTCAACCCCGGTGAATGTATCGGTGGGAAACAATAAATCGGCTATTGGTTACGAAAGCACAGGGCCAATTAGTTCTATGAATTACCCAAACCCGTTTGCGGACGAAACAAACATAATTTACGAATTGCCCCAAAGCGGTAAGGTACAGCTGATGGTTTACAATTTACACGGACAGCTTATCGAGACCCTTGTAAACAGCTACCAGGAAAAAGGACGACATTCAGTTTCCTGGACGCCGCAGAATACTTCTGCCGGAGTGTATTTCTATAAAATAGTAGCAGAAAATGCCTCAACCTTTAACGGCACAATGGTAATCTCCTACAAATAGTCAGCGTTAACAATTCTGGCTCAGAAAGCTACAAGACACGCAAATTCAAAAAAAATCCGGGCTATCGGCCCGGATTTTTTATATATAAAACTGGCGGGGGCACAAGGTAAAACACTAAATAAAAGAGATTGGTTCAAGCATTTGCCCGGGGCATTATCCCTTGCCGGGGGTTTAAACCCCCGGCAAGGGAAATAATTAAACAACAGTCGCCACTTATTTTGTTAATAACTTTTATTGTTTACAATACATTTAAATACAGCATGATACAGCAAAATCAAAAAAAAAAAAATGAAGAAGGCAAAAAAAATTCACAAAAAACGTTAAAATTGCGGTGATTTATATCAACAAAATGTAACCGTTTTGTCATCGAAACTGAAATATTATAGGAAATAATGTAAACTTTTAACAAGGAAAATTATAAAATCACCAAAAAAAAAATTAAAGATGAAAAAAATAACTGTTTCAATTGCACCCCCCACTAGCGCAAGAAGAAAACACTAAATAAGAGAGACTGGTTCAAGCATTTGCTTGGACCATTTTCTTTTAATAATATTGGTAA
>JAFGQZ010000049.1 GCA_016935435.1 Bacteroidales bacterium
AAGGAAAAAACAATATAATTTAACTGTAAATAGCATATTTCAAAAAATCCGGCAAGCATTTAATGGCTCGCTAAATATTATATACAAGCTAATTGATATGGTGCGTAAATATATTAAAAATCTGTTTAGTGAAACTAAATGAATTTATTGTCGGCCAGAAGGAATACAATAAAAGGGTAGTTGTTTGTTCAAACCAGATGGATTAATGTTTTTTTTCGGTTGTTAACCCTGAATTAACCGATATTTTAACCATTGCACATTAATCTTATACTGTTTTTCCGGCAGGCACAACCGGAATAGCTTTAATGTGCGCTTATAAAAGGGTTTGCCGGACCAATCATAACCAAATGTAACTTTCATGCTATTTAAACTATTAATAAATGGTAATGGCACCAAAGGAAATGAACAAAACAAAAGTTGGTTTCCCGTGCATTAAAGTTCCACGAATACAGATAGTTAACATGTATGTTCGCGTGAATTGCCCATTAAAACAAACAGTTTACATGAAGTTTAAATTTATTTAATAGAATATTTATACCATGAAACATTTAAAAAACATACAGGGCTTATTGTTTGCTGCTTTGCTTGCGGCATTATTTTTAACTATTCAATCGTGCAACAAGAAAGATGATTTGGACGATAGTGGTTTGGGCACAATAAGTGGCATGGTATCGGATGCTTCAGGCAATCCTGTATCTGGCGTTTCAATAAAAGTGTCGGCCTTAAATAACGATGTTGCGGCGCTCACCAATGGCGACGATGGGAAGTTTATGGTTGACAAAATTGAAATAAATAACACATATAGTATTACATTTTCTAAAACCGGATGGCTAACAATTAGTATTACCATAACCCCCGAAAAATTCGATAAAAATGGTGTAGCAACTGCTAATGTTACAATGGTTAATGCTTCAGCGAAAATTACCGGAACAGTAACCGACGCAAAAAACAGCGGGGCACCCCTGGCAGGAGTAAATGTAAGTATTAGCGCTACCGAATCGGTTACAACCGGTAACGATGGCGTTTTTTTGTTCGAAAACCTCATTGCAGAAAATTATACACTTACTTTTTCTAAAGAAAACTATGCCACTGTTACCAAAGCGCTAACAGTTGCCGATTTTGTCGATGGAGTAGCAACTATTGCCATACAAATGGGCAGCGATGAGCTTTTGCGCGGGTTAACTGCCAGCGACCTGGCAGGGGCAGACAAATGGTACTACAATGAATACCGCGGGGGACGAAATGCCGATGCATATCCGCGCTGGGATTGGGCTTGCGACTATATGTGCGCACTCGATTTCCGGGGGGCCTGGGAAGAACAAAACGAGGGAACAATTTTGCAAATACGAAACAGCGAGGGCGAACAAAATAATCCGGCAGACCTTGATGTGTTTGATTCTTATGTGTTTGGCAGCAAATTAATTACAACCGACAATAAAATACTATCGCTTAGGGTACGTACGCACGATGCGGATGAAACAGCCCCTGTTTATTTTGGTGTTCAGGTAATTGATTTGTCAGCAGCCCAACCTGTTGCTGAAAAAATAGGCGAAACAAATACTTATAGTTCAGGCGATTATGCCGATTTTGATTTTGACCTGGGCAACTTTATGGGCAAAGAGGTAATAATTGCTGTAGGTATCTATCGTAAGAAAACAGGCAACTATTTTAAACAGCTGGTAATAAGGGCATTCAGATTTGCCGCCCAAAAAGTTGAAGGAGAGGACTGGCTCCCTGGCACCGAAGTGGCCAATGGTTGGAAATTAACCCGCGAGACGGTGAAATCTACCATGCCCCAAACAAAATCGTCGTTCACCGGAATAAGCCCTGTAAGTGGCAACCGCGATAATTATGTCGATGGGTACCGTTCGTGGCGCGATGTTGCGCACGTTGCTGCTGAGTGGGCGTTTGTTCCCCTGAAAAAAGACCCGGAAGTGTTTCCTTCTGAAGGTTATATTATAAAAACCCGAAATACTCCGGAGGTGAATACTTTGGTACCAGAGGCATATCTGTATGCGAAATTTGCCATTGCCCCCGGAAAAAATAAGTTAACCCTAAATACCCGCAATTTTGGAGACAACTACACCTATTTTAGATTAACAGCAATAGACAACAACGGTACAGTTACACATATACAGCCACAGTCTAATACTGCTCAGGAAGCCTCTGCTGCTGACGACGGGTGCTGGAAGTTCAAACATGGCGATGGCTCTGCTGGTAACCCTGAAGGTTATGCTTCTTTTGTTTACGATTTATCACAATTCAATTCAACTATGGTGGTTCTTGTTCTGGGGGTTTATAATGGCGCTGCCGACACAGGAGAAAACAAACTCGCAATTCACAGTATCAATTTAGATTAATAAAAGCTTATGATGATTATTAAAATTAAAGTAATTATAACAAGCTGCCTTTTATTGTTTATAAACACTTCGTGCAGCAAGTCGAATTCCGATGATGATCCTGTAAATGAACCAAGCCTTACTGAACAAAACTTGCTGCGTGCCATGGAATTGACAGACACTGCCATAAATTGTCATTTTACCGGCGATGGCATGGCCATGGCAAGGTATTACAACCCTTATACAGAAGTTCGTTCGGAAGAGAAGGGCAGTATATGGATGTACACCAGTGCTATTGAAGCAGTTAACGCAATTCTTCATGCATTAAAAGTACAAAATGAAAAGGGCATTGTACATCTTTATAATGCCCACTTTGAGCGCTATTCGGATTTGCTGTACAGACTATATGAAAATGCCGATTATTACCTGGGCACCTTTGAACTTATTTCTTATACACAAACCAAAGAATGGACAGTTTACGGGGTAAACAGGGGCAACTCGAAAGGTTCGGCACTGGTTGCCGGAATTGAAAACGTTTACGATGATCAAATGTGGCTCGTTCGTGAACTGCTAGAAAGCTATAAACTTACAGGCAAAACTATTTATCTCGAAAAAGCAGAATATTTAACCGGATATGTGCTCGACGGATGGGATTGTACGCGCGATGTCGCCGGAAATGAGCTCGGAGGTATAACCTGGGGGCCTGGTTATGTAACCAAACATGCATGCAGCAATGGGCCAATGGTTAGTCCGCTTGTATGGTTAAGCGAACTCTACCAGGGAAAGGACGATGAAATAGAGTACAGGTATATCGATGCCATTGATAAAGAAACCCGGAAGTCTTTGTTGGTTAAGAAAACTGAATATTATCTGGATTACGCAAAAAAAATATACGACTGGCAAAAAATAAACCTGTTGCGCCCCGATGGGGTATATGACGACATGAGAGGGGGATGCACACCCGGCAATCCACAAACTACTTCAGTAAACGGTGTATTGTACCGCAAAGGCATAACATGTGCCGACAGGGTAGGGCCTGCAATTACATACAACAGTGGGACAATGCTTTCCGGTGCTGCCGATCTGTACAGGGTTACAGGCAATAATACTTATTTAAACGATGCCATTAAATTATCTGATGCAAGTTTCGGGTACTTCGCAAAGCCGGGGGTAAACAAACAAGGATATTACACTTACGATATCAGCGGTTTTAGAAATTGGTTCAATGGTGTTTTAATGCGGGGTTATGTCGATGTGTACCAATCTTATGCCGGGGTCTCTGATTTTATTAACACTTTCCGGCAAAACCTCGATTATGGTTACAACAACTACTTATATAAAGGTTTTCTGCCCACTAATTTATTGGTAGGCTGGAGTTATGATAAGAACAACAATAAAACCGAAGCCATGTTCAATTTTGCCTTTGCTGCAGAATATGCTGTTTTGGCCCGATATGAACTTCAAAAAGCAACAGACTAAACTATATCTTATATGACAAAAAATCAAAACACAAAAACCCTGCAATGTTTATACATTTTGGTAATGTTTATATTGCTTTCGCCCTTGTCGGCCCTGGCTCAGAATATTACTGTTACCGGTGTCGTAACAGACAGTGGCAACGAGCCGGTTGTTGGGGCAACGGTTTCCATATTTGGCACTATAACCGGGACAGTTACTAATGTCGATGGTGAATATACCATCGAGGCCCCTGCCAATGGGGTTTTAGTATTTCAATTTTTAGGTCTCTTAACAAAAATGGAAAACGTAAACGGAAGGCCTGTTATTAACGTTTTGCTTGAAACCGATGAGCAAAGCCTCGAAGAGATCATAGTTGTTGGTTATGGAAAGCAGAGAAAGGTAACCCTTACGGGCGCTGTTGCCGGTGTAAAAGGCGATGAAATGCGGCAGACCAAAAACGAAAACCCCCAGAATATGCTAACCGGGCGTATTGCCGGGGTACGTGTCTGGCAAAGAAGTGCCGAGCCGGGGGCTTTTGCCAATAACCTTGATATCCGTGGTTTAGGCGACCCGCTGGTTGTAATCGATGGGGTACCGCGCACCACCGAAGAGTTTCAACGACTTAACCCGAACGATATCGAAGATATTTCGGTGCTTAAAGATGCGTCGGCTGCTATTTACGGCTTGCGCTCTGCCAATGGTGTTGTTCTGGTAACCACCAAAAAGGGCTCAAAAAGTGATAGGGCAAAAATTTCTTATAATGGCTCCTATACATGGCAAACACCGGCAAGTATGCCAAAGCTTGCCGATGTGTATGAATCTATGACCCTCTATAACGAGCGGGCAATGAACAAAATTACCGGTGGCAATATTATTTACCGCGAAGATGCCTTTGAAGCCTACCGAAATGGCACACGAAAAATCGACGATTGGAATAAATTGGTCTTAGCCGATTACTCTCCGCAGTATCAGCACGACGTAAGTATTTCCGGTGGAACGGATAAAACACAATACTACATGGGTATGGGATATTTTTACCAGGAAGGCTTCTTTAAATCGGGCGACCTTAACTATTCAAAATATAACCTTCGCTCGAATATCTCCACAGAAATAGCCCCGGGCTTGAAATTTGAAATTAACCTGAGCGGAATCTCCGATTTGCAAAACAACCCATACAGCAGCGCTGTCGATATTATCCGTAATTATTGGAGGCAGGGGTCGTTGTATCCTGCTTATGCCGATCCGGAAAACACAATACTCAACTACGAAGGGTTAGACCTTGAAGAGAATACTGTAGCGAAGATGACTTCGGATATCTCGGGTTATCGAAAATACGAGAAGAAATATTTCCAGTCGTCAACTGCGCTGAACTACGATTTTGGCAATATTCTCCCCTCCCTTAAAGGCCTTTCGGCAAAAGCCATGTTTAGTTTCGACTATCGGAAAGACGACAACAATATTTTCCGCAAAGAGTATTACCAGTACGCTTTCAACCCGATAACAAATATTTATGCCCCAAAACTATACAGTATTAGTTCGCCCAGTCAGAACCGCCGCGAAATGTTTACAAAGCAACAAATGCTGAGCCAGGTATTGTTAAACTATAACCGTACTTTTGGGCCAAACCATGAGGTAAGCGGTTTAATAGGCTGGGAAAGCCAGAAATTGTCAGGAGATAATTTCTATGCCCAGCGCGATTTGGCATTTTCAATAGGCTACCTTTTTGCAGGTGAAGACGAAGACCAGGTTGGGGGAATGTACAGCGGTTTTAACGATGTTTATGAATATGCCTATAATTCGTTGCTCGGAAGGTTAAACTACACATTTGCCAGCCGTTATATTGCCGAGGCTCAGTTTCGTTACGATGGCTGTTCGCGGTTTATTAAAGGGAACCAATGGGGCTTTTTCCCATCGGCTTCTGTCGGGTGGCGTATTTCCGAAGAGCCTTTCTTTAAATCGATATCTGCGTTGGCCTTTATCAACCAGTTTAAACTGCGTTCGTCTTATGGAGAATTAGGCGACGACAGGGGTGCAGAATATGAATGGGCTACAGGTTTTGACTATCCGGCGACAAGCTTAAATGCAGAAAAAGGCTACTATAACCACTATGTGCCCGGCTATATTCTGGGCAGCGAGTTTGTGTACGCAGTTTCTGCAAGGGCTTTGCCAAATGAATTAATTACCTGGACAAATTCACGTTCATTTAATATTGGCCTTGACTTTGAAGCATGGGAAGGCTTGTTTGGGCTATCTTTCGACTATTTCGACCGGCACAGGGATGGCCTTTATGCCCGCAATACCGGCGACTTTCCAACAGTTATTGGTGCCACAGCCCCCCTGGAGAACCTCGACAGCGATCGCCATTTTGGGATGGATTTGGAACTATCGCACAGGCACCATATTGGCGCATTTATGTATAAAGTAAGGGCAATTGGTACCATTACTAGGCGGCAATATTTAACCGCCTCTCAACAGGGCCCTTATGGTAATTCTTATGAAAAATGGCGGCACGACAACCTTACCAACAGGTATCAGGGAATCCAGTTTGGGTACGAAGCCGCCGGACGCTACGAAAATTGGGAAGATATAAGAACCTATGATATTTACAAAGAAAAAGATATACTGCCCGGTGATTACAAATACCTCGACTGGAACGGCGATGGCGAAATAAACGGCTTGGACGAGCATCCGTTTGCTTACGACCAGACCCCCTGGCTTAACTATAGTTTAGGCTTCGATTGCAGTTACAAAAAGTTCGATATGAATTTTCTGTTGCAAGGCTCTGCGCTGGGATCAATGGAATACAGGGAACCCTTGTACCAGATTTGGGGAGGCGTGCTTGAACAATATCTCGACCGCTGGCACCCTGTAGATCCACTGGCAGACCCCTACGACCCCGCAACTGAATGGGCAAGTGGTTACTATGCTTATACCGGCCGCTACCCCCGCGGAAATTCAGAATTTAACCGTGTAAGTACTGCATACCTGCGTTTGAAAAGTGTTGAACTTGGTTATACCATGCCAAAGGTAAAGGTATTGCCTTCAATGAGTTTCAGGGTGTATGCCAATGCATATAACATTTTTACTATCACCAGGGTAAAATTTGTCGATCACGAGCACCCCGATTCCGACCTGGGCCGCTTGTACCCGCTAAACAAAACTTATACCTTGGGAATATCAGCATCGTTTTAAACATTTATGCTAATCACTATGAATTTAAAATTTGATTATACAATGAAAAGGATATATACACTGTTTCTGATTGGAATATTGCTTTTCTCTGCCTGTAACGATTTAGACATTCCCCCTAAAAACGTTATCGGCGACGAAGCCCTGTTTACAAACGAAGCGGGCATGGATATATACATGGCCCGTATGTACAGCCAAATGCCCTTCGAAGACTTTAAGTATATGGGCGAATGGGGTTTTGAGTGGAATTCGTGGCTCGGTGCAATGGGTATTGAGGGCACTGGCGAAGCTTTGACCCGTGACGGTATTTGCCGTCCATTTACATACGAACGCACCCCATACTGGGGCATGGCTTTTACCCTTTTGCGCGATGCAAATTATTTGATTGAAAAACTGCCCGAATACGAAAGCTCCTTTGCAGAAATTACTTACAATCATTATTTAGGCGAGGCATATTTTGTACGTGCCTATGTGTTTTACCAGATGGCACGCCGGTTTGGTGGTGTTCCGCTGGTTACAAATGTTATATCGTACCCGGCCGAAATAGATAAATTGGAAGTGCCCCGTGCTTCCGAAGAAGAAACCTGGAACCAGGTACTTGCAGATTTTAACCAAGCCATAGAGCTTTTAATGGCTGTAAGCCCTAAAAGCGGATATTCAAATAAATATGTTGCATCGGCTTTTAAATCGGAAGCAATGCTTTATGCAGGCAGTGTAGCCAAATATAACGAAACAGTTACCGGTCGCCTTACTGGTTTCGGACAGAAAACCGGTGTGCGGGTAATTGGGTTTGCGGCAGAATCATGGGAAGCTGCATCTAAAAAGTACTTCAGGGAGGCTTTCCTGGCTGCACAAGAAGTAATAAAAAGCGGTCAATATTCATTGTATAAGAAAAAATGGGCTGCCGGTAACCCCGAAGCTCAATACCAGAACATGGTGGATATGTTCAGCGATTTAACAAGCCCCGAAAATATTTATGTAAAAGAATATAGCTATCCTACAGTTACCCACGGTTTTGATGCATATAGTGCACCGTACATTTTTAAATCGCCGTTGGCTTCGGGAACATGCCCAACAGTTGATTTCCTGGAACTGTTTGATGGTTTCGATCGTTACGCCGACGGAAGGGTAAAAGTTACCACCGGTTCTTCAAGCACCGAAGGAACTTACCTGATGTTCGATTCCCCCATGGAATTCTTTAAAGATGCCGAGCCCCGTTTGCGTGCGTATGTCTTGTTCCCTGGCGATATTTTTAAAGGACAGGAAATTGAAGTAAGGGCTGGTATCTATACCGGAACCGAACCCATTCAACCTTTATTTAACGATTATTCGTACGAAACGGCTGAAACCCGGTATCAGCATTTAAGCCAATATACCGGTGTTCCAAAAGTACTGTACCTGAGCCCCCGCGAAGGCAACAGCCAGGAAGTTGTGGACTATAACGGTTCCGATATGACAGCTGCCGGCCCTAATGGGCCTTTTTACGATAACGGCGAAGCTACACTTACCGGTTTATATTGCCGCAAGTGGTTAAACCCCGATCCTTCTTTTGAAGCAGCTGAAGGAAAATCGGATCAGCCATTTATTGTTATGCGGTACGCCGATGTTTTGCTTAATGCCGCCGAAGCTGCTGTTGAATTGGCACTGGCCGGCGAAGCTTCGCCCGATGGCACCAATTTGATGGAGGAAGCTACATCTGCTATTAACGATATACGCGAACGAGCAGGGGCAATATTGCTTACTGGTAATATTACACCCGATATCAATGGTCGGAATATAGTTCGCAAAGAACGGCGTAAAGAGCTTGCCCTTGAGCATAAAACCAAATGGGATTTGCGCCGCTGGCGTGTGCAACACTACGAAGCACGCGATGGATTTTGGGGCGAATTCAGGGATAAAGACTCTTACAGTAGTAATACACGTTATCGGTTCCGCGGACTGTATCCGTTCTTTTCAACAGAATCGGGTCGGTATTTCTTCGATGCCCGGTTTCAGTGGGTGAGCCTGAAGACTTTCGAATATAACATTGTTGATTATTATTTTGCTATTCCGGGCGGTGAAGTGTCAAAAAGCCCTGTTATTGACCAGCAACCAAACAGATAACCTATTATAGTGATATTAAAAAAGAATAAACAAAATATGAAACTTCCATGAGTAAATAATCATTAACTCACACACGAAAATGATTATTTACGAATGGTAAGTTCCATCTGACCATTAAAAATTAAATTAT
>JAFGQZ010000050.1 GCA_016935435.1 Bacteroidales bacterium
ACGAATCGCCTGAAGTCCTCTTTTCGCTTTTGCAAAAATAAGCTAAAAATATATGCTAAAAAATTTGGATTTTAAGACAGTACCTTGTCCCGAAAAAGCCCAGTAAAATTTTTCAGCCTCCCGGGCAAAAGCATTGTATTTTTCAGCCAATGGTTTTTCAACATAGCGCTTGTCGGAATGCTTATCAGTTCCATCGAAAACATTTTTAATCCCATCGAAATAAAATACATAAAAATCGGTTTCCGACATTTTTGTTTCACCGGCAATATAATCACCAGCATAGGGTTCGAAAGGTATAACATTTTTAAACCGGTAATATAGCCGGCCTTTTCCGTTATATATTCTCAGGGTAGTAACAAAACGGAAGGTTTCGGTATAATTTGCTGTAACACCTTGCTGAACTATGGTTTCTACCGATACATATAAAATATTGCTTTGCCTATGCTGTTTTGCCTTCTGCCTTGTTTGTAATGGCAAAGGGTAAAAGCCCGCATAATAAAAAATACTGTCGGGTTTTGAGAACTCAATGCTATCGACCAGGAATTTTTTCTGAAGAAAACGGGCAATGTCGCCCTGTACATCGGCTACGAAACCCTTTTGGTAAAAATAAAACGGAAAGGACAAACTTGTAACCCCTATATTGGTTTGCCGAAAAAAAACAACATCGGTAACTATTGCCTTATCGTAATTTTGTGCCCCCAACCAAAGTTTGAAAAATATGAGGGCAACAAGAGTGGAATAAAAACGGTTCATAAGGGTTTACATAAAATTGCACGATTCAGATTTTTTACCAAAATAAAACAAACTGACTGGGTTTACAATACATAAAACACAAGCTTTTATAAATAGTTATAAGAAAAATTTCGGTATTACAGGAGAATAATTAAATTTGTGCTCTGTTTTTTCGGGGTGTAGCGCAGTCCGGCTAGCGCACCACGTTCGGGACGTGGGGGTCGGAGGTTCGAATCCTCTCGCCCCGACCTTTTTTTTAGGAAGTTGTCGGTAACCTCCCTCTTTTTTGTACCTTATGGCCTATTATGTTTACGTTTTAAAAAGCTTAAAGGATGGAAATTATTATATCGGTTCTACCTCCGATGTTACTGCCAGATTGAATTATCATAACGCTGCCAGGCAAAGATCTACTAAAAACAGAATCCCTCTAATTCTTATTTATTCCGAATCGTGTTCCGATAAAAAATCTGCTTTGTTGCGTGAAAAACAAATCAAAGCCTACAAATGCGGAAATGCCTTTATTAAATTAATTAATGGGGTGTAGCCCCGCCACGGGCGGGGCACAACGTTCGGGACGTGGGGGTCGGAGGTTCGAATCCTCTCACCCCGACCTTTTTTTTTAGGAAGTTGTCGGTAACCTCCCTCTCTTTTGTACCTTATGGCCTATTATTCTTTATTCTCCACCATTTCCGAAGGGGCTACCTTAAAATACTTTTTAAACGAGCGGCTGAAATAAGCCGGGTCGTTAAAGCCTACTTTGTAGGCTATTTCTGAAACCGACAATTCGTTTTTTATTAGCAGTTTTTTTGCCTCGGTTAGCTTAACCATTTTAATAAATTCGGTAGTGCTCAAATTTGTAATTTTCTTTAGCTTATTGTGCAGGAGGGTACGACTGACGGCAGCTTCGGCAGCAAAACTGTCAACATCGAACTGTGGGTTGTCCATGTTCTTAAAAACAATTTCTGTTAGATGTCCGATAAATTTTTGGTCTTTGTTGTTTAATCCGGAGAAAGAATCTTCTTTCACACCAAATTTCATCAGGTGTTTTTTCAGGTTTTCGCGCGACAGGAGTATGTTTCTCACATGTAACCCAAGTTCCTTCACACCGAATGGTTTATTGATATATGCATCGGCGCCGCAGCCAAGCCCTTCGAGTTTCGATTCATCGCCGGTTTTGGCCGTAAGCAAAATTATGGGTATATGTGATGTCTCAAAATTATCTTTTAGCCGTTTGCACAGTTCTGTGCCATTCATTTTGGGCATCATAATGTCGCTAATGATAAGGTCGGGCTGTGCTTGTTCAATTTTCTGGATTGCTTCTTCGCCGTCGCGTGCTGTAGTAACTTTAAAATAACCCGAAAAGTGGTAGCTTAAAAACGATGCAAGTTCTTTATTATCTTCAACTATTAGCAGTTCGTAAGTAACATCGTCCGATTGCTGAATAGTAACAGCATGGCTTTCAAAATCGGTTTCTTCGTCGAATATGGTATTGTCGAGCGAAAAGCTTTGGTTTTTCTCGATAAAGTTGTTCTGTATGTCTGAATATTCGGGCATTTTCTCATATAAAGGCAAGGTAATGATAAATTCCACCCCCTGCTTTTCGTCCGATTCAACTGTTAGTGAACCGTTCAAATATCTTACCATGCTTTTTACAAGTGCCAGCCCTATGCCGTTGCCGGGTATATTAGAACTGGTTTCGGTATAAAAGGGCTCAAATATCTGGTTAATTTTTTCTCTGGCAATGCCCGTCCCGTTATCGAATATACGGATTACCAGCTCTTTTTCGCCGGGTTCGTTGTTGGAAAAGCTTATACCTGGCTTTTTAGGCTGAATTTTTATCTGACAGCCAATTTTTCCGTTGCTGCCAATGTTTTTGCATGAATTGCTGAGAATATTGGTGACAATTTTTTCAATTTTATCGGGATCGAAATAAGCGATAAACGATTCATATTCCGTTTTAAAAACCGAATCGATGTTTTTTTGAACAAATAAGGGGTTGAATATTTCAAATGTGCTTTTCAGAAATTGAACGATATCGCCTTTGTTGTATTTGATATGCGCATGATCGGTTTCAATTTTTCTGAAATCCATAAGCTGGTTAATGAGAAACAGCAGGCGCATGGCATTTTTACGGATAGAATTGCCGAATTTCATAAACTTAGGGGAAATATCATCGAAATACAACAAGTGGTCCAATGTTGCAATTATTAAGGTTAGCGGGGTTTTAAACTCGTGACTGATATAGGTAAAGAAATTGAGCCGGTGCTGGCTGAGTTCTTCATTTTTCCGGTTTTCCAAAATTGCCAGTTGAACATTAAGCTTTTCTTTGTTGCGCATAATGGTATATCGGCGATAGAGGAAAAGAACCGATAGAAAAACCAATGTATAAAATAAATACCCCCAAACAGAAAGCCATAAAGGCGGAAGTATTTTAATTTTAAGTACCCTGGGATTGTTGGTCCATTCACCATCGTCGTTAGCAGCCTTCAAATGAAAGTGGTAAGTGCCGGGAGACAGGTTGGTGTAAGAAGCATTCCGCCGGTCATCGACATAGTTCCAGCCATCGTCGAACCCCTCGAGGTAATAAGCATATTCGTTACTTTTTGGCGATACAAAGTTCAGGGCAACAAATTCTATGGTAATGGCTTTATACTTATACTTTAGCCTTATTTCGTCCTGAAAGTCGATATGGCTTTGCAGTATATTGTGTTCGCCTATTTTTAACGGGCTGTTAAAAACCCTGAAACCTGTAAAATGCAGCATCGGCTCGGTATTATCGCCGGAAAGTCCTTCGGGGTTAAAATAAGTTAATCCATTTACTGCGCCAAAATACAGGGTGTTTTTTGAATCGCGGAGGCACGACTTGAAGTTAAACTGGTTGCCCACAAGGCCATCGTGTACCGTATAATTTACAATTTGCCCTGTGGCGGGGCTTAGCTTCGATATGCCCTTATTGGAGCTGAACCATATATTGCCGGAAGCATCTTCGGTAATGGCATAAACTGTATTGTTCGGCAGCCCGTTGGCAGTAGTGAGTGTTATAAATTTATCATCGGCAGGGTTGTGCCGGATAATCCCGCCTTCGAGGGTCCCAAACCACTGGATGTTTTGTGAGTCGTTATAAAAGTAAGTGATATTGTCGGTATTTAATTCCCCTGAATTTTGGGTATAATGGGTTATTTCCAATAGACTGTCGATTTTATATATGCCCCTAACATAGCTGCAAACCCAAACATTCCCTTGCTGATCTTCCCCAATCTGATAAATGAAGTTGCCCAGAAAATTATCGGCATTAAATATTTTAAATTCGCTGTTCTCGTTTTCGCGCAAGTAGAGTCCACTTATGGCCCCAACCCAAATACGGTTTTTGGAGTCGATAAATACAGAAAAAACATATTGAACCACATTCGGATCGGGATGAGACAGTTTAATCTGCTCCGTTTTTTGTGTTCTTGGGCTATACTTGCTCAAGCCGCCAATAAAAGTACCGATCCAGATATCGCCGTTTTTATCTTCGGCCAGTGCATGCACGTTGTTAGATACAAGTGAATTTGCATCGCCGCTTTTGTGCCTTATATACTTATAGTTATTATTTTGGGGGTCGTAGATAGTTATTCCTCCATCTTCTGTTGCTATCCAGATTTCGCCACCGCTGGTTTCAATCATCTGGCTAAGGGCATTTCCGCTAAGCCGGCCATAACCGCCATCGGCATAAATCCGGTAGAATTTGTTGTTATAGGGGCGCGAATAGTTAACCCCCCCGAAATAGGTGCCAATCCACATTACACCATCGGAACCCCTGAAAATAGAATAAATAGCCTTGTCGTTCAAACCTTTCAACACCGGGTTAAAACTTTGGCCATAGAATTCGAACACCTGGCTTTCGACATCATAGGTGTATAAACCCGATTCGGTGCCTATCCACAGAAGGCCGTTAGCATCTTCGGAAATGGTTCGTACAAAATTATCTTCAATAGGGTTAACCCCTTCTTTCAGTTTAAGGCTTATAAATTCATCGGTTTCAGGTTTATAGTAACCTATACCGCTGCGAATAGTACCGAGCCATATAATCTCCCTTGAGTCTTTATAAATACACTGAATATCTGATGGCTGCCGGTTAAACCCTTTAGAGCCCATCACTTTGCTGTCGTATTGCTTCACAATTTCGCCATCGTCGCTCATAAGCAGTACCTGGTCGGCAAAAGCTGCCCAAATAACCCCCTTTTTATATTCACAAATGTCTTTATAATACGAAGTATGGATTAACCTCACCTCAAAATTGGCACTTACAGAATAAAGTCCCTGTACCGATGCTATAAGCACCTCTTTACTGGATAGTTCTATTATTCTGAATATATCGCCCAACGACTGCCCCTTGAACTTCACAGGCACAAAACAATCCATTTGTTTGTTATAGTAACAGACACCGTTGGTAGTACCGATAAGTAAAAGCCCGTCGGAGGTAGAAATTATCTGCTTGATAAAATTGCACGGGATACTGTTTATATCGGCCGCATCGTGATAATACGAAGTAATCGAATACCCGTCGAATTTGTTTAGTCCTTCGCGGGTGCCAATCCATATAAATCCTTCCGAATCCTGCGAAATACAATATACTGTATTGTTCGACAACCCATTTATCGAGGTTATGTTTTCAAACTGAAGGTTTCCGTTGTTGATATTTCTGCCAGCAAACAACAAATTGCCCCAGGTCGAAAAAACCATTAACAAACATGCTATTAATGAAGATATTGAAAAAACTTTCCTGGCTTTCATGGCATTGTTGTTTTCCATTTTTATCGGAAACTACGCTAGTTTTGTTTCAATGTTAGTCTTGCTTTTTAATACCAAAGTGTCCGACAAGCCTTTGGTACTCATCTTTGGAAATAGTAATCATACAGCCATGCCTTGCTCGTGGCGGGAAGCTGTATTTGTCCCAATCGGCAAAAAAAGTGTAGCCCGAAGCCTGGTACCAGGGGCCGGCCATGTTGTCGGCAATCGACAATCCGTAAGAAACCCCGGGATATTGTTCATAATACAGGTACCATATTTTGTTGTCGGGAGAAGGGATGAGCATCGGAGCTTCGCGGAAATTCGGACTAACCGGTGCAGAAGGCTCCGACCAGGGTCCTGTAAGTGCAGGCGATTTGCTGATACGAATAGTTTTTCCGGTTACCCAATAAAGTGTAGGGTATGTTTCGTCCTTAATTATAGCGTAATAATTATCTTCAATTTTCCTGATAAACACATCGATTGTGCCCATATCCCAGCTGAACAAGCGTTGCGGGGGGCCGGAAAATGATTTTAAATCTTTCGAAAGCACATACAACGTGCGCTGGCTTGCCCAATAGCGTTCGGGATCATCTGCAGTGCCTTCCAGGTGGGGTGTGTGCCATGTGAGCATATATTGGCCCGATGGGATGTCGAAGTATATTTTAGGCGCCCCGATACGCTGGAGTGCATGGCTATAGCCAGGGGTCGATTTCAGATCGGGGGTAAACTCGCTATATTTGGCCCATCGTATCAAATCGTCGGATACCCAGAAATTTATCACAGGCGATTCGTCGCTTTGGTTCCCGGCAATATAGTAACGGCCATCGTGGCCTTTGCAAATATCGGGGTGCCCTTTGTACCCGTCAAATACACGTTTGCCATCGTTTAGTGCTTGCCATTGAAGGCCATCGGTGCTTACAGAATAGTATAACCTGCCATAATCGGAGTGTACCATGTGCGCAAACAAATATGCTTTGTTAATCGCCAATGCCGTATCTTTTGACTGCCCCGGGGGATCGGGTTGCTGCGAAAACGATACAGAAAAGGACAAAAATAAAACTGCCTGAAATGCAAAAAAAAGTTTCATAATCGTTTGTTTTAAATTCGAAACTAAAAACCAGTTGATAACCGGAAGGGAAGCAGCGTTACAACCCTTCCGGTTTGCCAGCATAGGAACACTATACCTGCAATAACAACTAACCAAACTTAACTAAACTGTTAGTACTATTTGCCTGTTAACCGCTTTATCAGATCAACTTCATCTTTACTATATGGTTCACCATTTTTTCTAAAAACATCGTGGAACCAGGTTTCCGGCTCAGAACCATCGGGCACAGGGGTTTCCCATGCATAAATAGTGTTCGATCTGCCGGAAACCAGCCCCCAATTGATTGCCCCAATGTTGTTTTCTTTCAGTAGTGGCAGAATATTATCGAACCTGCTGCCATTGGTTCGGGCCATATATTCGGTACAAATTAACGGCCTGTTGAGCAGTTTTAAAGTGTCGATGGCCTTACCGTGCTCAATTTCATTGCTGTAATTATGGTAAGTAAGAATATCGGAGTTCTCAAGCTGAAACTTGTTCAGATCCACTAATTTGATATTCCATACCCCGGCAGTAACCGGTTGCACAAGATCGATACTACGTGCCCAGTTAAATACATTCTGCAACAAAGGCATTGAACGGTTAACATAGCCCGAGTTTCCGGGTTCGTTGTATAAGTCCCAAACAATTATTCGCTTGTCTTTCGAAAATGTAGTTAATATATCTTTTACGTATTCCTCAAGAAGTTGCATCACTTCTGGTTTAACTTCACCATTTTCATCGAACAGCAAAGCTCCGGGATCTTGTACCCAACCCGAATTATGAATGCCTGTTTTTGGCTCGGGCTGTTTGCCGGCCTGGTAGCTGTTGTTCCAGCAATCGTCGAAAAAAACAAACATAGTTTTAATCCCGTGCTTGTCGGAAATATCAAGGTACTGACGCATTCTTGCCTTAAAACCTTCAGGGTCAATTTCCCAGGCCAGGTGGTGCAGGTAAACCCTCATGCAGTTAAACCCAATTGAAGCTGCCCATCCGAGTTCCCTGTCTATAGTTTCGGGGTCGAACGTTTCGGCCTGCCAGGTTTCTAACTGGTTTATTGCCGTACTTGGGTTAAAATTTGCCCCTATCAGCCAGGGGTTTGCTTTTTGCCATTGATTTGCTTTTTCGATGTCCCAGGGAGTGTTTTCCGAGGTGCTTCCGGTTTTGCCTTTACCGGTACATTGAATAAATAACGCCGCTATAGCAAGTATTGCCAATATTTTCACATGCATTCTTTTCATTGTTTTATTTGTTTTTGTTGTTTATTGATAAAATATCTGTCACCTTATAAATAATATCTGTTTTACAGCAAGCTCCTTAATGCTCATTTCCCATTTTCAGTAAACGATGATCTTACTTGTATTGGGTGCTTTCTCCGATACCTGCAGCATATATATTCCTTTAGGAAATTGGTGTAAGGGTACTGAAAATTCATCGTCGGAAGTTTTTGACGTAAAAACCAGTTCGCCCAATGAGTTAAAAACCTTAATTTTTTCGAGGCTTTCGCCCAGTGTTGATACTATGGTTACGACACCTGAAGCCGGGTTTGGGTAAACCAAAAAAGAATTTTCGTGATAGTTGAATATGTTTTCGGTATGAGAAGGAGATTTAATGGTATAAACCCTGAAGTTATCGAATTGCACATTCGTGTTAAATGAGCGAAAACCAGCCCTGCCATTGATAAAGGGCATGCTGTCGATATACGTTATGGCCGGGGCAAGCATGTTATCGACATATACACGTATTGTATCCTGCACCACGGTAGCTTTCAAACGGTACCAGGTGTTCATCTTGAAGGAGCCGCTTGATGAAGCAAGAAACTGCCATCCGTAGTTGTGCTTACCCAGAACAACCTGTCCGGAATTAAAGCCAACAAAATATCCTTGCAGGTAATCGGTGCCCAGTTGAGCATCGTCGCCAGCCCCGCCAATTGCAGGGTTATTTACCCGGAGCAGAATTCCTGCGTTCATGTTACGGACAAAGCGGATATCGGTTTCCACCGTATAGTCGCACCAAAAAGCGCTGCCGAATGCCCGTTTGCCAAACCCGTCGATTTTGGCGGCTTTATTTTCGAAGCTCCACGCCCCGTCGAAATATTTCCAATCACCACTGAATGTGCCTTCAAAATTGTCTTGTTTGTCAAAATCGGCATTGTCGGCATAAACAAACTGCATGGAGTATATCCCGACAGTGCCACCGGTTGACTCAATTTTCAATAGGTGGTGGCCTTTTGGTATGGCCAGGTTTTTAATAATGCAGGTACGGTACTTATCTGCACCACCTGTTTCCGGGAGCAAAACCTGACCGGAAATGTCGCTTCCATCGACAAATACCCGCAGCGACGAACCTGCTGAAGCTGCCGAATAGCTTACAGCTAAATTATAGAAAGTTTCGCTTGCTGCATTAATGGCATAACACAGCCAATCGCCGTTTTCAAACGAAGCAATGGCATACCCACCTCTCGGGTTTTCGGCCATCGGAAGGCTATCGTTTCTGAAATTTTCAGAAGCCACAGTGCCATAATTTTTTTTATGGTAACCTGCACCTTCGCCGCCAGTTATATATTGTGTTGCATCAATTGTACCGGGCACCGGCTTATATATATCGAAAATTCCCGAGCCGTTAACTTTGTTGCTCGCAGCAATAAAACCAAACCGGGCTTTCGTATTATAGGTAAAATAGCCTGTTTTTCCACCATTTTCGGGGCCTTCGATAGTAGCTATCAACATCGGGCCGATGAAAAACTTATATACTTTTTGCAACTTTTCGATACGTAAAGTATGCCAGTTGGAAAAATTGAGGTTACCAGGTATATCGAAAACATTGGAATTGCCCCAGGCGCTGTCGGCCAGAAAGTTAACTTCGAGCTTTTTAGTGGAATTATTAATAGCTGCTATACCATAATTTTTTTCATCGATATAAGCAAAGACAGCCCCGGTGGCAGAATTATCGTTTTCCCGCCAGGTTTCCGCCAGGTTAAATTCAGCAGTATAGTTTTTAGCGGTTTCATGGTTTAAAACTGCCAAAAACCAGTTTTCTAATCCCGAAATAGTGGTGTCCTGGTATAAATAATCGTTCGAAGCAATGCCCCATCGTCCCCTGCCATAAAAACTCCAGGCGCTGCCAAGCTCGCTGCGGTCGAAATAATCGTAACCATCGGGCATTTCAGGTGCCGGCTGGTCGGTATTGGTTGGCCCCAGCACCATCATCTTATCGCCATTCCATGCAATGCGGTCGAGGTTAAACCTCCGAAATGGGCCGTTGGCGCTTAATAAATTGTGGTAGGTAAGAAAATAGCTGTCTAAATCGGGGCCGATAAACACGCTGCCATGACCTAAACCTACATGGTTGCCCATAGAATTTACCAGTATAGGGTTTTGGATTTCTGCCGGTGTATAAGCACTTATTGGGCCATCGGTGTTTGTTGCATAGTCTATCCGGTACCCTTTGCTAATTACGTGGTTGCCTGTATAAATCATGTAATATTTCCCATTACGCTTAAAAGTACAAGAACCTTCTGTCCAATTGTTGTTCATTCGCGCATTTAAGTTCAAACTGGCATTTATGGTTGCCGGATCCGACATACTGCAACCCTGTATCCCCGAACCCGAAGCATGGTAGAAGTACCATTTTGCATCGTCGTCGATAAATACCGAGCCATCGATTGATTTGCCAATGTTTGGAGTGATTGCCGTAAATGGACCAATGGGACTGTCGGACGAAAGAACATAATGGCCGTTGCCGGCAGGCGAAGTGTACATATAAAACATGCCGTTCCAATATATAATTTCAGGGGCATAAGCGCCCGTTGTAACCGGGTCGGTCGAACAATACCCCATGTACTCCCAGTCGGTTAGGTTTTTCGAACTCCAGCATTTTATACCGTTGTTATGGTCTTTGGTACTGCTGTACAGGTAAAAAATGCCCCTGTATTTTAGGATATACGGGTCGCCAATACCATACGAGCCCCATTCATTATCTAAAACCATCGGGTTTTTCAATGTTTGCGCCATAAGCATGGTGTATAAAAGCAACCCTGCAATGCCGGTAATAATTTTTTTAATCATGCTTTTAGTACTTCTTATAGTTATACATTGTAAATTGTTTTGCCGAATATGGTTTTAGTTAAAATATGTCCCTGCCAGATTTTTTACCGGCAGGGACAAAACTTACCCATTAACCCAAATTTAAGCTTATTTCACGAGTAATTTAGTTGTATAATCGATTGTATTACCTTTAAGCTGAACAATATATATTCCTTTGTTAAATTGAACACTGCTTAGGCTGGAAACAGGTTTTTCAACAACCAGTGAGCCCATAAGGTTATAAACCCTTACTATTTCATTGCCGGTTAAATTTTCCGAACGAACAAAAATCTGGTTCGAGTTGCTGTAAAAATGAGTATTGCTGTTAAATGAGTTGTTTCCAACAGAACTTGGTGGTTCCAACTGATATATAGCTTCGATTTCTGATTTGCTTAATGCCGATTTATAAACGCGTAAATCGCTGAGTGCGCCTTTAAACAAAGCATCGGGCCAAAAACTTTTTCCCAGGGCATTCTCGTTGTCTTCCAAAGTGCTCAGGTTGCGGACAAAGCCGCTCTCTGCAAAAACCTGCTGATTGTTGTGGTACACAATAATGGAGTCGGGTTTAAGAACCACAGCAGAAAAATACCATTGCCCGGTTTCAATATTTACAATATTTGTATCGATATCGATATCGGCCCAGGGCCCGTCGGGATCGGAAAGGGTGAAGCGATAAAAGCCGGCAACCGGGTCGGCTGCCCCGTTAACAGGGATAACCATCATCACATCTTTTGGTTCGGTCTGGTCGCCTTTTCCGAAAGAATAGATGCGAGACCAGGGGCGTACCTCGTCCATCCTGAACCATAAAGCAATGGTTATTTCCGAATTGCCATTTACAAACGATGGTAATTTTGCATATGCATCGCCGTTAAAATAGGCCACCGGGCCCCTTACTGCATCGTTTTCGAAAGTTACGCCACTGTTAGTTCCGTTTTTTCCACCAACCACATCGTTTAAATCAGCCGTTAATGGCCAATGGTAATCTTGTGCCAGTGTAAGCTGTCCAAAGCAAAGTGCAGCAATTGCAAGGAGTAATAGATTTTTTTTCATAAAATTTAGATTTAAGTTAATACTATAAGTATGTGTCGATTAATAGTTGTATTGTTGGCATGCTGGTTAATAATTTGGGTTATTGCCACCAAAATTCGGGTTGTTGTTCACTTCGAATTGTGGTATTGGCAAAATGTTATGTTTACCTATTACAAAATTTTCAAAATCAGGATCGCACAATTTCAATTCTTCAATACCTTCCTGTGTATCGAGCAGACCCCAGCGTTTAAGGTCGATCCACCTTACCGATTCGAGCGATAGTTCCAAAGCGCGCTCTGTTTGCAGCCTTTTCAGGAATGCTTCTTTGGAATTCACGCTGGCAGCTATTTCAGGTATTGTGCTCGAAGCCAATTCAGGTAAGTTTGTGCTTGGCCGGGTCCTTACCATATTGACATACTTTACCGCACCCGAAACATCGTTGAGCTGTGCCAGGCATTCGGCATAGCAAAGCAACACATCGGCAAAGCGTATTACCCGGTAATTTATGGGGGAATAATAATCGGTGCGTGGCTTAAAATAATCGTCGCCGTATTTTCTGAAATAACAATCTGTTGACACCCAGGTAGCCCTCCATTTAGTAATTGTTCCGTTAAATATTGATTCTCCCGGGAAATCGGTGAAAATTTCGGGGTAAATAATGCTTACACGCAAGCGATCGTCGATAGTAGTGCCATTTACCAAATTGTCAACTGTTGGCTCTTCCTTGTATTTGTCAACCAGCCACCTTCTTACTTTACCATCGGCCCAGCCAATACCAGGAGGCGCAAAAAATTGCGACCGCGTATTGCCCAACGACATATTGGGAATATCATCGTCGATATCGCTTCCGTTGTTCTGGTCGGTGGGGGTTTCGTTCACATCGGAGAACTGAATTTCAAAAACCGATTCGATATTATTCTCGGCATAATGTGTAAAGTTGTCGAAGTAATTGTCCAATATCCCGTAATACTTAGCACCTTCGCCTTCAACAAGCCATTGAAATGCATCTTTGGCTTTCTGCCATTCGTGCATTTGCATGTAAACCTTTCCCAACAGGGCGTATGCAGCACCTTTGGTTACCCTTCCCTTATCGTTGCCTTTCCATTCTTCGGGCAAATCAATAATAGCCTTTTGCAAGTCGCTGATTATCGAATCGTAAACCACTTCGGAATCTGCAACTTCAAAATTGTCTCCTGCACTGGACGGTTCGAAAACCATCTCGAGCCTGCCAAACATAACCACCAGGTTGAAATAATCGAAGGCACGAATAAACCTTGCCTGGGCAACAATCTGGTCGAGTTCTTTCTGCTCTTTTTCATCGATTGCTTTTATCTGCGGAACAAATTTTATTACCTGGTTGCACTCGGAAATTTGTTTGTAATGGCCTTTATAGATAGTCCTTCCGCCCTGAATAAAATCGTAGTTTACGTAATTAAATCTTGTCCAGTCGGCAAGTTCTGTCCAGGGGCTGGTACTGTATCCTTCGTCGCTGGTAAGATCGTAACGGAAGTAAATCCAGCGCGACCAGTTGCCAACACGTATAAACTGGCTATAGACGGCATTCAGCCCCAGTTGTGCGTCATCAGCCGTTTTCCAGAAAGTTTCCTGGGTAGGCACATTTGGGTTTTCGACATCCAGGATATCTTCGTTACACGAAATAATACCTGTAAATATGATGGCCAGAATTATGATTCTTTTTATCATGGTAATCGGTTTTTTAAAATTTTGCATTTATTGAAAACAAGATTGAAGTTGGCGATGGATAGGTAATTCCATCGACCCCAAATTCAAGCACATTGCCGTTACTAAATTCAGCATCGAGCCCTTCGTATTTTGTAAGGGTAGCCAGATTTTGCACAGAAACAGCCAACCTAATATTATCGAACAGTTTCTCGGTTTTCGGGATGCTCAGGTTATACCCCAGCGAAATGTTCCGAAGCCTGAAGAACGAACCATCTTCAATCCAACGATCGGTATTGCTGCGCGAGTTTCTTTCATCACCGTAAAGTACCCTGGGAAAATCGGTGTTAGTATTTTCAGGTGTCCAGGGGTTAATGCCTTTTCGGTAGTTGCTATTGTCATTGAAGCGCTCCGTCATGGCACGGGTGCCGTTCCAAACCTTTTGGCCGAACGAGCCAAAGCCCTGAACAGACACATCGAATTGCTTGTACGATGCAGAAAAATTTAACCCTACTTCGGCAACAGGCCATGGGCTGCCTGCATATTGTCGGTCTTCGTCCGAAATCAGCCCGTCGTCGTTATAATCGATATAGCGAATATCGCCAGGCTTGGCATTGGGCTGAATGACAACTTCTTTCGAGTTTTTATGGGCTAACACTTCGCCCTCGCTTTGAAAAATGCCATCTGTTTTAATTAAATAGAACATGGCAAGCGGCCTGCCAACTTCCGATTTGCACAACCCTGTAGTAATGCTGTTGTCGCCATAAGGCAGATCAATAACTTTATTGTTAATGGTAGTAAGGTTTGCGGAAACCGAATAATTAAAGTCCCTGCCCGATTTGCGCCACGAGAGCTCAAAATCGAAACCATTGTTTTGAAGTGTACCTGCATTTACCCAGGGGTCGCCGCCGTCGTTCCCGGTGGCATACAAAATCGGGTATGCTACCAGTACATCTTCTGTTTTAGAAATATAATAATCGGCTGAAAAAATTAGCTGATTGCCCCACAAGCCCCAGTCGGCACCAAAGTTCGACTGTTTCTTGGTTTCCCAGGTTAAATCGGGGTTCACCAGCTTTCGTTGTGTTGCGCCGGTAACTATATTTTCGGTGGAAAAATAATACATGGGAAAAGTGGTCAAGGAAGGGATATAGTCGTAAATTCCCGAGTTCTGTCCCCAGTTCTCGAACGACGCATTTCCCAGTTCGCCGTAGTTAGCCCTAATTTTCAAGTCGCTAATCCAGTCAACCGCAAAAAAGTTTTCTTTGCTTAGCCTCCAGGCGGCCGATACCGAAGGAAAATAGCCGGTGCGGTAATCGGGCCCAAACTGCGATGTGGCGTCCCTGCGAAGGGTCGCACTAAACAGGTACTTTCCTTGATAATCGTAATTTAACCGGCCAAAATACGAAATGCGGTAAATTTCGGCTTTAAAACCTGCAACAACCGGGTTACTGCTCCCTCCGTTAAGTACATCAATATATTCGCCACCGGAAACAAAAATACTACTGTTCTTTCCGGAAATCTGGTTGTAGCTTTCATGCTGGTAACTCGAACCGACAACCAGGTTTATTGAATGGGCATCGATATTTCTGTCGAAACTTAAAATATTATCGTATAAAATCGACTGGTACTGCGCCCGGTTTTCATAGATATATGAGTCCTCGAATGGTTGGTTCAGGGTCCAGTTGCCAACTTTTCTTAAACTTTTGTACTGGTCGAAACTGGTTTCGTACCCAACATTCATGCGGTACTTAAAATATTTTAAGAACGATAGTTCGCCGAATACATTTCCGCGCAGCCGCATATTTCCCGATTTATTGTTTACCAGGTTTTGCACAGCTATGGGGTTTGTTCCGAATGTTCTTGCCCTTGCTTCGTTTCCATAACCATACCCTCCGGGGTTGGCCGAGTCGTAAACCGGCATGTCGGGCAACATGCGCATTACACTTGCAACAGGGTTGCCATCGCTGGAGGGCACCATGCTTGTGTTGGTTATTGAAATATTCTCGCCAATGGTGAAGGGGCCGCGTTTTGCATCGGAATTAACCCTGAAGCTAATCCGATCCATGCTTGTACCAATGCTCGTGCCATTAATTGAATAATAGCCTGCCGACATCAGATAGCGGCTTTTATCGTTGCCCCCTGAAATGCTAAGGTTATAATCTTTTGAATAACCTGTACGGAGTACTTCTTTTTCCCAATCGGTATTGTTCTCGAAATGGTTCGGGGGTGTCAGGCCGGCATTCCTGTAGGCCATGTCATTATAAAAGAAAAATTCGGTGGTGTCCATTAAATCAAGGCTGGGCAACTTGTCTATCCCATACTTCATTGAGAAATCAACCTTCATATCTCCTGAACTGCCCCTTTTCGTAGTAATAATAATTACCCCGTTGGCAGCACGGTTTCCATAAATTGCAGCTGCAGAAGCGTCTTTTAATATCTGTACCGATTCAATATCGTTTACGTTTAAGTCGCGAATGCCACCCGCTACAATAATATCGTCGATAACATACAGAGGGTTGTGGTTCCCGAAATTTCCAACGCCCCTTATTTTTATGTCGGGCTCGCTCCCGATGTTGCCGTTGGAGCGAATAGTAACCCCTGCAGCAAGCCCCTGGATAGCATCGCCTACAGTTAATACCTGCGAATTCTTTAAATCGTCGGTATTTATTACCGATACTGCACCTGTAAGATCTTTCTTTTTTACAGTGCCGTAACCAATTAGCACAACTTCTTCAAGAGATTGAATGTCGGGCAGTAAGATTTTATCGATACTGTTATTCCCGGCAACTGCTTCCTGCTCGGTTAAATAGCCAACATACGAAAATTCAAGAATAGCATCGGGGCCAGACACTGCAATTGTGTAAATGCCTTCGACATTGGTTATAGTGCCATTTGATGTGCCTTTCTCAACCACAGTTGCCCCGGGCAAAGGCTCACCGGAGTGTTCAGTTACTTTTCCGGTAACAATTGTTTCCTGGGCCTGCACAAGGCCAACAAGAAACAGAAGTGTAATTAGTAATAGTTTAATTCTCATTTGCTAGTTTTTTGAAAGAGGTTAATTATTGTAAAAATGAATAAGAATGGTTTCAAAAATATCGACCTGTATCGTGAGATGCTTGGACTTTTGTTCAGATTACTTGGACAAATGTTTAGAAGAACGACTCGTGTTGTATGTATCTGTTTTTCTGTGTTTTAAGTCCATTTATTTTTCCTTGGGCAAGCATAATGTTTCAGGTTTTTAATCCTTGAAGTGCAGATAAAAAAAAGGGGCCAAAGCAATTTGCCCGGCCCCTTCTTTAGTAATTATTAAGTGTAATATTCAACCTAATTTTTTGCAAATTTCCTGGTAAGCATGTTGCCATTTTTTTGTTTTAATTGCAGGAAATAAATCCCTTTTGCCAAGGTATGAACATCAAGGTTTATAACTGAGCCCGACTTGTTTTCTTTATACAATACTTTTTGTCCACTACTGTTAACTATCATTAATTCTGTTACTTCCTCTGCATTTATAATAGTTAGGCCCGAATTAGCCGGGTTTGGGTAAAGTTCAATATCGACAGCCCCATCAGAAATCCCCCGCATATCTTCGGCATTTTTTAGATAGGGGCCGCAGATGTACCCTCCCGGGTTTCCCGAAACAATATTTCCCCATTCGCCAAAATGGGTTATTGTAGTTCTTATACTAATGGCACAGCCCTCGTTATTTGTTATGCGGTTGTCGTAAACCCTTACCCCGTCGCAAGAGGCAATGTTATTCTGAAAGCGGATACCATGCGAACCATTGTGGTTAATAGTATTGTTGTATATCCACGCCCCATTTGCCTGGTCGAGCCCGATACCTCCCACACCACGGTGTGCCCAGTTGTTGTCGTATATGTTGTTCCCGTAAAACCGTCCGTTATGGCTGTTGCAGTCGATAGTAAGCCCTTCGCCACCATTGCCATACATCTGGCAGTTGGCAATGGTGTTGTCTGACGAGCCAAATTGCGAAATGCCAACCACATAATTATAATAAGCATAGCAATTGGTAACCGTGTTAAAGTTCGAATTGTGCAGCATTAACCCGCTCACGCCACAATTCCGGAAGGTGCTGTTTTTTATGGTATTATAGCTGCTGAATACCCTCATGCCCGGCTCTGCCCTGTTTCCTCCATCAATATAAACATTATCGATGGTAATATAGTTTGCATTTAAATCGATGCAGCTAACATTACCAGATTTTCGCACTACAGCACCGTTTTCGCCCCTAACTGTAATACGTTTGTTTACATTTACCGTACCGCTCAGGTAATGGTTGCCTGTTTGCAATACAATAATATCGCCAGTGGCCGATTGGGTTACCAGCAACTGAAAAGCTGCTGTTTGATCCGAACTGCTCCCCGGAAGGTAGCGTGTTGCTGCACTAGAGCTTACAAAGCCCAAGAAAATGCCGATTGCGGCAAATACAATTCTTTTCGTAATTTTTTTCATCGTAATTTGTTTAGGTTAGGAAAAAAAATGTTTGTCAACCGGGAAGTTATAAAGGTATTTGTTAGCCAATTTGTACAATTATTCATAAGTTTTGGACTATTGTTTAATGCAGAAAATAATAATGCATTTTGCTGAATATCTGATTATTACCTGGCACATAAAACAATATGCCCACAATACCGGTTTCAATACAGGAAGTACGAATAGGCCTTTTACATAGAATTCTGGTACTCATTTCAATCGGTTGTTTCTTAAGAACAAAAGCTAAATCTTTTCACGACCATGCAATCTTTAAGCCTTTTAGGGCTCTTTTGCTGAAATATTCTCATTACTTTTACAGCAAGAGCACGTATAATACCAGCTAATGCCTATGAGCAGGTACATTCATAACTTAATACTTCAGGGGGAAAACCAGCACCTCGATTTTAAATTTGAAATTTCGGATGCAAAAAAAATTGCCCGGAGTTTTTCTGCTTTTGCCAATACAGACGGCGGTACCCTGTTAATAGGGGTAAAAGACAATGGCAATATTGCAGGGGTACGTACCGATGAAGAAGTATATATGGCCGAGTCGGCCGCAAAGTTATATTGCAGGCCCCCGGTAGATTTTAAAATTGTGCCCCACAGGGTAAACGAAAAACGAATTCTGGAAATAATTGTGCCTGAGAGCCATCTGAAACCGCACTATGTGCCATGGAAAGACAATAAATGGAAAGCGTTTGTCCGCGTAAACGACCAGAATTTTATAGCCGATGAAGTATTAATGAGGGTATGGAAACTTAAAACAGGCAAAAACAAGCTGTTAGTCCGCTACGATAGTTTCGAAGAAAAACTGTTGGCCCTGTTGCGCACTAAACAAGAGATTACCCTCGACGATTTTTTAGTTTCGTGCAAAATAAAACCATATCTTGCAGTTAAAATACTAGCTAACTTAATAAGTATCGACATAGTTGCATACAGAATAACCGAGTCGAAAACATATTATTACCTGAAATAAATTTGCCATATTTGTCAGGTTTAGCAAGTTAAGTTATTACAGGCTACAATCTTTTGTACCGACATTATGCAACTTTTTACCGCAAGTTAGGGTAAAAAAGAAATTATAAATTGAAAGGCTTGTTGAAAATATTTTACTTTTATTTTAAATATTCGACAACTTTTAATAGATTTATTATTGTGAACCGGGGTATTTAGAAAGTTTTGAATTAAGCATTTTTGTATGACACTAACCGAACAGGATTTTCAGTTGTTCTTGTTTGCATTAAAAACATCCTCAAAATATGATTTCAGCGATTATTCCGAGAAGTCGTTAAAGCGTCGTTTGTTAAAGGTATTAACCGACAACAAATTAAATATTACCGCATTGCTCAATAAAATAAAAAACGACCCGCTATTCGTTGAAAAAATAATAAAGGAGATTACAGTTAATACAACCGAACTTTTTCGCGACCCGCAGGTTTGGCATGCCATACGCTATGCAGTGCTCCCAAAACTTAAAAACAATTCGGTTATTAATATATGGCATGCCGGCTGCTCAACCGGCCAGGAAGTTTATTCTATGATGATTGTGCTGAACGAACTGGGCATGCTCGATCAGGCCAAAATATATGCATCAGACCTAAATACCGATGTCATGGAGCAGGCCCAAAAGGGAGAATACAAGTACAGGTTTAATATAGGCTATCTCGACAATTTCGATAAAGTAATAAAGGAAAACCCTTATAACTACGAAGAATACTACGATATTCCCTACGATAAATATTTTACTATCGATAAAGCCTCCGACACAATTAAAATGCACGATTTCTTAAGGCAAAAACCCGTGTATAAAAAACATGACCTGGTGAAAGAAGGTAACCCGATGTATGTTAAATTTGATATTATTTTTTGCAGAAATGTGATAATATACTTTAATTACAACCTGCAAAGCAAAGTTTTTGATTTGTTCCATCGAAACTTATATGATAATTCTGCCCTCATACTCGGGATGCACGAGACTATTTTAGGTTCATACTCGGTAAAATTCCAGAAAAAAGGGCACGTATATTATAAAAATTAAACCAAAAGCAGCATGGCCATTAAAATAAAACATATTCAAACTCGCTTTCTGCTTCAGGCGGTTCTTTTAATTGTTATCGTTTTCACGCTGTTATTTTTTATGCTTTTTGCCTCATCGCGTAAAAAAAATACTTTAACCGCCCTTTCAATGGCCCATTCGGTTTATTTTGAATCGCGGTCTCTGAACAACAAACTAAACCTTGCTTTTGAACAACAAAAATCCGACTTAAACTACGTTTCGAAAAGCTGCGACCAACTAATCGATAAACAACAAGTTGATATAGGCATAATACTAAGCTATATTGACACACTCTCGCAATTTAACTATCTGCAAAAATACCTTTACGCTGATAATTTAACCGATTCGTTGCGAATTTCTCTTGAGAATTACAGAAAAAGTTTCGAAAAAACAGTGCTTTCATTAAAAGAAAAAGGAAACCGTTACGAGGGAAAGGTCGAAAAATTGAGCACCCTTTCCAATTTGCTTATCGAAAACTTAAAAAAAGCACCCGACCATGGTTACAAGGCCGGGGTTATAAACTCCGGTATTTCAAATTATTTAGCAGGACTGGAAAACGAAAAGCTCCTTTTTTTTGAAAATGAGGTTAAATCGGTTTCCGACTATTTTTATGAAAACTACCCTTCATTTGATTTCTTTAAGTTAAGCAACATTATTGCTCAAATTGAACGCGAAACAGGAAACATAAAGGAAATTGACAAACGACTGTTAAGCAGCGATTATAGCAAAGGTTTCCTGGTTGATGTTCAAACCAACTATTCACAAATACTGGCCCTTGCATCAACCCTTGCCGAAAATGTGAAATTGGCAAACCAACGGTACTTTAAAATGTGGAACCTTGCCATTGTTATTGCAGCAAGTGTTTTGTTGGTAGTTTTTATTTTATCGGGCATGGGCCTGAACAAAAATATCACGGGCAGCCTGTGGCACTTGTTAAAAATGTCGAAAAGCCTTAAAGAAGGCAATTACTCCCCAGTCAAATATCAGCAGGTTTTCTACGAATTCACAGGCCTGCATGGAAATATCGATGCCCTGCGCATAAACCTCGAAGAAAGGACTGGTTTTATAGAACGACTGCTTAACAACGACTTCTCGCATGAACTTATTTCGCAAGGGACAAACGACAAACTAACCCTTAAACTTAACGAACTAAGGGAAAAACTTGTTCTTGCCCGCCAGGAGCAGGAAAAACGAGACCACGACAACGAAATACGGCGATATATAAATGAAGGCCTCGCCAAATTTGGCGATATTATGCGAATAAACAGCAACAATACTAATGCCCTTGGCGATTTGCTGGTTAGGGAACTTGTGAAATACCTCGGCGCCATACAGGGGGGCATGTTTCTAATAGACGAATCGGAAACAAGCCAGCTCCATTTAATTTCTGCCTTTGCCTACGATCGTAAAAAATACCTTCAAAAAACCATCCGTATAGGCGACGGCCTGATAGGCACCTGCGCCATTGAAAAGAAAACAATATACCTTACTGAAGTACCAAAAGATTATATTGCCATTAAATCGGGCCTCGGCGATGCCCCCCCCGACAATATTTTACTTGTACCTGTAATACATGAGAACGACCTTATTGGGGTAGTTGAAATTGCTTCGCTAAAAAAACTGTCGGCACATGAGGTGGAACTCACCGAGCAAATTGCCAACAGCCTGGCTGCCACTATAATAACTGTAAGAAACAACACCAAAACAGCACAGCTGCTCGAAAAATCGCAGCAACAGGCTGTGGAAATGGCCGAACAGGAAGAAGAAATGCGCCAGAATATGGAAGAACTCAAAGCAACCCAGGAAGAATCGGCCAGGCGCGAAGAAGAAATGCAGGGAATACTAGATGCCATAGGTTCAAGCTTTTATGTAATTGAATATAGCCCCGATGGAATAATAGAACATGTAAACGACAAAGTAACCAAATTCCTGGGCGAACCCTATGAGTCAATTATCGGGAGAAAACACCCCGAGATATTTTCAACATCAAGTGAACTAAACATTGCATTGTTCAATATAATTAGCTCAGAAAAGAAAAACCTGGAAATAACCGAAAGCCTCAACCTGGGAAGCAAAGTGTTCACTTACAAGCACCATCTTTCACCAGTAATTTCGAAATATGGCAACGTTATAAAAATATTGAACATATTAAATATAGAGGAAGGCAAGGCAAAGTAAAAACGTTTTTATGGTAGAACTAGGTATTGTTGACATACGAGAAATTGTACGGATTATCAAATCGGTTTACAATTACGATTTTTCTAACTATGCCTTAACATCGTTTAAGTATAGCCTCGAAAAAGTAATTGCCCAAAACGGGTTAATGAATGCCGAAACATTGTTCAGAAAACTAAGCGAAGACTCAAATTTTTTCGACAAGTTTTTAGACAACATTCTGGTTCCATCAACAGAAATGTTCCGTGATCCTTCGCTTTGGCGATGGTTAAGGGAAGATTATTTCCCATCGATAAGCCCCAGGCACTTCGAAAATTTTAAAATTTGGCTGCCCCTTTGCGTTTCGGGAGCCGAACTATACTCGCTTTGTATCCTCCTAAAAGAATTGAACCTGCTCGATAGCGTAAAAATTATAGCCTCAGTTTTCAGCAACGAAAGTCTAACATATATACGCTCGGGCAAATACCCACTGAAAAAACTAGAGGTATCCATTGAAAATTACCGGCGCTTTCAGGGCAACAGTAACCTCGAAAACTATTATAAGCTTATAAATAACGAAGCAATACGCGACACATCGTTAATAAGTAATGTGGAATTTATCAAAGATGACATTACCTTTAACAAAGCACCACAAAATGTTAAACTTATTCTTTTCCGGAATGTAATGATTTATTTTAACCCAACATTGCAGGCGCAGGTGCTTGACAAGCTCAACAATTGCCTTTCAGCAGCCGGGAACCTGATAATCGGGATAAAAGAATCGATTAAGGGCACAAATTCTGCTAACCCGGTTTTTGAAATAGTAAATGAAAACGAGAATATATATAAAAGAAAGTTTTAACTATATTTAATGGGCATTGTTCGCAATAGTTTTAGAACAAATCCGAAAGAAATTTTTATAAAGTGAATTATAAGGCAATAATAATAGGAGGTTCGGCCGGTAGTTTCCAGGTGGTAACAAAGATTTTAAGTTCTTTGAACGATAAATTCCCCATCCCGGTGCTTTTATGCCTGCACCGGCTTAAACATGTACGGTCGGGTTTCGTAGAAGCCCTATCGCTCAAATCAAATATCCCTATTGAAGAACCTAACGACAAAGATCAGTTAAAGCCCGGCAGGGCATATCTTGCACCTGCAAACTACCACATGTATGTTGAACTGGCCAACCGCATTGCACTTTCTACCGATGCACCGGTAAACCACTCAAGGCCTTCGATCGATTTATCGTTTATTACTGCTGCCAACGCTTATCGCGACAAACTCATTGGTATTATACTATCGGGGGCAAACCGCGACGGGGCATTCGGGTTAAAAACTGTTGCCGACAAAGGAGGGCTTACCATTGTGCAAGACCCAAAAGAATGCGAAGTAAAAACCATGACCGAATCGGCCATGCAACTTACAAAAGTCGATTACGTTTACAGCACAGACGAAATAATAAGGTTCTTATCAAAAATTAAATAGAACAATGCAAATAAACCAATATAAGAAACACATTGTAGCATCGGTAACCATTGCTGTAATACTTTTATTTGCAGAGGTTGTAGCGTTCTGGAATGTTTCTTTTAAAGAAAAGAACACCCCGGAAATTTTACCTTTTATATTGGCTATACTGATTGTTTTCGCCCTGGGCTATGCCTTAAACCTGGTAATTAAAGCAACCGACAACAAAGCACTTAACGAACTTATTGAAAAAGAGGTGAACAATGAACGCCTCAAAATATTAAAAGAATTCGAAAAAAAGGAAGATCAGGAAAAAGTTAACAACAATGCCGAAATTATTCAGGAAAGCCTGAAAAAAATTGTCCCTAAAGGCAGTTATAAAAATATCGGCGCACTTTTAAGCAAATATTTTAAAAACCTGGCAAACGAACTTGAAGTAGTTATGGGAATACTTTATATTAAAGAAGATGAATCTGGAGTATTCAGCATGTCTTCCGGTTATGCCCTCACAAACAAAAATGCGATTGCCCCTTTTAAAGCCGGGGAAACCATTCCCGGACAGGTTGCCCAAACAGGTGAAATAACTTATATAAACGATGTGCCCGACGATTATTTTTCTGTTGAGTCTGGCTTGGGCAGTACCAAACCAAAACACATAGCATTTTTGCCACTTCACCTTGAAAAAAATGTAGTTGCAGTAATAGAAATTGCACTCTTTAAAGAACCATCGGGCACAAAAAAGGAAATTCTCCTGCAATCGGTTCAGGAGATGAAAAATTATTTAGAACAAACCATTAAGTCATAAGACTTTATGAGTACATTAAACAAAATATTCGACAAGCTGGCACAAAGCCGCCAAAATATTACCCTGCTGGCAATAATTACAGGATTGCTTTTTATTGTTTTTTCCTGGATAATTCTTTTCATTAGCAGCAAAACAGCCATATCGTTCAGTGGTATTGCCCATATTCATAAAACCAGCCCGGTACTCTACCTTATCGATTTCTTCCCGTTAATCGCAATCGCTTTCATATTTATAATCGAGCTGAAAAGAAAAAAAGAAAAAGAACAGCTCACGAAAGAAGTCGATTCGCGCGAGAAACTTATGGATGCAATGGCCGGTTTTGCCAAAGAAATTGGCGAAGGTAATTTTAAATCGACCCTCAACATCGACTCGCACAACAATATTCTGGCGCAATCGCTTTTAATGATGCGCGAAAACCTTGCTGAAAACCACAAAAAAGAAACTGAACAAAGCTGGATAGCCGAAGGCAAAGAAATAATATCCGATATCCTGAGGATGCACAACCGCATTGAAGAACTATCGCTCAGGGTTATTCACGAACTGGTTAAATATATACAAGTGGTACAGGGCGCCCTGTACCTATACGATGAAGAGAAAAAGATACTAAAAAACGTTGCAACATACGCTTATAACCGCAGAAAGTTTATTAACCAGGAGTTTAAGCCTGGCCATGGGTTAATTGGCGAATGCGCCTATGAAATGGACTACATTTACCGCACTGAAATACCCGACGACTATGCAACAATTACATCGGGAATTCTTGGCGAGCAGAAACCACGCAGCATTTTGCTAATCCCGCTTATTTCCGATGAAAAACTTCAAGGGGTCATTGAATTTGCATCAATACATGCCGAAATACCTGAACTCACCATACGTTTCCTAAAAGAACTCGGCGAAGTGCTTGCCCGCACAATTTTTAACCTGCGCATAAACCAAAAAACCGAACAACTTCTGCAGGAAGCCCAACTTATGACCCGCGAATTGCAGGAAAACGAAGAGCAACTCAGGCAAAATGCCGAAGAAATGCGGGCAACCCAGGAAGAACTCCAAAAATCGAATGAACAACTCGAAGCCAACATACAAAAAGTCGAAAATGCCCAGAAAAGGCTTCACTCCCTACTTGAAAATGCTTCCGAGATTATTTCGATTTACAATAAAGATTTCAACCTTGTCTATATCAGTCCGTCTGTTAGCAACATCCTGGGCTATTCGCCCGAAGAAATGATGAGTGGAAAAGACATGGACAGGCTTACGCGCAAAGGCGAACAGGCCATGCGCGAAATGTTTAAGCAAATAATCGATTTCCCGAAAAAGCCCGTATCGTTTCAATATACTTACATGAAGAAAAACGGCCAGAAAATTTTCCTGGAAACAACAGGCCGAAACCTTCTTCACGACCCGGCAATACAAGGCATCATATTAAATTCAACCGATATAACAGAACGCAAAAGGGCAGAAAAAGAAGAGCGCATGCGCAGTAAAATGCAGGCCCTCTCCGAAAATTCCCTCGACATGATTATGCGTTTGAGCACGGTTGGCCAGTTTTTTTATGCAAACCCGGTTACAAAAAATTACCTGGGCATCGACACAAAAGACCTGATAAACAAAACCCTCAACGAAGTTAATTTCGCCGATGTACTTTTTAATTACTTCCGCGAAACTATTGAGCAAATAAAGAGCAGCCCGGTTAAAGCCAACGCCGAAATTACCATCCCGGCCCTTATCGACGATGTAAAAGAAGACCGGATAATGAGCTTCGTGGCCATCCCTGAATTTAACGAAAACGAACTGGAAACCATTTTGTTTGTCGGCCACGATATTACCGAAGCAAAACGCATTGAACTCGAAATACAGGACAAAAACCGCAAAATCGAAGATTCAATAAACTATGCCCAGCGCATACAAACATCAATACTGCCCGACAACCGTGTCATCAGGGAACATCTTCCGAAATCGTTTATTTTTTATCGACCGCGCGATGTGGTTAGCGGCGACTTCCCCTGGTTCCTGCAAAAAGGCAATATTACCTATATTGCTGCCGTTGACTGTACCGGCCACGGCGTACCAGGTGCGCTGCTCTCGTTTATTGGCTATTTCTTATTAAACAATATTGTTGACCACGAAAGCGAACACACGGCCGCCAGCATTATTAACGACCTGCACTACAGGGTAAGAAAAACCCTGAAGCAAGACCATAACGATGCCGAAGCCCGCGATGGGATGGATATAGCCTTCTGCCGCATCGACCCCATAAAAAAAGAATTGCAATTCAGTGGCGCCCATCGGCCTTTATACCTTTTGCGCAAAGGCGAATTGCTTGAGTTTAAAGGCGACCGAAAAGCTATTGGCGGAATTCCCCACCGTAAAAAAGAAGAAACCGACTTTACAAACCATATCATTAACTATGAAGGCGGCGATAAAATATTTTTCTTTTCCGATGGCTTGCCCGACCAGTTGGGTGGCCCCGAAATAAAAAAATACTCGCCCGGACGTATCCGCGAAAAAATTGTTGAGAACAAAAATTTGACTATGGAAGATTTTAATGTTTTTTTTGCGAATGATTTCGAAGAATACAAAGGCAACAATAAACAAATTGATGATGTATTACTAATAGGAATTGAACTAATTTGATTATAAAACGGTTAAACTTATGGATAACAAGAAAGATGTAAAAGGCTTCCTGGAATTTGTTTACGAATTCTACAAATCGATGAAGGCCCATGAGATTACATTGGTGTACGAAGGCGAAATTACGCATCAGATTACCAAAGCGTTTACTTCACTCACCGAGTCGAACATGGCAAAAGACGACGAACCTGGCACTGTTCAGCGTAAAGTGTTCCATGTTATGGTCGAATGCCTGCAAAACATTAGCAAGCATGCCGACGATTTTACCTCAAGCGACTTCCTTTTCTCAGGAAGGGGAATATTCCTGGTCAGCAAAGGCGAAAACGAATACAGCGTTACTACCGGAAATGCCGTTGACAACGACCGGATCGAAGAACTAACAAAAATGCTTGAAAGCATTAACCGCATGGACAAAGAAGAGTTGAAAGATTTGTATAAAAAACAAATGAAAGAGGGACGTCTGTCAGAAAAAGGCGGTGCCGGGCTGGGTTTTATCGATATTAAAAGAAAAACAGGCAGGGACTTGGAATACCACTTCCTGCCAATTTCCGATGATACTTCTTTCTTTTTATTAACTTCGACCATTGGGAGAGAGGAATAACTATTATTAATTTTGTTGAACATTTCTAAAAATATATAAAAGCTCTGCTATGGAAACAATAAAAATTCAAGGCACTGAGGATACCCCGAAAGTTATACTTGACAAGGAAAAAGAGGTCATGGAAATCTCAGGGCGCTCGTTACCGGAAGATGTGGCATCGTTCTACGATCCTATTCTTACTTGGCTCGACGAATATGCAAGTGCGCCCAATAAAAAAACTGTATTCAATTTTAAACTGGTATATTTCAACACAGCTTCGTCAAAACTTCTGCTCGACATTCTTATGAAACTTGAAGAAATCCACGAAGCCGGGAACGATGTGCTTATTCGCTGGCATTATCCCGAAGACGATGAAGATATGGAAGAAGCCGGTGAAGAATATGCCGATATTGTTGATGTACCGTTTGAACAGGTGCCATATTCGAATTAATACCAAGTTATTACAAACTAACCAGGCTTTTATATGAGCGAAGAGATTCTGAAAGCGCTGATGCAATTGTTTGCCATTATTGCCAAACAAGACGAAGGTGTTGAAAAAACGCAGGTTGAGTACGTTAAAAACTTCCTGCAGCAGCAGATTACTGCCGATAAAGTTTCAGAATACTTTGCCCTTTTTGAAGAACATGCCAATGTGGCCGACGACGACCACAAAAAAAACAGGCTCACCTCTGTTAAGGACTCTGTAAGGATTTTGGGCTTATGCAAAAAAATCAACAAGACCCTTACACAAAAACAAAAGGTTGTAGCCCTGGTACGCTTATTTGAAATTGTAAACGCCGACCGGAAATTTACCGATCAGCGTATGGCCATTATCAATACTGTTGCAGAAGTTTTTAATATTTCTCAGGAAGAATTTAAAAGTATAGAGCTTTTTGTTATTAAAAATAACCCCTCGGAACTCGACGACAATAATATTTTAATAATAAACGATAAGCCAGAAAGGTACGAATACGCAAAAAAAATACACACAAAACACCTCGACACCAATATATTTCTGTTGAGGGTTGTCAGCGTCGATTTGTATTTTTTGCGATATACCGGAAACGAAGATTTGTTTCTAAACGGGCTGCCCATTAACAATGCAAGAATTTACCTTTTTGCAAACGGCAGTACCGTTAAGTTACCAAAAGGATCGCCGGTTTATTACAGCGATGTGGTATCGCATTTTATGGCCGATATTACCTCGAGCCGCATATCGTTTACCGTACGCGATGTAAGTTTCCGTTTCCCAAACGGCAACCTGGGGCTGCGCAATGTGTCGTTTTCTGAGGGACATGGGCGCCTTATCGGAATAATGGGCGCCAGCGGGGCAGGAAAAACTACCCTGCTAAATGTACTTTCGGGCATCGATCCACCTTCGACCGGCGAAGTACTCATTAACAACATTAACCTTCATACCGAAAAAGAAAAAATCGAAGGGGTTATCGGGCTTATACCCCAGGACGACTTGCTTATCGAAGAATTAACCGTTTTCGAAAACCTGTATTTCAGTGCCAAATTATGTTTTAAAAATAAAAGCGAAGCCCAAATAACAGAACTGGTCAATAAAACTTTGCAGAACCTGGGCTTGTTCGATCGAAAAGACCTTAAAGTAGGCTCGCCTTTGAACAAAACCATTTCCGGAGGGCAGCGAAAACGCCTTAACATAGCCCTTGAACTGGTAAGGGAACCATCGATTTTATTTGTCGATGAACCAACCTCAGGGCTTTCATCGCGCGATTCCGAAAATGTTATGGATCTTCTGCGCGAGCTTGCACTCAAAGGAAAACTCATTTTTGTTGTTATCCACCAGCCATCGTCCGACATTTATAAAATGTTCGACAAAATGATCATTCTCGATACCGGCGGTTACCAGATTTATTATGGCAACCCGGTTGAAGGTGTCATGTATTTCAAGCGCATGGACGCCCAAATAAACAGCGAAGTTGGCGAATGCCCAACCTGTGGCAATGTTAACCCCGAGCTTATTTTTAATATTATAGAAGCACACGTTGTCGATGAATTCGGCAATTACACCGATACCCGGAAAGTTTCTCCAGAAAAATGGGAAGAAAACTACCAAAATAATTTCTTCTACGACGAGGTTGAGCCCATTAAAGAAAACCCACCCAAAAGCCTGAATATCCCAAACTGGTTTTCACAGTTTAAAATTTACCTCATCCGCGATTTTCTTTCAAAAATCGGGAACCGCCAATATGTTGCACTTAACTTGCTTGAGGCACCGGTGCTGGGTTTTATATTATCTTATATTATAAGGTTTATCGAAGACCCTAACTCGAAAATTTACATTTTCAGGGAAAACGAAAATATTTCAATATATATTTTTATGGCACTTATTGTTGCCCTTTTCCTTGGCTTTATGGTAAGCGCCGAAGAAATATTTAAAGACCGGAAAATACTAAAACGCGAAAAATTCTTAAACCTCAGCCGTTCAAGCTATTTTATTTCCAAAATAGGCATCTTGTTTGTTATCAGTGCCATACAGGCGTTTCTGTTTGTGCTTATAGCAAATAACATTCTCGGTTTAAGGGGCATGAACTTTTATTACTGGCTGGCACTGTTTAGCACTGCTGCCTGCGCAAATATGCTGGGACTAAACATATCTGCCACTTTTAACTCGGCAGTTACAATATACATACTTATCCCACTGGTAATGATTCCGATGATGATATTGAGCGGGGCCATGTTTAGTTTCGATAAGCTCAACCGTACCGTAGGCCGCATAGACAAAGTACCTTTTATAGCCGAGTTTATGCCTACCAAATGGTCGTACGAAGCCCTAATGGTAAAGCAATTCCGCGACAATGAGTTTAACAAAATTTTCTACCTTCTTGAAAAAGACGAAAGCAAAGCCGACTTTAAAAAAGTGTACCTGATTCCAGAATTACGCGAACGGCTAAAACGCATTGATAAAGAAATTAGGAACATAAACCAGGTAGATATTACCAAAACCGACCTTAAAATTATTTATAACGAAATAAAACGCGAGAACAAACTTGCTGCCCTGGTCGAAAAAGAAAACAAGGCCCGCCAGGCAAATGAGAATATTCCTTTGCCGAAACCTGTTGTGTTTGAAAATATACAGGAACTAAGCCCTGGAAACTTTAATATGGCGGTTGGACGAAGGGTTAACGATTACCTGAAAGAGCTCGACCACTATTACACCCAGGTTTTTACCATTGCAAACCAAAAACGCCAGAATATTATTAACTACTATATGGAGAACGATCCGGACAGGTATAAGGAAGTGCGCGATCGTTACCATAACGAAAGTATTACCGATATTCTGAAAAAAGTATATGAGAAAAATGTAATGGTTGAGTTTAAAGATCACCTAATACAGCATAAAGACCCAATATATATGGATCCGGTTCCTGCAAATGTTTTTAGCTTGCGAACACACTTTTTTGCCCCGCGAAAACACTTGTTTGGCCTGTATTTCGACACATATTGGTTCAATATCTCAGCTATATGGATATTAACTGGCATACTTTATGTATCGCTATATATCGATCTGTTTAAACGTTTATTGAATATTGGCGATAAGCTTAGGAAAAAATAGATTTTTTTGAACATTTATTTTTAATATATTTATAAGCAGAAAAAATTTGTAGATACAAGGATAAATTAAATATCGCTATGGTTAGAAATTATTTATACATACTTACTGGCGTATTGTTTTTATATGCTTGCGGTTCGTGCGGTAACAAAGGTGCATCCGGTACAAATGGCCTAAACGACATTCCCGATGATGTTGTAAACCTGGGTATTGCCGAAATTTCTGAGGAGGCAATGCAGGGCTTTGTCGATAATATGTCGTCGCCCGTTGAAATGGCTGCACTTATAAAAAGCTTAAATGTAGGCTATTCAAACAAATACCTGGCTCCTACCGATAAAATTGAAGATTACACTACCAATTTCCAGCAGGCATTCAGCCTTGGCGTTTACGGCCTCGACCTGGGCTACCTTAATATGTACAACAAAACAAATACAGTTCTCGACTATATAAGTGCCATAAAAACCCTTGCCGATGCAATTAATGTTGGGCAGTTTTTCGATTTTACAACCCTTAAGAGGCTTGCCCAGAATAACCAAAACCTCGATTCGTTAATGTATATTTCGGTTCACAGTTTTAATCAAATGGACAACTACCTGAGAAAAACCAACCGAAGCAACCTTAGCGTACTTATTGTTACCGGCTTATGGCTTGAAGGCAATTACCTGGCCACCCAGGTTTATAAAGAAGCCCCCCACCCCGCTTTAAAGGAACGAATCGGAGAACAAAAAATAATAATTGAAAAATTAATGATTTTCCTCCAAAATTTTAAATCCGATAAACAATTTCAAAACCTGATCAGCGAGTTAAGCAGCTTGCAGGAAGAATACAAAAATGTTTCGATAACAATAGAATTGGGCGAACCAGAAGCTGTTGAGAAAGATGGCATGCTCACATTTATCCAGCATGATAAAAGCATTGTTAATATTTCTGATGAAACAGTGCAAAGAATTACCCAAAAAACTGAAGATATTCGTAACAAGTTAATCAGAAAATAAATCTATGAGACCTTATATAAAAACTATTTTCATATTTGCATTGTTCCTGGCATTGGCCAGACCTGCATTTAGTCAGGATATATCGGAACTTACGGCGCAGTGTGCCGCCAGCGCCGGCGATGTTACATACCTTAAAGACTTTCCGGCTAAGCTCGATGCGGGTACTCCCGGGGGCAAACCACCATCTGCAAAATATTCGATGCTGCTCAGTAAAAATACTGCCTACCGCTTTACCATATGCACCGCGCCCGATTCGGAAGGCGAAGCTATTCTTGATTTATACGATATGAATATTCTTATTGGCAGCACATATAACAAGGCTACTGGCAAAGATTACCCATCGTTCGACTTTAAATGCCAGAAAACTGCCGTTTACCACATTTTTGTCTCTTTCAAAGAAGGAAAGGCCGGAAATGCTGTTGGAATAATGTCGTTCGTGGAAAAATTATAGGCCATCAAAATTGTTAGCATATAAAAAGCTGCCCATAAGGCAGCTTTCTCTTTTTTTCATTATGCCTTTTCTCCCCACCTCTCTTTTATTTTTCCAAGCAATTCCAAAATTTCATCAACATCGGGGGTGGTTAATAATTTGAGGCGAAATTCTTTAAAATCGGGCAAGCCTTTAAAATAATGAGAGAAGTGCTTGCGCATTTCGTAAACCCCAACTTTTTCGCCTTTATGTTTAAGCGACAAGCCAAAGTGCATGCTGGCAAGATCAACTTTTTCATTAACAGTTAATGGGACAGCCTCTTTGCCTGTTCGAAAAAAATGTTTTATGTCGCGGAAAATCCAGGGCCTTCCAACAGTGGCCCTGCCAATCATAATACCATCGACACCATACTTATCAAATGCCTCTTTGGCATGTAAAGGGGTAACAATATCGCCATTGCCTATAACAGGTATTTTCATGCGTGGGTTGTTTTTTACTTCTCCTATAAGGGTCCAGTCGGCTTCTCCCTTATAAAGCTGCGAACGGGTGCGCCCATGAATGGTAAGGGCCTGGATGCCTACGTCCTGTAACTGCTCGGCAATATTTACAATATGCTTGCTGCTATCGTCCCAGCCCAGGCGGGTTTTTACGGTTACCGGCTTATTAACTGCTTTCACTATCTGCGAGGTCATTTCTACCATTAGGGGTATATTGCGCAACATACCAGCACCAGCGCCCCTTTTAGAAATTTTGGTAACAGGACAGCCAAAATTAATATCTATAAAATCGGGGTTAGCAGCCTCGGCTATTCGTGCCGATTCAACCATTGGCCCAATCAAATGGCCATAGATCTGAATACCTATCGGTCGCTCGTAATCATAAATATCCAACTTTTTCAGGCTCTTGGCGGCATCACGTATTAAACCATCGGAAGAAATAAATTCGGTATATACCACATCGGCCCCAAATTGTTTGCACACATACCGGAACGATGGATCGGTAACATCTTCCATAGGCGCCAGAAAAAGCGGACGTTCAGGTAATTCAACATTTCCAATTTTTATCAACTTTATAGCAATTTATAAATGTTATAACTTTACTTTTTATTTATCTTAGCCTGCAAATTTATCAAAATTAATGCTATGCCCTATCTTAACTTCAGCACAGCCAAACCAGCAATGAAGTTTTTGATTATTATTTTTACCATTGTTACTTCTGGTATTATTGTTTCTTTTGCAGGCTTGCTACTTGCAAGAATTATTTTCTGGATGCCCCTCGAAGAGGTTAACCACGTGCTATATAACCGCACCGGCATGCTAACCGACTTGCAATTAAAATACTTCCAATTGGTTCAAAGCCTTGGGTTCTTTGTAGTGCCCGGTTTTATTTTATACTGGTTGTTTTCGTCTGAAACCGAAACATATTTTGACGCATCGTTCAGGCTAAAGGCCATACAGATTATTTTGCTTACAGCTCTTTTTTTTGTGGCCATACCTTTGATTAATATGCTAATAGAGTACAACCAGCAAATAAAGTTTCCGGGTTTTCTGAACGGGGCAGAAACCAGGCTACGTGAAATGGAGGGTAATTACGGAGAACTTACCAAACGTTTGGTTTCAACTGGCAGCTTTGGCCATTTCTTGTTTAATATACTCTTAATTGCTGTTTTACCCGCCATTGGCGAAGAATTAATCTTTCGCGGGGTGTTACAAAAAGTTTTTTATGAAATATCGAACAACATTCACCTTTCTGTTTTAATCACTGCTATAATTTTCAGTGCAGTACACGGTCAGTTCTTCGAATTTGTTCCAAGGTTTCTGTTGGGCGTGTTTTTTGGCTACCTTATGGTTTGGGGCAGGAACATCTGGCTGCCGGTGGCTGCACATTTTATAAATAACCTGCTTGCAGTAACGGCCTTTTTCTTATACAACAGACAAATACTCGATATAAGCCCCGAGAAAATGGCTATGGGCAATACCCATAATTATACATGGGCTATAAGTGCCTTGTTTTCTGTTATACTAATAGTGGTTATCCGGAAAACATCATTAAAGCTATCAGTCAATAACTAAGAGAATGTTTCTGCATTTTAATCGCTGCCCAAACCTTGCAGTTCGTTTTTTCTAAATACATAAGCTACACCATAGCCCGAACACATATTTCTTTTATCATTCTCGGGCAGATCTTTATAGTGGCTTTCGACTTCGTTCCATACCTGAAGAATAATATCATCGGCCATCGATCGCATTTCGGCTAGTTTCTCTAATGCCCTTGAATTGTTTTTCTTAAGTGTTTTCTGAAATTTATAAGCATCGAGAAATTGCTCGTAACGTACCTTTACAACAGCAATAGTTGGGTTGGTAACAGGGCTGCGCCCTTTGGCCTTCCGAATTTCTTCACCGTCTATTACTCTCTGGCCCCAATCAATAACCTCCTTTTCTGTATTTAAAACGGGGGCACGCTTCTCATTTTCTTTCATCCCGAAAAAAGTGCGCTCTGTTGCAGGGAGCTCCCCCCTAAGAATTGCCATGTTAAATACTTGTATGAAATGAGATATGTATAGCTTGGCCTTCTTTATAGCCCTCAGGTACTCTTTGTTTTTGTCAACCTGGCTATCGAATGCCTGCCTGCTTTCTCCCATAACTTTTTCAAACGAAGGCAGAAACGATTGTACTTTCTGAAACGCATTTTGCGAGAAGGCCAGGTTAAAAGGTGGCAGTTCCCTGCCCTTTTTATAAGCTGCCTGCAAAGCTTTTAGCCTTGCAGCATCGGTATTTGGTAATCGACGGTAAGGCATTTCGGTATGTTTTAGTTTCAATAATTATTTAAATACAATGCGAATATATAATTATATTAACATAAAGCAAGTTATTCGTAATTTATTTTTTAACTGATTACCAGTAAGTTTAGTAAATTCTAAAAGAAAAAAGGTGGTAAAAATTTGTTTTAACCATTTAAAGA
>JAFGQZ010000051.1 GCA_016935435.1 Bacteroidales bacterium
TCAATAAATTTCCGTATGTTTTTGCTGCCTGTGTGCATGCCTGTAACAAGTTTGTCGTTCAGGGTATTGTATGGCGGCTGGTGGGCAACGAAAATAAAAGGTCGGGAAGGCCTGAGTTTTTGTTCGATAATGGAAAGTTTGGCTGCAAAATCTTTTTCCGAAAACTCGTTGGGGGTTTTCCCCGGGCAATGCAAAGAACCACTAAGTCCGGTAAGGCTAACAGTTTCAAGATCAACAACATTACTGTCGATCGATTTTAAATAGTTACGCAAATACTGCTCGCACTCAGGCTTGTCGCAGTTGCCTGTTACAGCATAATAGGCAATGCCGGTACTGTCTAAAATTTCAATGGCTGTTTTAAGGTCGCTGGTACCCCCAAAATGGGTAATATCGCCCGAAATGAGCAACAGGTCGAATTTGTTGGGGACAATAATTGTCCTGAGTGTATCAAAATTGGAATGAATATCGGTAATATGAAGGATTTTCATTGTCGAAGGCTAAACAGTTAAAATTACCGAATATTCCTATAAAAAAAAAGCAGGGCTGAATGGATGCCCTGCTTTTTAAAATTATTCAGCACTAAGTTATTTTGCACCTTTTTCGAGCAACAGGGTTTTTGTAGGCATATCGCAAACCTCTGTAGGCCCGAAATATTGAATTGGCCCCGGGTAAACATAAAGGGTTTCTTTTGCCCATTTCTCGCGGTTTGCAGCGAATGTTTTAAAGGGCGCGCCATCGAGTTTTACAAGGGCTTTCTGAATAACTGGTTTCATTTCGCCGTGCCGTTTTTCCATGTTCATCATCATAGTTACCGGAACACCCCCGGCAATCCATTTGTCGGCTGTGGCTGTAGTGTTCCGCACCGATGCCATATAGCCGGTTTTGCCCTCGCCAATAAGCACAGCGGCGGTATAGCCTAATGAATAAGTATAATCGGCATCGAAATTCGAAGGTGCGGCACAACGGCCTTCGTAACCAAAAAAGTGGTTCTGGGCCGAAAATTTGCCGTGGAACTTGCCGTCTTTGCGCAAATGCTTGAGTTTTGTCTCAACCATTTGTATAAGAAGCTTCTCGGTTTCGATTTTAGATACCTGAACATTGCCGTGTGGGTCGCGATCCATAATTAACTGGTTGGCGATATCATCGGGGAGGCTTGAATAAGCATTTGCTGAGCCGACAGTTAATTCTTCGGTAATGTATTCCCTTTTTTCGTTTATTGTGTCGAGAGTGTTGAGTTCTTCTTCGTGTTCAGCCATTAAATCGTTCAGTTCGGCAATGAGCGATTTCATTTCGGGGATGAATTCGATTAAGCCTTCGGGTATTAAAACTGTCCCGAAGTTTTCGTTGTTCTTAGAACGTTCAATAATAACTTCTGTAATTTGGTCAACAATATCTTCGAGTGTCTGGCCTTTTTCTTCAACCTCTTCGGAAATTATGGTGAAATTTGGTTGGGTTTGAAGGGCACATTCCAGTCCGATATGCGATGCCGAGCGGCCCATAAGTTTAATAAAGTGCCAGTATTTCTTCGCCGAGTTGGCATCGCGCTGAATGTTCCCGATAAGTTCGCTGTAAACTTTACAGGCTGTATCGAAGCCAAAAGAAGTTTCAATCATTTCGTTTTTCAGGTCGCCATCGATAGTTTTTGGGCAGCCGATAACCTGTACACCGGCATTTGTGGACTTGTAATATTCGGCAAGCACACATGCATTGGTGTTAGAGTCGTCGCCACCAATAATAACCAGTGCTTGTATGCCAAGGGCTTTGCAGTTTTTCAGCCCTTTGTCGTATTGTTCTGTTTTTTCGAGTTTTGTGCGTCCCGATCCAATAATATCGAAACCGCCGGTATTTCTGTAATGATCGATTATGTCTTTGGTTAGTTCCATATATTTATTGTCGGTAAGGCCAGAAGGGCCGCCCAGAAAGCCATATAAACGGCTGTTGCTGTTTAAGGCTTTCAGCCCGTCGAACAAGCCTGCAATAACATTATGGCCGCCGGGGGCCTGTCCGCCCGATAGTATTACACCTACATTAATTGCAGGAAACACTTTTTTTTCTCCGGGTTCGAAAGTAAGAACAGGCATACCATAAGTGTTGGGGAACATCTGTTGAATTTCTTCCTGATCGGCTATTGACTGGGTTTTTGCCCCTTCAACAATTTTTACGCCCCCTTTTAACGAGGCCGGAAGTTTTGGCTGGTAACTCTCGCGGGCTATCTGCAATGCACTTTTTATCATATTAGTTTAAAATTTTATTTATGATTTTTTTCATCTTAATTGGAGCTGCAAAATTGAGAATATTTTTTCTAAAAACCGGAAGCAAAACCTGTATTTTACTCTTTTTATTAAAAAAAACGTTTGAAACATAAATAATAAGGATTACATACCAGACCTGATTAAATAATAATTCTATTTTTACGGTTTCGTAAAACAATTTGTAAGATGAGCAAAATATTAAGGGAGTCGAAAATTTTACGTTGGGCTATATTGCTGATTGTTAGCTCTGTAATGGCAGCAAACTATTTCTTTTACGATGTTTTGTCGCCCCTGCAGGGCAAACTTAGGGAAGTGATGGGTTTTTCCAATTCAGAGTATGGTTTCCTGGTATCGGCCTATTCCATACCTAATGTTTTTCTGGCCATGGCAGTTGTAGGGGGCATTATTCTCGATAAAATAGGCATTCGTATTACCGGTTTGCTGTTTGTTGGGTTTATGGCAGCAGGGGCACTGCTTACCCATTATGGCTCCTGTAATTATTTCATACAGGGAGGCATAGGTTACAATTTTTTCAATTCGTTCCTTACCGCTTACAGCCCCTCGCTTAAAATGATGGTTTTCGGCTTTTTTCTTTTCGGCCTTGGTGCCGAAACCAGCATTGTTGTTATTACTAAAATTATTGTTAAATGGTTTAAGGGAAAAGAAGTGGCGCTGGCGCTGGGCACAAATATTGCCATTGCACGTATGGGTACTGCACTGGCATTTATGTTTTCGGCTTCGCTGGCCAACTCAACGCCCTGGAACAAAGCAATTTGGATTGGGGCGCTTGCCTTGTCGATTGGAGTGTTAGGGTTTATTATATATATTCTTTTCGATATTAAAATTGACAGGCAGATTAAAGAAAACAACCCATCGGGGGTTGAAGATGAATTTAAAATTTCTGATATAGGGAAAATTATTAAAATTCCTGCTTTGGTTTATATAACATTGCTTTGTGTAACATTTTATTCGGCAGTGTTTCCGTTTTTAAAGTATGCCCCCGACATGTTGGTGAACAAGTTTGGTTTCAACCCCGAAAAAGCCGGCATGATTGCTGCTATACTGCCCCTGGGCACAATAATTTTCACCCCTTTATTTGGTTTGTTTACCGATTACAGGGGAAAAAGTGCCTCGGTAATGATTTTGGGTTCGTTGCTTATCATCTTGGTACACTTATCGTTTGTTTTTACAACAATTAACCCCTATATTCCCATGTTTGTGCTGGGCATTGGCTTTTCGCTGGTTCCGGCAGCTATGTGGCCGGCTGTGGCAAAAATTGTCGATCAGAACAAACTTGGCACTGCTTACGGTTTGATGTTTTCTATACAAAATATCGGGTTGTGGTTGTTTCCCATGTTGATAGGTATGGTGTTGGATGTTTCAAACCCGGGCATTACTCAGGAAATGGTTTCAAATGGCGAAGCAGTTTATAATTATACCAACCCGATATTAATGCTCTCGTTGCTTGGCCTTTTAGGAATTGTTTTTGCCTTGTTGCTAAAGCGCGAAGACAAAAAATCGGGTATTGGCCTTGAACTGCCAAATGTTCAAGCCTAACCTGCTTTTTTAGTAGTTACCTGAATAAAAAAAACAGCAATTGTTATGGAAGCTGCAATAAAATTCTGTCCAAACTGTAAAAGTAATAGGGTAGCGTTCGATCGGGTAAAAAAGTATTCGTGCGCCACATGCGGATGGGTTTTCTTTCAGAATACGGCGGCAGCAGTGGCCGGTATTCTTGAGTTTGATGGTAAAATATTGGCAGTTGAACGTAACCGCGAACCGGGCTGCGGGCTTCTTGATTTTCCCGGAGGCTTTGTCGATCCCGATGAGTCGGCAGAGGAAGCACTGATTCGTGAAATTAAGGAAGAACTGGGTGTAGAAATAGAAGATATCAGGTACTTATGTTCTGCACCAAACGACTACCGCTATAAAGAAATAGATTATACTACATGCGATATTTTTTTTACGGCGAAACTGCCTACCAATGTTTTTATTGTGGAGCATTCTGAAATTGCCGGGTACAAGTGGCTGCGGCCTGAAGAACTCGACCCGGCAGGTTTTGCTTTTAAATCGATGCGCAGGGCGATTCAATCCTATAAGAACAAAATAATTGGGGTTTAACCCAAATTGAGCAATTAAGGCTTACGGTAAAAGACAAGATCAAACAGTTGGCGGTTTATTTCCTTATCAGTTTGTTTTCTTATTTACCGGGAGGTTTACAAAAACTTTTGTGCCTTTATTTAATTCTGATTCGAACCAAATAATTCCTTTATGTTCCTTAATTATGGAGTAAACAATTGCCAGTCCGAGGCCCGTGCCTTTACCAGGTTCTTTTGTTGTGAAAAATGGCTCGGTTATGCGAAACAGGTTTTCTTTGCTTATGCCACATCCGGTATCGGCAATTTCTATAACTATATTTTCCGATTGGTTATTTGTTGTAATGTTTATTGCACCGGTGTTTTGTATAGAATGTATTGCATTACCAAGCAGGTTAATAAAAACCTGGTGCAATTTTCCGGTATTGCCATATATTACAGAATGTTCGGCAGAAATATTCTTTTCAATTGTAATTTTGTCCTTAATCTGGTTGTTTAAAATTATCAAACAATTATCAATAATAATGTGTATGTCGCATTCTTCATCCAGCGACTCGTTGTTACGGCTAAACTGGTTTAATCCGGCAACTATGCCCGAAGCCCTGTCGATTCCGGTTTTTATACTGTTCATCAACAACGATATTTTTTTATCGTCGAAGTTGTTCCTTTCAAAATAGTTTTCTAAACCGGTGTAACCGCCCAAAATAAAATTCAGCGGATTGTTAATCTCGTGGGCAACACCGGCAGTAAGCACCCCCAGTGAAGCCATTTTTTCAGATTGGTATAGTTTTAACTGCGCCTCGTTTAAGTTTTTAAGAGTGTCTTCAAGCGATATATTTTTTTGGTAAAGCTCTTCGTTTGCTTTATGCAAATTTTCGTTAGTCAGGCCCAGTTCTTCATTAAGTTCCGATATTTTGGAGTTTTGTTTTATTAATTCATCGCTATATTCATTAATCATCTGGTTTTTCTGAATAATTCTCTTTCTTTCATTGGTATAAGCATCAATAACAGCGGTAAAAATATTATACGAAAGCACCAGTCGCGATAAAACCCCAAATATTAAAGTAAATTGTTCGTTAAACGAAATGTTATACCTGATTAAGCCGGGGTGTGAAAACTGAAAATAGGCAAAAATTGCAATTAGGGCAATATTTGCAGAAATAGCCAAAATTCTTGACTTTTTGGTAAAAATAAAAATCCCGACTGCAAACAAATCGATAATATCGATTATAGCAAAACCCGACAGGCCGTTGTTATCGAAAAATGAACCAATTACTGTTCCAACAAACAGCAAATAAATATAGTTTTTGATATACTTGTGCCCGACATTAAGCTTTTTAAGCAGAAAATAACTGGCAAAGAACATGGCAATAACAAAAGGGTAAATAATTAACCCCATACTTGCTTCTGCTGAGTAGAAATATATTCCGGCAATAATAAATGAAATATAAAAGCCAATAACAACAACCGAATAAATAACTATTCGTCGGATAATTTCATGCTCAAGCTCTTGTCCTGTAAAATCCGAATCCAAATCTGGCTTCTGCATATTAACCTGTTTATTTCACATATACTGCCTACTAGCTTGCTTTGCTTTAAGTTAACTTATTTTGGCGATATTTTAATAGTAATTAACAGATAAAATGTGTCAGTATGATCGAAATAAAAAAACTATTTCAGCCACTTGTCCAACCAGTCAAAAAATTCCTGCTGCCATAAAATACCGTTCTGTGGCGCTAATACCCAATGGTTTTCTTCTGGGAAAACGAGCAACTTTGCAGGTATATCTCTCATGCGTGCTGCCGTAAAAGCCTGTAAACCTTGTGTGTAAGCTATCCGGTAATCTTTCTCCCCGTGTATCACCATTATGGGGGTATCCCAATTTCCGACAAATTTATGTGGCGAGTTTTTGTAGGTGTTTTGTGCGGTTATATTGCTCTTTTCCCAATAAGGGCCGCCAAACTCATGATTTACAAACCACATTTCTTCGGTTTCGAGGTACATCGATTCAAGATTGAACGATCCGTCGTGCGAAATGAAGGCCTTAAAGCGCTTTTGGTGGTTGCCGGCAAGCCAATACACCGAAAAGCCGCCATAACTAGCCCCGACGGCGCCCAGCCTGTTTTCGTCAACATAGGGTTCTGCTGCAATGGCATCAATAGCGCTCAGGTAATCTTGTTGGTTTTGCCCTGCCCAGTCGCCACTTATTTGCTTGTTCCATTCATGTCCAAAGCCGGGCAAACCCCTCCTGTTAGGTGCAACAACAATATAATCGTTGGCAGCCATGATCTGAAAGTTCCACCGGTAAGAGAAAAACTGGCTTACCGACGATTGTGGACCGCCCTGGCAATACAATAACGCCGGGTATTTTTTTGTGGAATCGAACCCCGGAGGATAAATAACCCAAACCAACATGTCTTTTCCATCGGTAGTTTTAACCCACCGTTCTTCAACTTTGCCCATTTCTATTTTCGCAAGTAAACCTGAATTTACCTGCGAAAGCTGCTGCTGCATATTTTTGCCGGGCCCAATAGAGAATATTTCTGTTGGCATTGATATCGACATGCGCGTGGCAATTAACCTGTCGCCTGCAAACCAAACCGACTGGTAATTGTGGTCGCCTGTGGTAAGAATATCAATTTTACCGGATATTAAATCGAGCTCATATACCTGGAATCGGGCATGCCAGTCGCTCACGAAATAAATTTTTTCGCTGTTTTGGCCCCACACCAAACCATGCACATTTTGGTCGAAATTGTGTGTATATTCTTTCGCCTCGCCGGTTTCAATATTCAAAACAAACAGCCTGGTTTTATCCGATTCGTAACCGTCGGTTTCCATACTTTCCCATGCCAGCAGTCTTCCATCGGGCGAAAATACAGGGTTATTGTCGTAACCCTTCATTCCCTGTGTAAGGTTTATTGTGGTTTTTGCGGCCAGATCGTACAGGTATAAATCGGAATTTGTCGATACTGCATATTCTTTGCCCGATTTTTTCACACAAGAATAAACAAGCAATTTGCTATCGGGCGACCATGCAACCTGCTCCATGCCGCCAAATGGTTTATTCGGGCAGTTAAAGGTTTCGTTCTGCATAATATCGGTATCGTTGCTAAGCGATTTTCCATCGAAGCCGGCAACAAAAATATGGCTATACGATTCCTGCCAGGTATCCCAATGGCGGAACATCAGATCGTCGGCCATATAAGCCTTTGCTTTGGGCAAACCGGGGTACTTGTTCTTTACTGTATTTCCGGCTTCAACTTCTTTTGAGTATAAAACTTTCGACTGATCGGGCGAATATTTAAAACCGGTAATGCCACCTTTGATATCAGAAATTTTCACCCTTCCGGTGCCATCGGGGTTCATCTCCCAAAACTGTGTCCCACTGTCGTCGGTATATAAAAAGCCAACTTTCTTGCCATCGGGTCGCCATTGAATGTTAAATTCGCTTTTAGCTGAGTGGGTTATCTGTTTTTGGTTATTTCCATCGATATCCATCGAGTATAGTTCGGTGTTGCCTTTATTTTCAGCTATATCGTAATATTTCACCCCGAATACAATAGTTTTCTTATCGGGAGACAAGGCAACTTCGCCAACACGGCCAAGCGACCATAACAGTTCGGGGGTAAGACGGTTTGATTCCATATTTACTTTGGGTTTGCCAATAATTTTTTCCGACGGGCTTTTTTGTTCAGAACTACACCTGGCAAAAATCGCCAGGAGGGTAACAAAATAAAAACAATGTTTATACATTTTTTATCGGTTTATTTAAGCTGTAAAAATGCAAAACCTGCCCGATAAAAAACAAGAAAATAATCATAATGTTGTATGCCTGTAATGGAATTATAAAAACAATTTATAAACTTGAGTTTGACCAAAACACTTTTCGCTCGTTTCATAACTAATTTAAAAAGTCACAAAACTTAAAAAATGACATTAACCGCCTCAAAAATACCACAACCCGACAGTCAGTTAATCGAAAGATGTAAGCAAGGCGACAGTAATGCTTTTGGGGCTATTATAAAATCAACCCAGATATTTGCTTTCAGACTGGCATTTAAAATTTTATTAAATGAAGATGATGCAAAGGATGCTGTGCAAGATTCTTACATAAAAATATGGAGGAATATTGGCAATTATCAGCCTAAATATTTATTTACAACTTGGGCTCATAAGATTATCGTAAATACTTGCCTCGACCGTTTAAAGTGCTTACAGCGCAAAAAAAAAATTACTGATCAATTTGTTTTACCTGTAGATAATACGGAGACCAACTTAATAAACAGGGATTTGGCCGATTTAATAAAGCAAATATCCCGTGACTTGCCGGAAAAACAACGTATTGTTTTCATACTTAAAGATATGCAGGATTTTTCAATTGAAGAAATAAGTGAATGTATGAATATATCAAAAGGTTTGGTAAAATCAAATCTGTACTATGCTAGAAAATCTATTCGCGAAAAAATAATGACTATTGAAAATAGGAGGGACAGCAATGTTGTGCAATAAAGTTCAAAAAATATTAACTCTTTATGACTTAAGCAAATTAAGCCTTGAAGACAGAAACACCTTGTGGAACCATATTAAAAACTGCCATGAGTGTGCTTTGGTTGATTCCAAAATGAAAAATTACCACACTTTTCTGCAACGAGTAAAGAGTATGGAACCTGTATTAAAAAATCCGGAAATGCTTACAGAATCGATTACCAGAAGCATTCAAACAATTGATAATACTGTTAAACATGAATTTAGGTTCCGCACGGGTATTTTTATTAGGCAGCTCGCAGCAGCCATCGCCCTGCTGATAATAAGTATTGCATACTATCAACAAAAAATATATATAAGCCGTTCGGTTATAGCCCTAAATGACAAATACCAATATAACAGCCAACAAAGCCGGCAAACTGAAAGCTTTAACGAATGCCTTGTTTATTCTGTAAAACAGGTCAAATATTTATTAAAAACAGACGATAAGTTTGCCAAGTCAATATTGGATATTACAGCACATTATTCAGAATGGGAACTAAAAAAAATGGCAACACAAATATGCCTTCAAGGCCATACTGAGTTTGAGCAAGCCGACGAAAATGTAAAGAAAGAGTTTTTACTTAAACAAATTAAAGCTAACCTGAATTGAATTAAATAAAAAATTAATAATTGATGATGAAAACAATGATAACAAAAAGAAATAAAATATGGTTGCTTGTTGCCCTCCTCTTGTTGATAAACAACGGCTGTATTGAATATTATAAAATTTCTACCACAGTAAATGCTGATGGTTCTTTCGATCGGACTATTATGGTTTTTGCAAGCGATTCAGCAACAGTTTTTGATGGGCACATGCAAATACCAACCGACAGCAGCTGGCAAATAAAAAGCCGTTGGATATACCCATCGGCTGACGATACCATATCGGAAAAAAAATTTGAATATATCGCTACCAAACGTTTTAAAAACATTAAAGAACTAAATGAATTTCTTGATGTTAAATACGACACCAGCATTATTATTCAAATTACTTGTAATTCAGAGAAAAAATTCCGCTGGTTTTACACATACCACACTTATACCGAAACATACTTAAAAAGTTTTCCTTTCGATTATTTTAAGGCAGAAGACTATTTTACAGAAGCATATTTACCCCATTTGTATAAAGAAGAATTTACATATATTAGGGAAAAAGATAGTTTAAGCTTAATTAAAGACCTTGAAACTATACCACAGTTGAACAGTTCCGACAGTGCAAGAATGCTTGAGCTGGAAATGGAAATTTCCAAGGAAATTTCCGGTTTTATTGCAATGAATATCTATGAAGAATTTTATAACTATCTTATAAGTGGGCTTGAAGTTTCTTATCCTGAAAAGTACTCATTTCTGAAAAATAATAAAGATATACTGTTTCAGGAATCGGGGATGCACGATATTTTTTCAAATGACAACATATTTAGCAATAATGACCCATTAAAAGAAATTCTGAAAAACCTTAAGCTTTCAGAAGATTCAGTAATAAAATTTGATAGTAATGCTTATAAAGTTTTCAATGAAAAATTAGAGAGAACAGGGCAGCTTTATATAAACAGCAATGAAATAAAAAACAGTATTGCCATGCCAGGCTTATTGCTTGAAACCAATGCCGACAGTTTTAAAGCCAACCAGTGCTTTTGGAATTTCAACGAATACTATTTCTATCTAGATAATTATCTGCTATTTGCCAAGTCACGAACACTTAATATTTGGGCTTTTATATTAACAGGGGCAGTATTTATATATCTTATATTTTACCTGGTAAAAAGCTTCAGAAAAAAAAGTTGATTTTATTCACCGGCTTTGTCCGGAACAAAATTCAAAGAGATTGAATTTACGCAATGGCGTGTGTTTTTGTCGGTGAACCCTTCGCCCAGAAACACATGCCCCAGGTGGGCACCGCAGTTAGCACATATTATTTCGGTCCGGCGGCCATCGGCATCGGGCACACGCTTAACAGCCCCTTCAATTTCATCGTCGAAACTTGGCCATCCGCAATGCGAATCGAATTTGTCGTCCGATTTGTATAAGGGGGCATCGCAACGCTTACAAACATAGGTGCCGGCAACTTTATGCATATAATATTCCCCGGAAAAAGGCCTTTCGGTGCCTTTCTTTATTATTACATATTCCTCTTCGGGGGTAAGTTTATTATACTTCATGTTTTCTTGTGCCATGTTCCTACCGCTAATTAGAGTTAATAGTACAGCTATAATTAAAGTGAGCTTCATGGTTTAATTTGTTTTTGTAAGTTGCAGCTAATTTACTTAGACAATGAATACGGTTAATTGTCTTAAACATTGAAAGTTGCAGGGTAAACGACAAACTGGTTTTAATGCCTTTTATTTCCAATACCGGATAATTTTCAATGATTTTATTTTTGCTCATACCTAATGACAATAAATCAGATGTATATCTGGTAATACCAATTGTTGGCATACCATGACATAGTTCAGGATTTACAATAATATTGTTGAGTCGCTGCCTGTCCATCTTTTATATTGTGTAAAGGAGCAAACTAATTCAAGCTATTAACAATTTGACTGGCTCATTGTTCGAATCATGTGCGACAAAAGAGTTTCCTTTTGCAGTCCGGCATTGCGAAAGAAATTATGCAGCTACAAAACCCATGCAAAATACTTATTGCTTTACAGCGTAAGTTGTTATAACGATTCGAATATTTCGATTGCAGCCCTCGACTTGTTTAGTGTGTAAAAGTGAATGCCCGGCGCCCCGGAAGCCAGCAGTTCCCGGCATTGTTTTATGGTGTAATCAATGCCTATCTGGTAGGTTTTTGAGGGGTTGTCCTGGTGTTCTTCGAGCCTGTCGGCCAGCTCTGGCGGTACATGTGTTCCCGACATTTTTGTGAATTTTTCAATCTGTTTGAAAGAAGTAATGGGTATAATGCCGGGCAATATACGGCAGTTTATCCCTGCTTTGCGGGCCCTGTTTACAAAGCTGAAATAATAACGGTTGTCGAAAAACAATTGTGAAATCAGAAAATCGGCGCCTGAATCGACCTTTATTTTCAGGTTGGCAATATCTTCTTCAAAGCTGGATGCTTCGGGGTGTTTTTCGACATAACAGGCTCCGGCCTTACAGAAATCGAAGTTTTCATCGACAAAAGAGATAAGCTCGCTGGCATATTTAAACCCGTTTATGGGGGCTATAAACCGTTCCTCGCCTTTGGGGGGGTCGCCACGCAGCAACATCAGGTTTTCGATATTCATCGATTGGAGCTTTTTTAAGTCGGTTTCAACCATTTCGCGTGTAGAATTCACACAAGTGTAATGGGCAACGGTGGTTAGGCCTATTTTATTCTGAAGGTAATCGACAAGGTTGAAGGTGCGTCCCTGGTCTGAGCCACCTGCCCCGTATGTTACTGTGACAAACGAAGGTGCCAGTCGCATAAGCTGGCCTACATTTATTCCGAAATCGACTGCCGAAATTTCGTCTTTTGGTGGAAAAAACTCAAATGAAAAAGTACGTTCCTGCGATACGAAAAGATCTGATATTTTCACGGAAATATTTTTTAGTTTGTTGCCTGTTTAATTAACTTCATCGAGCCCTGCGGGGTTCATAAATCTCATCTGTTTTACAGTTTCGCCCCACAAAGCCACCATATCATGTTTATTTTGCACTGGTGGTTCATGGACTATTAAAAATAAAAACACGATGCAATTCTACTGGTAATTTAAATCAGTTGCAAGCCATTTTTCAACAATTTCGGCGCTTACCCCTTTGCGGTCGGCATAATCTTCAACCTGGTCTTTCCCAATTTTTGCAACAAAGAAGTACTTCGACTGCGGGTTGGCAAATATCAGGCCGCTCACTGAAGCTGCCGGCACCATTGAGAAACTTTCGGTGAGGCAAATGCCTGCACTGTTTTCGGCACCCAGCAGGTTAAATAGCGTTTGCTTCTCCGAGTGGTCAGGGCATGCCGGGTAGCCATGTGCCGGCCTTATACCTGAATATTTTTCAAGAAAGAGCTCGTCTTTGGTGAGCAACTCGCTGGGCGCATAGCCCCAGTATTCGCGCCGGGTTTTTTCGTGCAAAACCTCGGTGAACGCCTCGGCAAGCCTGTCGGCCAAAGCTTTTACCATAATGCTGTTATAATCGTCGTGTGCCGCTTCGAATTCCTTAACCAGCTTATCGACCCCCAGTCCGGCTGTTACAGCAAATGCCCCCAGGTAATCGGTAATACCGCTGTCTTTAGGCGCAATAAAGTCCGACAGGCAAAGATTAGGGTTGCCATCGTCTTTGCGTACCTGGTTGCGCAGATTCCGGAAAGTTGCCAAAATCTGCTGTTTCGATTCATCGGCATATACTTCTATATCGTCGCCGACGGAGTTTGCCGGGAAAATACCCACTACGCCACTGGCTTTCAGGAGTTTTTCTTTTTCAATACGGTCGAGCAGCTTGTTGGCGTCGGCAAATAGCGAGCGCGCCTCCTTTCCAAATTTTGGGTCGTCGAGTATTTCCGGGAACTTGCCGCGCAATTGCCAAACCACAAAAAAGAATACCCAGTTAATGTATTCGCGTATTTCTGCAAGCGGGTAATTATCGAATGTTTTTATGCCTGTAAACAAAGGTTTTTGCACCTGGTAAGCTTTCCAGTCTATTCTGAGCCTGTTTGCTCGTGCCTCGTCGAGACTGATGTAATTAACTTTCAGGCTTGAGTTGGCATAACTTTCGCGTAATTGTTCGTATTCTTCTTTTATCTGGGCTATAAAATTGTCTTTTAAGGTTTTCGACAGCAGGCTGTTAACTACCCCGACACTTTTTGAGGCATCTTTAACATGTATTACCGGCGCACCTGTAAAAGGTTCGATTTTAATTGCAGTATGTATTTTCGAAGTTGTTGCCCCACCAATGAGAAGCGGTTTGTTAATGCCCATTTTTGTCATTTCGCGGGCAAAATCGCTCATTATTTCCAGCGATGGGGTAATTAGTCCGCTAAGTCCTATGATATCGACATTTTTCTCCTTGGCAACCTGCAGTATTTTTTCGGTGGGCACCATTACGCCCAGGTCAATAACCTCGTAATTGTTGCAGGCCAACACAACGCCCACAATATTTTTCCCGATATCGTGCACATCGCCTTTTACGGTTGCCAGCAAAATTTTACCGATGGCCCCCGCTGAACTGCCCGATTCCTCATTTTCTTTTTCTATGAAAGGTAAGAGGGTGGCCACAGCTTTCTTCATTACCCTGGCGCTTTTAACCACCTGTGGCAGGAACATTTTGCCAGCGCCGAACAAGTCGCCGACAACGCCCATGCCGTCCATAAGGGGCCCCTCGATTACATTGAGCGAGCGTGGATAATTTTCGCGTGCTTCCAGAACATCGGCTTCAATATAATCGACAATACCTTTTACCAGGGCGTAGCTCAGGCGCTCCTGAACAGTACCGTTGCGCCATTCGTCGGTTTTTTGTTCTTTTTTGCCGGTTTGCTTAATGGTTTCAGCAAATTCAATAAGCCTTTCTGTGGCATCTTGCCGGCGGTTCAGAATAACATCTTCAACCAGTTCCAGTAAATCTTTTGGTATATTATCGTAAACTTCCAGCATCGAAGGGTTTACAATCCCCATATCCATTCCGGCTTTGCCGGCATGGTACAAAAAAGCCGAGTGCATGGCCTCGCGCACAGTATTATTGCCCCTGAACGAAAACGATAAATTGCTTACCCCGCCGCTAACTTTTGCATAAGGCAGGTTTTCTTTTATCCAACGGATAGCATTGATAAAATCGACCCCATAATTGTTATGCTCCTCAATTCCGGTAGCTATGGCCAGTATATTGGGGTCGAAAATAATGTTCTCAGGTGCGAGGCCAACCTGTTCTGTAAGTATTTTGTAAGCACGGGTGCATATTTCTGTTTTTCGTTCAAAAGAGTCGGCCTGGCCTTTCTCATCGAATGCCATTACAACAACAGCCGCCCCGTAACCGAGTATTTTTTTTGCCTGTTCTTTGAACAGATCTTCGCCTTCTTTGAGCGAAATAGAATTTACAATACACTTGCCCTGCACACATTTTAGTCCGGCTTCGATTACCGACCATTTCGAGGAATCTATCATCACCGGTACACGGGCAATTTCGGGCTCCGACATAATAAGGTTCAGAAAGCGCACCATGGCCTTTTCGGCATCAATCATGGCATCGTCCATACAAATATCGATCACCTGTGCGCCGCCCTCAACCTGTTCGCGTGCCACTGAAAGGGCTTCGTCGTAGCGCTCTTCCATAATAAGTTTGGCAAACTTTTTTGAGCCTGCAACATTGGTGCGCTCGCCAATATTTATAAAATTGCTTTCGCGCGATATTGTGAGCGGTTCAAGGCCGCTTAACCTGGTTTGTTTTTGAATTTCGGGTTTCTTGCGGGCCTGGTATTTTTCAATAATTTTAGCAAATTCGGCTATATGTGCCGGGGTTGTGCCGCAACATCCGCCAATTATATTCACACTGCCCGACGACAGGTAAGCTTCGATAACGGAGGCCATTTGTTCGGGCGATTCGTCGTAACCCCCAAATTGGTTTGGCAACCCGGCATTGGGGTGGGCACTAATATTAAAAGGGGCCTTGCGGCTAAGCTCTTCAATATAGGGCAACATGTCGCGTGCGCCCAGGGCACAGTTCAGGCCAACGCTCAACAACTGAAAATGTGAAATTGAGTTTAGAAATGCTTCCACTGTCTGCCCCGAAAGTGTACGCCCGCTGGCATCGGTTATGGTGCCCGAAACCATTATAGGCAGGTCAATATTCTTTTCTTCGAAGACCTTTTTAATTGCGAAAAGGGCAGCTTTTGCATTGAGGGTGTCGAACACGGTCTCAATCATTAATATATCGGAGCCGCCATCAATTAAGCCCCTTATTTCTTCGGAGTAAGCCTCTACTATTTCGTCGAAAAGCACTGCCCTGTACCCTGGGTCGTTAACATCGGGCGACATAGAGGCTGTTTTATTGGTAGGCCCTATTGAACCTACAACAAAGCGGGGTTTGCATGGGGTAAGCGTAGTATATAGGTCGGCAACTTCGCGGGCTATTTTGGCCGACTCGAAATTGAGTTCATAACAAATATCTTCGAGAGCGTAGTCGGCCTGCGAAATGCGGTTTGCGTTAAAGGTGTTTGTTTCAATTATATCGGCTCCGGCTTTCAGGTAACGCTCGTGTATCTCTTTAATAATGTCGGGGCGGGTAATAGACAACAGGTCGTTGTTTCCTTTAAGGTCGATGGCCGAACCTTTAAATCTTTCGCCACGGTAATCGTCTTCGGTTAGCTTATACTGTTGGATAAGGCTCCCCATAGCGCCGTCGAGGAGCAAAACTCTTTGTTTTAGAATATCTTGAAGCAGTTCTGTTCGGTTCATTTGAATATTTTGTCTGTTGAATTGCAGCAAAGTTAGGTTTTTTAATGTATAGTATAACATTAATTGGTCAGACAAATCGGTGGGTTTATAAAACTTTGCACGCGCTGTCCTGTACCCGCTGGAGGTAATTTTTCAATATCAGGCAATAACTTTAACCGGCTGTAACTTTAATTCCTTAGCAAAATTCTCATATTTTCGATGTTCTGGCTGTTGGTAATATCTTTCGAATCGGGGGTATATAAAAAATCAATAAACTCGGCATACCGCTCGTTTATCTTTGGCCGCACAATTTTTAATGTGCTGTTCATAAGCCCGTTTTCTTCGGTAAACCCTTCGCCCAAAACCATAACCGAAGCAGGCAGCCAGCGCTGAGGGAACATGTTGTCGTACTTTCCTCCGGTGCGGTACTCGTCCAAATCTTTTTCAATAAGTTTGAGCAGGCTGATAATGCCATCGACAGTTGAACTGTTGAAATTGTTTTCTGCCGCTTTACGTTTTAATGCTTCGGCATTTGGTACCAGCAGGCATACAGTATAGGGCTTTTGGTTGTTCAAAAGCATGCATTGGTCGATTAGTTGCGATTGATCGGTTATGGCCTCTTCAATGCCTTCGGGGCTGAATTTTTCCCCATCGTCGGCAATCAGCAGGCTTTTATACCTTCCAAGCACATATAAGAAGCCGTCTTCATCCATGTAGCCCAGGTCGCCGGTATAAAGCCAACCATTTTTAATTGTTTCGTTTGTGGCCTCCTCGTTCTGCCAATAACCCTTCATTACATTTTCGCCCTTGACAACAATTTCGCCCTTTTCGCCAACAGGCAATTCATTCCCGTCGGTGTCGCAGATTTTAAGTTCGATATCTTTCACCAGTATGCCCGACGATCCTAATTTATGTTTGTAGGGGCAGTTCGACGATATCACCGGCGACGCCTCGCTAAGCCCATAACCCTGGTACATGGGTATGCCTATTGCATAAAAAAAACGTTGCAGTTCTATATCGAGCAAAGCTCCGCCACCAATGAAAAATTCCAGTCTGCCGCCAAAATTTTCACGAATCTTGCTAAAAATTAATTTATCGTATAGTTTATAGAAAGGCCACATAAGAATTTTCAGCCCTTTGCCCTTATCCCAACCAAAGCCGTTATAATCGTAAGCCAAATCGAGGGCTTTATTAAAAAGTCTCTCAACTTTGGGCCCTTTTTGCCTTATGGCCTTTTCAATGTTTTTTTTGAAATTCTTTGCCAAAGCTGGTACACTAAGCAGGAATACGGGTTTAGCTTCTTTAATGTTTACCGGAATGTTTTTAAGGGTGTCCATTGGGGTTGTGCCCAAATCGACACAGGCAAGGCTTGCCCCATGTTTCACAAGTGTATATATACCGCAGGTGTGGGCAAAAGCATGATCCCAGGGCAGGATTAGCAATGTGGTATAAAATTCCGGAACTTGAATAAGGCTTCCGGCCTGTTCAACATTGGCTGTATAATTTCGGTGCGAGAGGATAATCCCTTTGGGGTCGGCAGTAGTGCCGGAAGTATAGCAGATATTGGCATAATCATCGTCCTTTATCGATGAAAAGCGTTCGGAAAATAAACCTGCAGAATCAGAAAGAAACAATTTACCCTCATCAATAATACTTTCGATTGTTTTTATAGAATTATCGCTGCCCGTATATGCGTCGAGCAAAATTATTTTTTCCAATGCCTGGCAGTGCTCTTTAACCTTTACAACTTTATCGAGCTGCCTGCTGGTGGTTATTATAAATTTTGAGCCACTATGGTTTAGCCTGAAAAGTATTTCTTCGGGGGTAAGTTTAATCGATAAGGGAACATTTATGGCGCCATTGTAAAGCACACCAAGTTCCCCGGTAATCCAATCGAGCCTGCCTTCGGCCAGTAGCGATGCCCTGTCGCCCGGATTAAGCCCAAGTTGCATTAGACCTGCTGCAAACAAATGAACCCTTTGCTTAACCTGGGCATAGGTATAACCCTTGTACTCGTTGTTTTCTTTTTGATATACAAAAATATTTTCTGCGTAAGCTTTTGCGCTTTGCTCAAACATTGATATTAAGGTATTCATTGGCACAGATAATGGTAAAAGTCAAATATATGAATAATACCTGTTAAAAAGCAAACATATTGATATACAGAAAGCCAATGTCGTTTAGTTAACAATATTTCCTCACGCGCACCCTTAAATTATTCGCTTAGCTCATGAGATCGCTTCGCTAAGTTCCCTAAA
>JAFGQZ010000052.1 GCA_016935435.1 Bacteroidales bacterium
CAGTTGTTGCCTGAGTGTTTGCTCATTTTCCCTGGCAAGGGCTTCCGACTGCTTGCGGCTATCGTTTGCGCGCGATTCGGCCAGCAACTGCTGTTCTTTAATTATGCGCTCGTTCTCCCGGCCCAATTCCTGGCTGTATTTTTCAGCAAGTTTTTTTTGTTCTGCATAAACGCCTGTCTCATATTCAAGAACTTTGCTATTGTAGCCTTCTATTTCCGAAGATAATTTCAGTTGCTTTTTTTGTAGCTTATCAATTTGTTTTTGTTGCCTCTCAAGGGCTTTCATGTTTTCTTTTCCGGTTTCTTCCGAAATGTGCATCGTTTGGTCCCTGCTCTTTTCGTTGGCTTTTTGTTGTTGTGCCAGGTAAGCTTCGTTTTGTTTTTCAATTGTATTGCCCAGCCTGGCGTTCTCTTTTTCTGCTTCTGCCCTTAGGCCAATTTCCATATTTAATACCTGCTCGTTATATTTATTTATTGAAGCACTTATTTTTTGATATTCTTTATCGAGCTTTTGTTGTTGTTTAATTCTTTTCTCATCGGCTTTTTTATTCCCGGCTTCAATTTTCCGGCTTTCCTGTTCGCTTATTTTAGCCTGTTCCGCTATTTGCTTTTCGCTTGCCCTGAGTATTTTTTCGTTTTCCTTTTTTAAAAGCATGCTCTCGTTTTGCACTTCCTTAATTTGTTCGGCATATATACCAGTTTCGGACGAAAGCAGGCTGAGGTTATATTTTTCGGTTTCACGGCTTTGTTTCGACCATTCCTTCAAAATTTCTTCGCGTTGCCTTTGCTGGTTAGTAATAATCTTTTCGTTTTCCTGGTTTATATTTTCACTCGATTTTTGTTGTTGCTTAAGCAATTCTTCCGATTTGGCCTGCTGTTGGGCTAAAAGCTTTTCGTTTTCTTTTGCAAGCATTTCGCTTTGTTTCTCGCCAGCTTTTACCGATTCGGCATAGCTGCCCTCTTCCAAAGACATAATTTTAATGTTATGGTTTTCTATTTGAGCAGTTAGTTTCTGTTGTTCTTTTTCCAGCTTTATTCTCTCTTTCTCTTTCTTGTGTTCTATTTTCTCATTCTCTTTTTGTAAGCCTAAGTTGTATTTTTCCAGTTCCTTTGAAAACTCCCCGGCAGCTTCGGCTTGTGCTTTTAGTATTTTTTCGTTTTCCTTTTGGGTTTCTTCGCTAATCTTTTTCTCTTTTTTCAGGTTTTCGGCATAAGTGCCATCTTCAAAAGCAAGTATTTTTCGGTTATGTTCGTCAATTTTGTCACGGAGTTTAAGTTCTTCTTTCTCAATTTTTGCCAGTTCCCTGGCTTTTCGTTTCTCAATGGCAGCATTCTGTTTTGAAATATTTTCCGAATATTCATTATTTTCTGCCATTAACTGCTCCGATTGTTTCTTTTGCCCTGCTAATATTTTCTGGTTTTCTTTTTTTGTATTTTGGCTTAACGTTATATAATCTTCGCGCAATTGTTGCTGAAGGGCCAATACCTGTAGATTTTCTTTTTTTATGTTATTGCTTTGCTCTAAAGCCTCTTGTTTGTTCTTATTTTGCTGCTTTTCCAGCTTTTCGATGGTTTTATCGTTTTCGGCAGCCAATAAAAGACTATTTCTTTCGGCTAGTTTCTCTGCCTCGAGCTGCAAGTCCATAACCTTTTCGTTATCTTTTTGTATTCTTTTGCTTTCCTTTGCCTGTGCCCTTAGTGCTTCTTTTTCGGCTTTTGTTTGCCTTACGGCAACTTTCTTGTTTTCGCGTTCTTTTTGCCTGCTGTTTTTTGCCAGGGCCTTATCCAATATTTTCTGGTTTTGTTTTTGTGCCCTTAACTCTTTCTTTTCGGCTTTATTTGCAGCATGGCGCGATATTGAATGTTTTAGGCGCACCGATAGTGGAACTTGTACATTGTCGATTGAGTAATTCTTTGGTTTTTGATATTTAACCTTGTATTCGCGGGTTTGTGGCTTAACTTTTAAACTATCAGTCTGACAAAATACATTTTGGGTACCGGCCGTAATAAAGCAGCTAAGAAGAACCAGGCAGAAAAAGTAGCGCATTTTTTTAAAACTTTAACTTAAGTACGTTCAACCTTATAAATGGTTTTAAAATATACTACAAAAACACAAATTTTCTCATTAAAAAATTCTCGTAACAGTAACAAATATTTAACAAAAAGGAATTTTCTGTTTGTTATATGTAGCATGTTTTGCCAATTTTTGTGCGCTAAATACTTATTTTTGGCTTATAAATAAAGGGGAAGGAACACATGACATCATCAGAAATTGCTTTCAGGGTACGATACAACGAAGTCGATCGAATGGGATATGCCCATCATGGAAATTATGCCGCTTATTTCGAAATGGGGCGTACTGAACTTATGAGGGAGCATGGCCTGAATTACAAAGAAATGGAAGATAAGGGCATACTACTGCCCTTGTCGGATTTTAAGGTTAAGTATTTTCAGCCTGCCTTTTACGACGATGAGCTAAGGCTTGTTACTATACTTGAAAAATTTACGGGTGTAAGGTTGGTATTTTGTTACAGGCTGTACAACAAAAAAAACCTGTTGTTGTCGGAGGGAAGCACATCGTTGGCATTTGTTAGCGCCAGTACAGGAAAACCGGTAAGGCCATCGGAAGAAATACTGGAAAAATTACGCATTTGCATGGCCTAAATTACCGAAATTTTGAAATTGCCAAAACAGCCTTAGGCCCGAGATATAGTATTCCATGCTTGGTTTTGCATTGAACAGGTTGGGTTTTGATTGTTTATGTTTAATTTTGTCTTAAAACACCCCGATAATGGCCGATGATTTTAGCACAATACCCGAACACTACCATTTAGCATATAAAAAACTGCTTGCCAGTTTAAAAAAGAAGAAAACAGAAAACTCTACCGATCTGCTCGACAGGGCATTTCTTTTACTTGTAAATTCTAAAAAGGAGCATCAACCGAAAAGTGCTAATGATACAGTATTAAATGTTATTAATGCATCGTTAATTGCCATAAACGATATAGGGCTTGGCCGTACATCGCTTATTAGTCTTATGGTTTCTCACACCTTTGATTTATTTGCCCCCGATTACGATGCAATAAAGAAACAGTTTGGCAGTGATGTTGCAATTATTACCGAAGGACTTGCTAATGTTGCTAACATTGAAGAAAGGGCAAAATCGTCGCAGGCAGAAAATTTCAGGCGTTTGCTGCTGAACCTGGCAAAAGATGTCAGGGTAATATTAATTGTGTTGGCCGAACAGCTTGAACTCATGCGCACGATGAAGCACCTGTTGCCCGAGGAACAAATACGTATTGCCTCTGAGGCTGCTTATTTGTATGCCCCCCTGGCGCACAGGCTTGGTTTGTACCTTGTGAAGTCGGAGATGGAAGATCTGTCGTTGAAATACACAAACCGTAAAACCTACGACATGATTGCCCGAAAGCTTTCTGAAACCATGAAAGCCCGTAACAGTTTTATTGAAGAATTTATTCTTCCCATAAAAACCGAACTCACAAATCAGGGTTTCGATTTTGAAATTAAAGGGAGGCCAAAGTCGATTCATTCGATTTGGAACAAAATGCGAAAAAAACAGGTAGAGTTCGAAGATGTGTACGACTTGTTTGCCATTCGTATTATTCTGCGCACCGAACTTAAAAACGAGAAATCCGACTGCTGGCAGGTTTACTCAACTGTAACCGATATATACCAGCCTAACCCTTTGCGCATGCGCGACTGGATTTCGGTGCCCAAAAGCAACGGTTACGAATCGCTGCACACTACAGTTGTTGGTCCGGGTGGTCGCTGGGTTGAGGTACAGATACGCACCGAACGTATGAACGAAATTGCTGAAAAAGGGGTGGCGGCCCATTGGAAATATAAAGGGGGCGAAGGTGAAAAAGGCCTTGACGGCTGGCTTGGCAAAATAAGGGAAATACTGGAAAACCCCGAACCCGATGCCACAGATTTTATCGACGACTTTAAACTAAGCCTTTATTCAAAAGAAATTTTTGTTTTTACCCCCAAAGGCGATTTGCGTAAATTTCCAACCAATGCATCGGTGCTCGATTTTGCCTACGATGTGCATACACAGGTAGGTTATACCTGCACAGGCGCAAAAGTAAATGGAAAAATTGTGCCAATCAGGCATATTATGCAAAATGGCGATAAAGTTGAAATACTCACTTCGAAAAACCAAAAGCCCAAGCTCGACTGGCTTAACTTTGTTGTAACTTCGAGGGCCCAGAAGAAAATACGGCAGGCACTCAGTGAAGAAAAAGTACGTGAGGCCGAAAATGGCAAAGAAATAATTAAAAGGCGCTTTAAAAATTGGAAAATTGAGTATAACGATGAAATTATCCGTGGCCTGTTAAAAGAATATAAACTGCCCAACGCCCAGGAATTATACTGTCTCATTTCGGCAAATAAAATCGATTTGTCCGATGTAAAAAACTTTATACTCAGAGATGAAAAAATTCCGGAAGAACCTGTTTTAGCGCCCGATACAGCAGAAGAACAAAAAACACAACAAAAGCCATTGCGGGCAGTCGATTACTTAATTATCGACGAAAAAGTTGCCAATGTCGATTATAAACTTGCAAAATGTTGCAGCCCAATTATGGGCGATAATATTTTTGGTTTTGTAACCATTAGCGACGGTATAAAAATTCACCGGACAAACTGTCCAAACGCAGTACAACTTATTGGAAAATATGGCTACAGGGTTGTTTCGGCAAAATGGACCCGCAAAGGCCCCGAATCGGTATTCCCTGTAAACCTGCGTATAACCGGAAACGACCAGGCTACCATACTCAACAGTATTTCTGAAGTAATATCAAAAGATTTTGGGGTAAACCTCCGCTCGATGAAACTTGAACCTAACGACGATGCTTTCGGGGCAGTTCTGACTATTGTTGTGCGCGATTTGGATCATCTTGGTTCACTTACCCGTAAACTGTCGTCGGTAAAAGGAATTTTTTCTGTGCACCGGCTCGATAGTAAAACCTGATTTTTAATTATATTTATTCGCTAAAATATTCAACTATGAGAAAAGCACTTACCTTATATATGTTCCTATGCTTTTCAATTTGTGTTGTGGCACAGGAAGCTTTGTTTGCCCCAATTTCTGTGGCTGCCAGCGATAGTTTAATTCCAGGCCGGGGAGGCCAAAACATTACTGAACGAAAACTAAAAACCGGGCTCAGTGCAAATATGGGCTATATATTCTCGCCTAAGGGTTACGGTGGCCCTGTGTTTTCGTTTATGCCACATATTTCATACCCTATTTCTGGTAAAATATGGTTAGAAGCTGGCATTCAGGCAGGGGCAACAAAACTGGCTTTTCCGTCAGGAAATCCGGAAAATACAGAATATAAAATGCTTCCAATGACCACTATGTTTATGTATGCCTCGGGCAATTATATGCTCTCCGACAGGCTGGTGTTAAATGGCACTGCCTATAAATCGGTTTACACTATTCCCGAAACAAGCAGACAGGCTGTAATTTCTAATTATATCAACAATGGAATTTCGGTAGGCTTTAATTATAAAATTGGCTCGAATATAAGTGTAGGTGCACAATTTCATATTAATTCCCGAAATAATTATTACCCTTATCAAAACGGAGGGGTATTTCCATCGTCTATTTATCAAAACCCTTAAGGATGGTAATAAAAATGGAACATCAATGCTATAAGGCCCACAACAGGTTAATGGGCATAAATGGTTGTTCTGCGGGGCCAATTAATTAATTTTAATTCTATTTTCATGAGACTTCTGATAATTGCCCTCGCCCCGGTTTTTATTATTGCTTTGTACATTTATTTCCGCGATAAATACGAGAAAGAACCCCTGGGGCTGCTTATAGTTTCGTTATTGGTTGGAAGTATTCTTCCCCTGCCGGTTATTATTGCCGGCAAACTGCTTTCGAATATTCTGCCCGATAACATGCCCGGTGGATGGCCAGCTTTTTATGAAGCCTTTATTTTAGCGGGTTTTAACGAAGAACTGTTTAAATACCTTGCTTTATTGCTGCTTATCTGGCGCAACAGAAACTTTAACGAAAAATTCGATGGTATTGTTTATGCTGTTTTTATTTCATTAGGATTTGCCGGAATAGAAAACATTATGTATGTTTTTGGGCATGGGGCAACCACAGGTTATATAAGGGCCCTGGTTTCGGTACCTGCACATGCATTGTTCGGTGTTACTATGGGTTTTTATTTCGGACTGGCAAAATTTTACCCACAAGGGCGCAATGCTATGCTCTTAAAGGCTTTTCTATATCCTGTGTTGCTGCATGGTTTTTTCGACTTTATTTTAATGCTTGGAAATTACCGGCTTATGGTTTTATTTGTACCTTATGTAATATTCCTGTATGTTTTTGGTTTACAAAAGATGAAAAACCTTTCAAACCGATCAGTTTACAAACTATAATTGAATTTAGATACAGCCAATTAAAATATTTCTTATGGGCCCAATACCAAGATCACCCCTTTTAAACGAACAAACAGAAAAGCGAACCCTCAAATTTTATATAGCCGATGTGTTTGGAACCGGCAGATATTCTGGCAACCAACTTGCGGTATTTACCAATGCTATTAATATTTCTGATACAGAAATGCAGCAAATCGCCAGGGAGATAAATTTCTCCGAAACAACTTTTATTTCAGGCCAAAACCAAAGCCAAAATGAATATAATGTGAGGATTTTTACACCCGGAAATGAAGTGCCCTTTGCCGGCCATCCCACAATTGGTACAGCCTATATTATTCTCGACAGGCTTTTGGGCAACAAAAGCACTAATATTGCCTTGCATGTTAAGGCCGGCAAAATACCAGTTCACCGCGACACGGATATAATGTGGATGAAGCAGTTGCAGCCTGTTTTTGGCCGTATTTTCGACAAGCCTGCTATTGCAGGTATATTAGGGTTAAATGTTTCCGACATTTCCGAAAACATACCAGTACAAGAAGTATCAACCGGTTTGCCTTTTATTATTGTTCCGCTAATCGGAAATGAAGCTGTAATAAAAGCAAAAGTAAATAAGGAGTTGTCGGGAAAATTACTTGCAGACAGCAAAACCAAAGAATTTATGGTTTTTAGTATTAATAAGGAATCAAAAACCGACAAAGCTAAAGCACGTGTTTTTGTAGAAGAATTCGGCATACCCGAAGACCCTGCTACCGGTAGCGCCAACGGGTGCCTGGCAGCATATATGCTGCAGTACAATTTGTTCAACTCCAATAAAATAAGCCTTTCGGTGGCACAGGGTTACGAAATTGGAAGGCCTTCGCGGATATATATTAAAGCTGACCGACAAGGCGAAGTTTTTGATATACATATTGGCGGCAGGGTAAACATTGTTGCCGAAGGATACTGGTATTAAAATTAAATAGTTACGCAACCAATTTCTGTTCTTTTCATCTTAAAAGGAAAACTAAAACCATGAAAAATCAATTTTTTCTAACAACGGCTATTATTGTTGTATTAATACACGGATGCGATTTTTCGGCCATAGAAGGCCCTAACCGCAAGGATATGAACACCGGCGAAGTGAAAAGTGCTATTGTTGAAGCAAACAATGCATTTGCCCTAAATATTTTTAAAGAGATAAACAAAAACGAAGAGCTGCAGAAAAATGTATTTATTTCGCCCTTAAGTATGTATTATGCATTGTCGCTTGCCGGCATTGGCGCAGAAAAGGAAACCCTCGAAGCATTTCAGGTAGTCTTGGATCAAAAGGGGTACGACAAACAAACTATGCTCGAAGCTATTTCGGGGCTATACAACGAGGTACTCCCAAAAAACAACCTGGTAACGGTTGAAATTGCAAATTCGGTGTGGCCTGCAGATTGGTTCCCTGTTAAGAAGGGTTTTATTGATATTGCCCGGAATTATTTTGATGCCGAAGTGCAAAACCTCGATTATTCAGTACCGGAAGCCTCCACAATTATTAATAACTGGGTGGAAGAGAAAACCCACGATAAAATAAAAGACTTATTAGGCGAATTAGATGACGAAACTGTTTTGGTTCTTGTTAATGCCATTTATTTTAAAGGCGACTGGAAATACCAGTTTAACGACAGCGCAAATGTTAGCGATAATTTTTATACAAACGCAGGCACTACAGAACGAGTTGTGTTTATGAAACAGTTGGAGAACTTCAGCTACCTGGAAAACGATTTGTTTTCTTCTGTGAAATTGCCTTATGTCGATTCGAATTACTTCATGGTTGTGTTATTGCCTTCTGCCAACAAAAATGCTAATGATATTATTGGAGAAATGACCGTTGAAAACTGGTCTGACTGGATGGAAAGCTATTCTGTTGAGGAAGTCAGTATTTCTTTGCCTAAATTCAAATATACCTTTGGCACAAGGAACATTATTCCTGAGTTATCCGCTCTCGGCCTCGATATAGCCTTTACCGGCTTGGCCAATTTTTCCGGCATATCCGATACAAGCATATTAATTAGCCAGGTAGTCCACAAAGCCTTTATAGAGGTAAACGAAGAAGGCTCAGAGGCTGCCGCTGCAACCGGAATTGTTTTTGAAATTACCTCAGTGGGTGAACCGCCCAAAACGAAATACTTTAATGTTAACCGCCCCTTTGTTTTTGCCATTTGCGAGAAAAAATCGAATGCCATAATGTTCATGGGCAAAGTTATGCTTCCCGAACAGCAATAGTTGCTGGCAATGGAATATTTGGAAGTTAGCTAAGTTATTATTGCCCTACCATTCTAAGTTTTGTAAAGTAAACCGGCAGAGGAAAAAGCCTCTGCCGGTTTAATTTTTTACGTAAGTAATTGTAAGCTTTATTTATTTAAATCGATGGTAAAAAAAGAATAACTGTAATCGATTGGCACAATACTTAAATAGTCGTCAACTGAAGCATTATCGAGGCAGGCCTCAATAATCCGGTGCCCGGCTTGTGAGAGTTCGGGCGTGATATATTTCTTTAATTCTACCCTAAAAAAGTCGTATAATATTTTTGCGCCAGCATCGTATCCTTCAGTGCCTACTTCTATCTGGTTATATACCTTTAAAAAGCGCGATGGGATTTTAGCCCCTTCAATAGTAAGGTAATTTAGTTCGTAACCCAAAAGAGGGCAGCGGGCTTCCTGGTACTGGTCGGTACGCAGTTTTGCATTTCCCCTTCGGGTTAGGTATTCTCGCATAAATAATTGCGGCTTAAACCCAACCTTCCATACCCCGATATGTTGATTAGGGGTTAACGTGTACTGCACACGTGGGGTAGCTACTATTTGTTCGAGCAGCAGGTTTGCGTGTACCGATTGTTTACCGGTGGCAAAAGGCCAATATGAGCCAACGCCTTCACTTTCCATTTTGTCGGAACCAACAATACTTGGGTTTGCATACCCACGGGGCGAAACCAAACGCCAAAGCCATGCCAGCGCAGGCGGCAATATGTGGAACAGCCCAACAATGCCATACGAGGGGTTTTCTTTCGAGCACGGGGGGGTGCGCACACCAAAACTACGTACATCAATAGTGGCAGGTTTATCAACAATATTGGGCACTATATCCCTTGGAACAATAACCCGGGGGTTTGGGCACTTTTTGCCCGGACTGTCTTCGATATGGTTCCATGGCAATGCCGTAGAACCAGGGTAAGTATCTACATTTAAAAACAGTAATGGCGTTTTGGGGTTTATACAAATCTTTTCAAGAAATGGGTCATCGCCATATTCTTTAATGCCATCGACCCTTATGAACCAGGCATTTTCAGCATCGATAACCGATAGTTTTCCGTTATTAGGCTGAATTGAGGGATGACAAATGGCCATATCGTCGGTAACCGGCTGGAAACTGCAAAACAACGGAAAGTTAATCAACCTCTTTTCGCTTGTCAGGATGTTCATCCCTATTTGCACCTGCCCGTTTGGTTCACGAACAATATGTTGGTGCATTTCGCTCTTTCCGCCCCCGCTGGCACCTTCGTGCATAAATGTGGTCATATTGTCGTATGGGCTAATTACTTGCACTGTCGAGCAATGTGTGGTAATCCAGCTTTCTTTTTCACCCTGGTTCAGCAATACACCATACAAACCTTTTTTAGCGCTGGGGCCGGGGTAGAGGTTGTATGAATACATTTCGTGCAAGTTTTCTGAACGGTTATGCACCACAACCTGTTTGCCGTTAAAATGTGTGTGCCTGAATACCGGGGCAACATATATTACAGAAGTAATCTTTGTGTTTTCCTGAAGTTGATCGATACTAATAATTGATTGAAGCATTGACAAGCCCATTGCAAAAAAAGCAGCATTTGCCGGACAAATTGCCAAACCTGTACTGCCTATACCATTGCGGCCTGCAAAATAAAAAAATACGCCTAACTCCTGGTTCTTAAGCCATTTAAGTGTTTCAGCCTTAAGAACTGAAAAGTCGTAGCCAAACTTATCTGTAAACCTATCCTTATCGGAAGGTAAATTGTCGGCAATATACATAGTGTCGGGGTCGCGCCGGCGCATATAGGGTTCGGTATAATTTGCCGAAATGCCATTACTTACCCGGTGCACAAATGCTTCGGTATATTCACCTTTTCCCGGAACATTATATTTAACATCAAAACTTAGGTTGTTTTTGCCACCTGTTGCCGCATCTGCCAACTCCGAAGTTGAGTTAAACAATGTATAATCGGTTTTGCTTTCAAGAAGTTGTATTACCTCTTCCGGCAACACTATCCCTTTATTTTTCAGTAAGCTTAAAATATCTGCCATTTATATATTATTTATTATTTATTGCTTAAGTTATTAAACACAGAGCTACTAACCAACCGCAAAATTACATATATAAAAGTAATCATTAGCAAGAGAATATTAGAAATTTGTTACAATTCGAAATAGATTTCAATAAAACATACAACAATAAAACTATTTTGCTTGTATTCTTGTAATTATCATTATAATAGCATCTGGTGGATAAGATTGAAAAAAAATGAAAATAACTAAAAATGAAAATATTGAAGGGAATGTAGAATTTGAATAGTCAAATAACTTACCGTTTACTGCTCATCGATTCCGAAGAGGGCGATTATCATTTTTTTATCAGCCTTGCCGACAAAGAGGGTTGGTCGGCACAGAAAGGCATAAGTATCAAAATGCTGCACCGTTAAAAATTTTAAAAACGAATAATAAAATCGTTGAGGTTTACTTCTGAATCAAGTCCCATTTTTTTACGTATGCGGTAGCGGCTCGACTCTACACTTCTGAGTGTGATATTCAGCAGATTTGCTATTTCTTTGTTTGAAATATTCATTCTGATAAAAGCACACATCTTTAAATCTTTGTGCGTTACCTTCGGGTATTGTTCTGTAAAGCGCTTCAGGAAATTATCGTGAATAATGTCGAATTTCGACTCAAACCTTTCCCATTTGTTCTCGTTCTCCAAATCGGCTTCAATATCTTTGGTTATTAGCTTAATTTTTCTTTGTAAATCTTTTTCGGCCCCGGGCAGGAGTTCGTGCAACTGGTCGCGTATGGATATCATTTTCTCGTTTTTCTGCAAAATATTCATGGTAATAGAGGCAAGCTCTTTATTGGCGTATTCCAGTTCGTTGTCGAGTTTGTCTTTTTGCAGCTTAATAATTTCTTTTTCCGATTCAATTCGTTTCGATTGCAGCAATTTTTCCTGCATCTCAAACTTCCGCCTGATTTTTTGCACCCGTACCATATATATCGTATAAACCAGGTAGGCAGCCAAAAGTGCTATAATGAGCTTAAACCACCACGTGCGAAAGAAAGGGGGCTTAACAATTATTTTCAAACTAACAGGCATTTCGTTCCATACATTATCGTTGTTCGATGCTTTTACCAAAAAGGTGTATTCGCCCGGACTGAGGTTGGTATATGTCGCAAAACGCAGATTGCCAACATAATTCCAGTTTTTCTCGAGCCCTTCGAGCATATAGGCGTACTGGTTTTTTTCGGGGTGGGTGTAGTTAAGGGCAACAAATTCTATGGAAAAAACATTTTGTTTTGGCTTTAGCACAATTTCGCGGGCAAACATGGCATTAACTTCAATTGTACCCTTTTTTTCCGGCACTACCGGCTTATTGAATATTTTTATATCGGTAATAAACACAGGGGGTATAAATTCATTTATCTGCAGGTTTTCCGGATTAAATTTTACAAAACCATTTTTACCGCCGAACAGAAAACTATTGTCGGCGGTTTTTATGGCCGCGCCAACACTAAAGCCCCGTGTATGTATGCCATCGCCTTTATCGTAGAGTATGGCTTTGTTGTCGCGGGGGTTATAGCGTATCAGGTTGTTGTCGGCGCTAATCCATAGGTTGCCGTTAGGGTCTTCCAGTATGGCTTTTATTTCCTTATTGGCTATTTTTTCATTCACAATACGCACGAAGTTTCCGGTTTTCGGTACAAATTTATTGAGCCCAAAACTGGTGCCAATCCACAAATTTCTTCGGCTGTCTTCAAAAAGGCATAACACCGTGTTCGACCATAAACTGTTGGTATCGTTAGACTGGTGGAAGAATTTCTGAAAGGTAAACGAAGAGTCGAAACTGCCCGAAACCAGGTTAAGCCCATTGAGTGTGCCAACCCATGTGCGGAGGTAGCTGTCGTGCAGAATGCAAAAAATATTGCCGCTGCTAATCGAATGTTCGTCGGTAAGCGAAGGTGTATATTGGTAAACTTTTTCCCATCCATCCCTGATAATGTGCAATCCGGAACCCCAGGTGCCTACCCACATTGTGTTATCTGCATCTTTTACTATCGAAAAAATATTCTCGTATGTAAACACTTTTTCAAAGTTATTATCAGAAACTTTCCCCTGAGTTATGTTTATGCCACCACCCCAGGTACCTAGCCAAATACGGTTGTTATTATCAGCAGCCATACTTAAAACCACGTTACTGCCGAGCGAGGCCTTTTTTTCGGGGTTATGGGTTAGCTGAACAAAAGCGTTGTTGCCGGTGTCCCAGGAATAAAAGCCATATCCATCGGTACCTACAATAACTTTGTTTTCTGTAACTTCCAGAAAACTTGTAACAGTAATGTTTTGTATATTCTTAATTTTCTTTGGGTTAAGGTTATAATGTGCAAATTTATCGCGGTTTGGATCCCAGCGGCTCACACCCTTGTTAAAAGTGCCAAACCACAACCCTCCTGAATTGTCTTCAACTATCGACCATACCGAATTGCCGGCCAATGAATTCTCGTCTTCGCTATTGAATTTGTGGTGGATAAACACATTTGCTTTTCGATCGAATAAATCGGCCCCACCGTTTTCGGTTCCTATCCACAGGTTATAATCAGAATCTTCATAAATACACAAAATACTATTGTTTGCTAGTGAGTTTGGGTTGGCAGGGTCATTTATAAAATGCCTGAAAACATAACTTCCCGATGGGTTTCTAATGGCTTGGGCCAACCCGTTTTGCAGGGTGCCAACCCAGATATTCCCTATATTGTCGCGAAAAATACTGCGGATATTATTATCGTTCAGGCTTTGTAAATCGCCGGGCTTGTTGGTATATGGGGTAAAACTGCCTGTTCCTTTATCGAAAATGCAAACCCCGCCACCCAGGGTGCCTGCCCATATATTCCCCAACCCGTCTTCGGCAAGGGCACTAATATAATTATTTGTTAGTTCCGAATTTGATACGGTAAAATGCTCAAAACTATTTGTTTCGGGGCGAAAAAGGTTAAGGCCGTCTTCGGTGCCAACCCATAACTGTTTACCTGAGTCTATCAATAATTTCAGAATGCCATTGTTGCTCAGGCTAGAAGGATTATTTTCTTTCTTTTCGAAACGCGAAAATTTTTCAGTTTTGCGGTCGAAATAGTTTAGCCCCCCGCCAAATGTGCCAATCCAGAGGTTGCCTGTGCTGTCCTGCACAATGTCGGTTATTCGGTTTAAGCTTAAGGTGTTGCTGTCGCCCGGATTGTTTAGATAATACTTGTAATTGTAGCCATCGTACCGACATAGGCCGTTGTTTGTGCCAAACCACATAAACCCAAACTTGTCCTGGATGATAGCCGAAATATGGTTGTCCGAAAGCCCCTCGAAATTATTGCTGAACTGGCGGGTACCCGCTTGTGCCCATGCAAATGTTACTGTTAAGAGTAAGAACAATACGTTAATTATTCTTATCATGTTATTCGGTATTTAAGTTATTACGAATATTCGATAATTACACTTAACAATATTCTCTTACAATTATAAAAAAATTATTGATTTATTAGTGGTTGGAAGTAATAATAGATAGAAAAAAAACATGATCGGGAACTATTCCCGATCATGTTTTAAGAAACACTTTAATTAATATTTAATCAATCTTAAGGTTTTAGCCCCGGAGTTGCCGGTAAGCTTCACAATATACGTTCCTGCTTTCAGGTGTTCGATATTGAATGAATACTGTGTGAGATCCTGTTCAAGTCTTTCAAACAGGTACAGTTTTCCGGTCAAATCGTAAACAACTATTTCTGAAAACCTGTCGGTTTCATTTACTTCAAGTGTAAACAATTCAACGGCCGGGTTAGGATAAATTACAGGTTCGCTATTACTGGTAATTTCGTTATAGTTTTCCAGCCCGTCGGCTGCTTTTACAGTTGAACCGTAAACTTCAAATTCCCAAAGCGAGTAACCCCATCCGGTTGCCCTTAAAGTACCCCGCATTCGAACATAACGGCCTGTGGCACTGCTTGCAGGTGTAATGGTAATAATACCCCCATTGCCGGTTGTTGTTGAGTAAATGGTTGTCCAGTTTACATTATCGTTCGAAACTTCAACGGTATAGTTTCTTCCGCAGGCAGTCTCCCAGTTCAGCACTACTTTCGAAACCGAGTAGGCGGCCAGCAGATCGATGGTTATCGTTTGTGCATCGGTCCATTCGCTTCCCCAGCGTGTATTGGCCAGCCCGTCGTTCACATTTGTTACGGGCAGTCCCGACTGGGTGGAAGTAGCGGTGACAGGTTTGTTCAGGGCGATGTTTGTTCCAACTGTGTTTACATTTACAGTACAATTGGCTGTTTTGTTTCCATCGGCAGTAGTAACGGTAATTATAGCTGTGCCATCGGCCATGGCAGTAACCATACCGGTTGAACTAACAGTAGCCACTGAAGCATTTGATGATGCCCAGCTGACTGCTTTGTTGCTGGCATTTGCCGGGGCAATAGAAGCCGAGAGCTGATATGTTTCATTAACCAAAAGGTTTAGCAAAGCAGAAGTTAAGCTGACACCTGTTACCGGAACGTTACCAGATGGAGTGCCATATACTTCAAATTCCCATAATGAATAACCCCATCCTGTATTGCGTTGTGTGCCGTACATACGTATATACCTTGCAGTTATGCCGCTTAACAAATGGGTTTCTGTACCGCCTGTACCAGCTGTTACTGTTTTCGCCGGCACCCATGTGGAATTGTCGCTTGAGGTTTCGATGTTGTAGGCTTTGCCTGATGCAGTTTCCCAGCGGAGAACCACCTTCGAAATGCTAAACGGGCCCTGCAAATCCACGGCAATCCACTGCGGATCGGCAAATGCGCTGCCCCAGCGTGTGCCGGCATTGCCGTCGTTGGCTAGTGTGGCAACATAAGCCCCTTCGGCAGAAGAAGCACTTGCCGGCTTGTTAAGGGCAATATTGGTTTCGATATTTACCGGGTTTACAGTAAACGATACGGCAGCCGAAGTTGTTGTACCGTTGTTATTGTCGGTAGCCAGGGCATATACACTGTGGTTTCCGGCAGCCAAACCTGTAACAGCCAGGTTATAGGGTGCTGAAGATACGGTTCCCTTGCTGGTTCCGTCGATAAAGAATTCAACCCGCGAAATGTTCCCGTCGTTGTCGGAAGCCAATGCCGAAAGGTTAAGCGTTGTTCCTTCATCAACAGAAGAATTAGCAACAGGTGCGGTTATCGTAACTGTTGGCGGGTTGTTAATTTTAACCGATACTGCTGTTGATGTTGCCTGTGCACCGAGGTTATCAGTAGCCCGTGCCATGAGGCTGTATGTTGCGGCAGTGTTTGCCTGCCAGGTATAATTGTATGGGGCTGATGTTAATGTGGCCAGCAGATTGCCATTGGCAAATAATTCAACCCTGGCGACCGAACCGTCGCTGTCGGTAGCATTCACCGAAACCGATACATTACTTCCTCTTTGGAATATTGAATTGTTTGCCGGCGTTGTTATTGTAACCACCGGAGGGGCATTCCCTTTAACTTTAATCTGCGCCGTGCCAGAAATACTTCCGCTACTGGCTGTAATATTAAATGTGCCAACAGTGGTTGCCGAATATATGCCCGAACTGTTTATATTGCCCCCGTTAACCGACCAGGTAACGCTGGTGGCAAAGTTGTTGCCGTATTGGTCAAAGGCATTAAATGAATAGTTCTGGCTTGTATTATGGTTTATCTCGGTATAAACCGGGTTGACAACAATCGATTTTAATACAGGGCTGGTGGCAATAACCCCGTATGCTTCAATTTCGAAAAGCGAATAACCATAAGGAGTGCCACGGGTTAGTCCCTGAACCATTATATAGCGTGCTGTAGCATCGATATTGTACGATTTAATACCGGCACTGCCATTGGTTTCGGAAACTATGGTTGTATATGTTGCATCGTCGGATGAGACCCTTATGTTATAACTTTTGCCACAAGCAGTTTCCCAGTTTAATACAACACGGCTCAACCGGTATGAGCTTTGTAAATCAATTTTAACCCATTGGTTATCTGATGCGACACTCGACCATCGTGTAGTGGCATTGCCATCGTTTACATAGTTTATTGTTGTACCATAATTTTCTTCCGACGATGCTGTTGCAGGTTTGTTTAAAGCAACATTCTGCGGGGTTTCAAGTACGCTTATATAAGTCGATGCCTGTTTGTCGCCCGATAACACTTTAATAACATAGGTGCCAATAGCGTTTGCACTAAACAAGCCGGATGAGGATATATTCGCCCCCGCAGCCGACCAGCTCAGGTTTGCTGCAATTGTATTTCCGTATTGATCGAGCGCAGTGGCGAGAAATTGCTGTGTGCCGTTAAGGTATATTTTGGTTGCCTTTGGGTTTATGTCGAGTGTGGTAAGAACCGGTGTAGCCCTCACTGTAATTACCGATGAGGCGCTTATGTTGCCCGATGTTACTGTAATGGTATAAACCCCCGGAACATTGCTGGTAAACACATTGTTGCTTAGACTGCCACCCGATGGAGATACTGAGAACGTTGGGTTGTTTACGGTAATTGGCCTGTTAAGCTGGTCGAAACCTGAATAGGCCAGGGAAACCGGGTTGCCCTGATAAATGGTTGCCTCGGCTGGCGTTACTGTTATTTTTGAAAGCCTTATGCTTTCGCCAATAAGAATGTCGGCCGTTCCGGCTACGGTACCATCGGTAGCGGTTACCTTGTAAACGCCGTTTGAAGTTGCCCTGAACAAACCGCTTGCACTTATTGTGCCTCCACCGTTTACGCTCCATACCGGGTTGCTGGGAAAGTTGTTGCCAAACTGGTCTTTACCGGTTGCAGCAAACTGTATGGTCTGGTTAAGGGCTACGTTCTGAGAAAGTGCCGGTGAAACAACAATTGAATTGAGCACTGTGTCTTTTATGCTTTCAAGAATGCGTAAATTATCGAAATAGTAAGTATAGTCGCCCGGTTGGCCCTGGTTAAAAGTAAATGTGAGCTTGTTCACCAGGTTATCGGGTGTTGATGGATCGGAAGAGCTTGAATAGATAAATTTAACTGTGTGCCATTGGTCCTGTACTTTTGTTGCTGTTGAATAGTCGGAATGGCGCCCGGTTGGCCAGTTGTCGGAATTTGCCAGCGAGCCGGCCTCAAGTCCAATTGTTATTACCTTTCCGGCAGGTGCATTGGTATAAACGTCCATTGCAAAAACCTTTGTTTTTTCGCGCAAAGCTTTGGCATCGAGAGATGTGTTTACATCGTACACCAGCCAGTCGTTGGCATTTACCTGGTGGCGTACGTATTTTGCCACGTTAGCCGAAGTGTTTATTCCTGTGGGAGAGGGGTTTGTTGTTGGTGCGGTGAGTTCTTCTCCTGTCCATACCAGGTTTAGGTTCCGGTTAGCATCAAAGTCTTCAATAACTTTGCTCAATACAAACGATTCAGGCTGTTTCGACGATAAAATACGGATATTATCGATATAATACATATCGCCGTTAAAGGTTTTTTCGTCAATGAGCAATACGAGTTTGTTAACATTCACATTGGGCACGCTGGCATTTGGTGTCGACGACCATTTTAGTTGTACCGTTTGCCACTGGTTTTGTTGTTCAATGCGTCCTTCGTATATGCTGTGTATGGGTGCCTGCCAGTCGGCATCTCCGCTTATGGTAGTATCTTGCAGGTGTGCTGAAACAACTTTTCCGGGTGCAGCCGATGTGTAAACATCGAATGCAATAATGTTTGTGCCATCGCGGAAAGGGCTGGCATCGTCGAGCTGTATTTTATAGCTAATATTATCGTATTCTGTTGCTGCACTGCGTGCATAGCGCAATACCCGTTCAGAGGTGTTTTTCCCGCCCGGTGCAGGGTTTGAAAAATTTGGCTGGTAATTTCCGGTAGTACTGCTTAATGGCAGGTTCGAAGTGCCATCCCAATCTTCCAAAATATTCTGGCTCAGTATAATGGCATCGGGGCCCGACTGGCCAGAGCGTAAATTGTCGAAATGCCATGTATTTCCCGACTTTCGGCCCGGATCGAACATCAATACAAACTTATTTACCTTATAGGAGCCAGCATATTTGTCGGGTATATCGGTTAGAACAAATTCGAGACGTTCCCATGCATTTTGCCGTGTGGTGTAGGCTGCATAATTGCTGTGTTTCCCATAAGGCTGATCGACTGTTGCAGCTGTGTTTTCAAAGCCCAGGCTGACTTTGGTGCCAACAGGGGCATCGGTATATACATCGAGGAACAGGCGCTTTTTTCCCTGCACAAATTCGCCGGCATGCCCCGGATCGACATTTAACAGCACCATTGCATCCCACGATTCAACGACATTTCTTACATATCTGCCAACTTTGGCCGAACTGTTTATATAGTTGGGTGCCGGGTTGTTGACATTTTCTGTGAATGTGCCCGAACGGTAATCGTATATGCAGTTACGGTTGGTTTCAAAATCGTCGAATACTTTATTTACAATAATGGCTTTTTGTACTTCTACATCTTTAAAATAAGTTTGTGGGCCACAGTCGGGGGTTGTTAGGTTTAATTGAACTTTTCCGCTGTTTGGCCCGAAATTAACCAGTATCGTGTTGGTGCCCTGTCCGGAATAAATAGTCGATCCGGACGGTACGCTCCAATTGTAGGTAGCACCTGTAACTGCCTTTGTCGAAAATTCCTTATACAAGTCGCCCTCGTAAACACTCTTAGGGCCATCGATAGATGTGCTGTATGCACCTTCGTAAACACGAACATAATCGACTTCAACTTTCTGTGGTGTTACCGTTGTAGCATCGGGAGGTCCAGAATAATCGCCGCCCATGCCCACGCTCAATATCAGAAAGAAATCGCGGTTAAACGGGTCGTATCCATTAATAGGTTTGCTTATATGAAAGGTGTGGTAATATACCCCGTCGATATACCAGCGCATGGAGTCGGGGGTCCATTCGAGGCCCACAACATGGAAATCGTCGGCGAAGCGTTGCCCCTGCGGAAGGTAAAATTTACCCTGGTTCCAGGCATGGCCCCATGCCTCTTCGAAATGTGCCGTTCCAATGTTGTAATCGGGCCACTTGCCGGTTTGTTCGAAAATATCGATTTCGCCACATTTTGGCCAGCTGGTAGTTTCAAAGTCGGAACCGAGCATCCAGAATGCAAAGCCGGCACCCTGACTGTAAACGCCTTTTACGCGTGCTTCAATGCGCCCGTAACGGAAGTTCTTTTTATTGTGTGTTCGAATACGGCCGCTGGTATATTCGCGCCCCCCGAAATTTTCTTTACGGAGCTCCAGAATAAGCCGGCCATTTTCAATGCGCACATTTTCAGTTCTGTCGGTTGAGTAGTCGAGCTGCCCGGTGCCCCACTGGCAAAGGTCTGGACAACCGTCGCCGGTTTCATATTCCCATTTGGTTAAATCGAGCGATGGCCCGTTGAATTCATCCTGCCACACCAACCGTTCGCAATTCGATTGGGCAACTGTTCTGTTCCCGGAAAACAGGAACAAAGCTAACAGTATAACCGCCTTAAAAAGCAGTTTACCGTCGATTTTGTTTTTAAGCATTTTCATACAGTGTAAATTAGTTAATCAGGTATGTGAACAACATGTTCTACTAGGCCATGAAAATACTACCAGGGCAGGTGCAATAACAATTATTAAGGCACAGTAAATACGCTTAAACCTACGGCAATTTTACTGCACAAGAATGGGCCGATTGTTATGTGACTGCATTGGGCAAGGGTTTAATAGCCGCTATGTTATTATTGTTTTGTTAATATAAAAATTGTTATAGGGTTTGTTATTAATTATTAATTGGTATGTTAGTAGCCACATAAATTATTATTAGAAAATAACGCAATAGTTTTTACCAAATCGTTTAATTATGAAACAATTTCTTTTCACAACCATAGTGGCAGTTAGCTTGTTATGCTTCAGTTCATGCGAAACAAACAAAAAACCCGAAGGCAATATCCAGCTTGAGAGAACCAGTGTGCTTCCGGAACAAACAATTTTTGCCATTTCGAATGTAACCGACGACGACCCCGATATGCTTGAGATCAACTGGCAGGTCTCGGCGGGCAAACTTACCGAAAGGGCTAAAAAAGACACTGTTTGGTGGGAAACCCCTGCCGCCCCGGGGCAGCATACTATTTCATTAACTGCCAAAGATGAATATCATTCGGTTACTTTTAACGAGAATATGGAAGTTTTGCCATGCGATTATTACGACCAATACCAGATTGTTAAGGTGAACCAGGGCGTTTATAACCTCGATGCTGATATTTTCGACGGGAAACTCCGTTTTTTAGGAGTCTTCGATGAAGATGAAAAGCCATATGGCCATTTTACAACATCAGTAAGCCACCTAGATGTTACTTTTAATAATGCCTTGGTGAGTTTTGCATACGAGCCATATAGTAATGGCAGCATCTCGTTTGTTTTTTATTTTGAAGCCGACGATTTATATGAGGGTTACCAGCTCGAAGCCGTACAGCTCGATTTAAAGCCTTTAAGCACAACCGAAAACTGGGAACTATTGTGCAAGGTTAAAGATTTTTCTACCGGTTATTATTATTGGGAAAGCCTCGATGAAAGCTCTTATGGACATAAAGCCAATATAAGCACAGTTTATAATGAAAAGTTTCAGGAAGTAAGGCTTGAAAGAACTGCGAACAACGATTTGAACTTTTATTTTGAAAACGAATTGGTATATACTTCCAAAGGCATTGCCAATAAATTGGCCGACGGGCAAAAATTCGATCCAACCCTTAACCGTATATTGTTCTATATATATAACGATACGTATATGGAAATGGATTACTTATACCTGTATGAATAACTGTAAACAGGAATTTGCGGCTATGCCGGTACACTAGCCGCAAATTTCCCTTATTGCACCTGCAATTTCAGGAATACCTTTCATAATCATTTCGGGCGAGGTATTGCAATACGAAACCCGCAGGCAGTTGTTCTTTTTTCCTTCGGGATCGAATGTTTTGCCGGTTACAAATACCGCACCTTTGTCGATGGCTTTTTTTAGTATTTCGGTGGCATCGGCACCTTCGGGCAATTGCAACCAAATGTAAAAGCCGCCACGGGGTTTTTCCCACTTCACATAAGCGGGCAAATGTTGTTCAAGTGCCGAGAACATTGCTTCAGCCCTGGTTTTATATGCCTTCCTTACAGTATCGAGATAGGTATATATAGCACCGCTCCTGAGAAATTTGTCGGCCAGCACCTGGGTAAAGCTGGGCGAACAAGCATCGAACGATTGTTTAATGAGTTCACATTTTTCGTAAATGTGCGGGGGTACAAGCATCCAGCCCAGGCGCAGCCCCGGGCCGATAATTTTGGAAAACGAGCCGGTATAACAAACATCAATGCCCTCGGGGTTAATGGCTTTTATGGGCGTAAGCCGCTCGCTGTCTTCAGGGTGAAAGAACAAATCGCTGTATGCATCGTCTTCAATAATGGGTATATTCTTGCCGGCCATCAATTGTATCAATTCATGCTTAAGTGAAGTTGAGTATAAATATCCGGCAGGGTTATGGAAACAAGGGGTGATGTACAAAAACTTGGGCAGGGCAGGAGCCTTGTTTATTGCCTTCTCAAGTGCAGTAAGCGAAATCCCATCGCTGTTTAATGTTACCGGTATTATATCTGCCTGGTACGACTTAAAGGCCGACAACGCCCCAATAAAGCTTGGGTTTTCTACTAATATCGAATCGCCCGGATCGATAAATGCTTTAGCCAAAATATTTATTGCCTGTAGCGAACCTGTGGTAATAAGTATCCGGTTTTTCTCTACAGGCAAGCCTTTCTTTTTGAGATATGCCGATAACGATTCCATAAGCGTTGGAAGCCCGTTTGTGGGGCCGTATTGCATGGCAAGCTGTTTTTCTGTTAAAGAAAGGTTGTTATATATTTCATCGATTTCTTTTATCGGAAACAGGTCGTTTCCGGGCATGCCGCCAGCAAATGAAATAATCCCCGGTTTTGTGGCGAGGCTCATCAGGTCGCGTATTTCGGACGAACGGAGATTGCTTGTTGTAGAAGCGAAACGGGTCATAATATAAATTGAGAATTAATAATTTTGAATTGAGAATTGAATTAGTAAAAGGTGCTTAAGAGCCAAAGTTAGTAATGCAAGGCGTTTAGTCTGTTTGACTTTTAGAATATTAGGTTTTTAGAATTTGTGACAGATTAGAAATTAACCAATTATTTTAGAAAGAACGTACTAAAAATTAAATCCCTAATTTCCTAATAGCCTAAGCCCCTAAACAGCTAAATTTTATAAATCTGGTTAGCAGAAATCAATTCCATTTTATGTTGCTGCAAAACTTCGATGGCTTGCGATATAGCCGATGGCCTAATAATTACCGAGGCAGAATCTTCGAGGCCGAAGGCATACATGTAATCGATAGCAACATTGTTTGTCGAAAGAATTTCCAGCGCTTTATGCAAGCCACCTGGCTTATTGGGCACAACCAGGGCAATAACGTCGGTAGTATTTACTGCAAAGCCTTTATCTTTCAGAACTTTCAGGGCAAGTTCGGGTTTGTTCACTACCAGGCGCATAATGCCGTAATCGGGTGCATCGGCAACACTAAAGGCGGTCATATTAATATCGTTTTCCGATAAAATACGTGTAAGTTCGGTGAGCCTGCCGGTTTTGTCTTCGAGAAATATCGAGAGTTGTTTGATTATCATAATTTGTTCCTCCTATAATAAAATTGTTCAATAGGCATTTATTTCATGTTCCGGTTATCGATTACCCGTTTTGCCTTGCCTTCAGAACGTTCAATCGTATTTGGTTCAACCAGTTTTATGGTAGCACTTAAACCTAGCATACTGCTAATGTTGTGAGAAATTTTCTTTTTAAGCCCTTCGAGCACTTTTATCTCGTCAGACCAGAACTGATCATCGACCTCAACACGTATTTCGAGGTTATCGAGGTTGTTTTCCCTGGAAACAATAAGTTGATAGTGCGGGGTAGTTTCGCTCATTTCGAGCAATACCGACTCAACCTGCGAGGGGAACACATTAACGCCACGAATGATAAGCATATCGTCGGAACGTCCCAGGCATTTTTCCATACGCACCATTGTTCGCCCACAGGCACACCTTTCTACATGTAAGCGGGTTAAATCGCGGGTACGGTAGCGCAAAAGTGGCATAGCCTCTTTGGTAACCGTGGTAAACACCAGTTCGCCCAGCTCGCCATAAGGTAAAACTTCCAAAGTATTTGGATCGATAATTTCAGGTATAAAATGATCCTCGAAAATGTGGCTCCCGCACTGGTGTTCGCATTCCATCGATACCCCCGGGCCTATAACTTCGCTCAAGCCATAAATATCAAAAGCTTTCAAGCCTAAAAGCTTTTCCACCTGCACCCGCATTTCCTCTGTCCATGGCTCGGCACCGAAAATGCCTGCTTTTAGTTTGATGTCGCTTTTTAATATGCCCTCTTTTTCAATGCTTTCTCCCAGAAATGCTGCATACGAAGGGGTACAGGCAATAACTGTTGAACCAAAATCGACCATCAGTTGTAACTGCTTTTTCGTATTCCCGCCCGAAATAGGAATAACCGATGCCCCGATTTTTTCTGCCCCGTAATGCAGTCCCATGCCTCCGGTAAACAAGCCGTACCCGTATGCAACCTGTATAATATCGTTTTTTGTTACAGCGGCCATTGTAAGGGAGCGGGCCACAACTTCGCTCCACATTTGTATGTCGTTACGGGTATAACCAACAACGGTTGGTTTTCCGGTGGTGCCGCTCGATGCATGGATACGGACAATTTCGCTTTGCGGAACTGTAAAAAGCCCAAACGGATAGTTATCGCGTAAATCCTGCTTGGTAGTGAAAGGCAAATCCTTTAGTTGATCGATACTTTTTATATCGCCAGGCTCAAGTCCTATTTCCTGTAGTTTTTTTCTGTAAAATGGCACATTGTAATACATGCGCTCAATCATTTTTACAAATCGCCTGTTCTGAATTTCCTTCAGTTTTTGCCTGTCGGCACACTCTATATATTCATTCCAGATCATTGAGATGGGTTTTATTTTCTATTAGTAAAGCTACTCGTTCTTTTGCAATAAATATCTGAAAAATGTTTGAATGTTAAAATGTTTATATGTTAACAGGTTTATTTTCAGAGGCTTTCAATCCAAGTTTAAAGGCTCTTAGATTGATATCGATTGTTTCCTGTCCTTTACGACTGAAAAGTTGTTCTATTGATTTTTCAATCTTTTCTTTCTCAATGCCTAAATAGGGCGAGGCGGCCCCAAGGAGTACCATGTTCGACGATTTTAAATTTCCTGCCTCGCCGGCTAATGCCACTGCATCGATTAAAATACTCCTGCCTGAATTTTTTATTGTATTCAGTATGTTGTCGAGATTTGGATAATTTGCAATATTATCGAAAGGCTGAATGGCAGTAACTATCGTGCCACCAGACGACAGATAAGGCAGATACCGCAACGATTCCATGGGTTCGACCGATAAAATTAAGTCGGCTTTGCCCAGGGGGATAAGGTCGGAAAATATTTCGCTGTCGGAAATTCTCAGGTGCGACTGCACAGCGCCGCCACGCTGGCTCATGCCATGAACTTCAGCCTGTTTAACTTTCAAGCCTTCGCCCATTGCTGCAAGGTCGATAATGGCTGCAATTGTAAGTATTCCCTGTCCGCCAACTCCGGCTAATATTATGTTTTTGTTCATTTTAGTTGATTAAAAGAAGTTCAAAGTTCAAGGTTCAAAGTTCAAAGTTCAAAGTTCAAAGTTCAAAGTTCAAGGTTCAAAGTTCAAAGTTCAAGGTTCAAAGTTCAAAGTTTAAAGTCCATGATCGAGATTAAGGTGAATGAAAGAATTAATAATTTGCATATCGCCAAATAAACACACCTTCAAATTTTTCAAAACAACAAATCAACCGTTCACCGTTCACTGTTTACCGTTCACTGTTTACCGTTTACTTAAACTCACCTATCTGCTTTTTTCTTTCTCACGGCTACTTGTACGCATTCCCTGCATGCCAGGATAACCGACACCCCTTCATACTCAAATTCTTCTTTCAGTATAGCAATGTTTTCTTCCATGTTTTTCTTTAATGGAACAATAGTTTTAATGTGTTTTTCATCAACCCCTACACCCTTACAAATATCAAGAAGCTTGTTTGTGCCCGATGAGTCCTGGCCACCTGTCATAGCTGTGGTGCCATTATCGGAAATTATTATAGTTACAGGCGATTTGTCGTTAACAGCATCGAGCAGCCCGGTAATACCCGAGTGCGTAAAGGTTGAGTCGCCAATTACTGCAACAGCAGGCCTCAGACCTGCATCGGCAGCCCCTTTGGCCATGGTAACCGAAGCGCCCATATCAACACAGGTGTTTATAGAATTAAAAGGCGGAAGGGCGCCTAGTGTATAACAACCGATGTCGGAAAAAACGTGTTTCTCTTCAAAACCAGATATTGCAGCGTTAAGGGCCTCGTATAAATCGCGGTGGCTGCACCCTTTACATAATTCGGGGGGGCGGTTTGCCACTATGGCAGGAATAGTTTTTGTCTCGGCCATTTTAATACCAAGTGCTTTAGCCAGATGGTCGGGTGTAAGTTCTCCGGTGCGGGGCAATGTGCCATCGAGCCGTCCGGTAAATTTCTTGTTGTTGAAAAAGCCACGCAAAAGCTCTTCATAAACCGGGTATCCTTCTTCGGCAATGAGCACCTGGTCGAGCTTTTCAGTGAATTCCCTAATTATTGGTTCCGGTAGGGGGTATTGCGATATTTTTAATACCGGAATGTCCAGTTTATGTTCGCTTATAACTTCCATTACATAATTAAAGGCAATACCAAAAGCAAGAATCCCAAAATTCCCTTCGCCATCGACTATGCGGTTAAAAACCGATTTTTCGGAATATGAGGCAAGTTTTGTTTGTTTGTCGAGCAGGCGCAAATAGCCAGCGCGTGCATTGGCAGGCAATAAAATAAACTTTTTTGTATCGGTTTCGGGTGCCAGTTCGTTTTGCGGCCGGCTGATGCCTTGCGATACAATTGCCCTGGAGTGCGATAAACGGGTAGTTATGCGCAACATTACGGGCAATTTTGTTTTTTCCGACAATTCAAAGGCATAATGCACTGCGTCGTATGCTTCCTGTTGGTTCGAAGGTTCAATAACCGGAATAAATGCAAATTTGCCATACACACGCGAATCTTGTTCGTTTTGCGACGAATGCATCGAGGGGTCGTCGGCAACAACCACTACCAGCCCGCCATTTACACCGGTAATTGCCGAATTGATATAGGCATCGGCAGCAACATTCAGGCCTACATGTTTCATGCACACAAGGCTGCGTTTTCCGGCATACGACATACCGAGGGCTGCTTCGTAAGCTGTTTTTTCGTTAGCCGACCAGGTCGATCGGATAGCGCTTTTCTTCGCTACAACCGAATTTTGAATAAATTCTGTGATTTCGGTAGAAGGCGTGCCCGGGTAGGCATAAACTCCCGATATGCCTGCGTCGATTGCGCCAAGGGCTATTGCTTCGGCGCCCAGCAACAATTGCTTGTTCATTGAAATATAGTTGATAAAATATTTACTTTCTCAGAAGGCCGAAAATACTATTTTTTATCGGGAAAATAAAAATGAAACAGGAATGATTAACCTGCTTCATTAACTTTGTTGGGCTAAAAGGGGTTTAAAAATCATATATTAACCTGTTTCCAATTAAGTTACGCTGTTGTTTTTGAAAACAATATAGCTTAATTGTAACGAAGCCAATAATTAATGTGAATGTACCTTAAAGGGCTTGATGGGTCCTGTTATCTGCTTAAAACTCCATAATTGAAGTTCCGAGTATAAACGAGCCAAATGCAGCGAAAGGGCTTACTTCTTTAGGCTGATTGATATAGCTTGTGTAATTATTCTGAATTCCAATGCTGCTGCAATCGAGAAGGTCAATAAAACCATTGGCATTATAAACAGCTTTTTTAACCATTTCTTTTGCCCATCGGGGGTTGAACAACTGGTGCAGGCAAATACTATATAAAACAAAAGAATAAATACAGACAGTCTCATTGCAAAAAATAAAATTATGACTGACAATATACGTTTTCTTTTGCTTTTTGAAAATACCAGGAAACCGTTGGTTTTTGTACCTTAGCTTTATGTGTTATACAATTGAGAAGAATTTAAGCCGCGAGGAGCTGGAAAAAAGGTTTGGGGCGGGTTTCAGGCCAAACAGGCCCTATTCGCCCGGCAAAAGGGTTTCGGCTTTTACGCTTCCTGAAGTTCCGGTAATTCGTTCAAATACGCCTGAATCGATTGATGTTTTTACCTGGGGGTTAATTCCTTTTTGGACAAAATCGGCAAATGATGCATCGGAAATCAGGCTTAAAACCTTTAATGCCAAAGCTGAAACGTTGAAGGATAAACCATCGTTCAGGCATACCATTAAAAATCAGCGCTGCCTTGTATTAACCAATGGCTTTTACGAATGGCAGCACGTTGGTAAGCAGAAAGTGCCCTATTTTATTCAGCTTAAAAGCGATATTGCCATGCCAATGGCTGGCTTATGCGACAATTGGGTTAACCAGGAAACTGGAGAAATGCTACAGACCTTTACAATTGTTACTACAAAGGCAAATCATTTAATGGAAGTTATTCACAACACCAAAAAGCGGATGCCGGCCATACTTTTGGGAGAAGCCGAGAATATTTGGCTCGACCAATCGATTAATGAAGATAAGGCCCTTAGTGTGCTTGTGCCTTTAGACGATTATCTGATGAAAGCCGAAAAAGTGGGCGAAAACACAAACGGGAAAGGAATTCCGGAACAAAAAAGCTTGTTTTAGTTTTTAGCCTGATTAAATTCTGTTTTCAGCTTGTCGCACCATGCAGTTATTCGTTTCTTGTTTAATTTAGCCTGGTTTTCAAAATCGAGGGCCAGCCCGCAAAATTCGTTATTTCGCCGGGCCAGTGAACTTTCAAATGTGTATCCGCTGGTAGAAGTGAAGCCGACAATAGCAGCTCCCTGTTTTTCTAAAATTTGTGCCATCAGGCCAACAGCATCGCAAAAATTTTCGGGATAGCCAACCTGATCGCCATTACCAAAAATTGCAATATGCTTGCCCTTTAGATCCATTTCTTCTATCGCCGGAACAAACTCGTCCCAGTAGTTGGGAAGTTCTCCATCGAACCATGTCGGGCAGCCCAGGATAAGGTTGTCGAACGATTTGAATTTCTCCTCGGATATTTCTTCGGCATTAATCTCTTCGATTTCTTTTGCATCGAAATATTCAAGGATTTTTTTTGCAACCTGACTGGTTTTATTTGTGTTGAAGCTGTATATAAGGCCAATTTTTTTCATCGTATTAAAAATAAGATTGTACTTTCTTAAAAAAATCAAAAATTACTACTCTTGCAACGAACCACATATTTTTATTAAACCATTTTTTACCAACCCTGTTCTCTGCTCATTGCTCATTGTTTAGACAAACTTTAAACTTTGAACTTTAAACTTTGAACTTTAAACTTTGAACTTTAAACTTTGAACTTTGAACTTTAAACTAATAATTAACCAACTCAAGCATGGCTTTTTCAATTTTATCGGCGCCGGGCAGAATAGCCTTCTCCAGGATGCGGTTAAACCCAACCGGTGTAAAAGTTGAGCCAACACGGCGTACAGGCCCGTCGAGGTATTCAAAAGCCAGTTCGTTGATTTGGGCCGCCACTTCGCCCCCAAACCCGCCAAAAACTTTGTCTTCGTGAACAATAAGGGCCTTACCGGTTTTTTTAACCGAAGCAATAACCGCATCGGTATCAAGGGGCAGTAACGATCGTAAATCAATAACCTCAATGTCGGCCCCGGTTTCTTTGGCTAATTTATTGGCAGCATCGACACACATGTGGGTGGTGTTGCCGTAGGTAAATACCGATAGGTCTTGGCCAGGCCTGCGTAAACGTGCTTTCCCAAAGGGAACTTCAAAATCGTCGGGGATTGGGGCAGCAGCAACCGGCGCCTGGTAGAGTGCCTTTGGTTCCATAAAAACGGTCATGCCCCGCGAACGCATTGCAGTGCGCAACAGTCCGGCAGCATCGTCGGCATACGAAGGGTAAACCACCCTGGTGCCCGGAAACGTTGTTAGCGCCCCTTCGATATTTTGGGAGTGGTAAAGGCCGCCACCAATGTACCCGCCCGAGGCGAGGCGAACCACAATATTTGGCGAGAATTGCCCTTTAGAGCGCCAGTAATCGTGTGTGGTATCGACAAACTGTTCCATAGCCGGCCAGAAATAGTCGGCAAATTCGGCCCCCTCTATTACAACGCGTATTTTATCGTTAAAACGCGACATGCCATTGGCCGTACCCATTATAAAATCTTCGGCAATGGGGGCATTGAATACCCTTTCTACCCCAAATTCTTTTTGCATGCCTTTTGATACATTGAATATGCCTCCCTTTTCTTTGTGGGCAATGTCCTGGCCCCAGATATACGTATCGGGGTTGTGCCTGAATTCGGCTTTGAGGGTTTCGTTAATACCTTCGATAAGCTTTTTCTTTTCCCCTTCGTATGTGTGGGTTCCATCGGGGTATTTAACTGTTATATAAGGTTCGGGCAGAACAAAATCGAAAACCGATTCCGGTGCCGGGTCGGGGGCAGCCAATCCTTTTTTATGGGCATCTTTTACTTCGGCCTTAACTTTTTCTTCAACAGCCAGCAGTTCTTCTTCCGTAAACCGATTGTATCGCAAAAGCATACGGCGGTACTTTGCCAGTGGATCATACTCCTGCGTGTAGTTAAGTTCGTTTTCATCGCGGTATAGTTCATGCTTATCGGAATTCGAATGCGAGTGCATGCGCACACAATTTGCCTGAACAATAACAGGCATTTGGTTTTCAATTGCCCACGATTTGGCTTCGGCCATGGCATTCATCGAGTCGAAAACATCTTTTCCGTTGCAATGAATAATGCGCAGGTTTTTGAAACCAATAAAGTTATTGGCCACTTTACGGTTGGCTGTCTGATCTTTTTTTGGTACCGAAATGCCATACCCGTTATCCTGAAAAACAAAAATTACCGGAAGTTTTTCGTTCGATGCGCCATTAATTGCTTCGTAAACATACCCTTCGGAAACCGACGATTCACCCTGTGAACTAATTACAACACCTTTTTGGCTATACCGTTTGAATGCCCTTCCGGTGCCTGTTGCCTGCACAGTATGGTTGCCGGTGCACGACGATACATTGTGTATGTTCCATGCTGGTTTTGCAAAATGGTTCGACATGTGCCGCCCGCCCCCAGCTACATCGGTATCTTTCGATATTCCGTTGTATATAATTTCTTCGGCAGTTAAGCCTGCAGAAATGTTGGTAAGCATATCGCGGTAATACGGATACAGGTGGTCGGTATTCCGGTCAAAAACCTGTCCGATAGCCAACTGTATGCCATCGTGCCCTGCATAGGGGGCATGGTACGACCAGCCAATGGCCTGCTTCAGGTAATTGGGCGCCCTGTCGTCGAGCGCACGGCCTAGTACCATCAGGTAATACCATTTTTCCAATGTATGCTTATCGGTTTCCTTTATTCCAAATAGTTTCTTTACAGGAAGATCGGTAAATGCCATAATATATTGCTCTGTTAAATTGTTCTGTTTATATCAAATTGTCCAAGTATGCCTGCCAGATATTGAAGGAAGCCTCCGGCAAGGGCACCGTCGATTATGCGATGGTCGTATGTAAGGGCCAATATCATTTTGTGGCGTATGGCAATTACATCGCCGGTTGGGGTTTCAATAACCGCCGGTTTCTTTTCTATGGTCCCCGTGGCCAGTATGGCAGCCTGTGGTTGGTTAATTATAGGGGTGCCGGTAAGGTTGCCAAACGATCCGAAATTTGAAATAGTGAAGGTGCCTCCCTGTATATCATCGGGGCTAAGCTTATTGTTTCGGGCATCGGCGGCCAGCTTGTTCATATCGACCGTAATGCCCAGAAGGCTTTTCTGATCGGCATTTTTTACTACGGGTACAATTAAATTTCCCGATGGCAGGGCCACGGCAACACCTATGTTTATGTTTTTTCGCAATATAATAGTGTCGCCATCGGCCGAAGCATTTATGCCCGGGTACTTCTTTAGTGCATTGGCAACAGCTTCAATAAACACGGGCATAAAGGTTATCTTTTGCCCTTCGCGTTTTTCTATTTCGTTTTTTATTTTGTTCCTCCAGTAAACCAGGTTAGTAACATCGGCCTCGATAAAGTTGGTAACATGGGGCGATACCTGTTTCGACATAACCATGTGCTCGGCAATAAGCTTGCGCATGCGATCCATTTGAACTACCTGATCTCCCTCGCCAATAGCTATTTTGGGGGCAGCCGCTGCTGAAACTGATACCTGCCTGCCGGCTAATGGTGCTGTAGTTTCCGGCTTTTCTGTTTTAATGCTTCCGCGTTTTTCGATATAACCTAAAACATCGGTTTTGCGTAACCTTCCGTTATGCCCTGTGCCGGGTATTTGCTCGAGTTCGGCGGCCGAAAGGTTTTCTTTGGCTGCAATGGTTTTAACCAGTGGGGAATAGAACCTGCCACCATTCGTTAATTGTTCTTTATTATTTGCTACCTTGTCGGCCTGTTTTTCGGGTTTTGGTGTTTCTGCTGGTGCCTGTAAATTAGAAGCTTTCTCATTGTCAATTGGTGCGCCCCCATCCAAATCGATTATGGCAATAACTTCACCTACCGGCACCAAAGCTCCTTCGCTAAAAATGATTGAGGCAACGACCCCATCGACAGGCGAAGGAATTTCAGAATCAACCTTATCGGTGGCTATTTCTAAAAGCGCTTCTTCTTCTGCAATTTTATCACCGGCTTTCTTAAACCATTTGGTTATGGTTGCTTCCTGAATGCTTTCGCCCAGTTTGGGCATTACAATGTTAAATGTTGCCATAAAACAATTTGTTTATTCAATTTTGTTTAACCTGTTCCTGTCGGACTTAAACAAGAAACATTGTTATTACCGAAATGTTCAAATTTTACGCTATTTGTATGCCTTCATGTGCCTTAATCGAGGTAATAAAACGTTTTCTTCTTTTTCTTAAAATTATGATTATTAAAGTTTAATAACAAAAAAACCGGAGCATTTTTGCTGCCGGTTTTTAGTGTTCAAATTAGAAAGTTTTTTTGCAATGTTTATTTTCCCTCAGGTAATAGCCTGTAAAATGCTTTTTTGCCGACAATAAACAAGGTGTTTTTGTCCTTTCCGCCAAAAGCCAGGGTAGTAGGCCTTTCAGGTACTTTTATTAATTCATTCAGGTTTCCATTGGCCGAAAACTTATAAACTTCTCCATCGGCAATGAAAACATTTCCGGAATTATCGGTTAACGAAAAGAATTCGCCAAATTCGGCAAAATAGCGAAGGTTCGACAAATACCCCTGTTGATCTACATCAATCTGAACTGTACGCTTGTCGTATTCATCGGCAACATAGAGTGCTTTGCCCGGAAAGGCCTCAACCAGGCCGCAGGTGCGGGCCAAATCGTAACTTACAGGTATTATGGTTTTCCCATCGGGGGCAATAAAACATTCTTCTGCACGGGCTACAGCAATGGAGTTAAAGTCGTGCGAGTCGCGCCACCTGTTCGATGGATATAAAGCTTTATGGATTTCTCTTACACTGCCCATCGGAACAATCTCAAGCTTTTGAATGGTTTCGTCGGGCTTTTCGGGGTTTATGGCATAAACCAGCGATGCAAACCCTGAGTTTCCCCATCCGCTAAATGATGTTCCGTTGGCATCGGGTGGGTTTACGAATTTCTCTTGTTGGCCATTTACCAAATAGGCTGGTTGAGGGTTATAGCGGAAAAGTACCAGTAAATTGTCTTTCGAATCGCAGGCAAGGGCCAGTGGCTCCCACTGAAAATCGGCTACCAGTGCGAGCGATTGTGTTTCTGCCGACCATTTATAGATTCGTTTCATTCGCTGCTCGGCGAAATATACATTTCCTTTTGAATCGGAACACGAACCTAAGGCAAACTCAAACCCTTGAGCCACTTTTTGGACAGTTCCGGCAGTATATTCCGAGCCAATAGTAGGGGTATTGCCACTTATGTACAGCCTGGCCATTTCCTGGGGGCGAACCTCAATATTGGTGTTTATATCGTATAATGGGTTATCGGTTGTATATTTTATCTGACTGTAATTGTGGATGTTCAGAATTTCGAGGTTTTTGCAATCCCATGTGCGCACAGAGTAGGGGAAAGGCACCTTTACCCTTATTACCCTGAACATATAAAGGTTGGCAAAAACCATATCATTGCATTTTTCAATTTCAAGGGGTAGGCATTCAGAGCTTTCGCGGCTTTCCTCTTCAAGCTGCAGCGCAAATACTTTCCAGTTCGATACATTTTTAAAACGCACTTCATTACGCACATGATGTTCGACCGACATAGCGTAAATTCTGCCCCTGGTGCTGGTATTTGAAGCATAAAGACCCGATACTGAAAAGGTGTTGGCTGTCCATATATTCTTAAAAACACCACCGCCGTTATTGGTTACCCATAAGCTCCAGTATTGTGTGTCCCAGGTTTGTTCAAAGAAAGAATAACTTCTTCTGCCGGTCTGTTCTCTTTGCTGGGGCAACCTAATCCATTCCCAGGGTACTTTGGGGCCCGGATCCATGGTTCCATGGCCTCCAATAAATTTTACATCGTCAAGTAGCGATTTTTCCCCTGCCATCCATTTACAAGCTACTGCCCTGTAGTTGCTTTGGCCGGTATTCAGGCCGATACCGGCAATAATGTTTTGGCCGTTTTGCGGTGTTTCCAACATGGGCACGGGGGATCCAAACCCGCTATATGCCGGGGAGGCTTCGGCTATTACAATATTTGTGGATATAGGGTTTAAACCAATCAGGCAGGTATTGGGTTTTAATTTTAAAGTTTCCGAAATAAGGTAGGAGCCCTGGGGAAGATATATTGCGTCGTATTTTTCTATGGCTTCGTTAAATATCCGGGTGTCGTCGGTTTTGCCATCGCCTTTTGCACCCAGCAATTTAATATTTGCCCATGTGCCCATAGCCGGGGCTGAAACTATATCGGAAGTTGGCATGGCAGGGAATACAGTAAGGGGAGAAGCCTCGAAAACTGTATTATATGCTGGGGTTGCATCAATATCGTCCATTTGCAGTCCATATACATACCTGTTTACCTTGTATATTGCAGTGGGTGCCTGTGTTTGTGTTTTCGATTTTGCATAATTGACCAGTACAGGAACATTTTTGCATGCAAGGTTGCGAATATTGATTTGCATGTGGGCATTGTTTTCGTTGTCGAAGGTAATGGCAGGGCCCGAGATGTTTTCAAACCGGCTGTCTTCGATATAGAGTTTCTCCCAGTAATTGTCGGAAACCATAAAAACCGACGGAACGTTTTTTACATCCATACGCACAATAGTAAATCCGGCTTCCTGGGTTTGTACTGCGGCTTTGCGCTGACCTTCGAAATAGGTGTCGAGCATCATAAACTGCCAACCAGGCGAGGCCTTGGTGGTATAAATGCCATACTCGCCGCCATAGAACTTAACGTTCTCAATCATATTACCAATATCGTAAAGTCCAGCTTTTCCTTTTCCTGCATAGATATTACAATGGGCAATATAACTGTGTTGTGCAAAATGGGTTCTTAAGGCCACTGCCGATGGGTTGCCATCTTCTATTTTAAGGTCGATATTCGACAGGGCACTGTAAAAAGTTCCGGCATGTGCATCGGGTATGGGTTTACCAGCTTCGGGTATTGAACTGGTAAACCAAAACATATAAGAAGCCTTTCCTTTGTCGGCCATATCGGGTTGCTGAAAGCCGGGCGAGTTTTTTTTCAGCACAAACAACGGACGTTTGTTCCCGTAACCAATTAGGCGTATAGCAGCTGGTATATAGATAGTTTTCGAGATTAGGTAGGTGCCTTCGGGAATAAAAACAATGCCGAAATTTTTATCGGTTTTAAGTTGGTTAATGGCCTTTTGCAGTTCATCCGAAACATCGGTTTTCCCATCGGCTTTTATCGCAAAACCTGAGGGGGTAAAATATACAGCTTCGGGGTCGTCGGGTTTTTGTGTATAAACCGATTCTAAAGCCGATACTTGCTGTAAAAGCAAGACGCCCGTTAAAATAAGGAACAAGAATAAGTTAGTTTTTTTTCTCATGGGTGAATAATTTGGTTATAATATTTATTGTGAATTTCCGTCGTTTTATTTTTTATTCATGGACGTTTCAATTTCAATAAATGTATTTCAATATTCCGACATGATGAATGAAAAACTAAGAATGGAGTATAAAAATAGTAGTAGGCGCAGCGATTCCTTTTCGGGGTTTAACTTACCTGTTGTCAATGTTTTCGGGGTTCAAATCGTGGTTTTGGAACCTATAATCAGCCATATCGGAATATCTTGTGCCAGGCTTTCCATAATTGCAAAACGGATCGATACTCAAACCCCCACGCGGCAGAAATTTCCCCAGAACTTCAATATAATTCGGGTCGAGCAGTTGAACCAAATCTTTCATAATTATATTGATGCAATCTTCGTGAAAAGCCCCATGGTTGCGGTAGCTGAATAGGTATAGCTTTAAGCTTTTGCTTTCTACCAGTTTCTTATCGGGAACATAGCTTATATATAGGGTAGCAAAATCGGGCTGACCTGTTATCGGGCATAGGCTCGTAAATTCGGGACAGTTAAATTTTACCCAGTAATTGTTTTCCGGATGTTTGTTGTCGAAACTTTCCAGGAGCGAAGGATTGTAATTGGCCGGATATTCGGTTTTATTTCCTAAGTGGGTAATAGCTTTCATTATTTTAAATGTTTTGAGTTTTTTTTGCTTATTTAATTAGGTTTTGTTAGAACAAGGCTGAGGGATGAATAAATGAAAGGAATGAAGGAATTAAAAATGGAAAGAATTAATAATTGGCACATCGTTGAATAAACACATCTTTAAAATTTTCAAATCAACAAACCTTCAAATCAACGGTTCACCGTTCACTGTTCATTCTAAGCTTTGAACTTTAAACTTTAAACTTTGAACTTTGAACTTTGAACTTTGAACTTTGAACTAAAAACATACTCATCCCAACCCTTTTTGCGCAGTTTGCATGCCGGGCAATTTCCACAGCCATCGCCAATAATGCCGTTATAGCAGGTTAGGGTATTATGCCTGATAATATTTAATACGCCTAATTCATCGGCTAGCAGCCATGTTTCGGCTTTTGTGCGCCACATCAATGGGGCATGAACAGTAAACTTGTAATCCATTGCCAGCGACAATGAGTTTTCTGCTGAACGTATAAATTGTTCGCGGCAATCGGGATAATTGCTGTAATCGGTTTGGCTAACGCCAATAACCAAATCGTTAATGCCTTTTGATTTTGCATATATGGCAGCGTAGGTAAGAAATAGCAGGTTTCGGCCTTCAACCAGCGTATTGGGGGGCATTCCGGCTGTTACTGATTCTTCAACATCTATCGAATTTTTTGTGAGGGCATTCTCTGAAACATCGCTTAACGTATTAACCGTAGCAATATAATAGCTTACCCCAGCTTCTTGTGCAGTAGTACTGGCAATTTCCAGTTCGCGCACATGGCGTTGCCCGTAATTAAACCCAATGGCTTCAATACTTCCAAACCTGTTTTTTGCCCAATAAAGGCAGGTTGTCGAATCCTGTCCCCCCGATAAGAGGACAAGTGCTTTTCTCGATTTCATGATATAGTTTTTAACGTGGTTCTCTATTACACGCGGCCTTCAGGCCATTTTTTTACAAAGATAATTTTTATGGTTGAAAATTGGGGAATAAAAACTAAAATCCCCGTAAATTTGGATGGAAATAATTTTGTAAAAACCGGAACAAATACAAATATGATAGTTACACTTGTTCACGTATGGGTAAAACCCGAAAAAACCAAAGAATTTATTGAAGCTTCGATTGAAAACCACCAAGAATCGGTTAAAGAGCCAGGTAACTTGCGTTTCGATTTCTTGCGCGATGCACAGGACGAAAACAAGTTTGTACTGTACGAAGCTTATGAGTCGGAGTCAGCCGCTTTACTGCACAAAGATACAGCCCATTACAAGAAATGGCGCGACAGGGTTGCCGATATGATGGCACAGCCACGCAGAGGAGAAAAACACATTATATTATCACCAACCGATAAAAACTTATGGTAAGCAATTTTATATTATCAAAAACGCCCAGGATTATTTTTGGCAGCGGTAAAAGGAATGAATTGACCGGGCAGGTTTTGAGATACGGCAATAAGCTGCTGGTAGTTACTGGAAAATCGTCGCTTTTACGAAATAATAAAGGCATGGAAACTATTGAACGCTTAAAGGAATCAAAAGTCGATGTGCAGTTTTTTACTATTGGCACCGAACCGTCGCCTGTCGATATCGACAAAGCTGTTTACGAAAATGTAGCTTTCGGTCCCGATGCAGTGGTTGCTATCGGTGGCGGAAGTGTAATCGATGCCGGCAAAGCTATTTCTGCCATGTTAACAGTAAGCGGCGGTACTATAGATTACCTCGACGATGTTGGGAAGGCCAAACACCCGGGAACAAAAATACCTTTTATTGCAGTGCCCACAACAGCCGGAACTGGCAGCGAAACGACAAACAATGCGGTAATATCGTACATAGGCGACAATGGGTTTAAAAAGTCGCTGCGCCACGAAAATTTTGTGCCCGATGTATCTGTTATTGATCCGGAATTAACCTTGTCGTGCCCTCCTGAAATAACAGCCGCTGCCGGAATGGACGCTTTTACACAGCTGGTGGAGTCGTTTCTTTCGCTTAAGTCAAACCCTGTTACCGATGCCCTGGCCATTGATGGAATAAGCCATCTGATACGATCGATTCATAAAGCGGTGCAACAGCCTGACAATTTGCCTGCCCGCGAAGATATGGCCTATGCGGCAATGCTTTCGGGTATAACCCTGGTAAATGCAGGTTTAGGTGTGGTACACGGATTTGCACAGCCACTGGGGAGCCTGTTTAATATACCGCATGGTGTTGTTTGCGGCACATTAATGGGCGCTGCAAATACCATTACACTTGAGAAAATACTGAAAACTGGTGAAAAATCGGTCGCTCTGAGCAAATACGCAAAGCTTGGTTGGCTTATATCGCGCAGGGAAGATGCAGAAGTCAGCCTTGCCGAAACATTTTCGGAATATGTCGATGAGCTTACCGAGAAACTAAAAATACCCTATCTCTCGAAGTATGGGGTTAGTGAACATGATACCGATAAAATTGTTTCACTTACAGGTTTAAAAGAACATCCTGTAAAACTAACCAGTGAAGAGCTAAAAAGTATATTGCTCGAAAGAATAATACATTAATGGAGAAAGAATTAAAGAAAAAATACGCTGCCCTAAAAAACTATTTAAAGAAGCTCGAAGAAATTGTTGTGGCTTTTTCTGGAGGTGTTGACAGTACACTATTGCTAAAAATTTCTAATGACATTACCGGGCTAAAGGTATATGCTCTTATCGGAAAATCATATTCTACACCACAAGCAGAATTTTTATATGCCATGGAAATGGCACAACAAATTGGGGTTAATCCTATTGTGGTGGAAACAAACGAACTTAATTCGCCCGATTATTGCAACAATGCACTCGACAGGTGTTACCGCTGTAAGAAAATTATTTTTGGCACATTTATTAGCTACATGCATGAGTTTGGGTTAAGAAACCTCGCCGATGGTTCGAATTACGACGATTTAAGCGATTTCAGGCCAGGCAACAAAGCCCTAGAAGAATTTGGGGTAATAAGCCCTTTTAAAGAGTTTGGCTTTACAAAGGGCAATATACGTGAACTATCGAAAGAACTAAAACTGCCAAGTTGGAACAAAGAAGCCCTGTCGTGCCTGGCAACCCGAATTTCTTATGGTGAACCAATAACACGGGAAAAGCTTTTGAAAATCGAACATGCCGAAACCTACCTGCGCGAACTGGGTTTTTCCAGCGTACGTGCGCGTTTACATGGCGACCAGCTTCGAATTGAGTCGTCTTCTGAGCAATTGCACCGCTTTTTTGAAGAGAATACCCGCCAGAGAATAATCGAAAAAATGAAAGGCATAGGTTTTAAATACATTTCCGTTGATATGGAAGGTTACCGTATGGGAAGCATGAACCAGTAATGTTTGCGTTTTGCAGGTTAAGGTTAATGAATGGGGGAAATGAAAGGGATGAAAGAATGAAGAGAATGAAGGTAATGAAAGAAATTAATAAGTGGCTGATTTGAAGATTTC
>JAFGQZ010000053.1 GCA_016935435.1 Bacteroidales bacterium
ACAATGGCCATGATTACCAGTGATATTCCTGCAATGATTCCCTGTTTTTTCTCTTTGTTTTGCATATCAATATATTGGTTAAATTATCTATTCTTAACAATAGTGATTCGTTTTTGTTCTTATTGGCCCTAACTTCTTTTTATCTACCAAAAGCCCGGTACTTAAATTTATATTTATCTGTTTTTGAGGTTTTTTTAAATTTTATTCAACAACTTATTAAACTTCTTTTTTATAAATTTTCAAACACTTACTTTTGTGCTTCTTAAAAAACTATAAATCAATAAGATTTTCGATGGAAAGAGACAAGAAAATATTCGACCTGATAAAACAGGAACACGAGCGCCAGATGCATGGTATAGAGCTGATTGCTTCGGAGAATTTTGTAAGCGAACAGGTAATGCAGGCAATGGGCAGTTACCTTACCAATAAATATGCCGAAGGGCTTCCGGGCAAACGTTACTATGGCGGGTGCCAGGTTGTTGATGAAGTTGAAAGCCTTGCCATTGAAAGGGCAAAGGCCTTGTTCGGCGCTACCTGGGCTAATGTTCAACCCCATTCAGGGGCCCAGGCAAATATGGCTGTTTTAATGACTGTTTTAAAACCAGGCGACACCTTTATGGGGTTCGACCTTTCGCATGGCGGCCACCTTTCGCATGGCTCGCCGGTAAACTCTTCGGGCATACTATATCGCCCGGTAAGCTATAAGGTTAATGAAGAAACCGGAAGGGTTGATTACGAGGAGATGGAGAAAATTGCCAAACAGGAGAAGCCTAAACTAATAATAGCCGGGGCGTCGGCCTATTCGCGCGACTGGGATTATGCCCGTATGCGTAAAATTGCCGATAGCGTTGGCGCACTTCTCATGGCCGACATTGCACACCCTGCCGGGCTTATAGCCAAAAAATTGTTGAACAACCCCTTTCCGCATTGTCATATTGTTACAACCACAACACACAAAACACTCCGCGGGCCAAGGGGCGGTTTAATTTTAATGGCCGAAGATTTCGAAAATCCCTGGGGCATTAAAACTCCCAAAGGCGAGACAAAAACGGTATCGCAATTGCTCGATATGGCTGTTTTTCCCGGAATACAGGGCGGTCCTCTCGAACATGTTATTGCGGCAAAGGCGGTGGCATTTGGCGAAGCCCTGAGCGACAGTTTCCTCGATTACGGCAAACAGGTTGTGAAAAATGCTGCTGTGATGGCCAGCGAATTTATTTCGCGTGGCTACAAAGTAATTTCGGGGGGTACCGACAATCACTCTATGCTTATCGACCTGCGCACCAAGGTGCCCGATATTACAGGCAAGCAGGTTGAGAATATCCTGGTACAGGCCGATATAACCATTAATAAAAATATGGTGCCTTTCGACAGCCGTTCGCCATTTCAGACTTCGGGCTTCAGGGTTGGCTCGGCGGCCATTACTACCCGTGGCATAAAAGATGATGTAGTGCCCCAAATTGTTGAAATGATTGACGAAGTAATTACCAATATCGATAACGAAAAAGTAATTGCCTCGGTGCGCGAACAGGTAAACAAACTAATGGCAAATTACCCCTTGTTTGCGTATTAGTGTTTTGACAAGTAAATTCATGTGAGCACAATAAGTTGTCCCAAAAGCATTAAAGAACCTGTGGAATTTAAAGGAACTTGGCTTTTGGGGCAACTTGTTTTTATAGTACGTTAGGCATTATTCGAATTTATTCGTTTTGTTCATCATGCCGCGATTTATATTTTTTTTCGAAAATCATGGGGATGTTTCTCATGGATGTTTTTAAGCGGTATGTTATTGATAAAGATAATATGTAATAGATATCGTTATACTTCGAGTCAATTATTTGGGTGTAGCCTTCGATATAGTCGTTAAACGGGAACCGGTAACCTAAATTACAATCGAAGTTCCATGCATCGTCGATTATGTATTTTATGCCAATGCCTAAGGGTATAACAGGTGTGAAATTATTGTTTTTTGTAACATCGGCCTTTGGCCTTGGAACTGGAATTGATACGTTGTTTCGGGTATAACAAGCGCCCACCCCTGTATAAACATATAGGCCAAATAAACTATAATTGTTAAGCATGCCTAAGCGGCGGTATCCGGCATTTGAGCGGTAAGGCCTTTCTTCTTGTATAATATAACGTTCGATTTGTGAAGAAAACTCTAAAAGAGTGGTGCTGTATTCGCGTTGCCTTTCCAAACCCGATGTAGCATCGCTGCCATAACCAAACCCAAGGTTGAATGTTGTTTTGAAAGTATAAATATTGTTTATTTTATAGCGGGCCAAAACATTTACAGATGGCCTGGTTTCTTTTATCTGTATGTCTTTAAGCCCCATCCAGTTTTGAGGGCTCATGGTGCCGCCAATATCCCCGAATATTTGCGTGTTTCCTAACCCGCCGCCAATTTCATAACGGCGCAATTTCCATCTTTGGCCGTAAGTGTCGCTGGTGTTAACAATTATAAAAACTAAACAAATTGCCCAAAATATGATTTTGCCAATATTAATATTTAAATATAAATGTTTCATATTTGAAGGGTTTATATTAAAAAAAACGTTTCTGTTTACTTTCATTTGCTCCTATATCCTTTAAAAAAAATATTGAACAATGCTTTAAAGAGGTATTTTATGTCGGTAATCAAGGGTTTTTCGAAGTATTGGTTTAAATATTTCAATTCCGACAACATTATTTCGTCCAGTGTTTCTGGGAAATCGACATAAAAAGGCGGAATAAGCCCCGGTTTGGTTTTTGTTCTCAAATCCTGAAGGTCTTTGGTGTAAAGGTTAAAGTAATGGGTACTTAAAGGCCTTACCCCAACCAGTTTAATATCGCCACGTAAAAGGTTTAGCAACATTGGCAATTCATCGAGCCAATATTTGCGCAAAAACCTGCCCAGTTTCGAAACCCTGAAATCGGCGTTAATTTTGCCCCCCAGTCCCAAGCCCTTTGTTTTAAGTGCATAATCCTGAATGTATTCGGAATACGGGTACATTGTCCGGATTTTATAGATGTTCTTTATTTTCTTGTTTTTTACCACCCGGGGCAGCTTAATAATTAAACCACTGTGGTTTTTTTTGCTATGGGCCGGAATTTGTTTTTTCTTTGCTATAAAATAGAGTTTATTGTCGATTACCCGCTCGGTTTGCAGTTCAAAGCCACAGTAACATAACCTCCCAAAAGCTTCGGCCTTTGAAATAAAGTTGCGTTCCTTATTGTTTAATTTTATAAGTAAACAGCGTGTAAAAGACGTAAGCTGCAAAATATCGTTTAAAAGGTAACCCAAAGAGTAGAGCAGGTTGTTTAAACCTGGGGGATATTTTCTGAACATATTGGTTTTTACAATGCTTTTGGGTTCAACAACCCCGATAAAAAAGCCTTTATCAAACAGCCTGAAATTAACGGCCATAAGGTATTTGTTAATATCAGGAAAATCGTTCACTTTAACCAGGCTGATTACCGAATTATAAGATCTATTTACATTAAAAAGATGGTTTGTTTCGTGCAGGTTGCTAATTATTGCAGTTTCAAACAAAAAGGCCTGGGTATTGTCGAAAATAAACCGGTAAACAGATGCGCCAATTAAGGTTTGAACCTTAAAATTATACAGCCTGTGTTTTAACAGCTCATCGTTATAGGTTTGCTGTTCTATATATTCCAAAGTTTCAATAGGGTATTGTAAATAATCGGCCTGGGCTTTGTACCGGTGGAAGTTTTCCATTAAAATCATAGGTCAATAATGGTTTTGTTTTCTGTAATTTGAAGCATTACTATTAAAGTTAATTAAAAGTTGGTAACTTTTAAACAGGTTTCTTGTGTTTTTGAAAAAAAATTACGATTATTTTAGGTTGTTGATTTTGTGGGCATTACATGGGAAAAAGTTAAAAAACAGGATTTTTTACGGAAAAAAGTTTTGCCGGCTTACTCTTGCAAAAGTTGGCCAATACACTTTTGGTATAACATTTAAGTTGTATAAAATATATGAGTGCCTTAAAACAAATAGTTTTGCAGGTTATACAGTCAGCTTGGGCTTTCAGCCGATGGTATTTAAAATTTTATCGAAAATACCTAAAACTTCTTTAAGTGTTTGTTGGCTCCTCAACTGCTGATTGGGCCTGTTTGCTGCTGTTTTCACATATTCTGCAATTTCACCGGCATTTCTCGATTTAAACTGCCAGCCTCTTTCCTGCATTATGGTATCGACCGCAAGAAAAGTTTTGCCCGGGAAAAAGCTCACGGCAGGGCGCCCGAGCAAGGCAGCCTCCCTGGCAAATGTTCCGGCACCGGTTAACATGGCTTTGGTGTAATAGCACACATCGAGGCCGTTAAGGGGGCCGCCGGGCATATAAATGTTCGAATGCCCTTGGGCGTAAATGCGCTCGGATGCATAACGGGGCAAATACAAAATATTGTAGGCGCTTAGTGCTTCGAACAGTTCCGGAACAATGGTGGTACTGTTTTTTGGCACATACGAGGCTTTCAGGTTTTCGGGTCTTATGGTAATATAATTATCGAACGGTAGCAGGGCAGGGAAGTTGTTGTCGGGCACATATCCGGCAATATATATTTCTTCTTTAAAGCCATTGTATGTAAATATTTGTTGTTTTTTTATGCCATATCGTTTTTCGATGCGGCTGGTGTTAAAATATTCCGGAAGAACAAAAAATGAACCGAATTTGTAGGCGGGGGCTTTAAACGAAATGTCGTTATCGCTCATAATAACCGAAGGCTTTTTACGCAACCTGCTAATGGTTGCAGTATAATTTCCACCCAGGGAAAGGCTTAAATCGAATTCCGGAATTTTTTTGCGCAGCTCAAACATGCGGGTTACAAGCCCAAACACTTTTTTTACCCGGCTTTTGCCTTTGTAATTGCCAATAATTATTGGGCTAATATTGTTTTGCGATAAAAGGGGGATTGTTTCGCTAAAATCGCGGGCAGTTATAAATATTTCGTGTTCTTTCTGCAAATGCCCCAAAATTGGCAGTAACACGTGTACATGAGGAGTATTGGTAATATCAATCCAGATTTTCACAAGAATGGAATTTAGTTTTTATTATCCTGTAGCTTATTCTCCTGTTATGAACAGCTCACTCAGATGGTTGCAAGGCAGACAGATTGTTCGTTGGAGGCACCGGGCCGCATTTGGCAAAATTAACCAAAACTCCGTATAACTTTTGCCGGCGAGCCAATTGCAACAGAGTACGGAGGAATGTCTTTCGTAACTACGGAACCGGCACCAATAACAGAACCTTCGCCTATTGTAACGCCTGGCATAATAATAGCGCCAATGCCAATATGGGCGCCATCTTTAATAACCACTTTTTTATAAATCAGCTCATTGTCCATTACAGCTTTGTTTTTAGAATGGGTCGAGAGATCGCGCTGGTGGCACAATATCATAGTCCCGGCAGTAACCCATACCTTTTTGCCGATTTCAACCAAATCGGGCCTCGAATCGTCTATCTGCACTGTACGGTTAATTTTCGACCCTTTTCCGATTTTAACCCCGCGCATGCGGTGCACACACACTGTTACCTGTGCCGGAAACGTAAACTGGGCCAAAATGGACAGCGAGCGAATCCAAATGCCTTTTATTATTGAAGTAACGGTGCGTTTAGCCATTTAATTCTATTTGTAAAGGTTTATCCATAAAACTCATCAGTGTAAAATAATCATGTAATAAAATATTGTCGTTTTCCATTTTCTAATGGTTCAAATGAATTTACATAAATAATTTCAACTTCTACTTCATTGCCAACATGTTTTTTCATGGTTTTTAGCAGGTAAGCGCATTCATTATCTGAAAATTCGGGCTTAGGTTGTATTTCAAGGCGTATTTTCAGGCCGTTAACTTTTGTCATTTTAAAAGCGAGTACATTAAAATCCCTAATCATAATTGAAAAACCTGTCGATGTAAGGTTATGTCCATTATCGAGCCTCATTACTTCTGAAGTCCGGCCTACAACTCTCGATATAAGCTGTCCGTTATATCCTGCCTGGTGTGTGTGGGCTAAACAAACATCGTCGCCTAAACGGTAGCGTATTAAGGGGAAAGAATAATTTAGAATATTGGTTACAAGAAGGGTTCCGGTATTTTCGGCATAAGGGTTTTCAATTTCGGCAAGGGCATTATATCCTACATGGTAACTCCCAGGGGATATTTCATAGGCAGTAATGCCGGCATCGCGGGCGCCATAGCAATCCATCACCGGGCAGTTGTAGGTTTTCTCCATTAATGCACGGTATTGTGGGGTTAATACTTCTGAAGTTGTAAAAACCCCTTTAATGCCGGGCATTTTAATTTTTCGGTCAGAAATATATTTTGTTAAAAGATAAATTGACGCTGCATATCCATATATATACTTTACCTTTCTTTTATTTATAAGGTTGACATAATTTTCGGCCACTTCATCGGAAATGTTCATGCCATTGAGTGGTATTCCGTTCCGGATAAAAAAATAGATGATATGCTTCCACGACTTTTTGTGGGTTGGAAACAAAGAACTGCTCCCGATTGTAACAAATTTCTCTCCATATTTATATCCGGCGGTTTTCCACGCATATATCTTTGCAGCAGTAATATAACCCCATGTGTCCTCGTCGTAAAGGTAATGAAGCGGCATGCCTGTTGTGCCCCCTGTGCGCCCTTTCTTGTGGGGTATTTTTTTAATATTTGCAGGGATTAGGGCACCGTAATTTTCGCGGATAATATTTTTATCGATTGGCGGTATTTTTGTCAAATCTTCCAGGCTCGAAATATCTTCGGGTTTTAGCGAAAGCTGGTTGAAGAGTTGGTGGTAATAAGGTGTATTATTATAGGCATGTAAAATAAACTGTTGCAGTTTTTTTGTTTGCCAAGCCTTTCTTTGTTCCCCGCTCATGGAATTCATTACAGTAATCTGCCTTAACCAATATGTAATTTTTGTTCCGGTTGTTAAATCGATTATTGGCAAGATAATTTTCAGTAGGAAAAATTCTTTTAAGCTACTTCCCATATAGAACAGTTTTGTATATATCAATTAGTTTATTCGCAACACTTTCGCTATCGAGGTTTAGCGAAAGCAGTTTTTCCCTTCCGTTAGTGGGTTTTTCGAATGACAGGGCTTGTTTGAGTAGGCCTGCAATTTCCGGGGCATTATAAGAACTGGCAACGAAACATCCTTCAACATTGTCTAAAAGCCACTCAACATCGCCAACTTTTGTGGAAACAATTGGCAACCTGCATGCCAGGGCTTCTTTAATTACATTTGGAGAACCTTCTGAAAGAGATGTTAGTATGAGTGCATCGGCTGCTGCCATGTATTCAAGGGCATCGGTGTGTTGTTTGTTATAAACAGTTAACAATTCTGTGCTGTTGCCTAACAGGCTTACAGCTTCCCTGGCAAGGGGGTAGTTTTTTATTGTCCTGTCAGGGTTGGCAACGAAAACAATATATTTCCTCTCGGGCATAAAGTTTAGTTTCTGTCGTAGTATTTGTTTGTTTAAGTGGGCAAATTGTTTTATGTCGAGTCCGTTTGGCAGCACTATTGTTTTTTTGTTTCGCAGGTTTTTGGCGGCACTTTCCGACTTGACAATTGTTTTAGCCCACATATATTTTATAAAAAACCTAACCACAACATATCGCAGGTTCTTTTTATTAAAGGCGCCCATAAGCGATACCACTACTGGTTTTTTTGTTGACAGGGCTGTCAATATTCCGGATAAAGAATAATGGGCATGGATAATATTGTATTGATTTTTTTTAATAGTTTTTTTTAAAGGGAAGAAATTTTTCAGGTAAGGCCCCTTAATTGGATAAATGTCAACCTCCACGCCTTTTTCAATAAGCGATTTTGCCTGGTTTATTATAATAGGCGATACATTTTTATTTTCTTTCTCCCTTCCAACAAATAAAACTTTTAGTGCCATAATATTGTCTAAATTACTCCCCTGCCAGCCAGTTTAAACCAAGTCCATGCAACAAGGGCAATGAACATAAAAACCATCCAAAGGTTAATCCATACCTTGTGCCTGTTTTCGAGTTGTACAACGCCATAAGCCGCAAGCACCATTTCTAACGGAATTGCCGGAACGTGGAACCGCTCGGAATGTGCAAAAGCACTAAAGGTTAAAATGGCCAGGTACGAGGTTAAAAACGAAAGTATAAGCACATGGTCGCGCCATTGCTTGCGTACAAGCAATAATAACAAAGCCAGCAGGGTGAAGAAGGACATGATGTTTTTAACAAAAACGCCCCCATGCAGCATCCTGAATGTTTCCTGGTTGGGGGTTTCAACCATAGTAGGGAAGGGCAGGGTAAATATCATGGGGGCGAAAATGCTGGCCCCGGCATACCTGGCGAATACATTTCCTTTTTTTGCCCTGTCTTCGAGCCTCACACGTTGGTTTGTGTCTTTGTTTTTCCAGAGTTCTTCGACCTCCATTGCAATTGTCCCTCCTGCAAATACGCCAATTGTTAAAACAATCCAAAATCCAATTAGCACCCTTCGTCCTTTTTTTATTGCTTTTTCTGAGGCAATAAATATGGCCGTTATCAACGAAAAAACTGCAACAATGCCCAGGGCAGTGCGAAAAAGGAAGAGCAAGCCAGCAAAAAGAAAAGCTGCAATGATGTTATGGACAGCATAAGACCTGGAGCGCAACAGGTAATCGGTTCTTTCTAAAAAGGCCATTGAAATAAAAACCAATTCGGTTTCTTTTAAATGCAAACCGCAATACATAATAAGGTTTGGCATAAGCATGGTAAACACAGCGGCAATACGGCCAGTATCCTGTCCGAAGTTACGGGCTGCAAGTTTATAGGCAAGCACACAGGTATAGGCGCTTAGCAGTGCTTTCACCACACGGGCCAAAAATATGCTCTTGTTGGTTGCCAGGTACTGAATGCCCAGGAAAAACGGGTAACCCATGTCCGAAACCCCGTTTTTTTTCTCGATATACTCGAAATACCTATGGAGCATGTTGTGGCGGATAAGATCAACAATCCACGATGCTTCGTTATTATAGCCCATGGAGTCGGCGGCGGCATATTCAAAGGGCATGCCGGTCATTGCGTTAAAGAAATAATACGAAAACACAACAAAAGCAACCCTCAAGACTAATGCCGACAAAAACAGTTTTCTGACAAATTCTTTTTCGGGCTTATCCCTCCATGTATAAGTAAGCCTTGGGCCAAAAACAAAAAAAACAAGCACAGCAACTGCCCCAAAAAGTACCCAATGGAGCAACATTGCATAATTATAAAAAAACACACTAACAACCAGCAATACAATAAAATATAGTGTAATTGCCCTGTTTGCCGGTATTCTGGGAAAATAGTCTAACACAACATGATGTATTTTAGGGTTATGCAGCCTTTTTTAAAACTAATATAACTTCGGCACCAAAACAAGAAATAAAACTATTTTGATAGCTGTACCTTAACAGCTTTAATTTTATTTTATCGTTAAAAAAACTAAAGAACGGCGACACAGGCCAGTGTTTGATTAATCTTTCAATCTTCAGTTTGTTGTCGGATATTATTTTTTTTATTTCCGGGAGCGTGTTTTTATTGGTGTTGTAATTGTAGTTTCTTTTATGTCTCAGTTTACTTTTAAAATGGTTGATACGCGATATGGGCATTGAACTATCGGTGAACTGAATAATTGCAATACCGGTTTCATCCATTATGGAACAAATTTTTTCGATTAGCCGGTTAACGTCATTAATGTGGGCAATAAGGCCGAGGCATACAACCAAATCGAATTTCTCCATAAAATTTAGCGTTAGTATATCGCCTTTAATTAAGCTTACATTGTGTTTGTTCAACTGGCTGTTTTTCGATATTATTTCGAGCAGTTTTGAGGAAATATCGACATAAGTAACCTTGTTTGTGTTCAAAAAAGAACTGGTTATATTGCCATTGCCGCTTCCAATGTCAATTATATTTTTATTGTTCAAATTTCCGGCAATACTTTCAACAATTTCTTTGCGCAACTTAATAACCGGGTTGTTGTTGAGGTAATAATCTTGTTGTTTGTCGAAATATTGTTCAACTTTAGGCGCTTTGTCCATAATAATTTGAGGGTTTTAAAGGGTTTTATATAATTCAACAAGGTTTTCCAGATGTTTGTTAATAGAATATCGATGGTTAACAACTTCAGAAGCCTGTTTTGCCCTTGATAAATAAGTATTTTTGTTTTTCAGAAAATCGATAAATAGAACTAAAAGGCTTTTAACATTTCCTGTTTCGTATATGTTTGCCAGGGTACCATTATCGGTAATTTCAAGCATTACTTCGTTGTTGTTAACAAATACCGGTACTTTACAGGCCATAGCCTCAATTATGGCAATACCAAAGGTGTCGGTGCGTGTGGCATAAAAAAATGCGTCGAGTTGTGGCAAAATCGATGGTACATCGTTTCTGTGCCCAAGAAATATTACCTGTGCACCGGGCAGGTTGTTCTGGCAATAATTTGTGCATTCTTCTAAAATTTGCGGTTCTGCAATTGAAGCTGAACCTATAAATAAATGAACAAACTTAATGTTGGCCTCAAGCAGTTCTTTCAGAAATTTACAAACAAAAAGATGGTCCCTTACCGGGGTAAAATTGCCGACTGAACCGGTAAGCAATGTATTATCAGGGATACACAACTCTTCCCTTATTGAATGTTTTTGCCTGAATTTATCGAGATTTATGCCGTTGTAGATTACCTGCTGCCTGAAATTTATGTTGTTGTGTTTCTGAAAATAGCCCAGTTGCGAGTTGCTGACAAAAACATTCTTATGGTTGTATTTTAAAACTGTTTTACGAAGAAGCTGCATCAGAAGAGGTTTGTTAAGTTCGTGCCCATGGAAGGTAAGTACCGACCTGCGGTGCGAAAATAAACAGCAAAGCATGCCAATTGCTCCATCGATGAGTTGGTGGGAATGAACAATGTTTACCTTGTTTCTTTTCAGAAACCTGCGCAGGCGAAATATATACATCACATCGAATTTCCCGCCGGGTTCAATTTTAATCATTCTAACACCGCAGTTGGTAAAATTTTCAGACAGGTTACCTTCTTTACGGTATATTCCAATAAAGTTCAGTTTGTTTTGCCCCGATTTGAATATGTCGAGCACAAGCGTTTCTGCACCGCCACGGTTTAAAGCCCCCAGTAAGAATGCCGTTGTAATCATTTCTATTTCAGGAAAAAATAAAGTTCAGCACTAATTTTAATTAAATAATAATCGCGTTTTTGTTTCAGGGTAAACTGGTATTTTCCCATATTTTGGAAATATTTCCTGACTTTGCCAATTATTTCTTTTTTTCTGTGGGGGGCATTTTTTTTTGTGTATCCAAGAAGGCTGATTATGGTAAGTGTTATCATTGACCTGCACCACTTGTTTATTTTTTTATTTGCCAGGTTTGCAGGCCATGCCGACAGGAAACCGAGAATGTATAATTTATCGTCGATAACCTTATTTTTTTTGCTTTCCGAAACGCTTTTGGTAATGGAGCCTGTGCGGCGTAAATAATAATATACCTCGGTGTCGGCCGAACAAATACGGTTTATATTATGCAATACCCGTGGTAGCCATTCCACATCTTCATAAAAAATATCTTCGTTGAAAAACAGCGAGTTTTTCTGAAGAATTTCCGTTTTGAATAAATAAAGAATTACAAAACAAGCCCAACCTAGTTTGTCCGTAAGGAAAACATCGCCGGTAACAATGGCATTGTCATACTTTATGCTGTGCAACATGTTCCTGGTTTTTTGAATTACACGGTAGTTTTCATCAACCGATTGGTAATTATAGCGCAAGGCATCGAGCTGGCTGTTTTCCATTGTTTCTAAAAGTGGCAAAAGGCTGTTTTCTTTTATATAATCGTCGGAATCGACAAAGCAGAGGTATTTGCCCACAGAATTTTTTATGCCTGTATTTCTTGCGCCGCCCAGGCCACGGTTCTTTTGCGAAATAATTTTTATGTTGGGGTATTTAAGCTGGTAACTTTCGGCTATTTGCAGGCTTTTATCGGTCGATTCATCATTTATAACAATTATTTCATATTCATTTGCCGGAATATTTTGGTTAACCAGCGAATCGAGGCATTTGGCCAGATAGCCTTCGACATTGTAAACGGGAACTATAATGCTTAATAATATCATAATAGGGCACTAATAAACCTGGGTTTCTTTTTTTATGCTGCTTTTAATTTTTTCGTACCTGAACAAAAAGCGTTCGATTGCCCACATTATAAGTTTTGTTGCCGGGTAGCGTTGCAGCCTTTGCCAACGGGTAACAGCTGAGGCAAATTGTTTATAATCGTTTAAAACAAACCCAGGCAATAGGGCATTAAGTACTCCGTTTCTTTCGGTTAAACATAAACCGTAATTTTGATTGCTCTCTCCGTTCATATCGAAACAAACAATGTCTGTATCGATATATTTTATTTTTTCGCCACCAATAACAATTGCCTCTAAAAACCATTTCCAGTCAGCAACCAGCCTGAGCTTTTCGTCGTAAACCCCATATTTTTCAAACAGATCCTTTTTAATTATCGTTGGGGCATGGTTTAATGTACCTTTATAAAAATCGAACATTGACGGTTTTCTTCCGGCAAAGCCTTTGTCCCTGACTTTACGGCCGGCAAACAACTTAACCATATTTCCATAATATACGCTATGTTGGCCATCGCCAGCGGCTAAGAAATTTTCAAGTGTGTGTGTGCCTGTAAGGTAATCGCCCGAATTTAAAAATTGGACATAATCGCCATTGGCCATTTTCAAGCCTTTGTTCATGGCATGGTATATTCCGTTGTCGGGCTCACTAACCCATTTTATCGATAGGCCAGGGTTTTCTGCACCAATAAGCTCAATATACTCTTTACTGCCATCAGTGCTGCCCCCATCGACAAGTATATATTCGAATGGTTGCAGCACCTGCGACAAGACACTTTCAATGGTTTTCTTTAACCCGTATAGGTTGTTGTAATTTATGGTTATTACTGAAAGTTTCACTTGAACAGAAATATGTTAAACATTTGAATTTATATTATTAACCGCCAATTATTGTTTTTATGTTTGAAACATTGTCCGATAACCAGATATTTTGTGGTTTTTAATCGGACAACCCTGTTAGCGGGCTTCGTGTTTTTTAAATATTTCAATGAGATCAATGTGTTCTTTGTGTATCATTAAGAAATCGTTGTGCAAGATTCTTCTGGTGCTTTTTGTTTGAATATCAACTTTTTTTACAATCTTATTTTTTTCGTAATAACCAGTTTCAAAAACAAGATAATTATGCTGGTTTGCAAAGCCGATAAAATTATCGAAATGCCCTCCTTTATCGTTTACCTCAACCAACATTACCGGCTTAAGCTGTTGTATGGTTTTTTGTGCCCCATTGAGTGTTTTCAGCTCATGCCCTTCGACATCGATTTTTATATAAGCTGTTGTGTAATTATTTATGTATGGTTGAAGCAGATTGTCGAGGGTATCAATTTTTATGGTTTCTTTGCGTGCAATCTCATCGGAATTAAGTAGGATGTTGGTTTCTATTGTACTTTTATAGGAAGTTGTATCGATAATAAATTCAGTTTCTCCTGTTTTATCTGAAGCCCCGGCCTGAATAAAAACAAAACCCTTAAAATTGTTCAGCAGGCACCTTTGGTGGTTTATGCGGTTTAGGTCGGCGTTTGGTTCGATAAAAAATACATGCCTTGAAACAGAAAGGGGCAATAACGATCGGAGCCCTAAATTTGAACCAACGTCTATCCAGGGCACTTCTTCCGGGAAATAGTTGTTAATTAGGTATTCTACTTTGTTAATTGCCCTTGAGTGCCATTTATACGACAATGCAAACTGGGCTGTTTTTTTGTCGTTTTTATCAATGTGGGTCCTAACAATTTTGCCATTAACCAGTTTTATTTTCCATAGATAGTTTATTGGCGGGAGCGGAACAAATTTTACGAAGAAATTTACCAGTATGTGGGGGCAATTCTCAAACAGAAAATTATAAATGATAAGAAAAGCTCGGTACTTAAGAAAGAAGCCTATTGCCTTTCCAATTCGGTATGATATTTTTTTTGCAGTTGTTTTTGATTGCCTGAAAATTGTATTCATGCTTTGTAAATATAAGAATTTCAAATGTTTATTGTTTTTTATGCCCCGAAGCCAATCTGTAAATATAGCCGACAAGCTTTATGGGGTTCAGCATATAATATCCTAATTTATAATATTTGCCGGTAATTACAGAATGTTTTCCGGCCAAATATGCAAGGGCGTTTTGCTTTAATACCAGTTCATATCGTTTATTTTTCGGGAAATTGATAAAGTTTTTTATTTGCGCATAATTGAAGAAGCTACCGTTGAAATTGTGTATAATATTTAGCGCAGGTGGCAATAGACGGGCCGAAAATGTTCGAATGCCGGCAGTGCAATCTTTAGCAGATATGGCATACTTATTTTTGAACAGGTGAAGCGGTTTTCCGCCGGACAAATCCACACATGTGTCGGCATCGATATCGGCACCGAGGGCAATAAGGCATTCAGGCAATATTTCTGAATAGCTGTCGTATTTATTACACGATTCAGGGAAAGGGGCAAAGCTATATTCCGCGAAGTTTATGGCATTTTCAAGGTTAACCTGGAACAAATCGGTTGCTGAAGTTTCGTGGGTGCCCTCATCGCCAAAATTGGTTGAAAACGAACAATGAGGGTAAACAATAAACAGGTTATTGTTGGCCATATATTTATAAAAATATTTTTTCCACGACGACTCGGGCCATCTTTTTACTGTTTCGGGAATACAATCGTTAAGGCTTATTTTCGGGGAACTATTGTGATAATTCCTAAACCTTTTCCATTGTTCTTTTGTCCAAGCCTGGCCCCACGAACTGGGAACCTGCATAAAATACACATCGTAACCATCGCAAAGGGGTTGAAATGGCATTGCTGCCGCCTCGTAGTAACTGTGTGCATATAACGATATACCAGCAATGGAATTTTCGGCATTGTAGAATGCGAGAGCCTTTTCTGCAAACCTATAGAAGTTACGGCTAACATAACAATCTTCTTCAATCAAAATTATGTTTTCGTAAACATCAGTAAGGTCACCGCACGAAAGGATGTGCTCCCTAAGCCCAATGTTTTTTTTATGTGCTATTATTTTTTTTTCGCCAAGAGCCCAGGCGAACTCATTGGCAACTTCTCTAACAAGTATATTATTGCTGCCCCCGCCGTCGATACTTATTACAAGGGTAATATTGCAGTAGCCGTTATAAGAGGCCCTTGCAACAGAATTTAATGCCCTTTTTAAAGACTCTGGCCTGTTATAGGCAGCCACTATTATTGCAGGGGTTTTTGTCATTTTTGGAGGTTGTGGTTTTTATTTTTTTTAGCAGAAGAAAACAACCTTGCTGTTTTATAAAGTGCGAGTATTAGCTGGTTTAAGGCTTTTTTCCGGCGTGCCCAGAAATAAACTTTCATGTCGGCCAAACATTTTGTATAATATTCGTAATCGGGCACAAAACGGTTTAGTACGGTTTCTTCGTAAATTTTTTTCATTTCGTAAACTTGCAGGGTTTTGTTTGACGGGTTTGCCGACTGCCCCTGTATATTAAAATTGCTAAGTATTACATTTGTATTTGCTGTTGTGCATTTGTTAAGAATAATAGTGCGCACGAAAAATTCCCAGTCGCCCTTTAATTTTAAATCTTCGCGGTAAGGGCCAAACCTGTTAAACAGTTCCTTTTTAATAAATGTCGATTGATGGGCCAGGGTTGTGCCGAAGAAATCTTTAAATGTAAATACTTCCGGAGGATTTGTAACGAACTCAATTTTCCCATTGTTTGAGATAGCACACTTTGCGCAGACGAAATCAGTAGTAAATGGATTTTCTTTAATCGAATTATCAAGTACATTTTCCGAAACTAAAAAATCTCCTGAATTCAGAAATAAAAGATATTCTCCGGTTGCTAAACCAATACCCTTATTCATAGCATTAAAAATCCCTGAATCCGGTTCACTAATCCATTTAAGTTGTATCTGTGGTTTAGGTTTGATTTCTATGAGTGACAACTTTTCCAGAAATTCTTTACTTCCATCAGTACTTGCCCCGTCGATTATAATAAATTCGAAATTTTGCCATAACTGACTAAAAGCACTTTCAATTGTTTTTTGAAGGCCGGTAAGGTTGTTCAGATTAACAGTAATAATAGACAGTTTCATACTGCTGAATATTTGGCAATAAACCCATTAATATCGAAGAACATTTTCTCTACATCCTGCAATTGTTCTTCCGCAAAATTCCACCATTCGATTTTTAGCAATGCGTTTATTTGTTCATCCGTAAACCTATACCTTTTTATTGCTATTGGCGAACCAACAGCAATGGCATAGGGGGGGATGTTCTTGCTAACAACTGCCCCGGCGCCAATAACGGCACCGTGGCCTATAGTTATGCCTTCTAAAACAGTTACGTTTGCGCCAATAAACACATCGTTGCCAATGGCTACCTGTTTACGTTCTTCTGCTTTATCGGCTTTCGACAATGTAATTCCGTTTGGCTTATGTGTTTTGGAATAAAACATAGGCGCAGTGCTTAAGCCATTGGTAGGGTGTATGCCCCAGCCGCAGAAAAAATTTGGCCCTATGGAGCAGAATTTTCCTATAGTGGCCCCGTTAACAAACGAATTTTCGCTGATATACGAATAATCGCCTACAGAACTATTATATATACGCGACACCGGGTTTATTTTTGTGTGTTTGCCAAACAAGGCCCCCTCATGCCAGCTTTTCAGCCCGTTAAAGTTGTATTCGGGGCTTTTAAGCTTATATAGCTCGGGGAATATTTTGATTATTAATTTCTGAACGAAATTTGCCATAGGCTTTTAATTAAGCTTAATTAGTTTTTTTATAAACCTTTTAATTTTTTTTGTTGCCGGGGTGTACTCAACAAATTTATCATAGTAAAAATCGTGATAATACAAATCTGCATCGCGGCATATTTCTTCGTTATCGCTGAACTCCAGGGGGAGAATGCCCTGCAATTGCCTGTTTGCAGTTACCGCATTGGGGTTTGTAGTGTGTGTGGCATCGGGGCCAAAACCAATATTTGATGAGAGGTTTGAATTAGGGACAATAGATTTTGCCCTGGCGGCCCATATCGAAAATATAAACTGATAGTCCCAGGACGAATTGCCATAATACCCCGATTTAACCTGTCGATAAATGTTCAGCCACCATTTTTGTTCCCTTTTGGTGGCTTTATACCATTGCATCGATTTTTTAATTTGTTTTTCGGGATAACTGTTAAGGGAATAATCGAACTTTTCCCAGGCCCTTTTCCAGCTTGCCCATGCACAAAGAGGCCCGTTCTGCATTGAAAAATAGTAGGAGCCGTTGCCCCTTTTTTGTGGCTGAAAATTGGAGCTGTTAATTGCCATAATGTTTTTATTGTGCCGGTATTTATTGAGCAATATGGCTGCATATTCAAAAAAATCGATGTGTGGCACAACATCGTCTTCAATAATAATTCCTTCGTTAGCGTGTTCGAAAAACCATGTAATAGCAGTCGAAGGCCCCCTTCCGCAACCAATATTTTCTGACTGAAAGAGGGTCTTTACTTCACAGTCCCAGTCGATGTTGTTTAACAGCCATGAACGCACAGCCTCACATTTTTCTTTTTCCCCGACTTTTTCTTTCCTGGGCCCGTCGGCTGCAATAAAAAACTGTTGTGGCTTATAGGTTTTTATCGAATTAAAAACTTGTTGTACAGTGTGAAGCCGATTAAAAACTATGAATAAAACTGGTGTTTTCATGCAATTTATAAATATGGGTTTTTAGGGAGGTCGATTATTGTCCAGTCCCTGCTTTTTAATTCATTAATGGTTAAACTGCTTGCTTTTTCTTTAAAAAAGATGAGCATTATGCCACTATATGCTAATAGCCCAAGCTTACACTTTTCATCCTGGTAATTTACAGTGTCCACAATTTCTTTAAATATTGCCGATTTATTTATGTCGGCTGGTTCAAATTCGCAGCCTTTTATGTAATGCGAGTTGTACCCTTTAAACGCCAGTTGGGGAAGGTTAAGGCCACGGGCAATTTTTTGGGCTTCGCGGTTTGATATGGAGTAAACATAGTTGCCACTTGTTTCGTACCCATAATCGGGGAAAATGGTTTTGCCATAAAAACGGGGTTTCTTGCATAAGCCTTTTCGGGCAAGGAAATTCTTAATTTTATAGCCGATAAAAGTTTTAAAGCCAATTGTTGATACCAGCGGATCGTCGTTAGGCTCCACCAGTATTACAGCCTTTGAGGCTACCCTGAGCATTTCGTACAAAGCAATATAGGGCCTGGGAAAGTGATGGAACGATTCTTTACAGAAAATATAATCGAACGAATTGTCGGGGAAGCTTAGTTTTTCGGCGTTTTCAATATGGTACTTATCTATAAGCCCTTTTTCTTTTGATGCTTTCAGCAGGGTTTCGCAAATATCGGTAGGTATAATGTTTGCAATGCCCCGTTTTTTTAACCTAATCGAATCTAAACCCCAGCGGCCGTCGCCAATGGTAAGCCAGGTGGCCGATTCATGGCCGGCAATGCAATCGGCAGCCTCGTACATCCGGTTATGGAGCCAGTAGTCGGCAGTGGTTTCATCAAACCAGCTTTCGGTCAACTTTATATGCTCTTCAGATGTGTCGCTGAATATTTTCGATTGTTTATCGTAGAGCAATTCTTTAGAATCTTTCATTTCCGGTGTTATGTTAAGAACTAAAAATTAATATTTTTTCATCGATTTTGCCATTTATAAATTGAATTCCATGCCGGATGTCAAAAATTTATTTAGCGGAATAAAAATAACTATGCCCCGCGCCAATCCCATCGCCCCCTTTTTATTCCTTTTCGAATGGCTTTTGCGGCGTCCTTAATCCTTAATGTGGCAACAATCCGTGGAATTAGCCATGATGCTGCCAGCTTGTTTTCGGCCCATAGAAACCCCCACCACGATATTAGCCATGCAACTGCCAGGCTTTCTTTTGAAACAGTCTTTAAAAGGGTATATGCACTGCAGCAAGCCAGCGAATATGAATAAAAGCTTTGCCAGTTATTGTTACGGGTAAGAGAGCCAGGCCGGTCGGCAACGCAATATAATCGAGGTTCGCAGGCTGCCCAATTTTTAAGGTTTAAAGCCAGCCTTATCGAAAACAAAATATCATCGCCCCCGGTAATTTCCTGATATCTGATGCCATGTTTAACAATAAAATTGCGTTTAATAAACTTGCCCCAGGGGCAAGGTACGCCCAAGGCAATACTGTCGGGGGTTTTGCTCTCAATTGCTTTGTCGATGGCATTGTTTATTAAGGGGTAATCCGAAATGGTGCCTTCAATTGTTTCTCGCAAACATTTGAAAAAAACAATTTCGTTCTTGTCATCAATGTGTTTGTCGAGCAATTCGTTAAACGATTGGGTAAAATAATCGTCGGCATCGGAAAAAATAACCCATTTCCCCCGCGCCACCGACATGCCTGCGTTTCTGGCATACCCGGGGCCTTTCCCGCTTTTACCCTTAGAAAAAATAATTTCGGTATCTTTTCGATCCTTGCCCGGGAAACAGTCGAAATTTACTTTTTCCGGCGAACTGTTGTCGTCGATAATAATAATTTGAACATCTGTTCTTTCAGGAATAGAATCGAGACAACGCTGAAGCAAATCCGGCGTGTTTTTATGGGGTATAATTATAGAGTAGTTTATCATATTAGTTTTTCATTTGCTGTGCTTGCCTAATAGCTTTTATAAGATAACCGTCTGAAAAATTATTCTGGTACCAATAAGGAACATCAATTTTTTTATATTCACATACCACAGAGGCAGTCTCAAAATATTTATACAAAAACCTTCAAACCGTTATTCTTTAAGAGTTTGCTGAAATAATACCAAGCATTTTGTTTTCAACCCGGGCAAAAGTATCCATAATATATTCTTCTGCCTTTGGCGCCAAACGGGGCTGCGATATGAAATCATTCATCAGCCTGGGCGAATTATATAAATCGCTAATGAAATTTATTGCCGATTGGTTATCCTTGCCTTTCTCCCAGAACACAATAGCGTTATGGTTTAGCACATCGGGTTCGGGACGGTTGTTGCTACCCCAGTAAACTGGTATGCACCCCGCATAAACAGATTGAAATATTTTTTCTGTAACATATCCGAAAGCGTTTGAGTTTTCGGGGCATATATTAAAATAGAACGATTTTAGGTACTCTGTTTTTTTGTCGTTGAAAAGGGTAAGCAAACTGTCGTCGTTATGCCTGTATTTGCCTGCGCACGATACGGTTTCTATAGAGTTGAGGCTGTCGATTAAAGCGTCTCTTAAACCATTTGCGCTGTGACTGGATATGCACGAGGCAAATTTTGTTTTTTGGTTAACAGGTGGAAACCTCAAATGGTTGCATGTTGTTTTAATATCGCTGGTTTTCATGAAGAAAACATCCATCCAGTTGGGAAACCTGATATATTTTTCGTGTTCAAAACATTCAAAGCCCATAGAAAGGTTAATTTTATCAGAAAGAAGAAAATAATCGGCATATTGCAGGTAGCTTTTAGTTTTAAGGTTTTCTGCGCCATAAAAAATATTGATATCGCACTTTGTATGGTTTATTAAATTTCTGTCGCCAAAAACAGAGAAGAAACCAATTTTAAGCTTTGGGTTTTTATTTAGCAAGCCAGGCCTTGATTTCAGAAACCTGTACCAATACATTTCGTCGAAGGGTTGTTCCCAAAAGTTGTAAAACTGCACCTGCCTGCCCGAATTCCTTTCTATTTGTTGTTTCTGGCTGGTTGTTAATTTGTTTTCAGTTTTATAATGTTTTAAAATTTTTTGTATCATAGCCAGTTGGTTTGTATGGTTTTATTTTTGTTTATGCTATGCATAAGTGGTTTTCTTATTTTTAGCAGGTATAAAAACTCCGGAACCGATTTCTTGAGTAGTTTAAGGTTTAACCGCAAGGCCTGTATGAATAATGTTTTTACCTTTTTTAAAATTATGGCATTGCAATTTATTGGTGTATTAATATTGGCAAGGTTTAGCAACAGGAATTTTTTCCAGTCGAGGTGTTTTTCGCGGTATTTATCAACTCTTGTCCCAATATCGTGAGAATAGCCCAGCTTGGGACAGATGCCAATTTTAAAGCCAAAATATTTTAAGCGGTGTATATAGTTATCGTCTTCGCCATAATGAAAAAACAACGGGTCGAAGCCGCCCAATGCCCGAATGGTTTTTATAGGCATCAACCAGCATGCGGCACAGGCAAAGGGCACTTCATAAACATCTTTAACCCTGTTAAAATACAAATCAGAAAAAAAGTCGTTTGCTGTTTTGGCCTGGCGGGCAAAATGCATTAACACTTCCTGTTCTATTTTATTCATTCCGGCATATAATTGTAAAGGGCTCAATATGCCAAATTCGGGGTGGTTTTCTAAAATGGCAATCAGCCCTGATATTGTATTTTTTTCATTCAGCCATGCGTCCTGGTTAAGCAGCAATACATAATCGGCATTGTTATCGAGCGCATAGCGCAAGCCTATATTGTTGCCCCTGGCAAACCCCAGGTTTTCTTTGAACTCAAATAATTTTATATGCGGATAGTGCTGTTTTATATAGCCAGGTGTTCCGTCGGTAGAATTATTGTCAATAACAACAATGCTAATTGGGATATCTGCCCCGGCTATGCTGTCAAAGCACTTTTTGTACCATTGCATTCCGTTATATGCTACTATAATTGCAAATATTTTCATGGTTGTTAAACTATTGTTATTGCCAATTGACATTTTGCCTGATAACACGTGCAGGTACGCCAGCAACCAGGCTGTTGTCGGGGACGTTTTTTGTTACCACTGCGCCGGCAGCCACAACCGCCCCATTTCCGATAGTGACACCTTTAAGTATAATGGCATTTTTTGCTATCCAAACATGATTTTTAATTACAACAGGGGCCGTTGTAATACTTCCACTAATGGTGTGGTTGTCTGAATCGGAAATGGTAACATTTTCCGCAATGGCGCAATCGTCGCCAATCTCAATATAATTATAACAATTAAGGGTTGAATTGGTATTTAGGAACCCTTTTCCGTTAATGACCAACCTGGCATTTGGCGCAAGATAAACCGACGCACCCTGGTAAAGATGAAAGGGCCCGTTGCATTCGAGTGTTGAGCACTCGGAGAGCCTGAACTCCGAAGTATATTTGTTTTTTTTATCGGGGAACCAGCAACTGTTTATTGACAATGAACCTGCCGGGCCGTAAATAATTTTGGCATATTTTGAAATCGACACAATGGTTTTTCTTCCGATAATCATCTGGCCTTTTTTTGAAAAAGCTACCTTTTGCCAATAAAATATTGGGAAGTGGCCTTGCAGGAATTCGCGAAGCAACCGCTTTATTTTCTTTAAGTACATCATTTAAATAAAAATGAAATTGGGGTTAATATTGCTTTTCCAAGCCTGTAGGGTTTCGACCGGCGGATATTTTGCAGCTCGGCTGTAACTTTCCGGAGTTCTTTTGTGGCTACAGCTAAGTCTTTTTTTAATATTTCCAGTTCGGTTTTGGTACGATTTGTTATAACCTTGTCGAGAAAAAGATAGTAATCGATAATTTTTCGCTTGCCAGGGGTTTCATTATTGTATTTGAAAAATTTCTCAATAGGGTACAAGTCTGGATATGAATCGACAGTGGCCCTGCCCCGGGCAATTTTCTTCAGCCATTCCGAAATGGTTTTGGTGGTGTAATGCCGTATGTATATTTTATCGAAAGAGTATGGCTTAAAATATGAGTTCTCTGTGCGGGCAACGCCGTTTTCGTCACAAATTTTATAATTCCCGGGCGGGCTGTGAGGCACTATTTTTATTCCTTCGAGGTTTAGCCTGCCCCTTATTATCGATTTTACATGGTTGTTTTCAGGAAAGTCGTATTGAATATGTTTATTAAAATCAAGGGGCTTTGTGAAACGCCCAACAACGCTGTTGCTGGCATGTTCCTCAATATCGTTGTCGCCATAGCACATCCAGTTTATATGGATAATGTCGAAACCTTTTATGGAATGTAAATATTCGTTTAGCGAGGCGAAGCCAGAATTGCCCGCCAGTGTAATAAACTCATCAACATCGATATAGGCAATCCAATCGTAGTTTTTGCCATACGAACAATGAAACTCGCTATAAGCTGTTGACTGGTATGCCTTTTTGCCCCTGCAACTAAGTATAAATACCTGTTTGTTAATATATTCAGTAAGAACTGGCTCAATAAATTCGCCGTCCACCTCATTGTTGTCGTAAATATAAATATGGGTAATGCCAAGCGATAAATGGTACTCTACCCATTCCCTGATATAATCGTTTTCGCACTTAGCGATACAGCATATTGCGGTTTTCATCATAAAGCAAATTGATACTCATGCAAAACGGATTTGCATGTGTTGGGTTGTTGTTAATAATCGGCATATTGCAACCATAAAGCTTGTACTATCGATAATTAAATGTTCCTGTTATTTTTTTATATATTAATCTTTGTTTCGCTTTGCGGGCCAACACCCTGAGCGAATGGTTATTGGTAGTTTCAATAGCTTTTTCGGAATAGGTTGAAAACACATACTTCCGGTTGGTTTGTTTTTGGGCTTGTGTTAATGCAGTTTCTATGTTTTCGGCAGTTAAATCATTCTCCACCGAATATATAAACACACCTTGTTCCTTCATGTATTTATATACTGGAGAGAGCTCGCTTAAAAAGACCTTTGAGCCTTGCCATAGCATTATTAGAATATTGCCAACAGCTTGTTGCCTGATGTGGTTGAAAATGGCAACTTTTGATTTTTTAAGCATAGCATTATACGCTTCAAACGAAACAAAATCGAGAACAGGCTGAAATCTATCACCAAACATACTTTTCCCTAAATCAATAAGTTCCGGATGTTCTGACGGGTTTAGCCCATAACTCAAAGGTACGATAATTACGTTGCTGATATTCAGGTTTTTTAATTGATAAAATACATCGGGGTGATTGTTTGTGTAAGTATATGAATTGCCAACTAAAATTGCTTCTCCTAAGGTTTCGAACCTGTTGTTGTAAGAAGAAAAAGGGTTGTTGACAAAACCTATTTTATATGATAAATGCCTTGCCCTGAAGCCGGGAATTTTATTAAAAAAACTATATTCATGTGGCACTACCGTTGAACAGTAATCAATTCTTTTGTAAACCTTTTCAAGTTGTTGGCGATAGTTTTGGCCGTTTGGTTTTTTCAAAGTGTTTCTGAGCAGCCTGTGCAATGTGCGGGTGAAATTGTTTTTTAAAATAGTGTTTTTCTTTTTATAGGCTAACGGTTCTTTAAAAGTGGTCTTATGAACCACCTGGTATAGCTCAATAGTTTTTGGTTTTAATAAATTTTGTTTTATTATTGGCTGGTAGTCGTGTCCCCATGTTATCCAGTAAATTATTGGTTTAGTTTTTAAGTCGTTTATAATAAACGGATGGGTTAGGGAATGATATATAACAATATGGCTTTGGGTATTTGCATAAATTTTAAGGTATTCTTCGGAATTTGTTTCTACAATTTTTATTTCATTTGTTCTTTTTATATGCAATGGCTTATAGCCGGGAGATGCGGAAAACAAAACAAATTCGTTCTTTATACCGGAATGCCTTGCAAAATCGTCAATTACAAAATCGATAAATTTGTCGTCGGGCACTATATGTAAAATCGATATCATTTATTTTATTAAAGTTTAAGCTTGTTTTTTCATACATTTTGCTTTTGCTGGTTATAGCCGTTATTTGATTTCTTTGCCAGGCACCAGATTCCGTTTATCATCATTCCGTTATTAAAATTCCGGTGGTTGGCTTTTTTGTCTTTCTCAAAAAGTTTAATTATTAGTGGCCTTAACAATACCGATAAGGCATATTTTTTCCAACTGCTTTTTACAGCGCGCCTCACATATAACCCGAGCATAGTAGCCATGCTTGCATGCCAGTTGCCGAAAGCTTGCATGTCGATTATTGAAAACCCGCTATTGTTCAGGAACCTCTTGAGCGAATATGGGGTAAAGCGGTATTCGTCGTTTGGTATATCGTGCAGGTTCCATAAAAACGGAACGGTTATTAACAGTGCAGCGTTTTCTTTTAACACACGGGAAATTTCATCAAGCACTTTTTTTGTTTCGGGAATATGTTCGAGAACTTCAACCAACATTGCCGAATCTATTGTGCTGTTCTCAAATGGCAACACAGAGCCATTCCAAAACACATCGGGTTTAAGTTCGTTTTGGTATATTTCATTTTCAATGTCAACGCCAGTATATTTTTCGACATAAGGTTCAATAATGTTTTTATATGGCATTCTGCCGCAACCTATATCCAGAAAATTGCCAGAGAAGAAATTTTCGGCGGCAACACGCTGTATGAGTTCTTTTTTTTGCTCCAGCACATAAAAAACATCCAGTTTTTCTATTGAAGGTTTCTTTTGTTTGTTTCTATTTTTCATGCACTTTTTTTATTCAAATATTTCGAACTTAAGCTTTGGCCTCACAGCCCCGGTCCATTTTCCAATCCATTCGGTTTCGCGATAATCGGCCACTTCAAACCCCAATACCTTCTTTTCGATAAAAACCGGCTGTTTTCTTTGGTAGTCAACAATGTAAATATCAATTGAATAAAAGCCGTCGTTTAAAAGGTTCTCATATATTTCGAACCGGCAATTATAGGTGCCTTTGTGCGCCTTAATTACATTCGATATTGAGTTGAAAATTACGTTTTCGTAATTATCGTTTAAAACCAGGCTAAGATTGGTTTCCATATCCGATTCAACTTCAAAAACAAATTCAACAACAATTTTACTGTTAACTTTTAATGCACCATCTGAAATAATTTTTGCATGGCGAAGTATTGCCTTGTTAAAGATGGTTGAAGTATTTTGGTATTGGTGCTTAAAGTAATTAAATTCATTTTCGAGGTATTTGTCGATTACTTCCGATATTTTTCCCCGCGCATGAATACTTCCGTTCTGAATGATAACCCCATTGTCGCACAGCTGCCTTACAGCAGTCATGTTATGGCTGACAAAAAGTACTGTTCTGCCTTCGCCCTTTGAGACATCTTGCATTTTGCCTATGGCCTTTTTATGAAACTCGGCATCGCCAACGGCCAGCACCTCGTCAACTACCAAAATCTCAGGTTCGAGATGCGCAGCTACAGCAAACCCCAAACGTACAAGCATGCCGCTGGAGTATCGTTTTACGGGGGTATCGATGTATCGCCCGCAGCCCGAAAAGTCGATAATTTCATCCAGTTTTCTGCGTATTTCCGGTTTGGTCATCCCTAAAATTGCCCCATTAAGAAAGATATTTTCCTTTCCGGTTAGTTCCGGATGAAAACCAGTGCCCACTTCCAGCAGGCTCCCAATGCGTCCGTTAAAATGTATTTTCCCTGTTGTTGGCCCTGTAACTTTTGAAAGAATTTTCAGTAGGGTACTTTTTCCTGCGCCGTTTTTGCCAATAATTCCCATAACTTCGCCTGGCATAATATCAAGATTAATGTCTTTTAATGCCCATACATATTCCGAAATGCCCTTTACGGCCCTGTCGTTGGTTTCGCTAATTTTCAGAAAAGGGTCGTCTTTTCCACGGGCTTTATGCCACCAGCGTTTTATATCGTTTTTTATTGTACCCGTTCCAATGGTACCCAGCCGGTATTGTTTCGACAGGTTTTCTATTTTAATAATAGGCTCCATCCTTTTTTTTTGATTCTTTTGTGGTTAACCACCGGTTGTTTTTATCCATTCGAAATGTTTGAAGGGTTAAATTAAACCTTTGGGGTTTATACGAACTTCATATCAGCGCCGGGCAATAAATACCAGTTATTTATGCAAGTAGCTGGCTTGGCTACTTGCTGCGTTTTATTGACCACAGTGCAAGCCTCGAGAACTTTGTGTTTAGGCCAATCGTTTCTGAAACGGTAGCGGAGGCAGCAATTTTGTTGAATTCCGTGTCCCAGTTTAATTGATTGTCAAAACAGGGCCTTATACCCCTGGTAAGCATAAAATATGTGCCCAGGCCTTCAAAACCGGTTAGTTGAAGGTTGTTGTCCTGTATGAGTTTGTCTATTTTGTTTTTCTGCAGGAACAGGTTGTGCCATTTCACGGGAATAGGCCCCAACCCGAAATGCGCCCTTAAATCATTAAGCTCATTAACCCCTTCTTCATAGCCTTCAAGCATTAAAAAAGTACCTCCGGGCTTAAGATGGTTAATAAGTTCGAGGATTACTTTCTTCTGTAAATCCCATTCCATAAGGTTAATAATAAAACGTTGCGACACAATAAAATCGAAGTCTGTGTCGAGAGAATAATCTTTAAGGAAGTCAACTTGCTTCAGGGTAATATTGTTGAGGTGCCCAACACGTTCCCGGGCCTTTTCTAAACGGGTTTCGGAGAAATCGCAGGCATATACGCTGGCCCCTTTGTTTGAGGCATAAACAACTGTGCCTTCTCCTTCGCCACATCCGGCATCGAGTATTTTTGAGCCTTCTGTAATTTTTGAGTTTATGAGTTTTATTTCTGCATTTATCAGGTTTTTGTCGTACATCGATTCAACATCGGGCTTGTTCCAGTATTCGAGTACTTCTTTATTGTTGTGTACCATAATTATTTATATTAAATTCTTTTTTCGGTTATAAATTATTTTGCATTCGTAATAAGTTCTATTATTGTATCAACGGTTTGCATATCTAGTTCGGGATATATAGGCAGGCACAGTACCTGCGACGATATTCTTTCGGCGGTTTTTAAATTTTGTGCATTGGCTGAGGGCAACCCCCTGTATGTTGGAAATTGGCTAATAAGAGGGTAAAAGTACCTGCGCCCGAATACTTTATGTTCGCGTAACAAGAAATATAAACCATCGCGCGAAACCGGAAAAGTTTTTTCATCGATAAATATTGGGAAATAGCTGTAGTTATAATTGTTGAGCCTCTCGTTCGGCAAAAAAAGGGTAAGGCCCTTTATGCCTTTTAGCTTATCGCGGTAGCGTTTGGCAATTTCAGCCCTTTTTTCAATGTTTTGCTTATGGTATTTAAGCTGTAAAAGGCCTAATGCAGCCTGCATTTCGTTCATCTTTGAGTTTATTCCCGGTGCCATAACCCTGGTTTCGTCTGCAAAGCCAAAGTTTTTAAGGTAATCGATTCGTTGTTTTGTTTTGGCATCGTGACAGATAATGGCCCCACCCTCCATGGTGTTAAAAGGTTTTGTCGCATGAAAACTCAGGGTTGACAGATCGCCAAAGTTTAAAATTGAAGAATCGCCGTAATTATTTCCAAAAGCATGTGCCGCATCGTAAATAATTTTCAGCCCGTAAGTGTCGGCCAAATCCTGAAGCCTCTCAACATAGCATGGGTTCCCATAAACATGCACTGCCAGAATAGCTGTTGTGGCAGGGGTAATGGCTTCTTCGATTTTTTCCGGATCGATATTGCAGTATTTTGGCTCGATATCGACAAAAACAGGCTTTAGGTTGTTCCACCATAAAGCATTGGTAGTAGCCACAAAGCTAAATGGAGTGGTTATTACTTCTCCCGAAATTTTTAAGGTTTGAAGGGCAGTTAGCAGGGCCAGGGTGCCGTTTGCAAACAGCGAAACATACTTAACGCCCAGAAAATTTGCTAATTCAGCTTCTAATTCCTGGTGAAAGGGGCCATTGTTGGTTAGTATTTTAGATCCCCATATCTTTTCGAGATACGGAAGAAATTCATCCAGAGAGGGCAATGTCGGTTTTGTAACATATATAGTTTCGTTTCTTGTAATCGATTTTGTTCCCATATTTATAAGTTTATTTTACTTTACCTTACTAATGTGTTGGTTAAAAAAAAATGTTTAAACCGTATCCATAAAGTTTTTTTCTGTTTTGTTGAAGACCAACAAGCCAACAAAGAATATAAAAATTGTAAAGCCTGTGGAATAGGCCACGAGCTTAAATGAGAATGTGCCGCTGCCAAGGAAAGCATACCTGAAAGTTTCGATAACCCCGGTCATTGGGTTCCAAAGCATCACGGGCATGTATTTTTCCGGGACCGACGACAAGGGGATGATAACCGGCGAAGCGTACATTAACAACTGTACGCCAAAGCTTACAAGGTTTTGCAAATCGCGGTATTTGGTTGTGGAGGCCGATATTAACATACCAAGCCCCAGTCCCATGAAGCCCATATTAACAATAAGCAGGGGCAATAGCAATAGTGCCTTGTTTGGGGCAACAGTGCCGCCTTGGACAAAAAAGTATATGTAAATCGACACAAAAAGCATGAACCCGATGCCAAACTGTATTAAGTTGCTGATAATAACCGACAGTGGCGTTATTACACGCGGAAAGTAAACTTTTCCGAAAATATAGGCATTGGCCGTAAAGGTATTTGATGTGGTGGTTAAGCAATTTGCAAAATAGTTCCAGGCTGTTGTGCCGGCCAGGTAGAACAATATTGGTGGCACACCCTCTGTCGATAATTTTGCCATGCGCTCGAAAACAACAACCATGGTAAGGGTTTGGAACAGTGGCCTTATAAACAGCCACAAAGGCCCCAATATGGTTTGTTTGTATTTGGCAACAAAATCGCGGCGTACGAAAAGCATTAATAAATCGCGGTACCGCCATATTTCTTTAAGGCGTAAATCAAAAAACTTATTTTCGGGCTGTATAGTTTGCTGAAAGGGCATTTTCGTTACATTTTAGTTGTTAGTCCATAAAAGCAGGTAACCGTTGTTTTGATCTAAGTAATTGTTGAGCTCGCCAATTGGCGAAACCAGGTACCTTATACGTTTCCCGATAAGCTTTTCGGTTTTAGGTATAAGCCTTACCAGGTAATCGGTGTTTATTTCATCGCCCACCAGCAGTAAATCAATAATGTTGCTGTCGAGCCCGTGGGCAAAGCTCCCGGTAAGATAAACACTATTTATGCCCCCAAGCTTTTTAACTACGCGGTCGATTATTTGGTCGAACCCAATGGTTTTATAAATAATATTATGGATTTCTGAGAAAAGCGGGTGATTGGTATTCACCCGGTACATCTTTTTGTTTCCATGCATGCTGGAAATAAGCATATTTGCCTTCTCGAATTTGCCCAGCTCTACGCGAAGTGCATTGGGCGATTCGCCCAGTTCCTGTTCGAGGTTGCGCAAATAGGTATAAGAGGCACTGTTTAAGAAGAACTTTAAAAGCAGCTTCTTTCTGGTTTTCGATGTTATCAGCGTATTCAGCATAAAATTTAGTGTGCCAATTATTTTGTTGCTTGTCGGGCTTATACCGTATTAGAAACTGTAATAGGTTTCTTTTTTCTATAATAATGTATAATAAATTTATACAAAATATTTTTCAAATAAAACCTCGTTAATAAAAAAAATCAGTAAACATGCTGGCAGAATGCCAAATAATTGTATGTGCTTATTTAAACAATAATGTTTTTGTTCAGGGAAACTTTACTTATATTTAAAGTTATATTTTACTTTTTGTATTGATTTAAACAGTTAATAAACCTATCAATAAATATACAAGTTATAATTTCGATAAAGCTCAATGAACAATTATACTGATTCAAGACAAAATTTCACCGACGATTCGGACATAAAAAGGTACCTGAAGCTGTTTTATTCCAAGTGGTATTATTTCCCGGTTTCATTGCTGTTGGCCTTACTTATTGTAAAGGCTGTGAACGAAGTTACCACACCGATATACCGTGCAAAATGTAATATTGTTATTGGCGACGATTTGGCCGATCCGATTACCAATAGCCAGATATTAGGGAGCGGCATAGACTTTAGCCGGATAAACCCAATAAATAAAGAAATTGGGGTGTTAAAATCGAAAAAACTGGCAGAAGAAACCATCGATTCGTTAAACTTAACCTATCAGTGCTACGAGTTAAAAAAAGGCTACAAATATTTTAAAAGGCGTGTTTATAACAATATCCCGTTTGAAATTATTATTGATTCGGCCGACTTTTTTGTTACCGACAAAGAAATAATACTGAAAATTACAGGGGCAAACACAATAGAGGTTGCTATAAACAGCGGCTATAACGTTAATAAAACTATAAAAACCGGCGAAAAGTTTACCTGCCGTAACTTCAGCTTTACTATCAGGCATTCGAAAGGTTTTAACGATTTTTCGGGTTTTATAAACAAAAAATATTCATATACTTTTAAAAGTGTTTATGCCCTTGCCAGTGAATATACCAATAAGCTCAAAGTTGAAATAGATCCGGTAAGCCAGAATATCCTTAAACTTTCCATTGAAGATGAAAACCTTTTCCAATCGATTGATTATTTAAATATGTTATGCGATTTGTACATAAAAAACGATATCAACATAAGAAATATTATAGCCACAAAAACAATTGAATATATCGATTTGCAACTGGGAATATTGTCGGAACAGCTTAATGAGGCCGAAGACAGCCTTATCGACTTTAACCGCAACAATAAAATGGTGCTTTCTGAATTGGGCAACCAATTGGCGCAGAACTATTACCAGTTGGAAAAAGAAATTGAAGAGCTGAACCTCCGGTCGAATTGGTATAGGGAAATGACGAAAATGGCCGGGACTTTAAAAAACTCCAGGGGCATAATTTTTTCAGGGGGCATAAGCACAAGCGATGAAATTTCAAAGCAGCTTGAGCTTATAAATTCGCTGGTTGTGCAGCGCGAGGTTTTGCTGAAAAACCAATCGGAAAGCAGTTTAGATGTTAAATTAATCGACCAGCAAATTGATGTGAACATAAAAATACTCTCCGATTATTACGAGAAAGGGCTGGAACAAATTGAAAACACTAAGAAATACCTGGCAGGGCAGCTTAGCTTTATTGACTCGCAGCTACAAAGCCTGCCCGAAAGCCAAAGAAAAAGAATTAAGTTTGAACGCGAATTTAAACTGGCAGAAAATATATATAACATATACCAGCAAAAGAGAATTGAGGCCATTCTTGCCAAAGAATCGACCATATCGAAAATCAGGATACTTGATCCGGCCCGTTATGAAGATCACATGATGGTAAGCCCACGCGAAAAGTACAATTACAGGGTTGGGGTAACCCTGGCGCTTTTGCTGCCCGCCCTTTTAATAATCGTTTACAAAAGTTTCTCGAACAAAATTGAAGATTTCAATGAAATACGTGCAAAATCAAAAAGCATTATACTGGGGAAAATTTATCATGCCGAACTGGTAAGCGAGCTGCCAATAGTCGATTTTCCTCAATCGGCTATAGCCGAATCGTTTTATAAATTGTTTACACGTTTGAAATTTTTAAAGCCCGAGCCGGGCGTAAAAATAATTTCGGTAACCTCGGGGGCCAGCGGCGACGGCAAAACTTTCTGTGCCTCGAACCTGGCATCGGCCATAGCCCTTACAGGTAAAAGGGTGGCATTGTTAAGCCTTGATTTACGCAGGCCTAAAATACACGATATTTTCGATGTGCAAATATCACCCGGAATAGTTGATTATTTATTGAACAGGGCAGATTTGAAAAATATAATACGCAATACTAAGCTTGAGAACCTCGACATCGTGCCTTCCGGCTCGGTGCCACCCGACCCTATTGCTTTAATAAACCAGCCCAGAATGGGGGAAATGTTCAAACTATTGTCGGACCAATACGATTATGTTATTGTTGACACACCGCCTATTGGCATGGTTGCCGACTCGATGCTAATCGGTAAGCTTTCGGACCTTACCATTATGATCCTGCGCATCCGTTTTACCAAAAAAGTCATTTTCGAACTTATCGATGAGCTTCAGGAAAACAACAACCTGGAGAACCTTGCCCTGGTTGTAAACGATATTAAAGCTTTTAATTCGTATAGTGGGAATGGGTATTATAAATATTACCATGTTACAGAGAAAAAAGAGAAAAAAAGTAATTTGATTTAACCTTTTAACACCGCATAATGAAACCTGCTGTTTTTTTTGTTTCAATTGTTACATTCTTTATGTTGTCGTGCAACAACAGGGCCTATATTTATTTCTACGAAAGCCCTTCAGGTTATTCCGACACAATACTTTACAAGCCGGTTAAAACAACTTATCTGGTTAAACCCGACGATATTCTTTATGTGGAGTTCCATAGTGCTTCAACCGATGCTGAACAGCAATTCAGCTCAAAAGCTGTTACCGGGGGGGGCAACATAGAATTGTCGCCTTCTGTGATATATATTAACCATTATGTTGTGTCGGGTAATGGTACAATAAAAATGCCTGTTTTGGGTGAGATTTCTGTTGCAGGTTTATCGGCCGAAAATATTGAAAAGCTTATTGAAAACGAAGGACGAAAGTACATAAACGATATTACAGCAAAGGTTAAGCTGGTTAGTTATAAAATTACCTTTTTGGGGGAATTTGGCGATCCGGGGGAGAAATATTTTTACAGCGATAATGTTAGCTTGTTCGATGCCTTGGCAGCTGCGGGCGAAATAACATATTACGGCAACCGAAAAAACCTTAGGGTTATGAGGCAAACCACCGAAGGCATTAAATCGTTCAGGATTAACCTGAACGACCCGGAACTGATAAATTCGCCTTACTTTTACCTGAAGCCCAACGATATTGTTTATGCCGAGCCCAAAGCCCGTAAAACTTTCAGGTTGTTGGCTGCCGACTATAGTTTGCTAATAGTAACTATTACCTCAACATTAACTATTATTACCCTAATTATTACAAACCAAAGGCCTGCACAATAAAAACCGGTTACATGCGCCTGATAGCCAGCCCGTATGCTTTGTCGTAAAATTTGCCCAGTTTGTGCCAGTCGAACTGTTCCGACGAGGCTTCAACCCTGTTGCGCTGCATAATGCGCTGGCGCCGGTTTTGTTTCAGGAAGTCGAACATCATATTCGATAAATCTTCGGCAGCAGCATCGAAGGTGCGGTTTTTTCGCCGTAAAATATAAATGCCCACTTTTTCATAATCCTCGATACTTTGCTTGGCGAACGAACCAAAGCCTGCCAAATCGCTGGTAATACTGGGTATGCCCGAGGCAATACATTCCATGGGGGTATATCCCCATGGTTCGTAATAGCTGGGAAATACGCCCAGGTGGCAGCCCCTGATAAACTGGTAATATTCCATATGGAACAAGGGGTTTGAAGTAGATATAAAGTCGGGGTGGTAAACAATCTTCACCCTGTCGTCGGGGTTATTGAGCATATTGCTCGATTTCAGAAAGTTCATAATCGAGTCGTTTTGCTCATCAACAAGATTATGTGTAACTACCGGGGGCAGCCTTTTGGTGCGCCACGACTGGAGGTTATTGCGCAACCGCAAAACATTAGTATCGTCGAGCATGGTATTTAAATCGGGCATAACAAACCCTTTTTTCTCGGAAGTAACCTGGTAGAACAATTTCTCGGCAATAGATTCCTGCAATTGTTCGCAATTGCGCTTAATTTCGTCGAGCATGGCTTTCGAGCGCAATACATCGGAGTTCATGCTGTAGAAAGGGTTACGGGTAATAATAAAGGTTACTACGGTAAGGTTGGTGTTGGCCTGTTTCATTTTCCAGTTCAGGCGGGCAAGGGCTTCCAGAACTAAATCGTATCCCTTGTTCTTATATTCGTACCTGCCCGAAGTAAAAAAGTAAACCGTTTTGTTCAGGTCGAACGAATAACTTTGGAAGAAATGGCTAAGCGCAAATTCGTTAATGCGTTCTTTATATTGGCGGTGAAGGTTTTGAAATTCATGCAGGGCTTCGAAACGGCCAACATTAAGTGCGTTGGGCAGAATTACTTCGGGTTCGCGGCCCAGAAACACTTTGCATTCCTGCGCTGTTATTTCGCTAACAGTTGTAAATACATGTGCCCCGTGGGCAGCGGCCCTTTCGATGCTTGCAATGGTTTCGACATTAAAGGTTTTTGCCTCGTGTGCCCAGTTATACTTGTTAAGGTTTTCGTAAAACCAGGGGTCGTTCATGGCCAGGTAACGGCCTAAAAGGGTTGCATGTGTTGTAAAAACAATTTTTACCGGAAGGTTGTTGCGCCGTATTTCCGGTATAGGGGTGCCGGCCATCCACTCATGGAAATGGGCAATTATTTTTTCTTCTGCCCCGTGGTTTACTATAAACTTTTCAAAAAACACCTGCACCTGGTGGCCAAAAGCTATAACCTGGTTTATCAGGCAATCGTCGGGTGGCGTGGAAATGCCATGATGTTCCCAGAAAAGGTATTTAATTTCGGCCAGCCTTGGAAAAACTACCATGGGGTCGAAAAGCACTACTTTTGGGCGCCCAGCAGTGAGCCAATGCCCGTAATAGCTTTTGTAGCCAAGGGCATTCATTTCTTCAACGGTTCTGGCAATCGGATCGTTTGTATCGTATATGGGCTCAAATATAGCCTCTGCCTGCTTTTCGAAATATGGGCCGAGCAGAATGTACCTTTCTTTTTGCCATTTTTCTATAACCGAAGGAATTTTCGATTGGATTACAGTAAAAATACCACCAACCTGGTTACAGACCTCCCAGGCAACTTCGAATAATACCGACGATCCCATTTCGTCTTTCGAAATTCGCCTTAAATACGTGCCCCTTACGGGTTTTCCCGTACTGTCGTTATTGTTTTTAAATTCTTTGTTCGACATGTTTTTCAGCAATAACCTTTGTGTTGTTTATTATAAACAGATGAAAATACATAATTTAATCGGTATTTTTTTGAACAGCCGAAGTTTTTTGTTATGCTAAAATAATATGCCATACTGCAACAGTAAAGCTTAACAAACAGCCTTAAGAGTGTTAAGGAGGAATTTCCAGAACATATCAACTGTATCGATTTTAACCTTTTCGTCGGGCGAATGGGGGTGCCTGATAGTAGGTCCAAACGATATCATATCGAGGCCCGGGTATTTGCCGCCTATAATGCCGCATTCGAGTCCCGCATGAATGGCCTTGACTTGGGGTTCCCTGCCGAAACCTTTTTTGTATTGCTCAACCATGGTTTTAAGTATTGCCGAACCCGGATTGGGCTTCCACCCCGGATAGTCGCCGTTAAACTCAAGCTCGCAGCCCAGAATTTTATGGAGCGATGCAACCTGGTCTGCCAGTGCATATTTTGCACTGTCAACCGAACTGCGCAGCAGGTAAAGAAATTCCACATTACCGCCAGAAATATTCACTATAGCAAGGTTTAACGATGTTTCAACTACATCCTGCATGTCGTTGCTCATGCGAACAACGCCGTTTGGCGCTGCATTAAGCATTCCAACAAGGCGCAAGGCATCGTTGTTGGTTAATACCTTCTTTGGCTGGGCGACTTCCTTCAGGGTAATTTCAATATGGGGGTCGGCAACCCGGTATTCATTTTTTACCATTTCGCAATACTGCGAGAAATATTGTGCAAAGTCGTTTTCGAATTTCTTGGGCACAATAATTTGTGCACGCGACTCCCGCGGTATTGCATTTCTTAAGTTACCACCGCTTATGCCGGTAATCTGTAACGGAAAATTAGACAAAGCCGACCAAAGTATGCGGCCGATAAGTTTGTTTGCGTTTGCCCTGCCCAGGTTTATGTCGAGCCCCGAGTGCCCCCCGCGTAAGCCTGAAATGGTAATTTCGTAAGCAAGCCCCTGCATGGCAGCCTCTTCGTTGTAGGTGGTTTTTGCCGAACCGTTAATTCCTCCGGCACAGCCAACAAAGAGTTCTCCTTCGTCTTCCGAGTCGAGGTTAATAAGAATTTTGCCTTTAAGCAAACCTTGTTTTAGCCCGAAAGCCCCGTCCATTCCGGTTTCTTCAGTTACGGTAAAAAGGGCTTCGAGCGGCCCATGTTCAATTTCTGCCGACTCCAGAACGGCTAGCATGGCCGCAACTCCAATGCCGTTATCGGCGCCAAGTGTTGTTTTATTGGCTTTGAGCCATTCTCCGTCGATTATGGTTTCAATAGGGTCGGTTTCGAAGTTGTGCGCTTTATCGTTGTTTTTCTGCGGCACCATGTCAACATGCGACTGCAAAATTACCCCCGGCAGGTTTTCTTTGCCTGGGGTTGCCGGTTTCCTTATTATTATATTGCCGGTTTCATCAATTGTGTAATCGAGTTTATGGGCATCTGCAAAGTTTTTAATGTGCCCGATTACTTTTTTTTCGTGCCCCGAAGGACGGGGTATCTGGGTAAGGTCGTAAAAATGTCTCCAAACTATAGTTGGCTTTAGTTCAATAATTTCTTTTCCCATAATTATTTATTGTTTAATGGTTTTTGTCTTTTTATCTTATTATTAATCAATTTTGCTGTCAATTATCTCCTATTTCCTTCTTCTTCTTTTAAACTTTGTTTTAATTTCATCCAATTAGCTTATGGGGCATCACTTTCAGATATACACCCAAGACATCAACAATTGGAAAACACCATTTTTCCTGCTCATCGTCCCAAAGGGTACGTATTTGCCTTTCATTAAATAATTTTATTACAGTTTCTTTGGTCATGGCGGCTATTTTAATGAATCGTTATCCCAATTTGCTGGGTTGTTAATAATATATTCCGAAATTTTCATGTATGATTGTTCATTGCGGATAATGTGTTCGTGGTAATTGCGTTGCCATAATTTTCCGTTGAATCCCAACAAGCCCAATTGTTTTGTAATCGATGATTTATATCCGCGAACAATGGCACCAATTGTTTGGGATGGCGATCGTAGGGGCGTATCGCATACGCCCTGTTTATTGGGCGAATGCAATTTGTTGGGATTATTGGGCGAATGCAATTCGCCCCTACCCAACAACCTGATGATAATGTGAATATGGTTTGGCATTATTATAAAATCGCCCAATTCAACATTATTTCGTATTTCGGGTGTTTTTTCCCATTCGTTGTTTGCAATTTGCCCACATTCGTTTAAAATCATTTTGCTGTTTTCAATTTTTCCAAACAAACAGGCACGATTATGGGTGCAAATGGTTATAAAATACAACCCTGCCTGCGAATAATCGTAACCTTTCAGGCGGATGCTGCGGCGATGATGCTTTTGTGGATTGTAGGTCATTTTACGCTGTTTTCAATTATTTCATTTTTTTTCGGTCAAATTGTATAGTATTTATTCGCTTGTACCTTCTGTATTGTACGAATATAGGGCAAGTTGTCTTAAAAACAGCTAATGTTTGTCAGTTTAACAGCATAGTTGCAACAAATTTATTTACTTTGCGTTTTTGTATTTGTATTATTTAAATTGATATGAGAGGATTTGTACTTTTATTGCTTGCGGTTTTTATGTCTTCGGCCATAGCGGCCCAGAAGGTTAAATGGTACACCATTGAAGAGGCCCTGGAAATGAACAAGAAAGAGCCCCGTAAAATAATGATTGATGTGTACACCGATTGGTGCGGGTGGTGCAAAGTGCTCGATCAGAAAACTTTTCAGAACGATACGGTTGCCGAATATTTAAACAAGAATTTCTACCCTGTAAAATTTAACGCCGAGCAGCGTGAACAAGTGGTTTTTAACGGGCATACTTACAAATTTGTTGAGCAGGGCGCACGCGGTTACCACGAGCTTGCGGCGGCTTTCCTGGGCGGACAGATGAGTTACCCTTCGGTGGTTTTTTTCGATGAAAATATTCAAGGGCTGCATATAGAGAAAGGTTTTATTGATGCCGCCAGGTTCGACAGAATATTAAAATTTATCGGGGGCAATTTCTACAAAACTACTGCCTGGGATATATGGTCGGCGGGTTATAAATCGCCAATTCCGAATTGAACTATTTCTGCCCTTAAAAAAACTTCTTATCCGGATATACAAAATATCTTAAACCTGTATTGGGTTTCGGTGCCCTATTATGCCCAGTGCCAATATCCGATTGAAATATCGCCCTTTATATGCTGGTTTTAACCAAAAAAAACAATTTATTCTTTAGGCCTGCCAATTAGCTTTTTGTTTCTGTGGCCCGACTGAATATAAAAAGGTACCACAGCCCCCAGCTGATATACGGGCAATTCTGCTTCAAGCAAAATATGGCTGTTATGAAAAACACTTACCGTGCATTTGTCGGGCAGCCGCTGGTAAAATAGGCCGTGGCTTTTGGCTGAAACCGATGGCATTTGCAATTGGTTTAGAAGGTTGTTTTGGTTTAAATCTTTTATTTCCAACACAATGGGTGTACCCTCGCTTCCGGAAGGGGGAATAATACCTGTATCGGGAGAAAACCTGAATAGCGTAAAGCGTTGTAAAGTTTGGTTATTCTGGGGGGTTACCGAAAATATCTGCGAAATTGTGTCGGCCTGGTACTTGCCAATAAATAACGACACATATTCGTTTTCCAGTTTGTTAAGTTCACAAACAGCTTCCTGTAAGGCAATTCCTTCCGGAAAAACTTCGTATTGTCCTGAAATTAATTTGAACCGCCGTTTCCTGATTTTTAAGATGAATTGTGCTGCCTCAAAAGCTTTTTCTTTTTCCGATTTTGCAGAGAGGTGTTTTTCCAGCGAAGGTACCAGTGCAAAACCAGGTTCTTCCAGTACGTTTTTCTGTTTTTTTTGGGTTTCTAAAAATACGAATGGTTTAATTGTTAAATCGGTAAATTGAATGGCATCAACTTCGTTTGCCGGATGGTTGTGCGAAAGCTGGAAGCTGTTTCCGCTGCATGGGGGCATTATCAGTCCGTTATTAGAAAAATCGGAGAGGTATTTAAGTGCATCGGGGTGGTTTTCGATTTTTACCGAGTAAAAATGTTCTGGATCGGGCTCGTTAACAGTTGATAATTTTAACCCGGTAACCGACCAACTTGTAGAGGGGGCAGAAACTGTGTTTTCAATGCCAAGGAATTCTTTTGCATATTTATGGTACGGGCCGGGGATAAAAACCTTCTTTTCGGCAGTAACGGTAACCACTAAACTGGTTTGGGGCAATGCATAAATTATGGCATTGGGCTCAAACTTTGCCAGGTCGCGCAAATTTGTAGTGGTTACAGAGCTTGTCGAACACGATAGGGTAGTTACAACAAATACTAAAAGCGCAAACTTTACTTTTTTTCCCACGAGAAGAGTTTTTAGTTTAGTTAAGGTTCAATTTTTTTAAAAGCTTTTCCAAGTTTTTTAATAATGTCTGACGGAGCCATAGCCGTTTGTCCCTTTTTTGTGGCAGCTAAATCGCCAGCCATTCCATGTGTAAAAACGGCAATTTTTGCCGCATCAATTGTGCTATGCCCCATGGCTAATAACGAAACAATAATGCCTGTTAGTATGTCGCCCGAACCGCCTTTTGCCATTCCGGGGTTGCCGGTGGTGTTAAACCAACAGGTTCCATCGGGGGTGTAAATGCAGGTATTTGCGCCTTTAAGTACCAGGGTAAGTTTGTGTTTACGGGCAAATTCCATTGCAGATTTGTGCCTCTGGTAATGTGTTGTATGGCTTTGTGTTAAGCGGTCAAATTCTTTCGGGTGGGGGGTAAAAATAGTGTTTTCAGGTAATTTCGACAGCCAGTTGGGGTTTTCCGATAAAATATTTAAACCGTCGGCGTCGATGACGAGCGGGACCCTGGTGTTTTCAATAACCCACAGAAGCGCTTTTCGGGTATTGGTTTTTGTATTTATGCCCGGCCCTATAGCTACTGCTTTGTATTTCTCAAGATTGCTTACACCGGTGAACATTAAATCCGACTCGTCAATAGATACAATTGCCTCTGGCACCGACGACTGAAGAATTGTGTGCCCCGAATGCGGTACATGGCAGGTAACCAGCCCGGCACCCGAACGTATGGCCGCTTTTGCTGCCAGCACTGCTGCCCCCATCATACCATAGCTCCCGGCAATAATTAGTGCATGGCCGTATGTTCCCTTATGTGTGAATTTTAGCCTTGGTTTAACAAGTGGCCGTAAATCCCCAATGAACGAATATTCGTATTGAGAAGGCTCACTGTCGATTTTTTCAGGAGAGAGCCCTATAGGCAATATATGCCATTTACCGGTATATTTTTCGTTTTCTGCAAAAAAGAACGAAAGTTTCGGAAATTGAAAACTCAATGTATAGTCTGCCCTTACTATTGCCTCATCGTGGTTTGATGAATTGTCTTCTGCGAATAAGCCACTAGGCATATCAATAGAAACAACACCGGCTTTTTTCGACGAATTTATATACTTTACCAAAGAGAAGGGCAGTCCGGCAAGCGGCCTCGACAAACCTGTGCCGAAAAGGGCGTCAACAATCCATTCATCAGGCGAAATGTAGGGGAAACATTTTTCGTTTTCGATATTGTTTATCGTCAGGTCTGTTTCATCCAAAAGCCTTTGGATGTTTATTTCTGCATCGGGCGAAATCCCTTTGGGTGCCGATAAAGCATAAAGCCGTATATTTTCATAACCATTATGAAAAAGTATCCGTGCAAGAGCAAGGCCATCACCACCATTGTTGCCAGGTCCTATAAAAAAAAGCAGTTGCGAGTTTTTATTGAACTTTTTTTTGCACCAGGTAAATAAAGCACTTGCGGCACGCTCCATTAAACCGACAGAGGTTATTGGTTCGTTTTCAATGGTATATGAATCGATTTGTTTGATTTGTAATGAAGTAAACAGCTTGGCCATTATTGAATTATCTTATTCTTTTTACAAAGTTATGATATTGGAGCTGTATTGCACAAAATTAGAAATTAAAAATTCTACAGGCATAGGCTAATGAATGGAAGGAATGAAAGAAATGAAAGAAATGAAAGGAATGAAGGGATTGAACAATCATAATACTATCTGTGCTAATAAAGCATTTGGTTTACAAGTGGAACCGGGTTGTGCCGCTTATAATCGTTTTTGTGGTGCGAAAAATATATTGTTGCCGACATTTCATGGGCTCCTTTTCTGTGAATTGTATTGTTGTTTACAGATAGGTCGTATGAATATGCAAGGGAAAATTCTTCGCGGCGGAACCCAACAATAAAAACTAATGCTTTATAGGCGTGTTTTGTTTTCTGTATCATAAAATTATGCTGATACCGGTAGTGGATGCCGCCATAAAATGGCTGCAAACTATATGAACAGCCGCCAGACAATTCGGCATACCTGTCTTGTTGCACATAACCAACAACCGGGCCTACCCTGGAATAGGGTTCCAGGCCGCCAAAGCGGCTGAAACGTCGTTTTGTGGTTTTGCTCTTGTCTATTGGCACCAAAAACCCCGCAGTTGCTGAAACTTTTAAAGGATAACGATATTTTTCGCCGGCAAAGTTTTCTTTAGGCAGGTTAAGGTAGTCGCCAGAAAACCCAAACCACAAAAGCTCGTTATAGAGCAGAAAACCAGCTGTTAACGCCGGAAACCAACTATTGTCGGAGAGCATTGGTTCCATTGTTGGGTTTCCTGTAAGGCCATTATTGTCGAACTGATCGGGGTAGTTTAATGCAGTAGCCCTGCTTCTTCGCTGGTTCATAGAAATGCCAAGGCCACCCTTGGCCCAGTTTTTCTTGTTTAGCTGTATGGTGTAAGAATAATTAGCCTGAATTTTAGTATGGCTGAATTTTTCGGTATGGTCGAAAATAAATATGCCCAGCCCTGTGTGTTTGTCGAAAAGTTTAATATCGTACGATGCGAGGGAGTTAATAATGCTTATGCCCGGAAGCGGGTTTGTTATTCTCGATATAGCCCCGGTGCGCATATATGCAACATCGCCGGAAAATGCCGGGTTGAGATATTGGGGTGCATTATAAAACTGCGAAAAGTGGTTCTCCTGGGCTTGCAAAGCAGCTTGCAGAAATAACAGGGAAAATAAAATTAAACGTATCTTCATTCTAATGCATTAAAAGTACAAAGCCTTCGTCGGAGAATTCATTGCCTTGTTCGTTAGTGAAATAGGCTTTCCATAAATAGGTTGCATTTGGAAGGGCTTCGCCATTGTAGGTTCCATCCCAGTATTCGTTTGCCGACATAGAAATAAAAATTTGTTCGCCATTAAGGGTGTAAACAAAAAACCTTATTGATGTAAAGTCGCCCTTTATTTGAAGAAAATCGTTAATTCCATCGCCATTAGGGGTGAATGCTTCTGCTATGAAAACTTCCGGGATACAATTTTCAATAACACGTATGCTGCCTGTATCGCGGCACTCATTAGGAGCAACTTCAATAAAATTATAAATACCTTCGGCACTAATTTCAAAGGGGGGCAATGTGTTGTTGTTTCCGGGCCATACAATGGTGTTTGTTGGGCTAAATGCTGGTGTAAACATTAGTGGGCCATTTTTCCTGAAACAAACAACCGTATCGCTGTATATTGCGGCTTCGGGTTTTTTATGCACAATTACAGGTAATTCGGCATAACTGCTGAAATTGGTGCCGGGTTCGCTCAGGGTGAGTTTAAGTATATATTCACCGGGTAAGTCCCAGTTTATATACAAGCCTTCGGGAACCAATGTGTATTTGTCTTCGGAAGTTTCGGGCGATATTACCCAGTTGTGGCTGAAATGTATCGAAGAATTAGAGCTGTAAAGTATGCGGTCGCCCTCGCAAACATTTGTTTTACCGTATATTTCAAGCTGCCTTGATTCGTGCATGCCTTTTTTATGCATATTGTTAGCAATGATTGAATGGTTTTGTTTGAAAGCCAATGTGGCTGTGAGGTTTTCCGAAGTGCGAAATATAATATTGGAAGTTTCACTATGGCTGATTTTTTTTGCATCGCAATATGACTTATCGTGTTGGTTGTCAGTGTTATTAGCTTTGAATAAGGTTTGGCTGTAGGGACAAACTGCAGTAACCGTAATATCGGCATAACTCAACAAATGGGCTTTTGACCCATATAAAGTGCCGGTTAAAAGTGCAAGGGTGAACGATATAATTTTCGCAATTTTTTTTAGGGGCATAAAACTTTAAAGGTTGTAATTAAAAATAATATGTTTGCAGATATAACGATATATATACAAATTTCGTTGCATAATTACTACAATTCAATAATTGTTACAAATATATGAAGATATACACAAAAACCGGCGACAGGGGCACTACGGCCTTAATTGGCGGTAAAAGGGTGGCTAAGGATCATGTGCGGATTGAGGCCTATGGTACTGCCGATGAACTTATTTCTTTCCTTGCATTGTTGCGCGATAGCGACATTGCCCCGGTGCACAAGAGTTTTATTTTGTCGGTGCAGGAAGATTTGATGGTAATCTCATCAATACTGGCGGCCGACTGCGGCGATTGCACCGAAAAGTTGCCAAAACTGGCAACCAGCGAAGAAAGAAAATTAGAGACGGAAATCGACAGGCTTGAGCAGGAGCTGGAGCCCCTCAAAGCGTTTATAATTCCGGGCGGCGACATTTGCGTATCTGTTTGCCATGTGGCACGAACGGTTTGCCGAAGGCTCGAAAGGGTGGTGCTAAGCCTGCATGCATCAAGCAAAGTGCCCGGCGAAGTGCTCAGGTACATTAACCGCTTGTCGGATTATTTGTTTACACTTGCCAGGTCGGTTGCGGCCGAGAAACAGGTTGATGAGATTATTTGGAAACCAAAGTTGGATTAGTAATATTAATTTTTATATTTGCAGCAATTTTAAGGAACAATTAAAATCTCAAAAATATGTATTGGACTCTTGAGTTAGCGTCGAAGTTAGAGGATGCGCCATGGCCGGCTACCAAAGATGAGCTTATAGACTTTGCCATTCGCTCTGGTGCACCGCTTGAGGTAATCGAAAATTTACAAGAGATTGAAGACGAAGGGGAGATTTATGAAAGTATTGAAGATATCTGGCCTGATTATCCGAGCAAAGACGACTTCTTTTTTAATGAAGATGAATATTAAAAAAAGGGATTGTTTTCAATCCCTTTTATTTTTTAAAGATATCGTGTTTCGATAGTGGCCTTTGTGCAACCAGCCATTGAAAACCTTTTAATTTTAGTTCGTTTAGCGGAATCTGGTCAATAGGGTACAAAGTGCCTTTGGGCTCAATGTAAAAATCGATTTTCCGCACATCGTTGTCAACAAAATAGAATATCATGTTCGAACACTCAATTTTGTTCATTCCAACAATTTCTTCCCCGTCTTTTGCAAAGTAAACGGTTTGCCCGTTGCCTTCAACATCTATTTTAACCAGGTCGTTATCGGTAAAGTGGCACCACATGTCTTTTCCCTTAATCTGGTTAAAACTTGCAGTATCTTCCTGGCTGACAATAAACGATGAACGTTGAAGCTCCATTCGTTCTATCTGCTGGTTTTTTGTGAAAATTATGATATCATCGGCCGAAACCTGGTAGTTGTCCATCCAAAGCACAGGGTTTTTATAAAGTCTTATTACAGAGTCGGCAAAGCTGTAAACCATAGAGTCGCACATACCTTGCACGTTGCTACGGTAAAATTTCACACTGTTATAGGCAAATAATAGCTTTTGCCCGGCAGAATCGGGGTAGGTTTTAAGGGTATCGGCATGAAGGAACAAAGTGTCGCCATCGGAGAACTGAATAAACTCTGCCATGTCGGTCATTAATGCAAATTCGGTTAGTTCGTTGTACTTTGCTTTGTTGCCTTTAAGGATTATGTTGTTTTCGGTGTCGGTAATTTCAACATTTGTATGGGCGTTACCTTCCTGTTTGTTCTTATCGTAGAAAATATAATTGCCTTTTACTGTCTGGTAATTGTTTTTCGCCCATGCGTTTTGTTTTAGTTCAGCAAGATTGTTTTTTGTGTCGAACCATCCTTTCTCGCAATAAACATGGCTGCTGTCGCCAATAATGTTGGTTGGGCCAAACAATACTGCTATTCCTGTTGAGGTAAAGTAGTCGAGGGTGTCGGAGTAAATCTTGTAATCGGGGGTAACAATTATTACATCTTTAATAAAATGGTACATTTTAGTTTTGTTGTAATAATAGCCGGTTTTGCTTTCAAGTGTGTTTTCGTCGCTAATAATATCGGCGTGGTCCGAATAAAAGCCAACACTATTTCCCAAATCGTAATCGAGTTTTTTGGTAGTTAAAGTTGTTTCGCGGTTAATAAGTTTCACATTTCCGGTAATAGTTGCCATTTTGGTGGAGCCTTGGTAATGAAGGAAGTCGCCATATAGTTGTATCGAGTCGCCTTGTTTGATAAAAATGTCATTATAGGCATCAAAAGTATTGGTTTGCGAATAAAAATAGGCGCTGTCGCAATACATTTCTGCGCCATTGTGATAAAATACCACATTGTCGATTAGCCTTTGGGCGCCATTGCCAATGGTTTTGTCGAATTCTACATACTGAGCCTGGTATTTAATTGATGTTTCCTGGTTTTGTGCCCACAGGCTTTCATTGGGCGTGCAACAGGCAATTAAGGCCGGTAATATTAAAAGTTTAATGTGTTTTTGCATTATTTTTTCCAGCAGTTTAACCTTAAATTGCAGTCGGAATATGGGGCTTCGATTCGGATATAAACGTCCCTGGCTTTGTTCTCGATCCACTCATCAACCATTTTCAGCCTTTTGTCCATAAGCGCCATATTTTTTATAAGGTCGAAGTCTTGTTTGAGGTTTGCTTTATGGGGTTCGGTTTTCGAGCGCAACTGAACAATTTTAAATACTGGTTTGCCTTTTTCGTCGGTCGATTCGTAAGGTTCCGATATTTCACCAACTTTGAGGTTACGAATAACATAGTACTCCGAGGTAGGGAAGTCGGTAATTTTAAACCGGGTGGTTTGGGTTGCCGGGTTAATTCGCAAGCCTCCGTTTAAGCGGCTGTTTTCGTCCTGCGAGAAATACATAGCTGCGGTTTCGAACTTTATGCTGTCGAGGCGTATCGACCTGGAGAGGCTGTCGAGGAATTTCTTTGCTTCCTGCTTTGCCTCTGGCGACACTTTTGGCTTAAGCAGAATATGCCTTGTTTTAATGCGGTCGGGGGTTTTTTCCTGTAATTGTATTAGGTGGAAGCCAAACGAAGATTCGACAATTTTAGATATCTGCCCTGGCTTCAGTGCGTTTGATGCTTTAAAATATGCCGGGTCGAGTTCCATTTTCGTTGCCCAGCCAAGTTCGCCCCCTTTTGCTGCCGAAGGGCATTCGGAATATATAACGGCCAGGGTTGAAAAATTTTCGCCGTTTAAAATACGTTCCCGTATATTTAGCAATTTTTCTTTTGTTTCAAAAACCGAATTGTCGTTTGCCTTAGGGTAAACTAGTACCTGCCTGAGTTCGATTTCCGAATCGATATAGGGTATGCTGTCGGAGGGCATTTCGGAGAAAAACTCTTTAACTTCGCGTGGGGTTATGGAAATATTTTTAACAATTTCCGATTGCATACGTTGCATTAAAAGTTGTTCTCGTATCAGGTCGCGCATGTCTTCTTTTATTTCAATAATCGATTTGCCAAAGTATGCAACCAGCTTCTCTTCGCTGCCAATCTGGTTAATAAAATAAGTTATCCGCTGATCGAGTTCCATTTCAACTTCTCCATCTCCTACGGTAATACTGTCAATTTCTGCCTGTGCCACCATAAGTTTCTGGGCCAGCATATCTTCGAAAATATCACATCTCTCAACATTCCGGCGTTGGGCCTTTTCCTGCAAAACCTGTTCTTCAACTTCGGAAAACAAAATTGCATTTTTTCCAACTACTGCTACAATTTTGTCGGCCACAACAGGTTGGGCAAAAATGTCAACAACCCAACCTAACAGGAAAAATACTATAATATTTATCTTCATTTTCTTAAAATTGTTTTCGAAACATGTATATCGAAGGGTTAATAAGTAATTTCAGGGTTTTTTAATAGGTTTTAAAACTACCCAAATTGAGTGCCTCATTATAAATATCTGCTTCAAGTTGGTTGATCATTTGAATTTTACGTTTATTTACAATTATGCTTTTTATGTTGCTGCTTACGTATTCCAGGGGGGCAAGTGTGCCTTCAAGCTTATAATCGTATAAGCGTACAAAATATAAACTTGTGGAATCGTCAACTTCCAGGGAATTCTGATATTTTAGAATGTTTTGAGGACTGGTGCTTATGGGGGGGAGCTGGTTTAATATATATGAGAATTCCACCCAGTCTTCGTTAAAATAGTCGTATATATCGGCATATTTATAGCAATAAATCTCTACCTGCTTAATGTCGTCTTCTTTGACCGATTTGTACCATTTTCTGATATTGGAAATGTCGGGGGCAGTTTTTGGGACTTTTATAAGAGTTGCCTTAACGAGGTTTGTATTTAAAACAAAGTTTGGCGAATTCTGGTTATAATAGGTTTCAATTTCATCGAAACTTACATTTGTGTCGAGTTTTTGCTGAATAAAATTTTGTTCGTATTTAAATACCAAAAGAGAACTGCGGTATTCTTCAATTTGCTTGGTAACATTTTTTTCTTCAACCGTAAGGTTTTCCTCCGCCTTAACCAACAGAAGCTGTTTTCTTATCCATTTGTCGATGTAATCTTTAACAAGTATTGTACTGTCTGCGGCCGCTAGGCCCGGAGGTACAATACCCTTAAGATCCGACATATAGAGGTAGCGGTCGAAAACATTAGCAATAGGTGTGTCGGCTTTTTTTTCGGCTTTCTTGGTGCAAGCAATGGCGAACGCACAAATGGCTATTAGCAAACAGAAACGCTTCATTGGGTTTTATTTTAGGTTGTTTTTCAATTCATTCAGAACCGAATCGTGAACAGTTATTTCGTATTTGTTGCGTAGTTGCTTTATCCATTCCTGTTCAAGGAAATTCTGATAGTCGGCAATGTAAAGGCCCCTGGCTTCGTTTAGTTGTTTCTGTGAAACGGGCAAAACATCTTTTACATAATAAAAACGAAACTTGTTTTTGTCTTTTATGCTTGTATTATAGCCTTTTTTGGGGCCAAGCTTGTCGGCAAAAGAATCGACGCCTTTTTCGTACCGTTTTTCTTTAACCTGCACACAAGGCAATGTGTCGTTAGGGCAAAGCTTAGAATTAACATAAGCTATATTTTGTTTGCCCGTGGCGTATTTCTTTGCCAGTGAAGGCAGTTTGGCAGTAAACGATGAGTCGGTATATTCAAAAATTAAGGTTTCGAAGCGGGGGTTCCAGTTGTATTTTTTTGCTGTTTTGAAGAAAGCATTCAGACCGGTTGTGTCGTCTTGTGCCCGTTTCCATACCGTGTCGTTGGTAAGGTTGAAAAGCAAAATGCCATCGTGGTATTCTTTTAAAAGATATTTAAAATCGGGGTTTTCTTTTTCGAGCCTGTTAATTGCATAATCGTGAAGGCATTGTGTAGCAAAGCTTTCGGCGTTTTTTTGCACTATCTCGCTGAAGTTGAGCCTGTGCGATGCAAATTTATTGGCTTTCGAAAGGAAAATAGCATAATCGTACAGGGTATAATCTTTTTCGCCAACGGTAACAATTTTGTCGGTTAAGCCTTTAGCAGGGGCAGGATCCCAGATTTGGGCATAAATTGTGCTATCGATATAATTAACAAGCGGGGTGGCATTTTGAGGATAGAAACTAAAACCGTATTTGTTTTTTAAGTTAGTGTTTAGTGTGTTATCAATCAGGTTCTTGTGGTCTTCACTTTTTTCTATTTTCGATTTTAGTTCGTTTTTAAGTTCGTCAAAAGTTTCAACGGGCTTCTTTTCCAGAATTTTAGCTATATGGTATCCTCCGGGGGTTTCAATAACACCTGAAAATTCACCTTCCGAAAGCTTATGGCATGCATCGAGAAACACTTCTGGGGCTGTGCCTGTTTTTAGCCAACCAATTTCACCATTAAACTTTTTAGTGCCGGGGTTTTCGGAATATTTTTCAACCATTTCGTTCCAGTCGGCCCCCGATTTAAGTTCAGCATAAGCTTTTTCAAGTTTTTCTTTAGCAGCAAGGCGTTCGGGTTCAGTGGCCTCTTTTTCGTATCGGGTCATTATATGGGCTACTTTTACCTCTCCGCGGTTAGGGCGCGAGTCGGTTATTTTAATCAGATGGTAGCCATACATTGTGCGCACAGGTTTCGAAACCTGCCCAACAGCAGTGTTATAGGCAGCAGTTTCGAACGGATAAACCATGCGGAAAGCGCTAAAATAGCCCAGGTCGCCTTCGTTTTGTGCATCGCGGGGGTCCTCTGCGGCTTCTATTACAATTTTTTCGAACGGCTCGCCGCCCACAATACGGTTGTAATAACCATATATTTTGTTGTATGCTGCAAGGGTGTCGGAAGGGCTGGGGTTGCGGTCGAGCCTTACCATGAGGTGAGAGGCCCGAAGTTCGGTAACTGTGCGGTTATAAGCTTCTTCAATATATTTGTTTTCTATCTCGTTCACACTCAGGTATGGCTGTGCCAATTGACGGCGATATCCTTCGAGTTCGTCGATAAACGAAGCAACGGTATCGTAACCTAAATTTTCAGCTTCAATAACTTTTAGTTTAAAATTGATAAAAAGATCGAGGTACTCATCAACCGACTTTTTTTCAGTTTCGGGGGTAATGTTGTTGTTTTTGGAGAAAACCCTTATAAATTCCTCGGCGGTAATATTACGGCCATCAATGGTCATTAGTGTTTTTGTGTTTTCCTGGCTGAAAGCAACAACCGAAAATACCAATGCTGTCAGTACAGATAAAATCTTTTTCATGAGATAAGTTTTGTTTATGTTGAAACCGATATTTATTTGATTTTAAGGTTCCAAATATAGCCGAAAGTTGAGTAACTACAAGCACATAAAGCTTTAGTATTGACAAATAATTTTGTGTAGTGCAGCTGTCGGTGTTTTTTAATAAGCCTTATTTTTAATGGTTTTGTGAGTATTTTAAAGATAATTCAGACAGCTTCCCGGTGTGTTTGATAGCCGTATTTTTAACTTCTTTTAACACATAAAGCTTTTTTAGTTTTTTTTAAACTTAGTAATAAATATGGGCCGAATTAAATATCAAAACCCCAAATAGGCTTTTTATGCAAAAATGGCATTGAATGCAATATTGGAATAAATAATTGATTTCATGTTTTAACGAAAATTCATCAACTTTAGGCAATTATTAACAGGCTATGCTTAAAACATTCATTTGCAACAATACCTCGACATATTAAAAAAATACTGGGGATACGAGTCGTTCAGGCCTGTGCAGGAAAGCATTATCCATTCGGTAATGGAAGGAAAAGACACCCTGGGGCTTTTGCCCACCGGAGGGGGCAAGTCGATAACTTTCCAGTTGCCTGCGTTGGCAAACAAAGGGGCATGCCTTGTTGTTACACCGCTTATTGCTTTAATGTCGGATCAGGTTAACCGGTTGCTAAGTATGGGCATAAAAGCTGTTGCCATACATTCGGGCATAGGCAGGCACGAAATGCAGGTTGTGCTCGACAATGCTATGTATGGGGCGTATAAATTAATTTATGTTTCGCCCGAGAGGCTCGATAGCGACGATTTCAGAAACCGGCTAAGGCATACCGATATTAGTTTTATTGCTGTTGACGAGGCACATTGTATTTCGCAGTGGGGCTACGATTTTCGGCCTTCGTACCTTAGAATTAAAGCTGTTCGCGATTTAAAGCCCGAAATACCTGTTTTAGCTCTTACAGCAACTGCTACCCCTAAAGTTGTAAATGATATCCAGCTAAAGTTAGGCTTTAAAGGCAACCATGTTATAAGTACCAGTTTCGAAAGAAAAAACCTGGTATATTACGTAAGGCATTCCGAAAGCAAATACAACGATTTGTTGAAAATAATTGCATCGGTTGGAGGGGCAGGAATTATTTATGCACGCAGCCGAAAAAAAACTAAAGAAATTGCCGATTTGCTGCGCCGCGAAAAAATAAGTGCCGATTATTACCATGCCGGGCTGAATTACGAAGTAAGGACTAAAAAGCAGCACGACTGGATGAGCGGCAAAACCAGGGTTATTGCTGCTACAAATGCCTTTGGAATGGGTATTGATAAGCCCGATGTTCGGTTTGTTGTCCATATCGATTTCCCCGATTCTATCGAGGAATATTTTCAGGAAGCCGGGAGGGCTGGCCGCGACAACAAAAAAGCTTTTGCTGTGCTTATCGCCGGCACACGCGATAAAATGGTTTTGAACAAACGCATTGCCGACAGCTTTCCCGATACTACATTCATTAAGAACGTTTACAATGCTGTGTGCAACTATTTAAAAGTGCCAATTGGTGGGGGCAGGGGTATTGCATTCGATTTCGATTTACAGGCTTTTGTTTCGGCCTATAAACTTCACCCGGTACAAACCTTTAATGCCCTTAAACTGCTTGAGCAGCAAGGGTACCTTACACTTACCGATGAGTTGCAAAATTCTTCACGCGTTTATTTTGCTGTCGATCGCGACGATTTGTACAGGTTCCAGGTAAAAAACAGTAGTTTCGACGGGTTTATTAAACTCGTACTTCGCTCGTACACCGGACTGTTTACAGAGTATGTGCCCATTAACGAAGAAACCCTGGCCAAGCGTGCCGGGCTTACCCGCGATATGGTTTACCAGTATTTTGTGCGCCTGGCAAAAATGAACATTATTAAGTATATACCCGGTAAAAAGTCGGCTCTACTGGTGTTTACAGAAGAAAGAATGGGCGATAAATCGATTTTTATTTCGGCCGAAAACTATCATTACCGTAAAGAAAGGTTTGTAAAACAAATTGAGGCCATAAGCAATTATGCCTTTTCGACAACAAAATGCCGCAATGTAATACTGCTGGACTATTTTGGCGATACTACTGCCACAGACTGTGGGCAGTGCGATTATTGCCGCGGAAAAACAAGGGTTTTTGGCAACGAAGAGAAGGCGGCAATTACAAATTATATCCTTTCGACATTAAAAACAGCCCCCTGTTTTCCCGAAGAATTGGCTGAAAAAGCTAAATTCGACCCCGAATGGCTTTCGGAAACGGCCATGAACCTGCTTAACGATGAAAAAATCAGGTATAGCAACGAGGGAAAACTCGAGATTGCTCTATAAATTTAGTTAATGTACTAGCTTGTTTTCTGCATTGCCACGGATTTAAACCCGTGGCAATGCAGAAAAAAACTGTTACATTTGCAGAAAATTCGATTTGAATGGATAGTTTTGACAGTGCAGTTTATTCAAGAAATACAATTGAGTTTGTTACCGTAGCAAATGAGTTTTGCAAATACCTCGAAAACTGCGTTGATGTTGCTTTGCCTGAATTTGTCGATACTGCACACCGTGTACTTCCCCTTTTGTACCTTAAAGCTACCCTGTTGCCGGTAATGGAAGAAGCTTACGAAGAGTTTAACGAAAAATTTGTTACCGAAGCGGCTTATAACCAAATACAGGAGGCACTTATACAAAAATTTGGCAACTTTAACCTTTACGACGAAATTTTAGACCCACTGAGGCAGGAAAATGACGAGCCGGCCCAGCTAAGCATTGCCGAAACTTTTGCCGATATATACCAGGATGTTAAGGACTTTTTAATGCAATACCGTACAGGTGCCGACGAAATTATGATAAATGCTGTTTGGGAGTGCAGGCAAAGCTTCGAGCAATACTGGGGGCAAAAAACAGCGAACCTTATGCGTGTATTGCACCACCTGAAATATACTATTGTTGACTTAAATACTGATACTGGCAATGAATTGGGCACTGACAAAAATACAGACTTTAATAAAATTGATACAAAAAACTGGTTTATTACACGCATGCAGGAGGGATACAGCGATGAGGAGTGAGTTTGCGTTCAGGCCTACCATATCTAAGGAAGAAATATCAGAATTGCCTGTGCGCCATTTTCAGGGCGAAATTTTTTATATCGATACCTACGAGAAATTTATGAAGGTTAATGGCTTTCTGAAAAACGAAAAAGTACTTGGGTTCGATACCGAAACACGGCCATCGTTTAAGAAGGGGGCCACCAACGGAGTGTCGCTATTGCAATTAAGCACAGTAAACAAGGCTTTTTTGTTCAGGATTAATAAAATAGGGCTGCCCGAAGAACTGAAAAGCATACTATCGTCGGACGAAATTTTAAAAATTGGCGTGGCAATACACGACGATTTGATATCGCTAAAAAAAGTTGCCCATTTCGTGCCTGCCGGTTTTATCGATTTGCAGCATATTGCTAAAGACTATGGCATTGAAGAAAAAGGGCTTAAAAAACTGGCCGCTATTGTTTTAGGCTTCAAAATCAGCAAGCGCCAGCAAACATCGAACTGGGAGGCCGAGGTTCTAAGCCAGCCCCAAATCGAATATGCTGCTACCGATGCCTGGGTGTGCTACGAAATATATAACCGGCTAATGCAATAATATGGCTTCAGAATATATAAAAGTTGTTCTAAAAAAAGGAAAAGAGCAGTCGCTTAAGCGTTTTCATCCCTGGGTTTTTTCAGGTGCAATAAAGCAAATCAACGGAAAGCCCGACGAGGGCGATATTGTTGCTGTTTACGATATCGACGGCGAGTTTTTGGCCCTCGGCCATTACCAGATAGGCTCAATTTCTGTAAGGGTGTTTTCGTTTGAGAATATCGAAACTGGTTACGCCTTTTGGAAACAAAAACTCGAAAATGCCTATAACCTGCGAAAAGTATTAGGGCTTGCAGGTACAGAGCATACCAATGTTTACAGGCTGTTCCATGGCGAAGGCGACGGCATGCCCGGGCTTATAATCGATTATTATAACGGCACCGCAGTAATGCAGACACATTCAATTGGGGCATACAGGATGCGGGAAGTGCTCACTGAAATTTTAAGGGAAATTTATGGGCAACAATTGAAATCGGTTTACGACAAGAGCGAATCAACCATACCCTTTAAGTCGGCAATAAATGCCCGAAACGGCCATTTTTGGGGCAATACAGAAAGCGAAATTGTGAAGGAATATGGATTGAATTTTGAAGTAAACTGGGTTGAAGGGCAGAAAACAGGTTTTTTTGTCGATCAGCGCGAAAACAGGCGTTTGCTGCAGATGTACGCTGCCGGGCGTAATGTGCTGAACATGTTTTCTTACACCGGTGGTTTTTCGGTATATGCCCTCAGGGGAGGGGCACAAATGGTGCATTCTGTCGATAGTTCGGAAAAAGCTGTTGAACTGGTAAATAAAAATGTAGCCTTGAACTTTGCAAATGCAAACCACGAAGCTTTTGCTGTTGATGCTTTTAGTTTTTTAGATGGCATAAAAGACAAATACAACCTGATAGTGCTCGACCCGCCAGCATTTGCAAAACACCTCAATGCATTGTCCAATGCCTTGCAGGGGTATAAACGTTTAAATCAAAAAGCATTTGAGCAAATCGCACCTGGTGGTATTGTTTTTACCTTTTCATGCTCGCAGGTGGTAACCAAAGAAAACTTCCGAAAATCGGTGTTTGCTGCGGCAGCCAACGCACGGCGCAACGTGCGCATTTTGCACCAGCTTGTCCAGCCTGCCGATCACCCGGTTAGCATTTATCATCCCGAAGGGGAGTATTTAAAAGGGCTTGTATTGTATGTCGATTAAGCCTGATACAACGCAATCAGCCTTATTTACTTAATAATAAATTGTTTGAGTGAAACCCCCAATAGCAAATAAAATCCCTCGCGAACTTACCCTGCACGGACACACGCGCACCGATAATTATTATTGGCTTAACCAAAGGGGCACACCCGAAGTTGAAAGCTATCTGGACGCCGAAAACCAATATACTGTTTTTGCGCTGTCGGATGTTGCCGGACTAAAGGAAAAACTATACCAGGAAATAACCGGCCGGATTAAGCAAACCGATATGTCGGTACCCTATAAAGAAAACGGCTACTTCTATTATACACGTTATGAAGAAGGCAGCGAGTACCCGGTCTTTTGCCGCAAAAAACACACGCTCGAAGCCCCCGAAGAGATAGTGCTAAACGTAAACGAAATGGCACGGGGGCATAAATTCTTTAATGTTTCGGGCTATACCGTTAGTCCCGATAATAAAATGGCGGCTTATGGGGTCGATACCAGGGGAAACCGTATTTACACTATTTTTTTTAAAAATCTCGAAACTGGCGAAATTCTCCCCGGTACCATAAAAAACACATCGGGGGGCGCTACGTGGGCAGCCGACAGCAAAACGGTTTTTTTTACTTTGAAAGAAAAGAAAACCCTACGCTCTTACCAGGTGCACAGGTATATTGTTGGTAGTAGCGCTAAGCCCGAACTGGTTTATCACGAAACCGATGCAGCATTTCATTGTTACGTTTATAAAAGCCGTTCGAAGAAATACATTATCATTGGCTCATCGGCTACCACTACCGATGAATACCGTATTCTGGAAGCCGGCAAACCATTTGGCAGTTTTAAGGTTTTTCACGAGCGCCGGCGGGGTTTGGAGTATTCTATTGGGCATTTTAACGAAAAGTTTTATGTTCGAACCAACCATAATGCAGTTAATTTCTGCCTTATGGAAACCCCTGAAACCGAAACATCAATAGAAAACTGGAAAACCATTGTTCCGCACCGCAGCGATGTTTTGCTCGAAAATTTTGTGCCCTTTAACAATTTCCTGGTTATTGAAGAACGCATTAAGGGCATTAACAACCTTCGGGTAATTAGCCATAAATCGGGCAATGAACATTATATCGATTTTGGCGAAGATGCATACGTAGCCTGGGTGTCGGTAAACCCGGAGTTCGACACAAATATTATCCGCATAGGTTTTTCATCGCTCACCATTCCGGTATCGACATACGACTATGATATGGAAAACCGCTCCTTCAACCTGTTAAAGCAACAAGAAGTTGTGGGGGGCTACTGTGCTGGCAATTACAAAAGCGAAAGGGTGTATGTAACAGCCCGCGATGGGGCAAGTGTTCCGGTATCGCTGGTTTATAGCCGTAAAACAATAATTGGCAGCAACACCCCCTTTTTGCTCTATGGATATGGTTCGTATGGACACTCAATGGAGCCTTATTTCAGCTCGGTAAGGCTGAGCCTGCTCGACCGTGGTTTTGTTTTTGCCATAGCCCATGTCCGCGGGGGCGAAGACCTGGGGCGCACATGGTACGACAACGGAAAACTTCTGAACAAAAAAAACACCTTTTACGATTTTATCGACTGCGCAAAATATTTTATTGTGCATAATTACACATCGCCCGATAAGCTTTTTGCAATGGGGGGAAGCGCAGGCGGGCTGCTGCTTGGGGCGGTGATAAATATGGAGCCCGAACTGTTTAAAGGCATTGTGGCAGCCGTGCCCTTTGTAGATGTGGTTACAACCATGCTCGACGACAGCCTTCCGCTTACAACGGGCGAATACGACGAGTGGGGCAACCCCAGGGATGAAACCTACTACCATTATATGTTATCGTACTCGCCATACGACAATATTCATGCCTGCAACTATCCAAATATGCTGGTTACAACCGGTTATCACGATTCGCAGGTACAATACTGGGAGCCGGCAAAATGGGTTGCAAAACTTCGCGAAATGAACACAGGCAACAACCTTATTTTGCTGCATACCAATATGGAAGCCGGACACTCAGGGGCATCGGGGCGTTTTAAACAGCACCTCGAAACCGCATTGGAATACGCTTTCATATTAAAAATAGCTGGAATTACCGGTTAAGGGTTGGCAACTTTTCGCTGAATTACTTCATGGTGGTTTTTATTTACATAGAGGCTTTTAATGAATCCTTGTCTCAGTTTACAAGATTTTTCAGAATATATCCTGAAAAATAATCATGCCTGTTAATAACCGTCACCTTTCCGCCTTATGCTGTGTTTATGCCTGGCAGCGTTGTAATACCAGAGTTTTGTTTATTTAGCAAGCAAAGTGTTTCTATATGGTGTGTGTTCGGAAAAAAATCGAACGGGCTTATTTGTTCAACAATATAACCAGCATTTGTTAGTATTGCGAGATCTTTGGAGAGTGTTCCTGCACTACACGATAAATAGGCTATTTTTTGTGGTTTGTACACCTCAATTATCCATTTTAGCACTATTTCGCCCATACCTTTGCGAGGCGGGTTTGCATACAAAAGGCGCCTTTTTGCCGAATAATTTTTGTTAATAGTGCAGGCCAGTTGTTTAACCCTTGTGTGGCATTGCCCCCTAAGAACCATTGCCCCGGGAACATTTATGCCGGCATGAACAACAGCTTCGCCACTGCTTTCGATGCCAATTGCACCAGCTCCCCTTTTCAGCCACCAATCGAGGCTGTGGCCAATACCGCAATATAAATCGATAACCAAATCGTTATTGCCGGGGGTTAGGTAATTAAATGCCATGTCCAGAGATTGTTGGTATAACACCGGAATAAGCTGGTGGAACGATGATGGCCCATATCGGAACCCTTTATAATCGTAAGAAAAAGCCCTGCCCCAAACGAGCTTCCAAGGAGTTTTCTCAAACAAACGATGTCCGGCCGAAGGGTTCAGGTGTATCCATAAAGCCTCGGCACCAAATTTCTCAAGTTTTGTTGCCAATTCTGCCGAAAACCACGATATGTCGGGCATATTTTTGCTTTTCAGTACAAGACAGACTTGTTTTTCGGCTATGTGCAAATAAGCAAGAGGAAAATTTTTATTCGGTGGAAGAAACTGGCTAAGGAGGCTGCAAATATTGTTAATAATTGTTTTATGTACCGGGCAACAGGGTATGGCAATAAACTCGTTGCGACGCCACATTCCAAAAGCCCAATAGCTCCCGAAGTATTTTGCGCTTAGTGTTGCTTTGCCACGGTAGCCATAACGTTGGTTGAATCCGGCAGTTACAATATTTGTTATGGTGTTGCTCCAGGGGGCAAGCTTGCTTTGAAGCCAGGCCAGCTTTTTACCGACACTGCCTTCATTAGTTAGCAGCCGGTGATGGCAAGCGTTGCATCTGGCAACGCAACCTTCGGGCAACAATATTTCTGATTGGGTATCCAATTAAAACCTTATTTTATAATTGCCCGGGGTGAGCATATCGCCCTTAAACACTATGCCCAACGAAAATAAATCGACAGTAGTGCCAGCTTGTTTTTGAACAACTTTCCATGCTTTTTCCATATCGCGCGACCAATAAATGTCGTCGAAAATAATAAACCCTTTGGCAATATGTTTGTCGAAATATCGAAAATATTCCAAAGTGGCTGAATAGCTGTGGTTGCCATCGATATAAACAATGGCCGGGTTTTTAATAAGTTTATTTGCTTCCTGCAGAAACTGTTCAAACCTTTGGTGATAAAGAACAATATTATTGCATGAGGCCAATTCGATATTCTTCTCTGCCAGAATGGTTAAATTATTGCTTCCTTCAACCGTGTGCAAAAGTGTGCCATCAGGCAGGGCTTTTGCCATGTACATAGCAGATATGCCCAGGGAAGTGCCCAATTCGATAATAACCTCCGGGTTATAAAAACTTGCCATACGGTATAACAACTGCCCGGTTTTTTTGTCGCACCCCGAATAGCGGGCAATGTCGCAAACTTTGCGCCGGTTCGATTTAAAAATATCCGAACCGGCCCCAAAATCGTCAATGTTTATTTCCTGCTTGTTGGTTTTTAGTAGTTCTACAATACCTTCAACTAGTTCAAAGGCAGGAAAATGGGTTTTATCTGCCAGCACTTTTGTGACAAATTCAAAAACTGCCGGAGAGTGAATACCGTGCCCTTTGTAATGCCCTGCAAAAAGAAAATGTATGGCACCCTTTATAACCTGGTTTAGTTTATCCATAACAATTCGCTAGACATCTTTCATGGTAAGCTGGATGCGTTTTCGCTGGCTATCGACTTCAAGCACTTTAACTTTCACATGCTGGTGAAGGTGCACCACCTCGTTCGGGTCGGATACAAAACGGTTGGCAAGTTGTGAAATATGCACCAGCCCGTCCTGCTTCACGCCTATATCTACAAAAGCTCCAAAGTTAGTAATGTTGGTAACAATGCCTGGCAAAACCATGCCCGGCTTCACATCGTCTATTTTATGGATGCCGTCGGCAAATTCGAATACCTTAATAGTGGTACGCGGGTCGCGCCCGGGCTTGGCTAGTTCGTTAAGAATATCGGTAAGGGTGGGTATGCCCACGTTTTTATCGACATATTTTGCAGGAACAATTTTTTTTCTGAGTTCGTTGCTTTTAATAAGTTCGGCTACCGACACTCCCAGATCGCCAGCCATTTTATCGACAATTTTATAGCTTTCGGGGTGCACAGCGCTGTTGTCGAGAGGGTTTTTTGCACTGCGAATGCGCAAAAAGCCGGCAGCCTGCTCGAAGGCTTTAGGTCCGAGCCGGGGAACGTTCTTTAAATCGGCCCTTGAGCCGAAAGGCCCGTTCTCTGTACGATAGTCAACAATATTTTGGGCCAGCTGCGGGCCAAGGCCCGAAACATAGGTGAGCAAATGTTTGCTGGCAGTGTTAAGTTCAACGCCAACGGCATTAACACAGCTTTCCACTATCTGGTCGAGCGATAATTTAAGTTTGTTTTGATCCACATCGTGTTGGTACTGGCCAACGCCAATCGACTTTGGGTCGATTTTTACCAGTTCGGCCAGCGGATCCATTAAGCGGCGGCCAATTGAAACGGCACCCCTGACGGTAACATCGAATTCGGGAAACTCTTCGCGGGCAACTTTCGACGCCGAATATACCGAGGCGCCGGCTTCACTGACAACAAATACCTGTATGTCGCGATCGAACCTTATCGATTTTACAAACTGCTCGGTTTCGCGGCCAGCTGTTCCGTTTCCAATGGCTATGGCTTCAATTTTATACTGTTCCACAAGGGTCGATATTTTATTTTTTGCGGCGGCAGTTTCTTTTTGCGGCGGGTGCGGAAATATGGTGCTGTTATTTAGAAGGTTGCCCTGGTTGTCGAGGCAAACCACTTTGCAGCCCGTACGGTATCCCGGGTCGAGTGCCAGCACTCTTTTTCCGCCCAGGGGAGGCGACATGAGAAGCTGCCGGAGGTTTTTGCCAAAAACCGCTATGGCAACATCGTCGGCCTTTTCTTTTGAAACTGCCCTAAACTCGGTTTCTATCGATGGTTGCAGTAATCGCTTATAACTGTCGCTAACAGCTATACGTACCTGTTCGGAAACATCGAGGTAACCGTTTACAAAAATTTCTTCGAGTTTTTCAATAGCAGTAGCTTCGTCGGGTTCTATGCTAAGTTTCAGGAAGCCTTCGTCTTCGCCACGGAACATGGCCAGCAAACGGTGCGATGGGCTTTTCGATAAGGGCTCGGAAAACTCAAAATAGTCGGTGTATTTGGCAGCTTCTTCGTTTTTGCCTTTTGCCACTTTTGAAGAAATTAATGCTGAGTCGGCAAACAGTCGCCGCACCAGGTTACGTGCCCGGTTGTTTTCACATATCCATTCGGCAATAATATCGCGGGCGCCCTGTAAAGCTTCATCGGTTGTTTTAACCTCGTCGGTAATATATTGGGCTGCTTTTGCTTCGATATCATACTCCTGTTGTTTCATAATTATGGCAGCCAGAGGCTCAAGCCCTTTATCGCGGGCAATGGTAGCCCTTGTTTTTTTCTTGGGCCTAAAGGGCAAATAAATATCTTCAAGTTCTGTGGAGGTTGTTGCATTTTCTATTTTGAGTTTCAGTTCGGGCGTAAGCTTTCCCTGCTCCTCTATCGATTTAAGAATTGTTTCGCGCCGCTTGTCGAGTTCGGTAAGGCGCCTGAGTTCGTCGCGCACAAAGGTTACCTGTTCCTCGTCCATGCTTCCGGTCATTTCTTTGCGGTAGCGGCTTATGAACGGTATAGTGGCGCCATCATTTAGCAAATGTATTGTATTGGCCACGTTCTTTGCATCAAGTTGCAACACGCCCGAAATGATTTTTACATATTTATCCATAAAATGTTTTTTCGAAATTAAAAGTTCCAAAAGTAATAGAATTGAATATAATTTTTTGATATGCGCAAAAAAAGGTTACTTTGTTATTTGTTTCCTAAACACAACCTTTATGCAGCCAAAAGTTAGCATTGTTATGCCTTTTTGCGGCCGGGAAGGCTCATTTGCCCGTTCTGTTGATAGTATTTTGTCGCAGACATTTGAAAGCTTCGAGTTAATTATTGTCGATAGCAGCGCCGACGACAGCGGCTACGCCTTTTCTTCAAACTTTGCCATGCACGATAAAAGGATAAAAATTCTGGAAGTAAAAGGCAAAAGCCTTGCAGCCTGCCTAAATGCCGGAACAGAATATTCAACTGCCCCTTTGGTTGCTTTTATGCACCCGCTCGATACATGTTCGCCTTACCGTATAGAAAAACAATTTAACTACTTAATGGCACATGCCGATATTGGGCTTGTTGCGTGTCAGGTGACAAATAGTGTTGAAATACATATTGCCGACGAACAGGAAAGAGTAAGCCAATTTTTAAATTGGACAAACCGAATTATTGCCCACGACGATATATTGGTTAACCGATTTATAGAAACCCCTTTTATGTGGCCGACGGCCATGGTGCGTAAAGAACTGTTCCTGTCGATGGGAAATTTTATTGATGGCGATTTTCCAGTTGATTTTGAACTCGTTTTACGCTGGCTGGATTCGGGGGTTAAAATGTATAAGATTCCCGAACCAATGTACAATTGGGCGTACACGCACGATAGGTTTAACTATACTGGCGACCGCTTTTTCGAACAGGGTTTGTTTGAGTTAAAAAGCAGGTATTTGTTTGAATGGCTTGCCCGGAACAACCCGTTTCACCCCGAAGTAGCTGTTTGGGGAGCCGGTAAAAGTTCGAGGCAGAGGTTTTATATTCTACACGAACTGGGCATCAGTGCAAAATTCTTTATCGACCTGAGGGCAAACCCAGAGCATAAGGTTATTCAATATCAGCATATACCGCCGGCCGGGCGGCATTTCATTCTCTCCTATATATCTAACCGTGCCGCAAGGGAAAAAATCAGGGCTTTTTTGGTTGAACTTGGTTATACCGAAGGAAAAGATTTTATTTGTATTGCCTGAAAGTTGAACATTTTTTATTTGAAGACTGTTTAAACATCAAATTTTGAATGTATTATGATTGTTATTTTATCGCCGGCAAAAACCCTCAATTTTAAAAACAACAGTTCTTATAAAACTTTTTCTTCGCCTGAATTTGTAAATGAGGCACAAAAACTTGTTGATGTGCTGAAAAATTTTTCCCCGGCAAACCTTATGGATTTGATGGATATTAGTGCCGGACTGGCAGAGCTTAACTACATGCGTTTTCAGAAATGGAGCATGGGGCATACTGCCGAAAACTCAAAACAGGCAGTTTTTGCTTTTAATGGCGAGGTTTACAACGGTTTAAAGGCACAAACATTAACAGACAAACAACTCAATTTTGCACAGGCCCATCTTTGCTTGTTGTCGGGCATGTATGGCGCCCTGCGCCCGCTCGACCTGATACAGCCCTACCGGCTCGAAATGGGTACACAGCTAAGTTTCGACAATTATAAAAACTTGTATGCTTTCTGGAACGGGAAAATTAATAATTACTTAAACATAAGGCTTGCCAGCGACAAATCGCACACTCTTGTAAACCTTGCCTCGGATGAGTACAGTAAGTCTGTGCAATTTAAAAAAATCGATGGCAAGATAATAACCCCTGTGTTTAAAGAACTTAGGGGCAACAACTATAAGGTTATTACAGTTTATGCAAAAAAGGCACGTGGCACTATGGCCAGGTTTATTATAGAAAACCAGGTTGAAAACCCCGATGACCTTAAATATTTTGATTTAGACGGTTATGGCTTTACCGAAAGCCTTTCCGATAGTTCGATTTGGGTATTTGCCCGCTGATGCAGAAAAAAAATGCAACAATTGCGGGTTGAATTAAATTGTTGTTTTTAATACACGGCAAAAGCAAAGTCCCATTCCGACAAAAGCTTTCACCATAAATGATGTACCAAATGTTTTATGGTGTTATTGTAAAGATTTCTTATACTTTTCATATCACTGTCAGACAGGCCGGGGATTTCAAGGGCCTTTAAATTAGCCAGTACCTGTTCGGGTTTCGATGCCCCCGGAATAACGCAACTTACCGCCGGGAACATTAAAGCCCAGCGCAAGGCAACATGGGCCAGGTCTTTTCCGGCGAACATTGCCTTAAGCCCCTCAACGGCTTTAAGGCCTGTGCTGTAATCAATTCCGGCGAAAGTTTCCCCTTTGTCGAATGCTTCCCCGTTACGGTTAAAATTACGGTGGTCGCCGGCAGAAAAAGTTGTTGAACTTGTGAACTTTCCGGTAAGCAGCCCGCTTGCCAATGGCACTCTTGCCAAAATTCCCACATTTCTTTTTTGAGCCTGCTCAAAGAACAATTCGGACGGCCTTTGCCTGAACATATTAAAAATTATTTGAACAGTTGTAACATTCTCGAATTCTATTGCCTTGAGGCCTTCCTCAACCTTTTGAACGCTAACGCCCAGATGGGCAATTTTCCCCTCAGACTTAAGCTTATCGAAAAGTTCGAAAATCTCGGGCCGGTAATAAACCTCAGGTGGCGGGCAGTGCAGCTGTATAAGGTCGATATTTTCGAGGCCCATGTTCCGAAGGCTGTCTTCTACAAACCCGCGCAGGGCTTTTGGCGTATATGCTTCGTTTGAGTGCGGGTTAAGCTTTCTGCCGCATTTAGTGGCCACATAAATTTTTTCGCTTCGCTGTTTAATGAAATTCCCAATGGCTTTTTCGCTTTGTCCGGCAATTTCGCCATAAACATCGGCTGTATCGAAAAAATTCACCCCCTTATCGGCAGCAAGGTTTAATATTCGTTCGGCGTTGGCGAAATCGAACCTTTCGCCCCATTTTCCGCCAACCTGCCAGGTGCCAAGGCTTATTTCCGAAACATTTATGCCGGTTTTTCCTAAAGTCCTGTAGTTCATATCTTAATGTTTATAATTATATCCACCCTCTTAATTTATAATATGCTATTGCACAAAACTCCCTGATAACGGTAATTTCGTATTTGAGATAGCTCCACATGTTGTACCGGATATTTAAAAACCTTTTTTCGGTTTTTTTGAACTTACCCTTAATTAGTTTGTTTTCATCAATAGAACTCTCGAAAGCAGGAGTCCCCCCAACATAACCAAACCCGGCTTTTCGGAATACCCTTATAGCCCTGAACATGTGTTCTGGCGATGTAACAATGCGCATCGATATTGTATCGGGGCGGTTGGTATTAAGCATGTCCATAATTTTGAGGGCCTGGCTTCGGGTGCTGTAACCTTGTTTTTCGAATGAAATCCGCGAGCTGTCGATTCCGCGCATAACCAGTTCCCTGGCCATAAGCAATTCGGGGGAGTAAATGCCGCATGCCGTATCGGGCGGAAACGATACAATAACATCCGATTCGGGGACTTCATGTGCAGCCCCGGCTGCAAACCAGGTACGCATTAAATCGTCGGGGCTTGGCATTCCAACCCCGCCAAGCATAACAATATAATGAGGTTTTTTGGTTAACCCGGCACCTTTTGTTCCAAGCCAATAATAGGCATACCAGGGAATATCGGTAAAACTTAGCACAATAGCAATAAGTGAAAACCAGCCTAGTAACCTCAGAAACAAGCCGAAAGCACGTTTAACCTGCTTAAGTATAGTGGATACAACAGGGTAATCCATAGTTTCGATGGAGTAGTTTAGTTAAGTGCAAAATACAAAAAAAGAAAGAAAATAATTTTTTTCCTTAACCAATTCTTTCCAAATATTAAAGTACTCTAAACACAAATCTCTAGAACACATTGTATCGACTTTATAATTATCAAGGTAATCATAATCGTTTGGTTGATTACAGGTTGTACTCCGAATTTGCTTGTCAGTTTTACAAGATTAAGAAACGAAAATAAAAACAATAAAAATCAATATTATGTAAGGGGCACAAACGCCCAAAACCTACTCTGCGACCCGCATGGCCGGTGTTGTTTGTTGTGGCCAGTACATCTTTTATAGAGTTTGTATCCCTATATTTCCTGACAAAATCCATTTATTATCTACGAATTTATAGTAATTAATTACATCCATTCTATAAAAAGGTTTGGAGACCCCATAACTTATAATTGCTTTGGTACTATCTATGCTAAAACCTACTCGTGATATTGTAAATAGTCCTTGGGCTTCTGGATATTTTTTAAAAAATTCATCCCAAGTATAATTAAAATCAGGATTATCAATGAGGTAATCCCTTTCAGTTATTGAAATTAGTTTAATATTTGTCTCTCTAAACATTGCTGAATCTAAATTGTAGCTCATTTTATTATTCTCAACAAATCGTAGATATGCAATACTATCTAAATCATGAATCTCTTGAATGATTGCAGAAAATGACATTGGCCAAAAGTTTGTCGCTTGTTGTAAAGTAATATTATCAAAGGATTCACAAATCAAATCGTACTCTAATTGATTTATTGTATCAGGATTCTCAAGTGGAAAAACTTTTTCATTGTTCGGATTTTGAGTATCATTTTCCTCGCAACTAATCATTACAATCAATAAAAATCCAACTATAATTATCTTATCCATGCTTAATTTTCTATCAAGATGATTTAAATACATTTTTCGTTGTGTCACGCTTGTCATTTTTTTTAAATCGGGTTACATTTTCTCAAAGTTGCAGAGGCTTTTTAGTATTGCTACAACGGCTTGCGTGATAGAGTTGTGGCGGTTTGGCGGAGAGCTTGCCTAATAGTGTACACCAACTTAATGGTCAAGGGAAAACGCCAAAATACCTGAAGCTCCCGCCAATGCCTAAACGCGCTATTAGGCAAAGTATTTTATATATTTATCTTATTTTCAAAATATTTAATCACTTTGTCAGGTTTCTCCCCGACCACCAATTCCGCATTATCGTAGGTTTGATTGCCAAAAACTTAATTAAATATTGTTTCTTCTAACACATTACTTTAATAATACCATATTCCCTGCAATTGTTTGATTACCATTATCTAATTTATAAATATACATGCCCGATTTGCAGTGGTATGTTTCAGGATTAAAAGTTATTTTATATTTACCCGGCTGTTGTATTTCGTTTATAAGTACAGCAATTTCGTTGCCAACTACATCATAAATTTTTAATGAAACGGGATTTGTTTTAGAAAGTGTGTATTCTATGAACGTATAATCCTCAAAAGGATTTGGATAATTATATATCGCACAATTGGTTGAATGGATTGTGTTTTTGTCATTTATACTTGTCTCAATCCCATAATTATCGCGGTAGGTTTTCCACATTTCATAAGTAAACGGGGTTAATGCCTGCTCAGGGAGATCGCTGGCACTATTAAGATAGCCGTCAGCAAGGTTTTTATTCCACCATCGGTCGTAATACTCGAAGAATAAATCGTTTTGCCAATTTGTTTTTAATCCTAAAATATATGCCGAAAGTACATGTCCAAGAACTGCTGTTGCATTTATATGTCTGTAACCGGCATTCCAGTATGAGTTATCGCGGTTTGTTTCACCTATGGGTCCGCTATGTTCAATTCCCCATTCAGGCATGCCAATCATATCCTGGGTATATTGTTCAACGATGGGATCTCCCGACCGACCTATTTTAGTCTCATCAACATCGGACTGTGCAACATAAAACAAATTGAGGTCTTCCTGAAATACAGGGTTGAAGTTTCCAACAGCAATAGAAGGATTCCAAACGCCAATATTAAGCATATCATTATTTCCTAATACTTTACCCGCTAAAACTATTGGGAGTTTGCGCCCCATATTGTGACCTCCGTTTGGAGGCCAGTTGCCTGAGGCTAATTCTGCACCAAGCTGCATCACCCGATAATTATCAATGCCGAGCTGCACAATATAAATGAGCAGTTTTTCTTTTTCAGCATCTGTAGCACTTATATTGAGTCTTAATATGGCATCACCAATATTTCTCGATAGATATTGTCCGTAATCAGACATGCTATTAACCGGATGCAAATACCTGGCCGACCAGTTAGGCACATGATCGAGCCACAACTCGTTGAACATATCTTCAACTTTCTCTAATGATGGTGTTCCTTCAACAGCCGCCAGGTTTGCCAAGGCACTATAATTTAGTTGACTTTTTGTAAATTGAATAGTTTTATCACTGCCGGCATAAGCTGGTCTGAAGGCATCAGCAGGAGGTGCTTCATCCAATACAGTTAACACTGCCGCTGTTTGTATTATTGGTCGGCCGGGCGCTTCTGTGCTAATTGTCGAAACGATGGAGGAAGATACCGGAATAACCCGTGTATTTGTTGAACTAATGGGTTGGCCGTTTATACGTGCTATATTTTTTGAATCATCATAATCTAAATTACCTGCATACACCCTTTCGGTTGATGACCAGGCATAGGCCTCACTATCATATCCTTGTGTAGTATTGTCGGCAGGTGTCGGATTAATCATTGAACCATTTATTATCCTTGGGCCACTGCCATAATCTGTCCCTTCAGTAGATTGTGGAGATATGCCTATAAGGGTAACAGGACCGACAACCCAGTAATCGCCATTGGCAAACTGGCCAGTAGTATAGTTTGCATCAAAAGTCCAGGTAATGCCGTACTGTGTTATTGTATTGGTGGATACTTGTGCATTTACAATGCTACTTCCTGCCAACAATAAAAAGAAGATCCGTTTTATTCTTCTCATTTTTTTATACTAAGTAATTTTATATCAAAACACTATTTAGCATTTTTTTTTAAATTGTCATAATAATGGAGCCCAAAATTACTAGTACCTATATGTCCTAGCGTCCATTTTTTTTTACCAAGAATTGTTATTATCTTTTTAACTATTAATCTAATATATGGTAAAACATTTTATTGTCTATATAAAATTGTGTAACCATTATTCTGGGACACAACAACTATTTTGCCTTACGGTTTGCGTGTTTGAGCTGTGGCGGTTAGGCGGAGAGCTTGCCTAATAGTGTACACCAACTTAACGGTCAAGGGAAAACGCTAAAATACCTGAAGCTTCCGCCATTGCATAAACACGCTGTTAGGGGCGGGTAATTATTCGCCACTCTTTTTCTTGGTTTCTTTAATTAGAGATTCACTTATCCTAAAATCAGTCTTTCTAATTTGATCAAGTATTTCGGATGTTGAATTAATCAATCCCTTTTCTTTAGCGACAATCAGTATACCAAGAGTTCCAGTATAATTTATTCTCAATTGTTTTGCTTCCCTTCTTCCTTTTGACTCATCAATTATTAATAAACAATCATCTTTTTCTAAAGCCAATGCAATAGCACTTGCCTCTCCACGATCTAAAAACCCCTCTAATATTTGTTGATATTTTAAATCCACAGGATCCTCAATCACAATATAATCAGGTAAAATTTGCCCAAATTCATTTGCAATGATATTTGTAACAGTAATTTCTCCAAATAATGATTTGAGCAAATCTAATCTATTAATCTTGTTTAACAGAATCAAACAACTTGTATCAGATACTATAGTTTTTTGCATTTTGAATATCGTTATCTAAATCTGAACTTGAATGATTTAAAAAAGGAACATCATAATCTGATAGCAACTCCATGAAAGTAGATTTAGATAATCCAACCATATCTGACGCCTGTCCTAAAGTCAATTTGCCTTTTTCATATAATCGAGATGCAAGAAGCATTTTAGCTTCTCTATCATTCAAATCGACAGAATCAGGTATATTTAAGAGTATTGTTTTCATTATTTAACTTTTCTCAAAGATACAAAAAAAAGCTCTGCCAAATTTAAAGATTTCTATGGCTTGGTAATACTCGCCCCTAACGGTTTGCGTGTTAGAGCTGTGGCGGTTAGGCGGAGTGCTTGCCTAATAGTGTACACCAACTTAACGGTCAAGGGAAAACGCCAAAATACCTGAAGCTCCCGCCAATGCCTAAACGCGCTGTTGTGGGTATGTGCCTATTTTGGATTTTTTCTTTATATCAAGTTTTCTCTTAGCGATAAAATCACTAAGTTCTTTTTCCTGCTTCTTTGTCAAAGGTTTACTTTGTATAACAAAATCTACACCTTCTGGTTCTTTTATAAATCCCATGGTTTTATGGTTTAAAATATTTATCAACTAATTTTTTTGCTGCTATTGAATCAATAACCATTAAGTGTCCTCCGAAATGATACGCTCCCAATGATTTTACATAATGGTCAATCAGTTTAGTTTTTGATTCAAAAGATACAAATCCTTCTCCGCCTCTCTGAAAGGATACCTTACAAGCATATGCTACCAAGTTTCCAGGAACACCTTCGTAAAGTTTTCCTTTTCCAAGGTTAAATGGAGCACTCTCAAGTAAGTACATGTAAACATGGTCAGTATTCACTGTAAAACTTATCAACCCTTGAACAATGTCTGGATTATCAATTATTGTTAATTTATAGACTTCTCTGTCAGGCTGATTAAATTCATATTTCCAATCAAACACCAGCCCCTAGATTTTGTAATTACTTTTAAATCAGTTTTTGTTAATAAAGAAATCTCTGTTCGAAAACTGTCACCACTTATTGTGTTAAGTATCGAGTCAGTCAATTTATCAATCACAAAATCAAGTTTATATATATTTGGTTTTGTCATGTACAAATATGCAATTTATTAAGGAATTTTTGTCAGGTTGATATTCTGCTGGCATTACCCGCAACGGTTTGCGTGTTAGAGCTGTGGCGGTTAGGCGGAGTGCCCACTAATCAGTTTACACCAACTTAACGGTCAAGGGAAAACGCCAAAATACTTGAAGCCTCCGCCAATGCCTAAACGCGCTGTTAGGCAACGTTAATATTTATGCCATATTTAAGAATTTCATTTACAACAGGATTAGTTCTATTAAAATCAAT
>JAFGQZ010000054.1 GCA_016935435.1 Bacteroidales bacterium
ATAGCCGCAAATTGCATAACAATTATTGTTTTACCTTAAATTGTATATGCTATTTTAATGAAATAATTTTAGTGGTATCAAGGAGCAAACATGGCCAAAGTTTTTTTACATATAATGAATTTTTTTTTCCTAAATAAAATTCTTTTGCTTTTTGGATTACTGCTGGGGTTTAATTATGCCACAGCCGGCCACAAAAAATTTTTTTTCGATAAAGTTACCAGTAACGACGGCCTTTCGGGGAACACGGTATTGTCGTTTTACCAGGATAACAAAGGGTACATTTGGGTAGCCACAACCAACGGGCTTAACCGCTATAATGCATACAGCTTTAAAGTATATGCCAATAATAAGCAGGATATGCATTCTATTTCGGGCAACCATATTAACTCTTTAACCAGCGACCACCAGGGCAACCTGTGGATAGCAACTTTAAATGACGGCCTGAACCTGTATATCGATTCTCTCGATCGGTTTATTTGCTTTAACCCCGAAAATTCCGGTTTAAACAGCAGCATTATCCGTAAAGTGTTTTGCGACTCGAAAAACCGTTTGTGGATTGGTTCTGCCGATGCCGGCTTGTTTGTAATGGACCCTGTTTCCCGGCAAATAGAATCGGTTAAACCCAACATGCCCTCTCTTATTGTACCCGAAGATATTAATGATATTATTGAAACACGCAAGGGCGAAATTTTAATTGCCAAAACCCGCGATGGGGTTTATAAATACAACGAAAGCACCAAAGCACTCGAACTATACATTCCTGTTACCAGTGATTTTGATAACGATTTTGGCACACGGCTTTTTATGCTCGAAGTTAATAATGATTTATGGGTTGGCACCAACGGTAATGGTATTTTAGTGTTCAGGGGGCAAAAAAAAATTGTCCATTTTAGCACAGTGGCCGAACAACCCAAACAGCTAACCAACAATATAGTTTCCGATTTATTGTACGACTCTTTTGGCAACATCTGGGCATCGACCGATGGGGGCGGGGTTAACCTTATCGATCCGCTTAACTTTTCGGTAAAACAGCATATTATGATTGAGCCTGATAATCCTCGCGGGCTAAATACCAACCAGCTTTTTGGCATGTTCGAAGATGTGGACAAAACCATCTGGATTGGCTCCTTTAAAGGTGGCATTAATAAATATAACCCTTACAAACAGCGGTTCGATTCTTATTCTCCGAGCGAAATATATAAAAACAGCATTAGCCATAAATCAATTCTTGAAATTGTTGAAGACCGTAAAAAAAATATATGGATTGCCACCGATGGCGGAGGGTTAAATATTTATAAAGAACAACGCGACGATTATTTTGAGGCAATTTGCAACACTAAGTCTAATGCCAACCGTTTGAGTGGAAATATTGTTACCTCAATGGTGCTCGATAGTGCCGGTAATTTATGGCTTGGAACCTGGAACCGTGGCCTGATGTATTTTAATACCCAAACCTTCAGTTTTAAAACCCTGGTTCCAATACCAGGCAAAAATTCCCTTTCCGATTTTAATATTTTAAGCCTAATGGGCGATTCGTTCAATAATTTATGGATTGGCACACTTAGCGCGGCAGTTGATGTTTATTCGCCTTTTGAAAACCGTTTTACAAACCATTACCAGCCCAATAACCCTTGTGGCATAAGCCAACCGGCAATTATAGCCATTGTCGAAGATTTAAACAAAAATGTTTGGGTGGGCACCGAAGGCAATGGGCTCTATTTGTACGATAAAACTAAGAATTGTTTTATCAATTTTAAACACAATGCCAATAACCCTTCAAGCATTTGTGGAAATAACATTAATACATTGTTTGTTAGCTCAAAAAATAAACTTTATATAGGTGCCGAGGGCAGCGGGCTTGATTTGTACGATAGGCAAAAAAACACCTTTGTGCATTTGTCGGAAATGCATAAGCTGCCAACCAAAAATTTCAGGAGCGTCCTTGAAGACAATCATGGCAACCTATGGATATCAACCGATATTGGCATTCTGAAATACAACCCGGTAAGCGGCGAAAACCATTTGTTTACTATGGCCGATGGCTTGCCTGGCAACGAATTTAATACCACTTCGGCATTAAAATCGTCATCTGGAAGGTTTTATTTTGGCTCTACCGAAGGCTTATGTGCTTTTCATCCCGATAGTATTGCCTTGTCGTTTAAAAACCCTAAGGTGGTTATTGCCAATGTTAAAGTTGCCAATGTGCCTTTGTCTGCTGGTTCCCAAATGCTGCCCTTTACACTCGACTTTACCCGCGAAATCCGTATTCCGTATAAGCACCGCTTTTTTAGCATTGAATTTGCCGCTTTGGATTACCTGAATACCGAAAAAATTCAATACAGGTATAAGTTGGAAGGTTTTAACAACAATTGGGTATATACCCTAAAAAACCGTGAAGCAACATATACCAATTTAGATGGGGGCAAATATACATTTATTGTAGAGTCGTGCAATGTCGATGGGCTATGGCTGGGGAATCCCCGCAAACTGGTTGTTTATATTGTTCCGCCTATTTATAAAGCTATATGGTTTAGGGTGTTGGTTTTTTTGTTTATTGCCTTTATGGTTATAGGCTTATTTATTTATCGGGTAAAACACATAAAAGCCATAAACTTAAAACTCGAAAATCTGGTTTCGCAACGCACACAGGAGCTTAAGTCGTCGAACGAAATGCTGGTTAAGCAAAGCAGCGACTTGGCCGAAATTAACACTTTGCTCGAAGAAAGGCAACAGCAAATAGAGGAACAAACCGAAGAGATAAAATCGCAGCGCGATGCCTTGCACGATGCCAATAAAACCTTGAAACGCTTTTTTTCAATAATCGCCCACGATTTGAAAAACCCATTAAGCACCATACTGGGTTTTGCCGAACTAATGGAATTGAAATATAAAACATGGAGCATAGAAAAAATTGGCAAATCTGCCGAACATATCCGAAATAGCGCCTTAACAATTAAGAGTTTGCTCGATAATTTGCTGCAATGGGCCGGCTCGCAAAGTGGGGCAATTCGGTTTAATCCGGAATTTTATTTATTAAAAGATGTTTTAGCACAAGGTGTTGAGCCCAATATTAATTCGGCCCTGGCCAAGGAAATTTCAATAAATATTGGCCCCAACGATGCGGAAGTACAGGTTCGCTTAGATTTTAACATGATAACAACAGTTTTCCGCAACCTGGTTTCAAACGCCATAAAATACACCATGCCGGGAGGAAATATTAATATATCGGCACAACTAAAAAACTATGAGTGGGTGTTTGCTGTTGAAGATACCGGCGTTGGTATCGACCCTGAACATTTGCCCACACTTTTTAAAATCGATAACAAGCATACATCTAAAGGCACCAACGACGAAACAGGCACCGGCTTAGGTCTGGTTTTGTGCCGCGAATTTGTTGAAAAACACGGGGGCATTATCCAGGTTGTCAGTGAGCCTGGCAAGGGTAGCCGGTTTGTGTTTACAATACCACAGTAGCAACTTTTGTTTAAATCTTAGACAGGTTTTGCTCTATGTCTTCTTTGGTTTTGCCTTTAGCTAAAAAGGCCTTGTTTTGAAAAAAATGTAACCTTTATTCAAAGCTGCCGTTAAGTGTAACATTAAAAACCTAATTTCTTACACTCATGAAAAAATTATCTTATTTTAGTTTTATTAGTTTTTTTGTACTTTTTATAGCCGCAATTTCTTTTGTTTCATGTTCAGCCGATGATGAAATAGTTCCGGATCCAAGCCCGAAATTAACCTCGGGTTTATGGGCTGTTGAAGAATTTACCCCGACATCGGGAACCATAGAGGAAAAATTTCTTTTGTCCATTGTATCTGTTTTTGAAGACACAGCTTATGTATTTTCGTCGAATGGAAGTTTTGTTTCGAAAGATTGTTTCTTTGGCACTGATACTGAAGGTACCTGGTCTGTTTCGGCCGATAACAAATTTTTATCGTTAACCCAGGGCCAAACAACAATTCAGGTTGAAATTGTCGATATAAGCGCAACCAATATGACATGGAGAAGAACCTTCACTAAAGAAGAACTAGAATATACAAAAGAACTTACAGGGGTTTATAAATTAAAGAATTACCCTTTAGAGGAATAATACTATTTTAAGAAGCTACTGACATACCTGATACAGGTATCGATAAAAGTATTCCCTTCTGAAGACCGCTTCGGAAGGGAAATTTTTTTTGTACACCCCCCAAAAACTACAAGGGAAATCTTTATTCCTTAATAAAATGGCAGGCAAACTCGAAAATGCCGCAATAACCACTGTTGAGGCCCTTTTAAAAGAATGTGCATCTAAAGCTGGCAGAAAGGCTGCTGCTGAAAAGACGGGAATTGCAGAGGCCAAAATACTCGATTTTGTGAACATGGCCGATTTGATGAGGGTTAGCGGGGTAGGGGCCGAGTTTGCAGAGTTATTGGTTGCCTCTGGTGTAGATACAATAAAAGAGCTAAGGACACGTAAAGCTGAAAATTTACAAGCAAAAATGGAAGAGGTAAACCTGGCAAAAAAACTAACCAGAAGGGTGCCTACTTTAGATATGGTTGCCGGATTTATTAACAAGGCTAAAGATATTGAGCCAACAGTAACGCATTAACAGTAATTTATTAATTCCGAAATGGCGGCTTTTTGCTGCCATTTTCTTTTTACCAATGGTTTTTACTGGCTGGAGGCCTTTTTTTTAACTCTGTAACAAGCTTTCAATAGATATTAACCCTATTTTCCAAAAAATAATAAATTCGTAAAATATGGGGCACCGATGAACGAACAGAAAATGCTCTACTGGCAGTTTTAGGTAGCGCCAGGCACGATGATGAGTTTACTGGGATTTTTTAAGTACTGGAAAACCCTGAAACGAAATAAACTATCTTCGGGTCTTTACCGCTCTCTTGCAGAAGCATAGTGGCCCCGAATGTTTTAAACCCCCGGTTCGGTTTGCAGTTCAGCAGGTGGAAGGGCAAAATTTCCGGTATCGAAAAGTTTTTTTAGTTCGGTGTTTAGATTGGCAAATTCAATTATAACATGCTGTTTCAGGGCAAGGCCACACAACCTTTCAATTACAGCTATTGCGGGCAAGTCTATTTGTGTAATGCCCTCGAAGTCGAGTATTATTTTGCCGCAGGGGTTTTTAAGTAGTTGAATAACCAGGTGCCTAAATTTTTCAACATCGTGGCAGTTAATATGTTGTGTGCCCACCGCATTAATAATCATTGCCCTGTTGAAATAACCTGCCGAGAACATAATATTGTTTTTCTAACCGTTCGGCAATAAAAATACAACCTTTACCCAAGAAACGTTATTTTCGCTGTCGAAAGTAATTAACAATTAATTAACCTGTTTGCTTAGCTTCGCTGATCTAAAGGTTTATAAATTTCTTTTATTATCGTTTTTTCGGAGAGCAGCAATTTACTGCCCGAAAGTATTTGTGTCAGGCCTTTTCAATAAGTTTAAACCCTTTCCCGTGAATGTTCATTATTTCAATAGTTTGGTCGTCTTTTAAATATTTTCGCAGCTTGGCAATATATACATCCATGCTTCGGGCATTAAAATAGTTGTCGTCTATCCAAATGGTCTTCAGGGCGAAGTTACGTTCGAGCACGCTGTTTTTATTGAGGCATAAAAGCCTGAGCAGATCCGATTCTTTGGTGGTTAGCTTGGTTTCGGTTTTTCCATGTTTTAAAAGTTGTTTTTCTGCATCGAAATGAAAACTGCCAATGGTAAATTCCGATTGTTTTGAAGGCTGTGTGTGTGTCCTGCGCAAGATAGCCTCAATGCGGTAAAGGAGTTCCTCCATGCTGAAAGGTTTTGTGATATAATCGTCGCAACCTGCCTTAAACCCTTCAAGTATATCTTCTTTTTGCGATTTTGCCGTAAGGAAAATAATAGGCAGCGACGAATTTAGCATGCGTATATCTTTGGCAAGCGAAATACCGTCTTTTATGGGCATCATTACATCGAGTATGCAGAGTTCGTAATGGTTTTTGATGAAATTTTTATAGGCTATATCGCCATTTACGAACCAGTCGGTTGAATAGCCTTTGGCAATAAGGTATTCTTTGAGCAGCGAGCCCAGGTTTTCGTCGTCTTCAGCCAATAAAACGTTAATGGTTTCCATATTATTTTCTTTTAAGTGTTTAACGGTAGAGAAATTGTAAACCTTGTGCCTATGCCAGGTTCGCTTTCAACCCTAATTGAGCCTCTATGGGCTTCAACAATTTTTTTTACATAGTTGAGCCCCAGGCCAAAGCCTTTAACATTGTGCACATTTCCTGTGGGCACCCTGTAAAACTGGTCGAATATTTTTTTCTGGTTGTTTTTACTAATGCCAATACCGTTATCCTTTACGCTCACTTCAAGGTAGTTTTCGCTATTTCGGGTTTCGATATAAACCTCGGGGGTTTTATCGGAATATTTTACGGCATTGTCGAGCAGGTTCGAAATTACATTGGTAATATGGGTTGTGTCGGCCATAATTATGTAATTATCGGCGTGCAACGATGGAATTAGCAAACCGCCCCGGTTTTCGATTTGCAGCATAAAATTTCCAACAACCGATTCAATTACCGAGTGAATGTCAACCTCATTGGTTTTAAGCGATAGGTTGCCTTTGTCTATTGCAGCCATCTGAAGCACTTTTTCAACCTGGTGGCTGAGGCGCTTGCTCTCTTGTGCTATAATGGTTGAAATGCGCCCGGTGTTTTTCGCAGTTTCGGGTATGCTGGTGTCGCCCAGCATTTGTGAGGCGAGCGAAATTGTTGAAATGGGGGTTTTTAGTTCGTGGGTCATGTTGTTTACGAAATCGCTCTTCATTTCCGACAATACTTTCTGGCGGAAGATAACATACAGTGTAATGCCAAAGGTAGAAACGATAAACAGGGTAAGCAGTGCCGATGATATACCCATAAAACCAAGCGATTTTATAATATATTTTTGTCTTTCGGGGAAATATATGTGCAGGTAATTGTCTTGTGCTTCATAATCGTTTGGGAATAGTTTAACGCGGTATATCGACGATAATTTCTCGGGATGGTAGCCTTCCGACTGGTATGCCAGAAGGGTATTGTGTTTCGATACTGCATATTCGTAACGGATATCGAGCCCGTAATCGAGCAGCAATTCGGTTAACATAGCCTCGAGTTCGTTTGCTGTTATCCTTTTTTCAATATCGGGTGTGCCGGAGAACATCCTGTCGAGGACCATGCCGATATATTTTTGTTTTTCCAGCAATACCTGCCTGTAGCTTTTATCGCCAGTTGAGCCAATGTCGGCTGTATCGGGCTGTGGCGTTTGTTTGTTTTCGTGGGTTAATGTTATGTCGGCATAATAATTACCATCTTGTTGGTGTATTACAATATCCTGGTTTATATGCACTAACGAATCGCTGGCAGCGGGTTCGGGTAAAGTGCCGTCAGGCTTTTTGTCAACTTGTTGCCCAAAACCGTGTGGTTGGGGTATTTCGCCGGTAATTAGCTCATAGGTTTCCTGCTGCTCAATTTTGTTCGATATTTCCGAAAGGGTGCGTAAAACTACCTGGTCGAATTGTTTTTCCTTGTCCTTAAGGGCATTTCTTAACCAGTATAATTGCAAAACAATCAGGAAAAGGATGGCAATCCCCATAACTGCGCCTAAAATTAAAATGCTCCGGTTTTTCATTTCCTACAAAAATAATCTTCCGGCAAATTATAGCGAAAAGCTTTAACAATCTTTAACATACGTTGGAAGATCTTAACAATGGTATGTCTTAACTTTGTTATCGGGTTTTTTGCCAATAGGGTTCAAAAAAAATGTATTGTTTGATGGGTTGTTTACCTATAGAAAAAAATGTTGAATTGAACGAATTGGCATTGTATTTGTTAAAAAAATAACTGGACTAAACAAAATATCAGACGCAGTTCTGATTCTTTTCATAGGTTTTTAATGGGTTAGGGTTAAAAGGGGGCGAAAGGCCCCCTTTTTCATACTGTGGCACCGGTATTCGATGCTATAAGGTATTTTTGAATGGTTCCTACCAGTTTTTCTTTAGCAAGTGGTTTTGTAAGGTAGTCGGTACAGCCGGCATCGATGCATGCCTGCTTGTCGGTGTCCATTGCAAAGGCCGTTTGTGCAATTATTGGCAGCGAAGGTTTAATGTGGCTGATATAGCGTGCGGCTTCCAGTCCGTTTACTTCAGGCATCTTCAAGTCCATTAAAATAAGGTTTACCGATGGGTTGTTCTCCACTATGGAAATGGCTTCCATTCCATTTCTTGCCCAAAGTACTTTTACCCCGGTTTGTTTTAGGGTTTCGCGCAGGTAAAGGAAATTCGATTCTTCGTCTTCGGCAATTAGCACACAATAATTGCTGAGGCTGTTTTTGACTAACGCTTTGGGGGTTTCTTTTATAGCTTTTGTTTCTGGTTTTTCCCCGGCAGCAATGTATGGAAGGTAAAAGTAAAAATTTGAGCCTTTGTCGGGTTGCGAGGTAACCCAAATATTACCACCCAGCAGGTTTACAATGTTTTTGCATATTGCCAGCCCAAGGCCTGTTCCATTGGTGTTTTTATCGTATGCCTCTTCTACCTGCACAAACTGGTCGAAAATTCTTTTTTGCATGTTGTAGGGTATGCCTATACCTGTATCTTTTACAAAAAAATACAATATTTTGTTTTCGGCCAGTTTATAGCCGATTTCTATTTTGCCCTTTTCGGTAAATTTAATGGCATTTCCTACAAGGTTCGACAGAACTTGTTTAAGCCGCTTCGGGTCGGTTCGGCATAAAAGTTTCTTTTCGTTTTCCGGCACGTTTATTCTTAGTTCTATATGATCTTTTTCATACCTTAGCAAAATTTCGGAATAAATGGCCCCAACATCCGATAATATTTCGTAAGGCGAGGTATTTTTAGGGTTTACTTTAAGTTGTTTCGATTCGATTTTGGCAATATCAATAATATCTTCAATAATATTTAATAAATCGTTGCTGCTTTTTTTTATGAGGCTGAAATATTCGTGCCTTTCCTGTTGGTTAGGATCGGTTAAGGTAAGCAGTTCGGCAAAGCCAACAATGGCATTCATAGGCGTGCGTATTTCATGGCTCATGTTTGCCAGAAAAGCAGTTTTCAACCTGTCGGATTCCTCGGCACGGGTTTTTGATGTTTTTAGTTTTTCTTCCAGATCTTTTCGGGCTGTAATATCTAAAAAGCCTGCTATAACCAACTCCGATTCGCGAATTTTGCGCAGGTTTACCATAAATTGGTGCAAATGGTTGTTTATTGTTATGCTTGTCTCGAAAAAATCTTCTTTTTGTTTTGAAATCCTGAATTCATCGATTTTTGAGTTAAAAATATCTTTCTCATCGAAATTTAACAGACCTTTTGGGTTCTTTTGCCCATCGATAAACAAAAAAGGAAAAAGTTTTTTTGCTTCTCTGTTGTGGTTGGCTATTTTATGCATTGGGTCGAGCAGGAGAAGGGGCAGGGGTATGTTTTCAAAAATTATCTCGTAAGGCAATGGGCCGGTGTTTTCCGCAGCTTTGCCTATAATGTTCTTTTCTTTCTCAATATCGCAGCAGCTGCTGATAAAGGCAATTTCAAGGTAATCGAAGCTACGGGTGGTTAATACATGAAAATCTTTTTTTTCGGCCGTGCTTAATCTCGACTCAATAATTAGCTGGTCGTAAGCTTTGCGTATAATTTTTAAAAATGCCAGGTAAACATGCGGGGGTATCGAGCGTTGAAGGCAATTCTCTGCCTCGCACCTTGCAAAATCCGAAAAATCGTTGTCTTCGATATTCATCAGTATCGATTCCCCTGTGTAAATCTCGGTGTTTTCGGAATGCCTTGTAATGGTTGCAGAAAACTCTTTTATGGTTTTTCTCCACGGATGGTTAATGAGCGATTGAAACCCTGGCTGTTTGTAGTCGTTGGCAGAATTTAATATTCTGGATATCAGCCAATCTTCGTTCCTCAATAGTATGGTTGCCAGCTTTTTGTTTTGGTACATAGCCTAACAGGAAATAAGTAAACCCCTAAAGTTAATTTTTGTGTTTGCTGCTTGTACTATATACCTTATGATATGGGCAACCATAAAGCAGTGATATATATCACTTTAATAACCAGGTAGAAATCAGTTTTGAGGCTCAATAAGCTTTTTCAGGTTTTTAAGTTTTTTCAGCTCAATTTCTGTTGCCAGGCTTATTGCGTTAGCTGTTTTGTATTGTTTTATAAACTTTTCGAAATAGCCGGCAGAATTTTCGCCTGAGAACACGATAATATAATCAATTGTATGGAAGTTTTTAAAAAGTACCTGTCCTTCGTTTTTATTTTTAACCAGATGCACTTTTATATCGGCATCGTTGTCGAAAACTGCATGGGCAAATGTGGCATTATTGCCGTTTGAGGCATTGAAAATTGGGGCCACTAGTTTTAGTGCCAGTTTAAGCATTGGGTTTAATTGCAATATAAGCTGAAATTCCGATTCGCTCGAAACAACTCCGGCAACATAAATTTCCGGGGCAAAATTGTCTGTTAATATGTGGACTTTTTTTTGCACTCTTAGTTGTTTTCGAGGTACAGTAAAGCCTGATGGGCTGCGTTTTGTTCTGCTTCTTTTTTCGATGTTCCTGAGCCAATGCCAATAATTTCGTCGCCAATAAGCAAATGTGAAACAAAAAATGGCGTTTTGCCATGTTCGGCACTTTCATCGAGGCAGGTAAAATTAATGTCTTTTTTGTTTTTTTGTCCCCATTCAATAATGCGGCTTTTAAAATCGATTTCGGTTTCGGAGAGTTTTTTCAGGTTAATGTGGTGGTCAACAATGCGTTTGAGAATAAACCTTTTGGTGCGTTTGTAGCCTTTATCGAGGTACATTGCCCCTATAACAGCTTCGAGGGCATCGCCATAAACCGATTTGTGGTTGTCGTTGGTAACTTTCGAGATAACCAGGTTTGCTATTCCAAGTTTCAGCGATATACGCTTTAATGTTTCGCGGTTGACAATTTTAGAACGTAGTTGGGTTAAAAATCCTTCGTCTTTTTCCGGGAAAATACGGTACAGGTGTTCGGCAATAACACTGTCGAGTATGGCATCGCCCAAAAATTCTAGCCGTTCGTTGTTGAAACGTGGGTTTTTATAAATTTTAGTGGCAGCCGATTTATGAACAAGGGCAAGGTAATACAAATCTGATTTCCGCGGGCGGAACCCTAGAACCTGTTTAAGTTGCCTGATTTGCTTCCTGTCAGGTTTTAAATTAGAAACTTCCGTTTTTCCTGTGAAATCTGACAAAATATTACTCGGAATATTTTTTATACGCAGCACATGTATTATGCCCACCGAAACCAAAAGTGTTGCAAAGGGCAACATTAACCTCGCGTTTTTGCGCAGTGTTGGGGGTTAGGTTAAGTTTAGGATCAATTTCCGGATCGAGGTTTTCCAGGTTGATGGTAGGGGGCACAATGCCATTGTTAATGGCAAGTATTGAAGCTATCGACTCAATTGCCCCGGCAGCGCCCAGTAAATGGCCGGTCATCGATTTTGTTGAGCTGATATTGAGTTTGTAGGCATGTTCGCCAAAAACCTTTAAAATTGCTTTTGTTTCGGCTATATCACCAAGCGGGGTAGCCGTACCATGCACATTTATGTAGTCAACCTCTTCTGGTTTTGTGCCGTTATCTTCGAGTGCCATTTTCATCACATTTGCAGCGCCAATACCTTCGGGGTGTGGTGCGGTAATATGATAAGCATCGGCAGTGAGGCCGCCACCTATAACTTCGCAATATATTTTTGCGCCACGTTTTTTTGCGTGTTCAAGTTCTTCGAGTATAAGCACACCGGCACCTTCCCCTATGACAAAGCCATCGCGCCCTGCATCAAAAGGCCGCGAAGCTGTTTTGTAATTTTCGTTATTGGCAGAAATTGCCTGCATGCTTGAAAAACCGCCAACGCCCGGCTCATTAATGGCAGCTTCGGCGCCACCTGTAATAAACACGTCGGTTTTGCCCAACCTTATATAATTATAGGCATCAATTATTGCATTGGTCGATGTGGCACAAGCAGATACTGTAGCATAGTTGGGGCCGCGGAAACCATATTTCATGGCCAGGTGGCCTGCAGCAATATCAATAATCAGCTTTGGGATGAAAAATGGGTTAAACCTTGGCACCTCGGGGTTTTTAACAAATTCAACCATTTCCTGGTGAAAAGTATTAAAACCACCAATACCCGAGCCAAAGATTACTCCGGCCCTGTCGAGGTTTAAAGTCTCCAGGTTCAAGCCTGAATCTTTAATTGCTTCGTCAGCTGCAACAAGTCCAAAAATAGTGAACATGTCGAGCTTCCGGGCCTCTTTACGGTCGAAGTAATCCTGGGGGTTAAAGTTCTTAACCTCACAAGCAAACCTGGTTTTAAAATTAGTTGCGTCAAAACGGGTAATTAATTCGGCACCACTTGTACCTTTAACTAAATTGTCCCAATAGTCTTTCACATTGTTGCCAATAGGTGTAAGGGCACCAAGCCCGGTGACGACTACTCGTTTTAGCTGCATAATCTTAAAATTAAGTTTGAAAGAGATTAATTACTTACTTCGCATTTTCTTCAATGTAGGCAATAGCATCACCGACAGTACCGATTTTTTCTGCTTGATCGTCTGGAATTCCAATATTGAATTCTTTCTCAAATTCCATAATCAATTCTACAGTGTCTAATGAGTCGGCACCCAAGTCGTTTGTGAAACTTGCTTCAGGTGTTACTTCACTTTCGTCAACACCTAACTTGTCAACGATGATGGCTTTTACTCTAGATGCAATGTCAGACATAATTCTAGATTTAAATTATACTTATTGTTTAAAAATTTAACGGTGCAAAGAAATGCAATATCTGAAAAAAAACAAACAATTTTTATGAATTAATATCGTAAAAATCGTTTTTTTTGTGTAACTAATTGTGCTGGTTGACATTTCAATGTAATTTGGTAATTTATACAAAATGAAGAAGATAGCGATTTTTGCCTCAGGCGCAGGCAGCAATGCCCAAAACATTGCAGAGTATTTCAGGAATAACGAAAGGGTTAAAATCGAGTGTGTTTTATCGAATAAAACTGATGCTTATGTATTGGAAAGGGCCAAAAATCTTGAGATAGATACCCTGACTTTTTCGCGCGACGACTTCTATAATGGTAAAAATGTGCTCCACTTTCTTCAGTTACGTGGTGTCGATTTTATTGTACTGGCTGGTTTTTTATGGTTAATCCCAGGCTATATGCTTGATGCATATAATGGCCGTATTATTAATATTCATCCAGCTTTGCTCCCAAAATACGGTGGAAAGGGAATGTATGGAATGAAAGTCCATCAGGCAGTGGTAGCTGCACACGAAATTGAAACAGGAATTACCATTCACCATGTAAACGCCAAATACGATGAGGGCGATATAATTTTTCAGGCTAAGTGCCCGGTATTAGATGGTGATACGCCTGAAATGGTGGCTCAAAAGGTTCATCGGCTTGAATATGAGTATTATCCGGGGGTAATAGAAAAAATGCTTGAAAAGCTGTGAAACAAATCCATACCCTTGTGTCTGACAATCAAAAATGTTCTATTTAGGGTTTGATGTGAAAGGCTTTTTTCCATTAACCTTATAGGTTTTCATTAACTCCATTATTTATACAGGATGTTTATGCCTGCCGGTAAAAAAAACATTGTACTTTTAATGGGCCGATACCAAAATAATTGTGAGCGTAACAAGCAAAATATCGCTGAAAATATTTTATGGCATATTTACTGGTACCTTATTGGTTTTCTCGATTTATGCCGCATTAAATTATTTATATACCAGGAAAACCCTGGTGCGGTTAACCAACAATATTGTTGAACGCACTTTCAGGGCAGCATACAACCAGGCCGAATCAAAAATTTTGCCCATACTGGCCCATGCAGGAAATATGGCCGGTTTTATAGCAAAATCATATACCGACACAGCTTTTTGCTTTGGATTTCTGGAGGCCTCCAAACAAACTTTTCCCGAAATGTTTGGTTTTGGCGCGCTGGTTGGTGCGGCCAATAACCCGGTTTATTTCAGCAGTTATATGCCTAAGCCCCTGCACGGTGAAATGCAAACCTGCTTTACCCGAGAGGGGTTTTTAAAAGCCCAAAATCTACCTGGTGGACCTTATAATGCTTTTGTTCATGGCGATACCATTAGTTTCTGTTATTTTCTTACTGACTCTTCCATTCCTGTTCAGGTGTTTTACGAATTTCCGTTAAGCTATTTATTAAATGTGCTTAACCGCGAAACCCGTCAGTTTCAAAGCCGGTTTTACCTGTTTAACCCCACAGGAGGGTTTCTTTTAAGCACGTCGGCCAACGATATGGGTTTTCGCGACACCGATTTAAAGCATATTAAAGCTTTTATCGATTCAAACAGTTTTGGTTACTTTAATGAAACAGGCAACAGCCAGGCATTTTACCTCTCCAGGATAAGGGGTACCAAACTGGTGCTTGCTTCGGTTATGCATACCCATGAAATGCTAAAACACATCAGGACATTTTATATTGTTGCCTTTTTAATGGCGGCATTGTTGTTTGCCATACTGGCATATATGTTACAGCGAATAATTGTGGGGCTTACCAGGCCATTGTTGCAATTGTCGGAAATAAGCCGGCAAATAGAAATGGGCAAGCTCCATACAACAATACCTGAATTTCATAACGATGAAGAGACCGAACAGTTGGCCAACACCTTACGTGCATTACAGGGGCGCATGCAAAAGTATGTTTCGAGCCTTAATACTACCTTAAAAGAAAAACGCCTGCTGGCAAAAGATTTATCGGTTGCAGGCAAGATACAGTTCGACATGCTGCCCCCGCCCGATATTGGCATTAACGATATTCCGGGTGTCGATATTTATTCGAAAATGGTTCCGGCAAGGGGCGTTGCCGGCGATTTTTACGATTACTTTTTTATTGACGACAACCGGTTGTTTTTCGTTTTGGGCGATGTTTCGGGCAAAGGAATCCCGGCGGCGCTGTTTATGGTAAAAGCTATGACATTGCTGCAGGTTGAAGCCCGAAAAGGAAAAAACCCCGGACAGATATTTACTGCAGTAAATGAGCAGCTTACTTTCAGAAACGATGAAGGGATGTTTGTAACTGCCGTATGTGGCATTATTAATTTAAAAACCGGAGAAACCCTGCTTTGCGATGCCGGCCACCACCAGCCGCTTACAAATGCAGGTTCGCAAACAATAGCTTATAGGCCACTGTCTAAAAATATGCCACTGGGCATTTTAATAGGTGGCAGGCCTTATCAGTTTTCATCGTTTCAACTGATTGCCGGCGAAACTATAATATTGTATTCCGACGGGTTGCCAGAGGCTGCAAATAGTGCCGGCGAAATGCTCGGGCTCGAAAAAGTAGGCAATGAAATTTCGGGCGACAGCAAAAAAACACCTGCAGAACTGGCCGTAAAAATATGGGGCTTATACAATAATCATACCCGCCAGGCAACTGGTAACGACGATGTTACCCTGTTTATAATGAAATATACCGGCGATGAAATTGATTGAATGGAAAGCAGGTTGATGTTAATGAAAGAAAAAAGAAAATAATTAAAAATGAAAGAATGAAGGAAATGTTGAACTAATCAAAAATCAAAAATTACTGTTCACCGTTCCCTGTTTACCAAAAACAAAAATATGTGCTTACTTTTTTAATAATTCTAAACTGTAAACTTTAACCGAATCGAAGGCTGCCCTGTTTTCGGGGTGTATCGGCTCTACTGGTGGCGATTCGACTTTTAACGGGTCGATGGCATGGCCGTTTTTATAAAACCTGAAATCGAGGTGCGGCCCTGTAGAGAGCCCAGTTGAACCTACGTAGCCGATAAGTTCGCCTTGTTTTACGTATTTTCCTGTGGCAATTCCTTTTGCAAAACCCTTAAGGTGCAGGTAGGCTGTTTCATAAACACTGTTATGGCGTATCCGTATCATATTTCCCCCTCCGTTGTTATAGCCATGCAAGGCCTTTGTAATTTTGCCGTCGCCAATGGCATATACTGGTGTTCCCGAAGGGGCTGCATAATCGACCCCGTGGTGCGGCCTGTGTATTTTAAGTACCGGGTGAAAGCGGCTGTTCGAGAAACGCGAGCTGATACGCGAAAACTTCAGGGGGGCTTTTAGAAATGCTTTTCGCAGGCTGTTGCCTTCTTGGTCGAAATAACTTTCATCGCTGTCCTGTGTAAAAGGTATAGCGTAGAAATCGTTGCCGGCATGCCTGAAATAGGCCGTGTGTATGCGGCCATAGCCAATCGATAGGGTATCGACAAATTCTTCGTTGCAGACCACCCTGAAACTGTCGCCTGCCTGAAGCCCGAAAAAATCGATAGACCAGGCAAATATGTCCGATAAATTATTAGCCAGCATGGGGTTTGCCCCGGCATCCTGCATGGCATTCCACAGCGATGAGCTTATTTTTCCCGAAATGTTTTTTTGTACAATGGTTACAGGCTTTTTGCCTTTCACAGCCCAAACACTGTCGAAAAAGCACAACATGTTGTAATCGACAGGTGTATGCTCATACACAAAATACCTTAAGGTTTCGAGGCTGTCGTTGTCGAGGAACAAAACACATTTATTGCCTGCCCGTATCTTTCTTAAATCGAAACTGTCGCGCGAAACTGAAACCAATTGGTGCAGCGAACCGGATGGAAGGTTATAACTGCCCAACAGGTTGCCCAGGGTTTGGTTTTTTTTGATAACCGATTCCACAACCCTGAAAGAATCGACCGGTATGCCATATAACCTGCGTACCTCAAATACTGTTGTGTCGGAAGGTTCCAGAACAATTTCATCGGATTTGGGAATGTAATGGTACCTGAAAAACACAACGCCAACAGTTGCCAGTAAAAGCACTAGTGCAATATAAATGTAGGATTTCTTTGACATTCTGTAATAATATATAAAACTGTGGTTCACCAAAAAAATTGAAAGCACTCAATTTGGCAAAACCAAAAATAATAGTTTGTGGTTATAATGGCTAAAAAATAATTAACAATTGCGGCAGATTATTTCACAACTATATTAATAATCTTCCCTGGTACCACAATTACTTTTACCACCTGCATATTTTCAATCCATTTGCCCGCCTTTTCGTCCAACAGCACTTGCTTTTCAATTTCTTTCGGGTCGGCATCGACAGGGAATTCTATTTTGAAACGCATTTTACCATTTACCGATACGGGGTATTCATAAGTGTTTTCAACCAGGTACGCTTCGTTTACCAGGGGCCAGGGGCTGTGGTTGATGCTCCCCGAATGTCCGTACAACTGCCATAATTCTTCACATATATGGGGGGCAAACGGGTTAAGGGTTTTTGCAAAGGTTTCGGCCGTTTCTTTGGTAACCTTTCCCTTTTTTATTGCCAGGTTGGTAAAAATCATAAATTGCGATATGGCGGTATTGAACTTCAGGTTTTCAATATCCGATTCAACTTTTTTAAGGGTCTGGTGCAGGCCTTTTAATATTTCCGGATCTTCCTGCCCTGAAATAATGTTTTTGGTATCGGCAAAAAATTTGTATGCCCTTGTAAGAAAATTGAATACCCCTTTAACGCCGGTATCGGTCCAGGGTTTGGTGGCATCGAGGGGGCCCATGAACATTTCGTAGAGGCGAAGGCTGTCGGCGCCATAATTTTTTACCACATCGTCGGGGTTCACCACATTTTTCAGCGATTTCGACATTTTTGCCACTATTTGGGTTAATTCTTCCCCGGTGGTTTTATGGAAAAAATTGCCGTCTTTTTCTTCAACTTCGTCTGAAGGAACTTTCGACCCCGATTTTGTTTCGTAGGCGAAGGCAAGTATCATTCCCTGGTTGTAGAGTTTTTGGTAAGGTTCGTCGGTTGAAACAATGCCCAAATCGAAAAGCACTTTATGCCAGAAACGGCTGTACAATAAGTGAAGTACGGCATGTTCGGCGCCACCTATATATAAATCTACCGGCATCCAGTAGTTTTCGGCCTCAACAGAAAAGGGTGCCGAATCGTTAGTTGGATCGATATAGCGCAAATAGTACCAGCACGAACCGGCCCACTGTGGCATGGTATTGGTTTCGCGGCGGAATTTCCCTTTTGCATCTTCGCCATAGAGCCACTCATGGGCATTTGAAAGAGGCGATTCGCCATTTGTGCCTGGTTCGAATTTCTCCAGTTCGGGCAACATTACAGGAAGTTCTTTTTCATCGGCCAGTTCTATGTCGCCATTTTCGTAGTGTTTAATCGGGAAAGGTTCTCCCCAGTATCGTTGGCGGCTGAACAACCAGTCGCGTATTTTATAGTTTACGGCTTCTTTTCCTATGTTTTTTTGTTCAAGCCAGCTGGTTACAGTTTTTATTCCCGTGGCTTTGTTCATTCCATTTATTGATAGCCCTGTGGCGGTGTTTTCGGAATTGATATAGGCCCCATCTTCGGTCCAGCAGGCTTCGCCCTTTAAAACTTTTTCTCGTAAGGCAGGCTCTGCCGAAACCGGGTCGAGAATACACACCACATCGAGCCCGAATTTTTTTGCGAATTCAAAGTCCCGGGTATCGTGTGCCGGAACGGCCATAATGGCGCCGGTCCCATATCCGATAAGCACATAATCGGCTACCCATACCGGAATTTTCTTGCCGGTTACAGGGTTAATGGCATAACGGCCTGAAAACACCCCGGTTTTGTCTTTGGCCAAATCGGTACGGTCTAAGTCCGATTTAAGCGAGGCGGCTTTTACATAAGCTTCTACCTGTTCGTGGTGGCCATCGGCAGTTATTTCCCGAAGCATTCCGTGTTCAGGGGCAATAACCATGTAAGTTGCGCCAAACAGGGTGTCGGGGCGTGTGGTATAAACACGTAAGTTTTTGTCAAGGCCATCGAGTTTAAAATCGACTTCGGCGCCTGTGGAGCGGCCAATCCAGTTGCGCTGCATGTCTTTAACCCCTTCGGGCCAGTCGAGGCCATCAAGGCCGGTAAGCAAGCGTTCGGCATAATGTGGTATGCGCAACATCCATTGTTTTAAGTTGCGCCGCTCGACTTCTTTTGTTCCGCATTTTTCGTGCGAGCCATCGTTTAAAACTTCTTCGTTGGCACACACAATTTTACAGGTTTTGCACCACCATACCTGGGCATTGTCGTAATAGGCAAGGCGCTTCGAATCGATATATTCACGAACGGCTATTGTGCCCGCAGTTTTTATTTCGGCAGGTATTTCAAGTTCCGAAATGTGGCGGCCTTTATTCGTGTTTTTATCGAACCATGTATTGTAGAGTTTCGAAAAAATCCACTGTGTCCATTTAAAATATTTCGGGTCGGTGGTGTTAATTTCGCGGTCCCAGTCGTAGCCTAAGCCCAGCGATTTAATCTGGCGCCGGAAAGTATCGCAGTTTTTGTTTGTGGTCACCGAAGGGTGCGTGCCGGTTTGTATGGCGTATTGCTCTGCCGGGAGCCCAAAGGCATCCCAGCCCATAGGGTGCAATACATTAAAGCCTTTCATTCGCTTGTAACGGCTTACAATATCGGTGGCAGTGTAACCTTCGGGGTGCCCCACATGCAGTCCGCTTCCTGATGGGTAGGGGAACATATCGAGTGCGTAAAACTTGGGTTTTGATGTGTCTGTAACGGTTTTAAAAGTTTTGTTTTCTTCCCAGTATTGCTGCCACTTTTTTTCTATATCTGTGAAATTGTAATCCATGCCGTTTTAATATGTTGTTAAAATGATGGCACAAAAGTAACAAAGTTTCAAAAATGTTTAAGAAACTCTGTAAAATATATAATTAGTCGGTCTAAGTTGTATATTTTATAATTATAAATCAACTTAACTGTACAATGCTGGTATGAAAAAATCAAATTTGCTAATTTCCTTTACAGCAGCTGTTTTAATGTTAGCTGGCTGTAAAAAACAGGTTGCCGTGCCGGAAGGCGATTGGCAAGGCTGTGTGGTGGGCGTGTTTACTGCCGACAGTACTGCTACGTTTCCGGGCAATGGTGAAGAAGGGATACTTGAGTTTGAAAAACTAATAGGGCACAAAGTAGGCAGTGTTCTTATTTATCCTACATGGGAAGATAAGTTTCCGGCTAAAGAGTGCGAGATAATTGCTAAGTGCGGGGCGATACCCCACATTACCTGGGAAATATTCTGGCCCGGCCAAACCTATAACACTGCTCCGACAGGCCCCGAAGGGTATATTGCCATGAATGAAGTGCTTGAAGGAAAACACGATGCTTACATTATACAATTTGCACGCGATGCCAAAGCTTTTGGCGGCAAAGTTATGGTAAGGTTCCTGCACGAATTTAACGGAAACTGGTACTTGTGGGGTGGTTTAAAGAATGGTGCCGAAAACGGAGGGCCGCAAAAAGTGGTGGCGGTTTGGAAATATGTTGTAGATAAATTTCGCGAAGTGGGCGCCGATAATGTTAAATGGGTTTGGTGCCCCCATGGCCCCAGCCCCGATTTGTCGCCCGAAAGCTGGAACAATATACGAAATTACTGGCCGGGCAGCGATTATGTCGATTGGTTTGGGCTTGATGCCTACAATTGGTACCCGAAGGATCCGTGGGGGGGCGACAGGCCCTACGATTCGTTCGAAAGTTGTTTTCGTGCCCTATACGATTCGTGTGCAGTGCTTGGCCCGCAGCCTATGATGATTGCTGAATTTGCCAGTGGAGAATTTACCCTCGACAGCCTTAATAAAGCTACTTGGATTAAAGAAGCTTTTGCGCAAATGAAAACCGACTATCCGCGGATAAAAATATTTACATGGTTTCATATCAACAAGGAACTCGACTGGCGCGTAAATTCAAGCCCCGAAGCATATACAGCCTTTCTTGATGCCATGAAAGACCCCTATTACATAGGTTCACCCCTGACGGGGAAAAAATAAAAACAGTTAAACAAAGGGCAGTATATTTTGCTGCCCTTATTTTTTCTATACTTATGCCAGAGCTGTTTTTACTGTTTTGGCTGGGTTTGATCCTCCCCTACAATTTCTTTATAGTTTGTTTCGCGGTATTCTTTTGGTGTACAATTGTATTTCTCGTGGAAAACTTTGAAAAAGCTGCTGCGGTTTGAAAATCCCGCTTTGTACAAAATTTCGTCGATGGTGAGTTTTGTGGTAATCAATAAATTACGGGCAACATGCAGACGGTTTTCTTTGATAATGTTCTGAGGGCTGTCGGCATTCAGCTTCTCAAGTTTGCGGTATAGGTGACGGGTGCTCATATTCAGCTCCGAAGCAATAAACTGTGCCGAGAGGTCTTTGTTGGTTAAATTTGAGTTAATAATGTCGTGCATTTTTCTTACAAATTGCTTGTCTTCTTTGTGTTCGATTTTTCCTTTAGTCATTTCAAAAGCGCTGATGGGCGAGCTGAAATAATCTTTTAAAGTTTCTTTGCGCAGAATAAGCCTTTCTATTGAGGCTTTCAGGAAATCGACATTAAAAGGTTTGGTAATATACATTTCGGCCCCGGCATCGAGCCCGTTTATTTTGTCTTCGACTTTATGTTTTGCCGATAAAAGAATAATAGGGATATGTGCTGTTTTTTTATTGGCTTTTATTCTTTTTGTCAGGGTAATGCCATCGATATCGGGCATCATAATATCGCAAAGAATAATGTCGGGATAGGTTTGTTTCAGCACTGTTTCAACATCGGTCGGTTTATCGATTGTTATTACATTGTATTTTGTGGCAAAAATATCGCTAATAAAACCCAGAATGCTAAGTTCGTCATCAATAATCAGAATGGTTTGCCTGTTTTCGTCGAATTCCTGGGCTGTAATGCTTATAGCTGGTTCTTCAATTTTGTTTCGGCTGATAAGGGGTGCAACATTTTTTTCATCGGCGGCCCAGGTTTTGGTTTCCGGCAGGCATACATGGAATTCGGTATATTCGCCCGGCTTGCTCCTAACCGCAATAGTGCCATTGAGCAGTTTAACCAAATTGTTTGTGATAGCCATTCCCAGTCCGTTCCGCACAGAAAGCGAACTGTTATCCTGGTTCTCAAAATTGTCCAAAATTCTGTAGCGGTCGAAAATATGGGGTATGTCTTTTTCTTTAATGCCTTTTCCGGTATTTGACACTGAAATAGAAAGTCCGTTATCGTCGATTTCGGCATTAATTGTAATTTTCCCCTGGCCGTTAACATATTTGAATGCATTGGAAACCAAGTTTGTAACTATAATTGTTAAAAAGCCCTGGTCGGTTTCCCAACTGGTACCGGGTTTTATGCGCCGCACATAATTAATGCCCTTCGACTCGGCCAGTTCAACAAACGAATCGGAGATTTTTGTAAGCACCTCGCCAACCGGTACTTTATCGATATGGGGGGTGCGGTTGCCGGTTTCGATACGCCTGAATTCAACAAGTTCCTGTATCAGGTCGTTGAGGCGGTCGGCATTTTGCTGGATAAGCTGGGTGTATTTTTTTATAAAATTATCAGATTTTTCGTACGACAGCAAGCGGTTGCAAGGCCCGTAAATTAGGGTGAGCGGTGTGCAGAATTCGTGTGCAATATTGGTAAAGAATTGTAGCTTCGACTCATAAATTTCTTCCTGGTGTTTTTGTTTCAGCCGTTCGAGCATGTGTTCGCGCTTTTTGCGGTGGCGTATTGTAGCAAGGCGGTAAGCTGGTTTAACCATCAATAGTACAACGAGGGCATAGAAAATTATAGCTGCGGTAGAAGCAAACCACGGAGGTGTTATACGTATAATAAGCGCAAAGGGGGGGCTTTCTATGCCTGTAATACGGTTCTTGAATTTAATTAAAAGGGTGTATTTGCCGTGTACAATGTTTGTAAACGAAATTACATTCGATGCCCCGTTGTTGATCCATTGTTCGTTTACCCCATCGAGCTTATAATAATACGAATAGTTGTTTCCGTTAATATAATCGTTGGTTTTAAACGACAGGGAAAAGAAGTTTTGTTTATGGCTTAGCTTTAATATGTTCTGTTCTTTTTTCTTTGTCAGGAAATCATAAATATTGTAATCTTCCCCGAAAATGGTGAGGTTATCGAAATAAATTGCCGGAATGTATTGCTTTTGTGTTACGTTGGTTTCCCTTATGGCAATAAACCCGTTTATGCCACCAAAAAAAAGTGTGTTATTTATATTGTCTTTAAAAAAGGCGCCATCGGAGAATTCGGTTACGTTCAACCCATTAAACTGGTTATAGGTCTGGAAAGTTTCGCGTTCGATATTAAACTTTATCATACCCTGGTTTGTGCTCAGCCATAAGTTGTTTTGCGAGTCTTCAAGAATTCCGTGTATGGTATTGTTCGGAAAGCCGTTTCGCTCGTTGAATACATGAATTTTCTGGTCGGTGGTGTATTTAACCAGTCCCAGGCTGGTGCCGCACCAAATATTCCCAAGTTCATCGGTAGTTATGGCAAACACATCGTTAAGCAGCTGTTGATTGATTTCTTTTCCGAACTCAACTGTGGTGTATTGCATGGTTTTTGGCTCCATTTTAATAATGCCGTTGCCCCGGTTTCCAAACAATATGCTCGAAATATTTTCGGGATATATGGTAAAGAAGTAATTATCGTCCATGTTGCCATTTTTTAAGGTAACCTGTTCAACCTTCACGAGTGTTGGCAATTTGTCTGTTCCGCCAATAGTGGCTTTAAAAATGCCCATGCCTACCGAGGCCATGTATAATGTGGTATCGTCGAACTCGTAAATGGCGTGTATGTATTTTAGATTATTGCCCTGGCTGTTAAGGTGTTTGATTTTCTTTTCGCTATACGAGTAATAATCGATACCGGCATCGTTTCCTATCCACAAAAGGTTTCTCGAACTTTCTGCAAAGGCATATACCGAATTATCGCCAAGGGGGCTGTTTGTCGTAGTTATATGTTCAAGCTTTTCGTTGGTTAAGGCTTTGTCGAAGTTGTAATCTTTTACTTTAAGTATGCCATCGCCTTTTGTGCCAACCCAAAGGGTATTTTCTTTATCGAGAAACAGTGCCCTTATGGGTTTTTCAACTTTATATGTAACATTGTTGAATGTTGTAGAGCGGATAAGGTAGGGGTCGTTAAAAAACAGGTAAACGCCCTGGCAATCGGTGCCCACCCATATAATATCCTGGTAGCGGTCGTTGTAAAGGCAAAATATGCCCGATTTTATTTCTATTTCTTCCAACTCGTAGTTTTCTTTTTTCTCGGTTATATTTTTAAGGCGAATAAGCCCGTTGGTTTCGAATCCGATAAAATAGTCGCTGTTGTGCTTGATTATTGACGATATTTTGCCTTTTCTTAACAGTATATCTTTCAGGTTATACCGGTAATATTTTTTGCCCGATTCCAAGTCGAGTTCATAAAGTGTATAGGTGCCATCGATAAAATACACAAGCTTGCCTTCGTGCGATGAATGGATTATACCATCTGAGTGTTCGATAGGCTGAACAGCTTCCAGGCTGATTGTGCCATCGGGGCTTTCTTTTATGCTGTAACCGTTGAAAATGCCATCGGCCCTGAACAGCCACAGCACATAATGTGAGTCTATGGTGAAATTCACCAGTTTCTGCATGTCCATGCCAGGCAGGGCTATGCGCTTAAAATCGTTCGATGCCTTGTGGTAGTAATAAACCGAATGGCTTTCCTTAATAATAAACAAACGGTTCAGGTTATCTTTTCTCATTAAAAGGTTACCGGCAAACCCTTCGAAATGATCGACAGTGTTCTTCCTTTTGTTAAAGCGGTTTAAGCCATAGTTGGTAGTAATCCAGAAAATGCCGTTTTCGGTTTCAGTAATGGTATGTATCAGGTTCCCCGATAAATCGTTTTTATTGTTTGAAGGCTTATAAACCCGTATAGACGACCCGTCGTACATATTCAGCCCGTCGCACGAACCAAACCACATAAAGCCTTCCTGATCCTGGCATACCGAAAGTATTGCGCTGTTCGACAACCCGTCTTTATTGGAAATCTGCCTCACATTATATCCATTTACCTTCATTATCAGGCAATTTATAAGTAGGCAGGTTAAAAAAACACGGATATTTTTGGCTTCCATATATATATATGTTAGTTTATATGAATTCATGACAAATCTACAAAAGTTATTCATGCAAAATTTGTCTTGCAGCTTAATCCGGGGCTTAGAAAATATAACTGTGCGACTAATTTGTATCGAATTGCGACATTGCATGCTTTTTAAACATTTAACCTGTAGTTGCTTCGAAAAATTACCCTACGTTTGAATATTGATATTTGATATGAATTTTCGGAATTGAAAAACATGGAGAAGAAATTTGATAGAAACTGGCAACTGCTGAAAATATTCACCCTGTTGTTTGTTTTTTGTTCCAGTTGCAAACCAGCAGAGAAGCCAGAGAACAATTTCCTGCTTAAGTCTGATGAAACTTTAACAGCGGTATATAAATTATACTCTGTTGAGAAGCTGCCGCTCTTGCGCGAAAATTACCCGTTCGATGCCGGCTATACGGCAACTTACCTTGCAACAAGCCCGCAACAGGTTAACCAGTTCGCATACCTTTGGCCATTTTCAGGCACATTTTCTGCTGTTAATGCATTATATAGTATAGAGAAGCAGGAAAAATTCGACCATATACTTAACAACCAGGTTTTGCCGGGCCTCGAACATTATTTCGATACAAACCGCCTTCCTGCTGCTTATTCGTCGTATGTTGTTTCTGAGCAGCCATCCGACAGGTTTTACGACGACAATGTATGGATTGGCATCGATTTTACCGATTTGTACGCCTTAACCCACAACACTAAGTACCTGGCGAAAGCAAAACTTATTTGGGAATTTATTGAAAGCGGTACCGACGATAAACTTGGTGGAGGCATTTATTGGTGCGAGCAAAAAAAGGAAACAAAAAACACCTGTTCAAATGCCCCGGGCGCTGTTTTTGCCTTGAAGCTTTTTCTGGAAACCAACGACAGCTCTTATTATTACAAAGCACTTCAATTGTATAACTGGACAAAGGAAAATCTGCTCGATACTGCCGACAATCTCTATTTCGACCATATTGAACTTTCGGGGAAAATTGATAAAAGAAAGTTCCCCTATAACAGCGGACAAATGCTGCAGGCGTCAGCCCTCTTATATAACATTACAAAAAACCCCAAATACCTTGTAGAAGCACAGAAAACGGCCAAAGCCTGTTACAAATATTTTTTTAACGACTTTGAAACAGCGCAGGGCACTAAAATACAACTTATTACAGGAGGCAATACATGGTTTGTTGCTGTAATGTTAAGGGGTTTTATTGAATTGTACCAAATCGACAAAAAACCCGAATATATTGAAGCTTTCAGGCAAAACCTCAATTATGCCTGGGAAAATTGCCGAGATGCCGATGGCTTGTTTAACGATAAATGGGGCAGTAAAAAGAACGAACAAAAAAAATGGCTGCTTACCCAGGCCGCCATGGTTGAAATGTATGCCCGCCTGGCAGGAATATAAACAACGCATGAAAAAATTATAAAACGTTTTTAATTAAAAGTGTGATAGGGTTAAGGTTTCACTAAAAAGCCGGTTAAGCAGCCCCAAATCCATGGGGCGTAGCCGAAATGGCACGGGGTTGTTTACAGGCTTTAATTTGGGGTTGCCCGCCACTAAAAATGAAAATTCAATACATAACATATTATGAAAAAGAAACATCGAATTGTTAAAATCAGTGCCATCGGAATAGGCGTATTTATGTTGCTAACCTCTGCATCGAGGGCAGGGGCCATGAATATTTCATACGAAAACAGCCCTATAGCTGAAAGCGACAACACTAAAGTGTATGTTTCGCAGCGGCCGGCTGTTGAGAAGCGGCTGTTTACATCCGATGCTGTTGAAGAAGTTATCGTGCAAATGAAAAGGCAATTACGGAATGCCCGCCTAGCCTGGATGTTCGAAAACTGTTTCCCAAATACTTTCGATACAACCGTACATTACCGTACCGACGAAGACGGAACCGACGATACTTTTGTTTATACCGGCGATATACATGCCATGTGGCTTCGCGATTCGGGTGCCCAGGTTTGGCCCTATTTGCGCCTTGCCAATAAAGACCCTAAAATTAAAAAATTGCTGGCAGGGGTTATTAACCGGCAAATTAAATGCATACTTATCGACCCTTATGCAAATGCTTTTAACGACGGGCCTGTTGCAGATGGCCACTGGATGTCGGACTTAACCGATATGAAGCCCGAACTGCACGAGCGTAAATGGGAAATCGATTCGCTGTGCTACCCGATAAGGCTGGCTTACGAGTACTGGAAAATTACCGGCGATGCCAGTATTTTTAACGAGAACTGGCTAAAAGCCGTAGAGTTAATCTTACAAACCTTTAAAGAACAACAGAAAAAAGAGGGCCACGGCCCCTATACCTTCCAGCGTAAAACCGAACGCCAGCTCGATACCATGTCGAACAACGGCAAGGGCAACCCGGTAAAACCGGTAGGCCTAATCGCTTCGGCTTTCAGGCCCTCAGACGATGCCACAACCTTCCAGTTTTTAATTCCTTCGAATTTCTTTGCCGTTACTTCCCTGCGCAAAGCTGCCGAAATATTAACTGTTGTAAATAAAAGGGCCGATTTGGCTTCGGCTTGCAAAAACCTTTCCGATGAGGTTGAAAAGGCCATTTACAAATACGCTGTTTATAATCACCCGAAATATGGTAAAATATTTGCATTTGAGGTCGATGGCTTCGGCAACATGCATTTTATGGACGATGCCAATGTTCCCAGCCTTCTGGCTATGGCCTACCTGGGCGATATAAGTGTTTCCGACCCGATTTACCAGAATACCCGCAAATTTGTGTGGAGCACCGACAACCCATACTTCTTTAAAGGCAAAGCCGGAGAAGGTATTGGCGGCCCACATATTGGTTACGACATGGTGTGGCCCATGAGTATTATGATGAAAGCTTTTACCAGCACCGACGACAAAGAAATAAAATTCTGTATAAAAATGCTTATGGATACCGATGCCGGTACAGGTTTTATGCACGAATCGTTCCATAAAGACGACCCCGCCAATTTTACCCGCGAATGGTTTGCATGGCAAAACAGCCTTTTTGGCGAACTAATCCTTAAACTGGTCGATGATGGAAAACTTGACCTGCTGAACAGCATAGAATAATATGCCAATACCGTGCAATATGCTTTTTTTATTGCCAACATAAAAAAGATGGGGCAATCGTATATATTTACAAAATGGCTGATTGTCCCTTCTGTCCTGAAACCAACAATTTGTTTAATGGATAATTTGATTTTTTAACATAACCCTTAAAATCCTGAAAAAGTGAGAAAGTCGTTGCTTCTTGTTTTATTATTTCTGGCAGTTACGCTCAATGCCAAAACTTTTGAGCTTAAATCGCCAAACGGGGAACTAAAATTGGTAATCGACATTGCCGATAAAATAGGTTATTCGGTATATTATAACAACGATTTACTTCTTAAAAACTGTTTTCTTAAAATGTACCTGCCGCAGCAGGTGCTTGGAGAAAGCCCGCAGTTGGTAAAACAGAAAACTGAAACAGTCAACGAAACAATAATACCGGTTGTGCCTTTAAAGTTTTCATCGGTCGAAAATAGCTTTCAATCGCTTACATTAAGTTTTAAAGGTAACTATTCGGTTGAATTCAGGGTTTTCAACGATGGAATTGCATACAGGTTTTTAACTTCCATCGATGGCAGTATTGAAGTCTTAAACGAAGATTTTTCCATTTCCTTTGCCGGAAATTACCAGGCCTGCCTGCAACAGCCCGCAAGCTTTAAAACTTCGTGCGAGGAACTTTATACGCATGTTGAAACATCGGATTGGGACAGCAACGACAGGTTTTCAACCCTCCCCGTTTTAATCGATACACGGGGCAGGTACAAAGTTTTAATATCTGAATCGGGCCTGAGCGACTACCCGTGTATGTTTTTAAAGGGTACCGGTAGCAATGGTATGCAATCGGTTTTTCCCAAAGTACCGCTGGAATTTGGCGACGATGGCGACCGAAGTGTCCGTATTCTAAAAGAAGCCGACTGTATAGCAAAAACGTCGGGCAACAGGGCTTTCCCGTGGAGGTATTTTGTGATAACTAAAGACGACCGGCAACTTATTGAACAAACCATGACATGCCGCCTGGCCCCGCCCTGCGAAATTTCCGATCCGTCGTGGATTAGGCCCGGACAGGTTAGCTGGGAATGGTGGAACGATGCAAGCCCATATGGCCCCGATGTGAATTTTGTTGCGGGCTATAATCTCGAAACATACAAATATTATATCGATTTTGCCGCGAATTTTGGCATACCCTATATTATTATGGACGAGGGCTGGGCTAAAACCACCCGCGACCCATATACCCCAAACCCTACGATTGACTTGTTTGAGCTCATACGTTATGGAAAAGAAAAAAACGTTGACATAATACTTTGGCTCACATGGCTTACTGTAGAAAATAATTTCGATTTGTTTAAAACATTCAGCGAATGGGGAATTGCCGGGGTAAAAATCGATTTTATGGATCGCAGCGATCAGTGGATGGTAAATTTCTATGAGCGGGTGGCAAAAGAAGCCGCTAAGTATCAATTGTTTGTTGATTTTCATGGGTCGTTTAAACCTGCCGGGTTAGAATACAAATACCCAAATGTTTTATCGTACGAGGGAGTGCGTGGTATGGAACAGATGGGCGGTGCCTTTCCCGATAACAGTTTGTATTTGCCTTTTATGCGAAACGCTGTGGGGCCAATGGACTATACCCCCGGGGCCATGATAAGCATGCACCCTGAGGTTTATTGCGGGCACCGGCCAAATTCGGCTTCTATTGGTACCAGGGCTTACCAGATGGCATTGTTTGTTGTTTTCGAAAGCGGGCTGCAAATGCTTGCCGATAACCCCAGCCTGTATTATCGCGAAAAAGAATGTACCGAATTTATAACCCGTGTACCAACTACCTGGGACGAAACAAAGGCCCTTTATGCACAACCGGGCGAACTTGTTGTTGTTGCCAAACGAAAAGGCAGCAAATGGTATATCGGCGCAATTGCCAATGGTAAAGAAAAAGAACGACGGATTGAACTGGACTTAAGTTTTCTTGAAGGAAATAAAACCTATTTGGTTACTTCTTTCGAAGACGGCATAAATGCCGGTCGGCAGGCAATGGACTATCGAAAAAAAGAATACAGTGCCGCTAAAGGCGATAAAATTAAAATAAACCTTGTCCGTAACGGTGGATGGGTTGCTGTTTTGGAATAAAAACCGTGAATAGTATTGAAATATATAAGAAACCATGAAAAGAAAATATGCCATTGGAACCGACATAGGCGGCAGCCATATTTGCGCCGTAGCAATTGATCTGGAAAGCGGCTTGATGTTAACCGACAGCTTTACATCGAGCAACCTTAGTAATAAAGCCCCTGCCGATGAAATACTTGGCTGTTGGGGCAAAGTGCTTGGTAAAACTATTGCTTTTGTTGAAAAAAAGCAGCTTGCCGGAATTGGCTTTGCCATGCCCGGGCCATTCGAATACGACAAAGGCATCGCACGTTTTACGCACGAGGTCGATAAGTACGAAAGCCTTAATGGGCTCGATATTGCCCTTGAACTTCAAAATATTCTTGGCCTTGACAACGAAACTCATTTCCGGTTTATGAACGATGCAACTTCTTTTGCTGTAGGCGAAGCCTGGAAAGGAAGTGCAGCATCGTGCAAAAAATCGGTTTGCCTTACCCTGGGAACAGGTTTTGGTTCAGCCTTTATCGATTCGGGCATTCCGGTTTTGGAAGGCGACAATGTGCCCCACATGGGTTGTGTTTGGCACTTGCCATTTATGAGTGGTATTGCCGACGATTATTTCTCGACAAGGTGGTTTATTAAACGCTATGCAGAGATTTCGGGGCAACGCATGCCCGGGGTAAAAGAAATAGCCATGAAAGCTGCAACAGATGCCCAGGCCAGGAAGCTTTTTGAAGAATATGGCGCCAATATTGGCGGGTTTATTGCCCCGTGGGTGAAAAAGTTTGGGGCACAATGTATTGTTATCGGGGGCAACATTACAAAATCGTTCCATTTGTTCGAGAACATGTTTAAAAGTGCCCTTACGGCTGCCGGCGCAACTCCCGAAATACACCTTTCGGAGCTGGGCGAAACTGCAGCCATGATGGGAAGCGCCCGGCTTATGGAAGAAAATTTCTGGGTTCGGGTAAAACCCTTACTTTCGAAGATGTAAAATTTAACACCAATAAAATGCAAAACAAAAACTTTAACCCCAAACTTTATCCGGTACTGTTCGGGTTTTTTATTATGGGCTTTGTGGATGTAGTTGGTATTTCAACCAGCTACGTTAAGTCCGATTTTGGCCTGAGCGATACACTGGCAAACCTTTTGCCTATGATGGTATTTTTATGGTTTGCCGTATTTTCGGTGCCAACCGGCCTGTTAATGAACAAGCTGGGGCGCAGGAACACGGTTTTAATCAGCATGGCCTTTACGTTTATTGCCATGCTCATACCATTTTTTTCCTACACTTTTGTATTAGTGCTTATTGCATTTGCTTTTTTAGGTATAGGCAATACCATATTGCAGGTGTCGTTAAACCCGCTGCTTACAAATGTGGTGCGTGGCGACAGGCTCACCAGCAGCCTTACCCTCGGGCAGTTTATTAAGGCTATAGCCTCCTTTCTTGGGCCAATTATTGCCGGTGTTGCTGCCAGCAAATTTGGCAACTGGAAACTCATTTTTCCGGTATTTGCGGTGGTTACCCTTTTATCGTCGTTATGGCTGCTGGCCACCCCTATAAAAGAGTCGGAAGCCAGCCAGGCAAAATCGTCGTTTGGCGCCTGCTTTGGTTTGCTTGGCGATAAAGTAATTTTAATGCTCTTTTTGGGAATTCTTGCCGTAGTGGGGCTCGATGTAGGGCTCAATACCATAGTTCCTAAATTTTTAATGGAAAAGTGCCAGATACCCCTGGAAGAAGCAGGGCTGGGCACCAGCCTTTATTTTGCCGCCCGCACCCTTGGTACTTTCATTGGGGCAATACTGCTGGTAAAAATTTCGGCTGCAAAGTTTTTCAGGATAAATATTTTGGTTGCTATTGCTGCTATGGCAATAATTTTATTTGTCGGCAACCTGTGGGGCATTGCAGCAATGGTATTCGTACTGGGCTTTTCCCTGGCAAATGTGTTCTCAATAATTTTTTCGGCTGCTATACAGCGCCTGCCTGACCGTGCCAACGAAATTTCGGGCTTAATGATTATGGGCGTCGCTGGTGGCGCTGTGTTCCCGTTTCTAATGGGACTTGCTACTGATTATTCAGGTACCCAGTCGGGTGGTATGCTGGTGTTGTTTGCCGCCCTTGTTTACCTGTTGTTTGCGGCATTCAGGGTAAAAGACGCAAAAAAGTAATCTTCACATAAAAGTTAGTTAAATAAATGAAGCAAAAAAAAACGGAGGGCACATTGCCCTCCGTTTTCGATTTATGAAAAAACCTTACCAGCATAATCCCATCAAGCAACAAAATATTGCCCGGTTTCAAGAGATTAATCAGTTAATGCCTATATACTTGTTATGGGTATAGCTTAATGAGAAATTTCCGAGGTTCGAAAAATAAAAGTTAATTAACCTGGCAGGGTTGGTGGCAATTTCACCCGCACCGGGGGTGTCATCTTTATCGTCCCAGTTCCAGGGGGTATTGGCGCCACCATAGCCCACACTTTTAACAAACGATTTCTGATCGGCATTAAACATGTTGTTGTTGGTGCGTTGTTGCCACATTTGCCCCGGGGCAAAAATATCGATCAGTTTATAAGGAACAAACTGGTCATAAGCATCCGAAGGTGCCTCAGCTACATCGTTAAAAGAAGGATAATATTTTACGCCATCGCCATTTATTTTATAGTATGGCCATGCCTTTAATCCATGACCTTTAGCCTCCTGGGCAGTTACAGGGTGGTTTTCGCCGTTATAATGCTCAAACGACAAAGTGCCATCAATCGATTCCTGGTTAGCGCCAACAGAGCTGCCAGCAGGCACATACGAATAGAAATCGGAATGGGCAACAGTTACGGCAGCCTGCAAAGAGCCATAATCCGTGCCATCTTTTTTTATTGATAACAGCATACCCTCTAAATCGTTTTCGTGCTCTCCCCAATAATATTCTATTGGGTTATCTGTCCAGTCGCGTGGGTGGAAAAAGGCATACAGGATAAACCAGTTTGTAGAAGTTTCAACAACAGAATAATACACCACTGCATTTGCCGGGAACCTGCTTAAATTGTTCCAGTTGTTGGTGCCGTTCCAATCGCCATCGTAATCTATGGCTGTAATGTAGTCGGCTTTCCCGTTCAGGCCATGCGAACCGGTTACATCCACGTCCTGTTGGTGAACAGGTGCCCAGCGTTTAGCCAGTTGGTTATGAGTTACGGCGGCCTTAAGGGTACCTTCGGCAACCTGGCTTTCTATTATGGATTTTTCTTCCAGAATATCATTGTTATCGCAAGATATGGCAGTTAAAGCAATTATGAGCACTGCCAATGCTAAAAGAAACGAGAAATTATTTTTGTGTTTCATGATATTACATTTTTTTAATTTGTTATAAGTATTTTTGTGCCAATAGTTTGTAATTGGTCTTTTGTGCCTGAGGGTAAAAGCAGGGGTAACATTAATTGTACCCTGCATTTTGTTTAATGTCTTTGTTTACATCCAGTTCAGACTGTGGTATAGGAAAAACCCTTCGGTAAGGTTCTGAAACAGGTTTTGCCGTGTATGCATTTTTAAAAGTGCCAAACCGGATCATTTGTTGTCTGCGTTCCCCTTCCCAGTATAACTCATAACTTATTTCGTTGTATAATACTTGATTGTCGAGTGAGGTTATTGGGGTACCATAATATTTGTTCCCATCAATATCAATACTCCACCTTTTAGTCCTGAGTTCGTTTATCAGGGCAAGGGCACCTGCTGCATCGCCTTTTCTGAACAATGCCTCGGCACGCATGGTATAAATGCCCCCCAGCCTGAATATAGGCAGGTCGGCACTACCTTTCTGCCTTCCGTTTTCGGCATCGTACTCCTGTTTAAAAACCCTTACCCCCCGGTTTATCTGGTTTTGCGTAAAGGAGGCATCGTTCGGGTTATCGAAGTTCAGTTCGCGGGTAAAGTTCATTTCAAGGTTTGGCGTTTTTTCGGTATATAATTTCTGTACCAGCACCCTGGAATTATCAATTGAATCCATAACAAACTTTCCGCTAACAATTATCGGGCCCCATTGTTGGCCTTCCTGAAAACCCCTGTTAAAATGAAAAACACCGCTATAAGGAAGGCTCCCGTCGGTGCCATCGTTACGAAAAGGCACGCCGCCATTCTTAAGTGTATAGCGGTGGAAGCGTGGATCGGTGCGGTTATTGTCCCAGGTGGCATAGTATTCGGGGGTAATACAGGTGGCATTTGAACCCCTGTTGTTATCGGGGTTTGCCTTCTGGTTTCGCGCCATTGAAAGGTACGTGATATGGTTTGCCCCCGGGTTGGGGCCAGTGGCCAATTGCGAAATAGCAAATATTATTTCAGGGCTTTGGTCGTTGTTGACTCCAAAAATTTCGAAATAATCGCCCTGAAGTTCAAATTTGCCCGATTGGATTATCTTATCGGTATATTCAATCACTTTATCCATATACCCGCCAGCTATAAAATTAAAGTTAGACGCTTCTTTAAAACGATCGTCATAAACAGCCTTATTCAGGTATATCTTTGCCAATAATGCATAAGCAGCTTCTTTGGTAAACCTGCCTGTATGGGTTCCGTTTTCTCCTTTGCTGGCGAGGTTTGGTATTGCATCAAGGAGCATATCTATACATAACTGTATAGCTTCGTTGCCTTGTTTAATAACCGGGGCATCAACAAAACTCAGGTTAAAAGGGTTCCGGTATGGTACTTTATCGAATAAATCAATCAGGTTGTATGTGTATAAAGCCCATAGCCCACAAGCTTCGGCCAGGTACATTTCCTTATTGGCAATATCGCTGTCTTTCAACAAATCGATGGCGCTTGCAGCTTGCGCTATAGCAGAATTAAGAGATACCCAATTGTCTTCAATTTTCGTATTTGCCGCATTCCAGGTAAACTCATGAAGGGCTTTCCACATGCCGCCATCGCGCCAGTCTTCGCCCCTAACAGGCAGCACGGTTTCGTCGGTGGTTAATTGTTGAAGGGCCCAGGTGGTGCCATATTCAGCAAATACTTTCTCGCCTTTGTCGTAAGCTGCGGCCAAAAGCGATATGCCGGCACCTTCTAATGTATGAATGTCTTGCGACATGATCTCGTCAATTACCTGTTCTTCCAAATCGGTACAGGCATTTAAAATTATGCATGCGCTGAAAAAGGCGCAGATCGATCGTATGTTAAAAAAATTCATATTCTGGTTTATTAAAATTTAATTGTTGTTCCGAACATAAATGTCTTGGCAGAGGGGTAGCTTGCATAATCCATACCAAGGGATGAATTGCCGTTTACGTCGCGCGAGGTGTTAACTACTGGGTCGAAACCGCTGTATTGGGTCAGGGTGAACAGATTTTGTGCACTGGCATAAACAGTGAGCTGGTTTATAGCCTTTATTTTACTTTCGTTAAAGGTATATGCGAACCTGATATTGTTAAGGCGCAGGTAGTCAGATTTTTCCAAATAATAATCGGAAACAACTAAGCCGTCGTTTGCCGATTGTCCGGAATTCAGGACATCTTGCGAAATGTTTTTGCTGCTAAACAGGTTCGACATGGTATTGGTGGCCAGTTTCGTGTTGTTAAACAGGTAAGCCCCTTTCTGTCCGTTTATTGAGAACGACAGGCTGAAATTTTTGTAGTCGATTATGCTATGTAAGCCAAAAGTGAACGTGGGAAGGGCACTTTCAATTAAAATTTTTTCAGGCCCGTAAATTGAAAGCCCATTTTCATCAAACCCCTGGTGATCCCATAAATAGAAAGAACCTGCTGCATACCCGTTTTTATAAATATTGACCGTTTCGCCCGAAACACCCGAACCCGAAACACTTCCCGAGAGTATTTCGCTTACTGGCAGGTTCTTTACCTCGTTATCGAGGGTAGCACAATTGACATCGACATACCATTTAAAATCGCTCGATTTTACAATGTCGCTGCCAAGGGTAACTTCAATACCTGTGTTTACAATTTCCCCATTCATATTTGTCCATATATCAGAAAAGTTTGGCTGTATTGCAGGAATTAGTAATATGGCATCGGTTGTGCTTTTTCTAAAGTAATCAAGTGTTCCTCGTAGTTTTCCGCTAAAGAAATTGAAATCGGCCCCCAGGTTTGTTTGCGTTACAACCTCCCATTTTAAGTCGGGGTTACTGGTACGGGTATAAATAATCCCGTTAATCAGTTCCTTGTCTTTGCCGTTCATGTAATATCCGTTGGAAGAAGTAATAGAGTATGTTTCCTGGGTTACCTTATTAGGCACTTCCTGGTTGCCGGTTTGCCCCCAGCTGGCGCGAAGTTTTAAGTCGGAAATTGCACCCTGTTGATTAAGGAAATTTTCCCGTCCGATGTTCCATGCAACGGCCAGCGATGGAAAATAACCGTATTTATTGTTCTCGCCAAAACGGGTTGAACCATCGGCACGCAGCGAGGCAGTAAGGTAATATTTTCCACTGTTCGAATAATTAATACGCCCAAAAAACGATTGCAGCTCATTGATTTCGGCATACCCCCTTGCCTCAATTTCTTCCTGGTTGCCTGAAATTCCCGGGTTATTTGAAGGATCGATGCCATTGTCTTCGAATTCGGTAACACCGAATATGGTTCCCGAACGATTGAATTTTTGGTACGAAAACCCCGATAAGGCAATAATCCTATTGTTTTTAAACTGTAAATCATAGGTTAGGAAGTGTTCAATTAGCGAGTTATGCATTTCGTTTTTTTGTTCAAAATACGAACCCGTGTTCTCTATTTCGGTTGTGTTGGGGAAATAGGTAGTGTTCCGTTCCGATACAGAGCGATCGACTCCCAGGTTTAACTGATATTCCAGCCCTTTCACCAACCGGTATTTAGCCTCTATATTGCTTAGTACACGCAGGGTGTTGGCATGGTCGTCATAAAAGTGGAGCATGTAAACAGGGTTGTAGCTCCCTTCGGTGTCGAAATCGTATATTTCACCATTTTGGTCATAAACCGGCCGGGTAGGGTTGGCTTTAAGCATGTGGGTGATAAGTTCTCCTGTTGCCCCTCCGTTGTCGCTTGTTGGGGCGCCGTTATCTTTCAGTTGCGAGGCGGTTAGATTGATATTAACCCTTAAACGTTGATCGTTAAAGAACGACTCTGTTACATTAAACCTTCCGGCTAACCGCTCAAAAGCACTTTCTTTTATTATACCTTCCTGCCCCATGTGGCTAAGCGACATGTAGTAACTTCCGGTTTTAGAGCTGTTGGAGAATGAAAAATTGTTGTTGGTAGTATAGGCAGTTCGCATAATGGCATCTTGCCAATCGGTTGAAGCATTCGGCACGTGGGTGTGCTCGGGGTTTACTTTTGCATATTCTGCACCTGTAAGCAGATCGATTTTATTCGCAATTTTCGAAACCCCTAGGTATGAGTCGAAAGTGAAATCGGCTTCGTTGCCCTTTCCCTTTTTTGTTGTAATAATTATTACACCATTAGAACCACGTGCGCCATATATTGCAGAAGCCGAAGCATCTTTTAAAACGCTAATCGACTCAATATCGGCTGGGTTGAGAAAATTCAGAGGGTTTCTGGCCCTGGAAGTCCCTATCCCATCGTTTACCCCGGCAGGGCTAACATTGTCGTTGCTTAAAGGAACACCATCGACTACAAATAGCGGATCGTTGCCTGAGCGGATTGAGCCAGCCCCACGGATTAGCACATCGATGCCTGCCCCTGGTTCGCCGCTGGAGTTTATTATATGCACACCTGCAAGCTTTCCCTGGAACAATTGTTCGGGCGACGATACTACACCGTTATTGAAGGAACCAGCATTTAAGCCGTCAACCGATCCGGTTACATCCGCTTTGTTTTGGTTTGCATAGCCCACTACAACTACTTCGTCGAAATCGAACGATTCCGGCTCAAGCGAAACGTTGAGCACTAAATGGCTTCCAGCTTCCAAAGCGAGGGGCTTATAACCAATATACGAAAATTTTATAACAGCCCCGGGGAAGGCCGCAATAGAATATTTGCCGTTTATATCTGCAATGGTGCCTTCTTGTGTGCCTTTTACTGAAACGGTTACCCCAACAAGCGGTTCGCCGGTTTCGCTGTCGGTTACCGTACCACTTATGGTTTGTTTTTGTAGTTTCTTTACAGAAACCTTGTAGTCGCCAATGCGGTACTCGAAACCTGCCTGCGACGACAGGTTGTTTAAAACAGAACGCAGGCCTGTATTTTCATATTCTATCGAAAAGGTTTCGTTGGCGTTTCGAATTTCTCCCCCATAGGCAAATTCATAGCCTGATTTTTTTTCAAGTTCATTAAAGATTTTTTCCAGGCTGGCATCTTTGATATTTATTGATATTGCCGTATCGGTATTTGCCTGAGGGAAAGCAAAACCGGTAAATACGAACAGGAATAGATAAAGTATTACGAAAATCCTGTTATTTTTGTATTTCACAAGTTTTTTTGCCGACTTGTTTAAATAATTCATAAATTAATGTTTTAATTGTTTTTATAATAAAATGATTAATTCTCCCAACCGGAACTGTTGCCGCAGTTCCGGTTTATTTTTTGTTTCTGCCTTTTTATTATATTTTCCTCCTTTCTTTGTAGGGGTTAAACACTAGTATTGTACCATCCGGCTGGAAATGATATTCAAAACCGGCAATAAATTTAAGATCGTCCATAACAGTTATAAAACTGGCATTCTGGTACGATGCCTTAACTGTTTCTTTTAATAAACCAGTATCGGTGCAGTTTATCTTTAGTGCGTATGAACGTTCGAGAGTGGCAAAAGCTTCTTGAAGGGTTTCGTGACTGAAAGTTATTTTGCCCTGAAGCCAGCCAATACGCTCGTCCACATTGGCAGTAGTTTTACTTATGCTTTTCTCGGAAAGACGAAAAACAGATTGTTCGCCTTCTTTGAGAATAATATTTTCGGCACCCGATGCGCCATTTTGTGCCGCACTCACCTGAACACGGCCATCTGTAACAGTAACCCGACTATTGCTATTGGTGTATGCCTCTATGTTAAAAGAGGTTCCCAGAACAGTTACACAAACACTGCCGGTTGAAACAACAAATGGCCTTGCAGAATCTTTCGCTACCTGAAAAAAGGCTTCGCCGGTTAATCTTACTTCGCGTACCGGGCCATTAAAATGCTTGGGGAAAGAAAGTTCTGAACCTGAGTTTAAAACAATAAGTGTGCCATCGGAAAGGCTTATCTTTTGTTTCACTCCATTTGGAACAAATACAGTGCAAAGCTTATCGGTGTAGCATAAAACCGGAGTGCTTGATGTTAGTTGCCTGGCCAGAAATCCTATAGATGCGAGTACTAGCAACGAGGCGGCAATTTTATAGAATAATGCTTTCTGTTTTCGTTTCTCGAGGTGGGGCAGGGGTGTTCTATCAACAATAAGGCTGGTTTTTTTTTCAATGCCGGCTTTTATTTTATCCCCCAGGCTTTTGGGAATTGAAATATTTCTACTGTCGGCCAACAGCGATTCGGTCCATTGTTCAAATATTTCTTTACCTTTTTCGTTGGGTATTCCCCTGAAGTAATCACAGAGTTGATGTTCCTTATTTTTTTTATCTGTTTTGCCCATAATTAAGGTTAACTGTATAATAGTCGGTCAAAACCTAAAAAAGTACTATGCCGGGCTTTACTTTTTTTTATAAGAAAATAATGTTGCATTATAACGAACAGGTATTTAGAAATATAAATACAAAACAACAGAGAATCAGCAAGCAAGTAATTTTTGCCAATGTGGCTTAATTAAGTTAACAGCGTTTGTTAATTGGTTTTTTACTGTTTGTTTCGATAATTTAAGTTTTTCTGCAATTTCATTTATTGACAGGTCTTCGAACTTATTCAGGATAAAGATTTCACGGCAGCGTTCGGGCAGTAGGTCGATTTTTTTATTTAGGATTTGCTGGTTTTCAATCAATACATATTTCTGTTCCGGAGTTGCCCAGCTTATTTTTTGCAGGTCGTGAATAATTCTTTGTGCATATTGCACAAACAATCTTTCGCGTCTGATTTTATCGTAAAGCTTATTTTTAATAATGCCAAAAATATATTGCTTAACAGAGGTGCAAATTGCAATTTGTTCACGCTTTATCCATAAATCAATAAAGGAATCTTGCACCAGATCTTCAGCTTCGGAAGGAGAGTTTGTAGCTTTAAGGGCAAATAAATAAAATTCCTTCCAATATGCAGCAAAAATATCGTTAAAAGCATTCTTGTCTCCATTTTTGAGCTTTTCTGTAAGATTTAGCTGGTTTTCTTTATCCATTTTCATAAAGGCAAAGAAAAGACTTGAATAAAAGAAAGGCCTTAAGTAATTCTTAAAGAATAATTATTTTTTTCGCAATTATTTTGAAGTTTTCTTAAAACAGGCTTGTGTAATAATATCCATAATGGTTTGCGCATGGTTATTTATAATTGGGCAATAAGTTTTTTTAGCTATAAAAGCAGGCAACATAGCAAATAACCAATTATTTTATTTACCTTTACCACCGATTTTAAAAGTACGCGTTATTTTCTTCCTTTTTAAGTTCGATTTTAGCCCGCCTTTTTAATCAGCGCTTTTTGAAAATACCTGCAGTTTGGACGGTCTTTGGATAATTTGCTATGCAGAGTTGGGTGGCCAGTTGGTTTGGTTGAGGCACAACACTCTATTAAAGCCTGTTGATTCAGATAAATAGTAGTTTTGATGGATATGTAAGCTAGCTTTTTTTGGTTTAGCCGAAGTATTGATACCTGTTGGTTAGCTATCGACAATTCTTCTGCATAAAATAAAACGGAATGAACATATTTATTGGCAACCTTAACGAAAAAATCCAGGACATACACCTGAAAGAGGCCTTTAGCGATTATGGCAGTGTGGAATCGGCAAAAGTTATTACCGACAGGTACACAAAAAAATCGAAGGGGTATGGTTTTATAGTTATGCCCGACGATGCAGAAGCGCAAAAAGCCATCGACACCCTTAACGGGGGAAAGTGGGAAGGCAACATTATTGTTGTAAACAAAGCAAAAAACAAGATTTAATATTAATAAACAGTTTTACGATGAACATTTATGTAGGCAATTTAAGTTACAACGTTGAAGAGTTTGACTTAAAAGAAATTTTTGAAGAATACGGAGCCGTTTCTTCAGTTAAAATTATTACTGACAAATTTACCGGCAAAAGCAAGGGCTTCGGGTTTGTTGAAATGGATAACGACGATGAGGCTAAAAAAGCTATCGACGAACTTAACGGAGGCGAACTCGAAAGCAGGAAAATTGTTGTGAACGAGTCGCAACCACGCAGTAAGGAAGACAGGCCAAACAACAACCGAAGGAACAACTTCCAAAGAAACAACAACTTCCGCAGGAACTAAAAATTTGGACCGATATCAAAAAAAGCCATCCTTATAAGGGTGGCTTTTTTTATTGGTATCTGTTTTTAGTAGGCCCTTGAGTTTCTGCCTTCAATAAAATTAATAAACGACCTGTTAACTACTTTGTTGCCGCCCGGGGTGGGATAGTTGCCAGTAAAATACCAGTCGCCGGTATGGTTTGGGCATGCTTCGTGCAGCCCCTCGACAGTTTGGAACACTATTTTCAGTTCAGCCTTAATGTCGGGGGTTTTTAGCATTTCGGCAATTTTTTCACATATTTCTACCTGCGTAAAGGGGGCATAAATTTCCTTGACATAATTTGTAATTTCTTCTTTTGGCAGGTTTTCCTGGGCTTTCGATTTTTTATAAACGTCGTTAATAATGTTTTCGCGCCCGGTTTCTTTTAAAAGATCTATTGCAGCCCGAAAAGCTACAAAATCGCCCAATTTGGCCATATCAATCCCATAACAGTCGGGGTACCTTATTTGTGGCGAAGAAGAAACAACAACAATACGTTTAGGGCCTAATCTGTCTAAAATGCGTATAATGCTGTATTTAAGGGTTGTGCCCCTTACAATGGAGTCGTCGATAATAACAAGGTTATCGATATCCTTGCGAATGGTTTTATAGGTTATATCGTACACATGCCCCACAAGGTCGCCCCGGCCTTCGTCTTGCGAAATAAATGTACGTAGTTTAATGTCTTTGATGGCCACTTTTTCGATACGTGGCTTTAAGGAAATAATTTTATCGATCTGTTCTTCTGTTATTTCCCTGCCACATTCCAGAAAACGTTTTTTAGCTTCGGTTTGCATGTGTTTTTCCATGCCATGCACCATTCCGTAAAAGGCTGTTTCGGCAGTATTTGGAATAAACGAGAAAACGGTATTTTCCAGTTCGTTGTTAACAGCTGTTACAATGCGCGGAATAAGCAGTTCGCCCAGTTTTTTGCGTTCGCGGTAAATGTCCTTGTCGCTCCCGCGGCTGAAATAGATGCGCTCAAAAGAGCACGAACGGCGCTCGTAAGGCCCCCTGATGTACTCGGTTGAAACTTCCCCGTCTTTTTTAATTATCAGGGCTGAACCGGCAGCAAGTTCCTGTACCTCTTCGGCAGCAACGTTCATTACTGTTTGAATAACTGGCCGTTCCGAGGCTGCAACCACAATTTCGTCATCGCGGTAATAAAATGCTGGTCGAATGGCCCATGGGTCGCGCATAATAAAAGCATCGCCATGTCCTATCATGCCCATAATGGCATAGCCGCCGTCCCATTTTTTGCTCGATTCTTGCAAAACCTCTGCCAGGTCGATATTTTTTTCAATGGCACCCGAGATTTCACGGTTTGTAAGCCCCTGTTTTTTAAAAATGTTAAATTGTTTCTGGTTTTCGGCATCGAGAAAATGGCCAACGTTTTCCAGCATGGTGACAGTGTCGATTTTGCCCCGTGGGTGCTGCCCCAAATCTACCAGATGGCCGAAAATTTCATCGACATTGGTAAGGTTAAAATTGCCGGCCATAATAAGGGTGCGCGAACGCCAGTTGTTGTGGCGCACTACCGGGTGTGCATTTTCAATATTGTTTTTCCCGTATGTTCCATAGCGCAGGTGCCCCATTAAAACCTCAGCGCAAAACGGCAGGTTTTCTTTCGCCCATGCAATGTCTTTTAACAGTCCGGGCGATTTATCCTCAATATCGTTAAAGTTTTTCTTAATTTCCTGGAAAATATCGTTTATTGCCGAAGGGTTTATGGAACGAAGCCGGTTGAGGTATTCATGTCCGGGCTGTGCATCGAGTTTAATGGTTGCAACCCCGGCCCCGTCCTGGCCCCGGTTGTGCTGTTTTTCCATGAGCAGGTACAGCTTATTGAGGCCGTAACGCCAGGTTCCATATTTTAACTGATAATATTCTAAGGGTTTAAGTAGTCGAATAAAAGCAATACCACATTCGTGCTTAATTTCGTCTGTCATTCCAGTTTTAAATTTGGATAATTAATTTTAGAAGGCACAATAAAAGCCACATTCGGAAAAACTTTATCGATTTGAACCAGCATTTTTAATGCTTCGGAGCGGGTCCTGAAGTCTCCCACATACAGTTTGTAATGCGGGTAAATAAACGATTCGTGTACAGTTATCCCTTCGAAATGGTTAATAAACCGGGCTTTGGTTTCGTCGAAGCGGTTTTTTGCCTGGGGCCCCGAATCGGAAAAAATACGTATGCGAAAACCTTCAATGCCACCTTGTTTACTTTGCTCCCATTGGTATTGTTCAAATGCTGTTGCAATTGAGGCATCTTGTACAATTAGTACTTTGCCCTGCCCGGGCTTGTCTGCCTCAAGGTCGCGAAAAATATTGGAAGTTTGGCCATAAGCACTTGCTGCAAACGTGCCCGAAACAATAAGTATTGTTATGTATATTATTTTATTCATCGGCCATGCTGTTGTCGCGCTGCAAAAATAACATATTTTTTTCAATCAATTAAAAAAACTGATAGTTTTCAATATATAATTGAAATAAACATTAATATTTATTAGTAAAATGAGTATTATGATAAAAAATGCAGAGTTAAAACTACCAAATTAATAATTTTTAAATGGTTATCCGGCGCAATTCGTTTATTTCTATGCTCCTGGTTAAAATCAGGGTTTTAACTATAATATTTCCTTCGAACCTAAATTCTACTTGTTGCCCTTTCCTTAGGTTAATCATAATAAAAGCTGTATTTAACAGGTTTGCCAACCGTATTTTTACCGGAAGGAAATACATTGAAGAACTTTTGGGTTTTATGGTAAGTTTTTCATCAACAACTAATTTGCCTATATACCGGTTGTTAATGAAAACCCTTAAATCGATTTCTTTTAATTGTATTTTATGAACGGTGGGATTGTTAATTGGAAGCGATAACGATAATATGAGATAATTGTCTTCAAAACCTTTGACCTGAATTTCATCGGGTGCCCCAATTGTTATTTCCCCGAACTTTCCGCACGAAGCCAGCATTATAGCAGCCATAAATAGAAAAATAGCTGCCCTGTATGGTCTGTAAAAAATTTTCATTATTCTTTGTTTGTGTCGGCTAAAATAGCCTAATTAATTGTTAAATTTAACCGGCATAACATATTAATTATTGTTTTCAGGCCTATATAAAATTTTAGGGCCTGAGACTTCTCCAAGAAATATCATGTCAGAAATAGTCCGATTAATTAACTAATATATATACTCGTGAAAGTTAGCAAAACGCAAATCGACAATTTTTTCCGCCCCCGTCAGATTGCCATTGCCGGGGTGTCGAGAAACGAAAAAAAGTTTGGTAACATGGTTTTTAAAGAATTGCTGGCAAAAGGGTTTGGGGTTATACCCATTAATCCAAACGCAACTTCGATAGATGGCCATCAATGTTACCCTTCTGTTGAATTGCTTCCCGGAGGCATCGACAGTATCCTGATAACCACCCCAAAGGATCAAACCGATGAAATATTAAGGCAATCGATAAAAAAGGGCATTCCAAATATTTGGGTGCAGCAAATGAGCGAAACAGAAAATACCCTTAAAATTGCGGAAGACTATAATACCGAAATTATTTTCGATAAATGTATATTTATGTTTGCTTACCCGGTAAAAGGTATTCATAAATTTCACCGTACCATGGCTAAAATATTTGGAAAATTGCCCAAATAAAAGAATGCCCCTTCCTTTTGGATATTGAAAGTTCTGTTGTTGCACTTAAAGTTATTAACTGGCTGAAATTGAGTGGTATTCTTTTTGATGGGTTTTATAAAAAGCTTTATGCCAGGCAATTAGCGTTTGGGTTAAAGCTGTTCTACATGCAAAACAGGCTGAAAAACGCATAAATATTAACAATTCGGGAGTTTTTTTTGAAAACTTTTTTGACCTGTTTGTATTGCGATTTAAAGGTTTATCTTATATTTAGTGGTGAAAATATTAATTTTTAATCTATCTAATTATGAATAAAGCTGAATTAGTTACTGCAATTGCTGAAAAAAGCGGTCTTACAAAAGCTGCTTCTGAAAAAGCTCTTAATGCCCTTACCACTGCAATTACCGAAAGCATGAAAAAAGGCCAACGTGTAGGGCTTGTTGGTTTTGGTTCTTTCTCTGTTGCTAAAAGAAGCGCCCGTACCGGCCGTAACCCTCAAACTGGCAAAGAAATTTCTATCCCGGCAAAAAAGGTTGTTAAATTTAAACCAGGTGCCGATTTGGCCCTTTAATGACTCTTTTTTTGGGTTAGGAGCTGTCCCTTTTACCGAAGGGGGCAGCTTTTTTTTTGGCGCTTACTGCATTTGCCTTATTCTTACTTCGCAATACGTTAAACCATTCATTAGCGAAAGCAATTCGTTGGTGTTTGTGTTCCCATAATGATAAGGGTACAAAATGCGGGGCCTGAACATTTGAACGGCATAGGTTACCATTTCCGGGGTCATGGTGTATGGCAGGTTCATAGGCAGAAATGCAATATCTATATCACTTAATTTTGCCATTTCGGGTATATTTTCGGTGTCTCCGGCAATGTAAACCCTAATATCGGAAAATGTTAGCACGTAGCCGTTCCCATGGCCCTTTGGGTGGTAGGGCTCTCCGTTTTCTCTTTTGTGCAAAAGGTTATATGCCGGCACTGCTTCAATGTTTATTCCATATTCTGTTGTGCTATCGCCATTGTTTAATATGTTGCCATTAACTTCTGTGGTATTAGAGCATATTTGTGTGTAAATCAGCCTGGCAGAGGGTTTGGTTACAGCCTGTATGGCGCCATTGTCGAAGTGGTCGCCATGATGGTGGGTAATTAGTATTAAATCGGCCTTGGGAAATTTTGAGTAATCGGCATACCTCGATACCGGATCGATGTGCACAATAGTGTTGTTAAAGCTAAAAAACAGCGAACCGTGGCCAACAAAATAAATCATAAGTGGCCCACCGCTTGTCAGAATGGTGTCGCATTCAATTGTTTTTTGCGCAAAAAGCTGGCTTTGCCAGCCTAATGCAATAATCAACGAAAAAATAGAAAGTGGTTTCATATCGGTATGGTTTAAGGCATTGTCAATTTATGTAAAACAGGCCTAAGTGGCTATTTTGTCGATGAATGTAATGCTTAAAATTACTAAAACATTTTTTTTGTTGCACCCTAAATCGCAATTAATCGTTTGCTTACAATTAATGTATGGTATTGGTTCATTTTTATTATATTGGCAGCATATTTTTTTACAGGGCGTTGAAAACCGACAAGAAATATATTCTTTATAACAGAATTTGTATGTTGCTGGTTACCCGGCTGGTTGTTTCTGTTGTCTCAGCCCACCAGGGAAATATCCGTTTTAACAATGTAACACCGAACGAATTTCCGGAAATGGGCTATATTCTTTCGATTTACCAGGATAACCAGGGTTATATGTGGTTTGGCACTTATAACGGGTTGTACAGGTATAATGGAGTCGAATATTTATCGTTTCAGTTTAAAGAGGGCGATACCAACACAATTTCAAACTCGGTAGTGCATGCAATTGTTGAGGACAAAAGCGGCAACCTTTGGATAGGAACCGAATACGGGTTAAACCGTTACAACCCTGAAACCGGGAAATTTAATGTTTTTCATGCCGATAAAAACAAGAAAAACAGTATTCTGCACGATCATGCAAGGGCATTAAATGTAGATAGCCAGGGCATTGTGTGGATTGGCACATACGGTGGCGGGCTAAACTGGTACAACCCGGCAACCGGGAAATTTGGATCGCTACGTAAAAATGCTGCTGAAGGCAGGGGGTTTAAAAGCGGCCGTATTAACTGCCTTGCACGCGAAAACGACTCAATACTCTGGGTTGGTTTTGAAGAAGGGGGGATTAGCCGGGTAAACACAAAAACATTCGAGGTACAAACATTTCTGGCCGATAGCCTTAATAAGCTTACTATTGCCGATATTTATATTGATATAAACAAAAAGATATGGGTTGGCACCTGGCGCAACGGTTTGTTCAGGTTCCACCCTGAAGCAGGCAATTTTCTGCCGGAGGATATTCTGCCACATCAAAACTGGACAGCCAAATCGATAGTAGAAGATGCTGAAGGGAACCTGCTTATAGGTTCATTTGGGGAAGGCCTTATCAGGTACAACGACCAGAGTGGGGAAAAGGAGTTTTTTGTCCACGACGAAAATGATGTTACCAGTCTTATCAGTAATCAGTTGTGGAAATTATTTGCCGACAGATCGAAAATTATCTGGATTGGAAGTTTCGGGCAGGGATTAGGCCAGTTCGACAAATACCGGTATAAAATGTCGGCATTTGTAAATTTTAACCCGGCAAACGGGGGGCTTGGAAACAAGCAGGTAAATGCGATTTTTCAATCGGCCGACGGAAAAATATGGATAGGTACCAAAAGCGGATTAAACCAATACGATATGAAACAAGATAAGATTGTATCGTATCACCTGCCTGAACTTGAGATTACCATGATTAAGGAAGGCAGCGCGAATAACCTGGTTGTGGCCACTACTACCGGTTTGTTTCTGTATAACCCGCAAAACCGGAAAAAAACAATTCTATACCGAAAAAACCCGGGCGCTGCTGTTTCGCAGGAACATATTACAGTGGTTAAAGCCGATAAGTCGAACAATTTATGGTTTGCCATTTACGACGAAGGCCTGTTTTTCATGCCGGCAATTAAAACACCGAATGGCTTCAAATACGATGTGGGTAAAATGGTCCAGTTATATTCCGAAACCGAGTCGAACACAAATTCTTCAAATATTATCTGGGATATTGCTTTTATTTCCGAGACTGAAATCTGGTTAACCACCAACAAAAATATTACCAGCTACACAATTAGTTCCGGAAAGTTAGAGCCAATGGCCAAGTTTGCGCACAGTGTGTTTTACGATAAAATTCCCGGTGTGGTTTGGGCAGGAAGCCTGGGGCAAGGGTTGATTAGCATTGACAAATCGACAACTACCACAAAACACTATACAACTGCCAATGGCCTGGCAAGCGATGTAATAATGGGGATTTTGTCGGATATTGATGGAAATATCTGGGTTAGCTCCAATACCGGAATTTCGAAAATTAACCCCATCACAGGCTCTGTTCGTAACTACGATACATACGATGGACTGGTTAGCCGGAGATTTATACTGCACTCAGCCTGCCGCCTGGCATCAGGTGAACTGTTGTTCGGCAGCGATAATGGTTTTACTTTGTTCGATCCGCTTAAGGTAAAAGACAGCCCATACCTGCCAAATGTTAAGGTTACCGATATTAAGTTGTTTAACAAATCAATAACCTATGAAAAGGCTTCGGGCGATAATAAAAAAATGGATAAGCCCCTTGATGGCACCGATATGGTGGAGTTAAGCTATCGCGACAATACAATTACCATTGGGTTTGTGGCACTTTGTTTCTCAGCCCCGGAGAAAGTTAAATATGCTTATATGCTTGAAGGTTTCGATTCCGATTGGATTTATACCGATTTTGAAAACCGAACGGCAACCTATACCAACCTCGATGGTGGCGAATATGTTTTTAAGGTAAAAGCAACCAATGCCGATGAGGTCTGGTCTGATAAAATTTCAAGCCTAAAACTTACTATTACCCCGCCATTTTGGAAATTGCCCTTGTTTAGGGCCACTATGCTATTTTTTGCTTTTGGACTTGTGTTGCTGTTTTACCGTAACCGCGTTCAAACTATTAAGCAAAATGCATTAAAAAAATACAACGACGAGAAAATAAAACGCGAAAGGGAAATATCGGCATTAAACAACGAAAAACTTGATGTTGAACTGGAATTCAAGAAAAAAGAACTTGCATCGTCAACCCTCGACATAATTCGTAAAAACGAAGAACTTACCAAGCTGCATGACGAACTGGTGAAAATATCCCACGATGTTATGCCCAAAAACAGGGCCCGCATACAAAAACTCATAAAGGAAATTGAGAATAGTATCGACGATATTAACCAATGGGAGTATTTCGAGAAAAACTTTAATGTATTGCACGGCGATTTTTTAAAGCGTTTTGCCTCCGATTTTCCGAAACTCACTAATAAAGACCTGAAGATTTGTGCTTTTATACGCATGAATTTCGATAATAAAGAAATTGCAAGAACCCTCAACATAACAATCGAAAGCCTTGGGGTCAGCCGTACACGTATCCGTAAAAAAATTGGCCTCGACAAAGATTTGTTTCTGAACGATTATATTCTTCGTTATTAATTCCTGTTTTTATTGTAATATTCATTAATTCAGGTTTTTGGCAAATGTTGTTATATGTTTGTTATAAGCCTGTTTTATGCTTGTTATATGCTTAATAAACCCGGAAAAGATTAAGTGCAATATATTGTCGCACCATTTTCTGAATACGGAAACTATTAGCGACAGGGAATAATTAACGCCCAAAAGCCCTTTCGAAATAAATTTTCCAAAACAGAAAACCGGAAAGCCCATTTTTTAATCTAACTAATTGACAAAAATTATGAGAAGATTTTTATCACTGTTTTTCCTGGTTTGCCTTTTTGTTCTGATAAATGGCAGGCAGGTGAATGCACAAACCCCGGTTGCCATTGGCAACGGTAGTTATGCATCGTTCCCTCCGGCAAACGAACTGGAATTTGTTTGGGACGGGGTAACCTATTACGACGATTATAATTTCGTCTATAACAACCCTATTTATGTGGCCGATGGCGAAACCCGGCCAATTCCTACAAACGATTGGTGGACACGGGTATTAATCGACCAATATGGCGGGTTGCTTTTTGCCTACCCGCTGGTTATGGAGCCTACTGCTCAAGGTCTGAAAGTGCAATATCCAATTGGGTTTAATGCTTCCGGCAGCGATTTGGATCGCGGCACCGGGCTTTTGGTAAAAGCCGATAATTACACCCCTGCAAAGGCAATAGCTTCTAATTGGTCCGACTGGGCAGTTGAAATGAAAATGCCTGGCACTGCTGCCGGCACAAACATGACTGTAACCATGGCCCATGGCATTCCTTTTACTTATATCGAATCGAGCGGTATTAACCCTGTAATTACTGCAAGTGCTGGCGCATCGTATTTTACTGCAAGCGGTGCTGCTGCTTCATTCCCGGTTGCATCGGGTGGTTCGTTTATTGTATCCTCCGAAGGAAGGTTGTTTGGTATCCACCTGGGTTCGGGGGTTACAGCCGACATTACTGGCCGCCAGCATATAACCGTTGATTTGGGCGCAAGCTATTCGCTAAATGCCCTTAACCTGTTTTGGGAAACTGCCTATGCCAAAGGGTATGTTGTGCAAACCTCTACAAACAACTCAACCTGGACAACCCACCATACTATAACTAACGGCGATGGCGGCACCGACAATCTTTCGCTTTCAGGCAGTGCCCGCTATGTGAGGATCCTGCTCAACGAAAGGGGCACTATTTTTGCTTACTCGCTTTTCGAAATTCAGGTTATGAGCGGCAGTACAAACGTTGCCCTCAATAAAAGTGTAACAGCCTCATCGAACGAACAGGGCTTTACACCAAACCTTGCCGTCGATGGCAATATGGGCACGCGCTGGGCATCGTTGGCCGGCGCCGAAGAAAAGCTTGTTATTAATATGAACAATGGCTCAAACCATTTTACCATTTCGGCACTGAAACAATACAGCGATTTAACCGAGTACAACAACTATGCACACAATAAGCCAATCGACACAAAAGTCGATTACAGCTATGATGTTGCCGGCGGAAAAGTAAACACTACCTGGACAATTACAACAACAAACCTTAATGGTGGTACCGCAGGTAATACCATTCAGGGTTTTATTCCACACCATTATAAAAACACGGTATCGTCTAATGTAACATATACTTCCAGAAATTATGTTACTGCACGTGGATCGATGCGCACTGCTATTGGCCGTTCGTTCTCGTTTTCTTATAAGTTTGGCGGAATTTTGCCCAGCTTCACTTCGCCCTATAAAAATTCTGCCGATGCCAATTCGTATAACTCAAATGTAATGTATGCCCTGGTTACCGAGTTTGCCAATGCTAAAAACAGCTATGGGGCCGATACATATTGGGGCGGCAAAGATTTGGTGAACCTGGCCAAATATACCCTTATGGCGAAGGAACTTAACCACCAGTCGTATGAAAAGCTGAAGGCTAAAACACGCGAGGCCCTGGTTGACTGGCTCACCTACACTCCTGGCGAACCGGAACACTATTTTGCCCGCTACGACAGGTGGAAAGCCATTGTTGGGTTCGACCAGTCGTACGGTTCGGCACAATTTACCGATAACCATTTCCATTATGGATACCTTACCCTTGCAGCAGCACTTTACGGTATGGTTGACAGCGAATTTCTTTCAAGCTACAGTGGAATGCTCGAATTGGTAACAAAACAATATGCAAACTGGGTTCGCAACGATAATTTCCTGCCCTATTTCCGTACTTTCGACCCCTGGATAGGACATTCATACGCCGGAGGCACAAGCTCGGGCGGCGGAAATAACCAGGAATCGACTTCGGAGGCCATGCAGTCGTGGATTGGGATGTTCCTTTTGGGCGAGGCTATGGGCAATACTGCCATGCGCGATGCAGGGGCTTTTGGGTATGTCAGCGAAGCTGCAGCTACCCTTGAGTACTGGTTCGATTGGGACGAACAAAACCTCCCTGCCCAATATCCGCATAATATTGTTGGTATTTTATGGAATGGCGGATATGCCTATGGAACTTATTTCAGCGCCAGTCCCGTGCATATACATGGTATTCAGTACCTGCCGGTTTGTCCTGGGTTTAAATACCTTGCCCAAAACAAAACATGGGCTGCCCGCGAATATGCCGATATGATGAACGAATCAAGGGCTGTTGACGGCCATACCAACGAACTCGATTTTGGCGACGATTGGGCACATGTTGCCCTGGGTTTCAGGCTGCTTTACGATCCGGCTTATGTGTCGAATTTTATTAACACCAACCTCGCCCTGGGCAAAGGCCATGAAAAATATATTATGGATTATGAAGTGTCGGGGATGACTTATTTTTATACCCATGCCATTCAAAACCTCGGTAACTTCTCCTTTAATTTTTACACCAATTTCCCTTCTTCCAGTGTGTTCGAAAAGAACGGGGCTTTCAGTCATGCAGTAGTCTATAATTCATCGGCAAGTGCCCGCACATGCAATGTTTATAATGCTGCTGGTGGGGTTGTTGCATCGTTTAGCGTTCCTGCTAAAACTTTGTTTACTTATCCAGAATTGCCAAAAACCGGACAGGCCCCCGATGGTTGCTATGCCTTAACAAGTGTAGCTTCGGCTACTTCGGGAAATTCTTCGGCCCCTGCCGCAGTTGATGGCAGCATGGGAACTCGCTGGATTGCCGATAATACAAATCCTTGTGTGTTTAACCTCGATTTGGGCGTGAAATGCGATGTGAGTGAACTTTCAATAGCCTGGGAAGCTGCAAACGCCAGTGCATATACTGTACAAGGTTCAAATGACGGCTCAACATGGACAACCGTAAGAAGTTTTACCGGTATGCCGGCAACTATTCGTACCGATGTAATCAATAACTTCACTTCGGGCTACAGGTACATCAGGCTGAATATAACATCGGCTTCTACATCGTGGCCTTATTCAATTTATGAAATAAATACCTGCGGCGTAGTTTCCGATGGCGGTTCTACTCCTGTTACAGGAAAGCCCATACCCGGAAAAATTGAAGCTGAAAGCTACGATCGTATGTCAGGCATTCAAACCGAAGCTACAACCGATATCGGTGGCGGACAGAATGTAGGCTGGATAGATGCCGGCGATTGGCTCGAATTTGATGTTGCTGTGGCCGAAGCAGGAACTTACACAGTTAACCTGCGGGCTGCTTCTCCTTCTGGCGGTGCCTCGGCTGCTATTTTGTCGGGTGGCGTACAGAAAGGCACTCTTGCCATAACCTCAACCGGCGGATGGCAGGTTTGGACAACCGTTTCAACTACAGTGCAACTCAGTGCCGGTAACCAGGTGTTACGTGTTTTAGCCAATACCGGCGGGTTTAATATAAACTGGATTGAATTTGTTGCTGGTGGCGACGATGGAGATGATGACGGGGATGACGAAATTGACCCAACACTAAACCTGGCCTTAAACAAACCTGTTTATGTGTCGTCGGTTGAAAATGCCGACATGGCTGGCACAAATGCGGTTGACGGTTCGGGTACTACCCGCTGGTCGAGTGCATTCAGCGATCCGCAATGGATTTATGTCGATTTGGGATCGGTTTACACCATTGGAAGGGTAAAAGTTACCTGGGAAACAGCTATGGCTAGCAATTACCAGGTACAGGTTTCAGAAAATGCCAGTGCCTGGACAACTGTGAAAACCATTACCGGTAATTCTTCGGCGGTTAACGACCATACAGGCCTGACTGCTACAGGCAGGTATGTAAGAATATATGGAACAACCCGAAGTACTGTATATGGGTATTCAATTTTTGAACTGGAAGTTTATGGAGCATCGGCCCCTGTTACAAATATTCATGTTGAAGCAGAAAGCTATTCGGCCATGAACGGCATTGCCCTTGAAACAACCAGCGATGCCGGAGGTGGCCAAAATGTCGGTTGGATTGATGCGGGCGACTGGATGGAGTATTCTGTGAATATACCTTCTGCCGGAACTTATACCATAAGCTACAGGGTGGCCAGTTCTCCAGGCGGCGGACAACTTATACTCCGCTCGGGAAGTAACAACCTGGCTACAACAAATATTGCAGCCACTGGTGGCTGGCAGGTATGGACAACGCTTACTGCAACTGCCAATCTGGGTGCCGGACAACAAACCTTGCGTTTGTATGCACAAGCAGGCGGGTTTAATATTAACTGGTTTGAAATATCAGCCGGGCTGAAAGAGGCCGGGGAAAGCTTGAATACTGAAAGCACAATTTCCTTTAATGTGTTCCCTAACCCGGTGGTTGATGAACTCAACCTTCTGGGAAATATGCCTGTTCGGAACGTGTCAATATTCAATGTTGCTGGCAAACTTGTTTATAACGAAACATACAACGAATACCTTACAGAGGTTACTGTTGCAACAGGCAATCTTGAAAGCGGCATTTATTTTATCAGGGCTGAAGGCGAAACATCGGCCGTAACACGCAAATTCATTAAACAATAAAATTAATTTTTACCGGCCGGGATGAAATATTCCCGGCCCCTTTATAAACACCCATACAGGACTAACTCAATTATCAAACGTTAAATACTTTTCACAATTATGAAAAAACTCTTTACAACTCTAATCTTTTCTGCTTTGTCTTTTGGGCTTTTTGCACAACTCGAAGGCATAAACCTTGCGCTGGGAAAACCTGCCTCAGCATCTTCAAACCAGCAACCTGCATCCAATGCTGTCGATGGTAATTATGGCACGCGCTGGGAAAGTGCATCGACAGATAACGAGTGGATAACCATCGATTTGCAAAGCCGATATGTTATCGATACTGTACTTATTTTTTGGGAAGCTGTTGTTACATCGGCAAACCCCGGTGTTATACAGGGATCTTTCGATGGCAACTATTGGTGGGATATGATCCAGTTTGGGGCTACCGATGAAGATAAAACCGATACTTTGCTCGTAAATGACACAACACGCTTTGTGAAAATGAAAGGGATACACCGTAACGGCCCCTATGGGTATTCGCCATGGGAAATTGAAGTTTACGGAACCGAAGAAATTACTTCGATTTATGTCGATTCCTTATCGGTATCGCCCGATGATTCGGATGTTGAATTCGGACAAGCCCTACAGCTTACTGTTGCCGGGTTCGATCAAAATGGCGATCCGTTTGATTTGGCTGGTGCAACATGGACTGTAAGCAACGGTGGTATGATTAGCCAGTCGGGCTTGTTTACTGCCAATAAAATTGGCGATTTTAAGGTTACAGTTGTTTCCGGCCGTGTGAGCGATACTGCTTTAATACGTGTTACTTCTTCTTCTCCAGTTCCTACTTCGATTGTTCTTACTCCCGAACGCGATACATTAACAGAAAACGAAACCCTTCAGTTTTCGGCTACTGTACTTGATCAGGATGGTAACCCAATGGATGCCATGGTGGAGTGGGAAACAAAATTCAATACCGTTGACGAAACCGGTATGTTTACAGCAAGCTTTACCGGCGATCACCTGGTGGTTGCTGCTGTTAACTATTCATTCGATGCGGTTTCCGGTTCAATCTCCGATTCGGCTGTAGTTTCGGTTTATCCGATATCTACCGAAAATATTGCCCTAAGCTACGAAAGTGTGGGTGCTGCATCTCAGGCACAGCCTGCCGCAAACGGGGTTGATAACAATACCGGTTCGCGTTGGGAGGTGTCTGCCGATAACCCCGATATGAGCTGGGTTGTTAAACTCGACACTGTTTACGATTTAGGGGCAGTGGTAATCGACTGGGAAACTGCCGGTGCACGGTCTTATGAGATACAGGTATCGAACGATTCTGTTTTGTGGGAACGTATTTATATCTGCAACCCAAACGATACTGTTCGTCCAACACCTAACCATTCGATCGATAGCCTTCCTGTTTACGGAAACGCAAGATTTGTAAGGTTTAACGGCCTTTCACGTTCTTTTGCCCCTTATGGGCCATCGTTCTATGAGCTAAAAATTTATCCTGCTGCCAATTCAACTGTTGCAGCAACAAGTATTGTTGTCTCTCCTAAAACAGCTACAATCGACGAGGGAGAAGAACTAACCCTCAGTTATGCTGCTTTTTCAGCTTCGGGCGATCAGGTGGATGTTGAAGCAGAATGGTCTGTTCTTAGCACCGATGGGGCTATTACCGCTGGCGGGGTTTTCTCTAGTGTTCGCTCTGGCGAATATCAGGTTGTTGTTTCCTTTGGCAATTTAGCCGATACAGCAATTATTACGGTAGAAGATGTGTCGGTTGTAACTTCAATTGTTGTTTCACCCGATGATGCAAGCATTACCGAGGGGGAAACCCAACAGTTTGCCGCAGTTGCCTACGATCAGTTCGGGTTGGAAATAGACTTTACCCCTGCATGGTCTGTTACTGGTGGCGGCACAATTGATGTAAACGGGTTGTTTTCAGCTACCGATTTCGGTAACTATTACGTAATTGCTGCCAGCAGCCTTGTTGCCGACTCGGTTACTATTGCTATTGCCGATTTGCCTGAACTGGATTCAATTGCGGTTTCGCCTATTGATACAAGTGTTGTGGAAGGCCAAACCATTCAGTTCATTGCTACCGGGTTCGACCAGTTTGGCAACCTGTTCCCTATTACAGCTTCATGGTTGGTAACTGGTGGCGGTTCTATCGATGCCAATGGATTGTTAACAACTTCAACTGTGGGAACTTTCTATGTGAAAGCTGAAAATAATGGTATTGTCGATTCTGTAATGTTTACTGTTACCGAAACCCCTGTTTTGGATTCAATTTCTGTTACACCAAAAGTTAATAATTTGGGTTTGAACCAATCGCGCCAGTTTACTGCCAATGGGTTCGATCAATTTGGAAATTCATTCGCTTTTGATGCTGCATGGTCGGTTACTGGGGGCGGAACAATTTCAGAAAACGGACTCTTTACTGCCACTGATACTGGAAGCTATTATGTAATAGCGTTGAATGGCAACATAAAAGACTCCGTATTGGTTGATATAGAAGCCATTTTAGTACTCGATTCAATTGCTGTTAGCCCTGAAAGCGCTTCAATTACTGAAGGCGAAACCCAGCAGTTTGCTGCAACTGGTTACGATCAGTATGGCGATGAATTTGAGTTAGTTCCTGAATGGTCTGTTAGCGGGGGCGGTTCTGTTAATACTTCCGGACTGTTTACTGCAACTAGTGCCGGTTCTTACTATGTAAAAGCCTTTAGCGGCGAAATTGCCGATTCGGTAGTAATTGAAGTTTTGCCTTTGCTTGTGCTCGATTCAATTGCTGTTGCCCCCGAAACTGCAAGTATTATGGTAGGTTTAACACAACAATATTCAGCTGCAGGTTTCGATCAATTTGGCGATGCTTTTGCTTTTAGCCCTGCATGGTCGGTTAGCGGCGGTGGGTCAATCAACAACGATGGATTGTTTACCGCTTCTGCAGCCGGAACATTTTATGTTAAGGCTTCTGCCGGAACTATTTCCGATTCTGTTGCAATTACAATAACAGAAGTGCCTGTTCTGGAAACCCTGGTTGTAACACCGGAAACTGCTACTATTAATGTTGGTGAGACTCAACAGTTTTCGGTAACCGGTACCGACCAGTTTGCAAGCCCGATTGAAGTATCGGTAACATGGAGCGTCTCTGGTGGTGGCACAATCAGCGAAACGGGTTTGTTTACCGCAAATGCCAAAGGTACATTTACAATAACTGCAGCGCAGGGCGATGTTTCAGCAACTGCATCAGTAACTGTTGTGGGCGAAAGCTCTGTCGATAAAAATACCGCCGAACTTATTAATATTTATCCGAACCCGGCAACCGATTTTATTACCATTGATCTGGGCGGTTTGAGTTTTTCAGAACTCGAAATAATAAGCATTAACGGAACAAGGGTTTATTATTCTGGTATTTCTTCAGTTGCAGATAATATTAAAGTTGATTTTACAACTTTTAAACCTGGTTTATACTTCATTAGGCTAATTAATAGTGCCGATGTATTTAACTTTACTGTTACCAAGCAGTAATTGATAAGTTATATAAAAGTCCGGTGCGTTCTTATGCACCGGACTTTTCTCCTGCTCCCTCAAACAGAAACATGACATTCAGTAATACCAACAGTTCAGTTTCTGGTTTTATAAATTTGTCTTTCACCCACCAAATCAAGCCCACCCTACTTTTACTAATTGAATAAACAAACTGGTGGTGTTACAATTTCTTCTTTGAACAAAAGCTGGTTCCGGGGAGATTCTGCAAGCCACAGTTCATTAACCTAACTAAAAATTGCTACTATGAGAAAAAATGAATTTCTTTCAAAGTTCCTGTTTTTACTGTCTCTGATAGTAATTCCGGCGATACTTGCAGCACAAACTCCCATTTGGGAGGAAAACTTTAATGGCCCTGCCATCGACAAAAATGTTTGGACTTACGATGTTGGCGGAAGCGGCATGGGCAACGGTGAGTTGCAAAACTATACCGACAGGCCTGTAAACTCTTATGTTGAAAACGGAAACCTGGTAATTCAGGCATTGCGCGAAAATTTTGGCGGTAACCAGTTTACCTCTGCACGGCTCAAAACTCACGGAAGGTTCTCCTTCAAATATGGAACTATTGAAGCCCGAATAAAATTGCCAAACCTGAAAGACGGGTTATGGCCAGCCTTTTGGGCAATGGGGAACAATATTGGCCAGGTTGGATGGCCCAAATGTGGCGAGCTGGATATCCTGGAAGCCGGATTTGAAGCAGCAAGGTTGCAGGATTCGGTGAACAAAAAAATGTCGGGGGCCGTGCACTGGTGGCACGATAGCGGAACTTGGGGCTCGTGGCTGCAAGCCGATGCTTCGGCAGAAACACGCCTTCCTTCTGGAAATTTTTACGACGATTACCATATTTTTAAAATGGTTTGGGACAATTCCCATATCGAACTATGGCTCGATAATACACGCTATTTCAATATGCCTATTACCGATCCGAATATGTCAGAATTTCATCAGCCAAACTTCTTGCTATTAAACCTTGCAGTGGGCGGCAGCAATTATGTGGGTATTACAAACCCTGCACAAATAACAGCCCCCTTTCCGGCAAAAATGTATGTCGATTATATCAGGATATACCCCATAGCCGGGCAAACTGAAATTTTCACCAACAGCTTAACACAGAAGTCGGGCAATTATGGGGTGTTTAGCGAAAACACGGGCTTAACCGATAAGGTTAATTACACCAACGATGGACATATTTACATCTGGAACAATATGCCAACCGGTTCTGGCGCAGCATACGAAGGCAGCGAAGTAATGAATTACAATATTGCTGCCGGCGCATGGTGGGGCATGGGCGTGTTTGTCGATAATATTAAAAACATGTCGAAATACTCCGATGGTTACCTTCGTTTGATGATGAAGACCACCACAACCGACAAAATAAGTGTGGGGGTTGCCAGTGCCTCGGGCGAAGGCTGGCTCGACCTTATAAATGGCGGTGAACAGTTTGGCCTAGTGCGCGATGGTACCTGGCGCGAAGTAAGAATTCCCTTAAACAGGTTTGGTGTCGATTTTTACACCATACACCAAATGTTTATGATGAAGGGTGATGCTCCGGCAACTGCATTTAACCTGGCGGTGGACGATATTTACTGGATTGAAAGTGTTGCCAGGCCAACCCCGGAAAACGGAAACTTTGGTGTATTTACCGATAATACCCCCTGTGTGATGAAATTCAACACACCGGCCGATGGAAATTTCTTTATCTGGTCGAATACATTGAACACTACCACAACAACACCCAGGGAAGGTGCAAATGTAATTTCGCTTGCATCGGCGTCCGGACAGACTTGGTTTGGTGCTGCATTTACGCCTAATGTTAAGTATAACCTTACCGCTTTCCGTTATCCCGAAAGCAGGCTCCATTTCGATATTAAAACAAGCTCCACAGCTACTTTCCAGATTGGCATGAAAAGCGGTAATATTAACGATATCGGCCAAAAATGGATAACCTTCCAAAACGGCAGCGACCCCTATGGTTTAGTTCGAAACGGACAGTGGCAAAGCATTGAAATACCAATGTCGGCATTCGATAACATCGATTTGTCACAGGTAAGCCAATTGTTTGAATTACTGGGTACCTCGGGGCCTATAAGCGATATTGCCATCGATAACATTTATTTTACCGGTGGCGGTTCGGCTATTCACGAAGGTGTATCGGTTCCTGTTACAGGGGTATCGGTAGCGCCAACATCCCTTACACTGGCAACGGGGGCTGCCAGTCAGTTAACTGCCACGGTTGCCCCGGCCAATGCAAGCAATAAAACTGTTAGCTGGTCGAGCAGCAATACGGCGGTGGCAACTGTCAGTGCCACAGGACTGGTTACCGCTATCGGCCCAGGGTCAGCAACTATAAATGTTACTACCCAGGATGGAAATAAAACCGCTGCATGTGCTGTAACTGTTACGATACCGGTAAGCAGCGTTTCTGTATCCCCAACTTCCCTCACACTGGCTGTTGGTGCAACAGGCCAACTTACGGCAACAGTTTCGCCTTCGAATGCCACAAACAAAAACGTAAGCTGGAGTTCAGGAAACACATCTGTTGCAACTGTAAGCGCTTCGGGTTTGGTTACCGGAGTTTCTGCCGGTACTGCAACCATCACCGTTACAACCCAGGATGGTTCGAAAACCGCATCATGTGCAGTTACCGTTTCATCGGGCACAAACATTGCCCTGAACAAACCGGTAACCGTTTCATCGACCGAGAATGCAGGTACCCCGGGGGCAGCAGCTGTCGATGGCAGTGCCGGAACCCGCTGGAGCAGCGCATTCTCCGACCCGCAATGGATTATGGTTGACCTACAGGGCACCTATTCGATAAACAGGGTGGTATTGAACTGGGAAACTGCGGCCGGAAGAAATTACCAGGTGCAGGTTTCGCCCGATGGTTCGACCAATTGGACAACCATTTATTCCACAACTACCGGGGCTGCCGGGGTTGTTAACCTGAATGTAAGCGGCAGCGGCAGGTATATACGTATGTACGGCACAGCCCGCGCAACTGCCTGGGGCTATTCGTTGTGGGAGTTTGAAGTGTATGGTACCCCTGCAGCCCAGATTCCGGTAACAGGTGTAAGCCTAAGCCCTGCAACCCTTGCATTGGCCCCTGGCGCAACCAGCCAGTTAACTGCCACGGTTGCCCCTGCAAATGCAACCAACAAAACTGTAAGCTGGTCGTCTGGCAATCCTGCTGTTGCTACAGTTAGCGCATCAGGTTTGGTTACAGCCCTTTCGAACGGAACTGCCATTATTACTGTAACTACACAGGATGGCAATAAAACTGCAACTTCATTAATTACAGTTAGCAGCCCAACAACAAACATTGCCCTTAACAAGCCGGCAACATCTTCGTCGGTAGAGGCAGGCTTTGTTGCTGCCAATGCTAACGATGGAAGCACTGCTACGCGCTGGAGCAGCTTGTTTGCCGACCCGCAATGGGTTGCCATAGACCTGCAGAATACCTATTCGATTAGCAGGGTTGTTCTGAATTGGGAAACTGCTTCGGGCAGGAACTATACTATCCAGGTTTCGAACGACAATGTTAACTGGACTACCGTGTCCACAATTACAAACGGCACTACCGGGGCAAATATCAATACCATTAATTTAACCAATGCCACAGGCAGGTATATAAGAATGTACGGCACTGCCCGCAATACGCAGTGGGGGTATTCGCTATACGAGTTTGAAGTATATGGTGTTGCTGCTAAATCGGCTGAAGCTGACGAAGCCATTACTGTAAATACCCCCGAAAGCCTGAAATATTATCCTAACCCGGTACACGACAGGCTTATGGTTGAGTTTTCAGCTGGAACATATTCCATGCTTGATGTTTTTGATATGAATGGCCGCAGTATATTACAAATGCCGGTTGCGGAAGGTTCCTTTTTGGTTGAAGTTGACATGGAAGGGCTGCAAAGCGGCATCTACATTGTTAAGCTCAACGGGAACAATGGCTCAAGAAGCTTTATAGTATCTAAAAATTAGTAAGGGTTACAAATTACAATATGTTTTAAACAGGCAGGTGCCCCTGAAAAGGGGCATTTGCTTTTTATGTTTTAAACAGACACATAGTTAACCGAAAATTAATGGTTAGATACAATTTTTATGTATTCCTATAGCTATTTAAGCAAATACTAATTTAAAAAGTATTAAATTTGCGGCCTTATTGGTCCCGTAGTTCAGCTGAATAGAACGTCAGATTCCGGTTCTGAAGGCCGGGGGTTTGAATCCCTCCGGGATCACGTAGAAGTTTGGAGTGTGAGTTTTGAGCAAGAGAGAAAAACTCCACTCCATTTTCTTTCTCTAAACTCCAACTCCAACTAAAAAGTGTAAGTTTTGAGCAAGAATGAAAAACTCCATTCCATTTTCTTTCTCTAAACTCCAACTCCAACTGAGAATATAATATGTTTGATTTTGAAAAGCTTGGAGTTAAAATCAGCTTCTTGTTATTTTTTATTTTTCTACAAAACCTTCAACATTGCTATAAAAGTGTTAATCCGAAAATGCAAATGAGCATGTAATCATGCAAATTGCCAGTCAGGTGTAAAAAATTACAATAGCAGAAAACGAATTAGTTTTTTTAAGCAATAATTTGCCTGCATCTATTACTAAACGATTTGACATTGAAAGTAATGGCAATAAATTGGGAAGCCAGGTTAATAAAAGAAATTTATGAACCTGTGGCTCAACGAAGCTAATTAAACAGGTTAGGTGTTTTAATTTGTGGTGAGTATAAAGAAATACTATTAGAAAGCTGGAAATATTTATTGCAACACGGAAAAAAGCGTAGCCCCGAAATTTGTCGGAGCTACGCCAGGTTTTTAATATTACCGGAAATTTCGTTTTACCCTTTTCCGGTAATTGTTAATTAGTTGATGATTAATTTTTTAGTATAAACGCTGTTGCCGCATTTCACTTTAACCAAATGCGGGCCTGCAGGTAACCCTTCGAGGCTGATATTGGCAGCTTCGGAACCGAATATTTGGGTTTTCAGCAACCGGCCCGACAGGTCAAATATCGATACTGTAAAAGGTTCGGTAATGTTTTCTATGCTAAGGATAACAAAATCTGCAGCCGGATTGGGCGATAGCTCAAACCCTGGTTTTTCAGAATTTGCAGTAGCAGTGGTTTCTTCACCGGCTGCTTTTGTAGCAGCGTTGTACAGCCAGATATTGTTCATCATGGAAACCCCTGTGGTTGTTTCAAACGAGTTTACAAAACCATCGGGGGTTCGCCTCCACCATTGGCCCCACATTAAACCGCTCGAGTTGCGGTATTTCCAGGCCTGTGTGGCATTGTAGTTCAGCCATGCGCCATAGGTTGCGGCCAATGAATAGTCTTTCACGAACTTGCATGCCCAGCGGGCAAATATAGCTTTAAAGCCCTGGCAGTCGTATGTGTCGTATTCGTCGGGCAATAAACCGGCAGAATTGCACATATTATAACGGGTGTAATCCATAGCTTTAATACCATAGCTTCTGTAGTTTGGCGAAGTGTATTGTTTATAAAGTTCGCCACAGGCGCCAATAAATGTGCCCTGTGTATAAGTACGCGACCCTTCGGTAATTGTCCCGCTGCTGTTTATGGCGCCCTTTACCTCGCCGGTAGATGCATTGTACAGGCGGCTTACCATCCAGTCCACAATTTGTTTGGCCTTGGTTTTATACGAAGCATCGCCGGTAGCGTAGTACAGGCGCATGGCACAAATTGCTGCCGGTGCGTTAACACATGCATTTTTTGTGGTTTTGTCGGTCGTCCACCACAAGCCGCCCCCCAGAGAGCTGTCCCATGCACGTGCCCACACCATATCGAAGTTGTTTTTGGCCATGTCTTTCATGCCTCCATCGTTAAATATCTCATAAGCCCTTATGCACATGAGCGCACCCCATATAACATCGTCGTTAAACTTGTTATTGGTCCACAACAAGCCATAAGCATCGCGCATACCATGGTACAAATACCTGATTTTGTTTTTAAAATCGGCATCGTTGTTAACAATGTAGGCATCGATCAACATTTCGATGGCCTCGGCCTGGTGCCAGAAATCCATGCGCGAGTTCCGGTTTGTGTTTGCATAATAGTAGGCTTTGTACGACGAACCATACGTGCCATACTGGCAATAAAAAGCATTGTTGTAGCATTGCATGGCAAGCTTGGCCTCGCTACGCGTTGGCTGCGCAAGGCTTATTGCTGTTGAAAGCAATGCAAAAAGCATCATAAGAAAAGTTACTTTCTTCATAGTAAGATAATTTAGTTAATGAGTAAAAAAATATATAATTGGGTAAAACGACTTCGTTCAGTTGTTTTAATTTCCCCTGGGGCTTGTTCTCCTGCGGATTTATTTAAAAAGTTTCTTAAATAAATGGCAGCCTCATCTATTATCGTACTACTTTGTGCAATTAACGGCTATAAAATCTTCGAACCGACATTAATCCCTTGAAAAACAAGGCAATAATATCTCAATCTCACTTTTATGAGGAATCTTTTTTGCTTCTAAGGAAATGGTACAGGGCCTGTTTTGGACAGGTAGGCAATATTGCTGGTTAAGATGCTGTTTCACAGAACATCAGGTTTTATTTGGCAACCTATACCTTAGATAATCTGTCCGGTACTTTACATAGTAACGGACAGATTATATAAAAATCAATTTTTCAGTTTTCCTGGTTTTATCTTCCGGGGTTAATTTGATTGTTTTCAGTAAAACTGTCGTATAAGGGTTGTAGTGCTTTAACCGGGCCGGGACCGTTGGTTAAGGTTACAGCCAGTATTTTTATTCTATCGTTGTCGGGCAACTTTAAGGTTTTTGCACCGGGGGCAACATTCAGTTCATATTTATATAAATAGGTGTAGCGGTACGACTCGTTTTTCGATGGGTAAGCCTGATGGCGGTGCGAGGCAAACCAGGCGATATTATCGGTTTTTGCAAATGCAGGTTTCATGCCTGTAACAGTAACCCCGTCCTGGGCAAACTCGCGGTTGTAAAACTGCCCGACATAGCCTGTCCAGTTTTGTATGCCAAGCTGATAGCGTTTGCCATCGACCAGGAATTCGCCCTGCGTATCTTCCGAAGCTGCTGCCAAAATGTAAATGCTGCTAAAATTACCGGCAGGCAGGTTTATTTCCTGGCCTTTACAGGCTACGGCATTATTTTCTTCATCGGTTTTGCTGCCAGTAATAAATTGTATCCCTTCGCTTACTATTTTTTCGGGAACCATTTCGGCAGGAAAACTTCTGTTGTGCACAAAATTTCCATCGTGCCGGTTCACATCGAAGCTCATTACATCTACATTAAAAGGAAGCTGAACTGCCTGCTGCCCAATGGTAATGCCAACTGCCGGGTTGTTCAGTTTAACGGCAAAACTGCGGATGGTATAATTCGATAGATCAAACTGCACTTTGTTTCCGGTAAAACTGGCATTACCTATACGCTGTTCTTGTCCGTTCACTTCGTATGCATCGAGAATATCGCCTGCGAATAATATTTCGGCATTGCTTATTTTGTTTCCCGATAGTTCGTTAACCCTTACCAGGTAATAATCGCTGTTTTCCATTTTTTTGAAAGCCATAACACCTACATTGTTGTTGTTAACCAGCAAGAACGAGGCTTCTTTGCCCCAGGCGCCTTTATGCGCAGGTACTTCAAAAGCCAGCATGGGCTGGTTAAATTTTCTGCCCTGCATTTGCGAACGGGCTTCCTGCCAGCTTCCGCTATGGCCGTAAATTCCATATCGGAACTCGTGTATGCCCCAGTCCTGGGTTTTTTGCACCGGAAACCAGTTGCCCTGTGGTTCGGGAGTAAATAGCAGGGTTAAGCGAAGTTCGTTATCGGCAGGTTTGTCCGATCCGTATTTGCAGTCTTCGAGAATTGTAACCCCATAGGAGCCGTCGGTATCGGTTAAATCGAACCATTCTTTGGAGGGCACTTCGAATTTCTGGCTGGTGTTGTTTTCGCGCTGAATGGTTCCCACGCCCAAATTATATGTTGCAAGCTTGTTGCTAACTGTTAGCGGGAATGCTGCTTTGAGGCTGACGCCCTGCGACTTCCAGTCGATTTTGTTTGCCACTTCAATAACTTTTCCAGCCTCGCCGGCAGAAAGGCTAACAACTTGAACTATCGATGAATTTCTTCCTTCGCGTTTAATTTCGATAGATACCCTTACCGGGCCATCTTCAGCAATGCGCATGGAAACCGATTCGTTCATAGCCCCTACAGGTGGGTTTTTCCGGTCTTCCCAGTCCATGTTCCATGCAGGCCATTCGTTTGGCGACTCTGCCAAAAATTGAAGGCTTGCTGGCTTTTCGAGCAGTTCGCGGCCTGCTTTTTTGTCGAAAATGCTTTGAATATCGCCCGTCCCGTTTATAGTTACTTTATAAAAGTTATTTTCCAGGGTATTGCCACTCACTGATATTTCCTGTTTTTGTGCCGAAGGTTTCTTTGCTTCGCGTATTTCATAAACGGCTAAGCCAACAGAGGGTACTTTTGCAGGGAAAAGTATTTTCAGGGTGTTGTTTTTCTTCTCAATAATTTGGGTTGGTACCGGTTTTCCGGAGGCATCAAAAACCTGCACATTGGCTGGTATTTGTTCAAAATTCACCTCGGCACAAACAATATCGTCGCGACTAAAGGCCAAAGGGTTATACACCAAAACCGGTTTTCCTTTCGTTTCTGTGTTCATCATGCCAGCCAAAGCCCTCACAGAACTTTCAAGCACATTCGAAAAACCATTTGCTGCAATAAATTCATCGTTCCAGGCATAATCGTATGCTTCGGGTATAGAAGTACCCGGAAGTATATCGTGGAACTGGCTGCCCAGCACAAGTTCCCACGAATTGTTTATTTTACTATATGGGTAACCGATTAACCCTGTCCAGTCTGCAACCGAGGCCAATTGTTCGGCACTGGCGGCAAGAATTTCGTTTTTTCGGTTCATGCGCTTCACAAAAGCCTGGGAGGTAAGTGAACCGGCGCTGTGTTCAATAAGCAACAAATCGCCGGAATATACCGGTAGTTTTGCCCGTATTTCGGGTGTAATATCTTTATACATCTGATCCGAAGAAGTAAGCACTACTTTAAACCTGCTGTCGGGGTTGTTCAGGCTGCCAATGGCATTTTTCACATCGCGATCGCGTGGGGCGCCGCCTTCATCTCCCACACCGTAGTAGCGATAATCGAACGAAAAGCCATGTTCTTTTCGGTTTTTTTCGATACGTTCGTTCCATTTTTCGTTTATATCTAGCCGTTTTTCAACGCCACCGTTATAATTATCGGCGTTAAGCGCTGCAATAATGCCTTTGCCGTCGGGGCCGTTCCAGACGCCAACATTAAAGGGTATTTTGGTAGCTGCACGCCATGTAAGCTTTTGGGTAGAAAATCCCAGAAGGCCGCAATGGTTCCATATACTGGGCACGTTTGCCAAAAAGCCGAAACAGTCGGGGAGCATATAATCGTAGCTTTCAACACCAAACTCGTTTTTGAAATACAGGTTTCCGTAAAGAACCTGTCGGATAAGCGCTTCTGATGACGACATGTTAACCTCTCCTTCGTCAACCGACGAACCGGAAACATACCAGCGGCCAGCGGCAATATATTCTTTTACTTTTTCGTATAAACCGGGGTAATACTCCTTCATCATCTGGTAACGGCGTGAGCCTGTAAAATTGAAAACATACTCCGGATATTTTTCGAACAGGTAAAAGTTTTCTGTCATGGTATTCTTAATATACTCATCGATGGTTTTAGGATAATCCCAGTTCCATTCGGTATCGAGATGCGAATACCCAACGGTGTACAATACTTTGTCTTTCGATAAATCGTAAACGGAGCGGCTTTTAAGCGGCTGGGCAAGTAGAACAGTGTTTAGCATGAACAGGCTTGCAAGAGACAGGATAAGTTTCATAGTTCAAAAAATAAGTTTGGGCTAATAAGATTAATAATATAAGTTCTGTTGTTTTAAGTTCCTGTTTGCCCTGAAGGAAGGCTTATGCCTACCTTCAGGTACAGGATAAATTATGAAGTTTACTGAATGTTTCAAAAATATTATAGTTCGGGTTCAAGCATTTTAATAAAATAGCCACCAACGACAGAGCGTGCCTGGAAACCAACCTGGCGTGCATCGGTTGTTTCGTACCAGTCGGTCATGGGTACCCTGCTTGGGGTTTCTGTTACAAACAGGTGCAAGGGCGCAATAAATTGCTCAAATGTTTGTTGGTCGTCGGCCAGGGTAGCTGTCCATACAATCCAGTCCGATTTTGTATAGGTACGGCGGTTATCTAGCGGCAACCCGTATTTGTTTTGTTTTCCCAGGTAATACTGAATTTCTTTAGTAAGCACTTCTTTGGGGAAAATGTCGAGTTCCAGCAATTTGTCCCATACCAGGTTGTATTTCTGGCTCCAGGTACCGGGCTGATCGAAAGTAAGCCGGTAATGGCTGCCATCGTCGGCCATTTTCATCCATTCGCCAGCCATTCGCCTGGCTTCGTTAGTGTATTTTTCGGCTATTTCGTTTTTGCCTAGTGCCGAAGCCAGGTATCCGTATCCGGCAATGCCAACAATGGCTTTGGCCGAAAGGTTAACGTTGCGGGCAAAGTGTCCGGCAAAATCGTCGGTACATAGCTGGTTTACAGGGTCAAGGCCATTTTCCCACAGGTAATCGGCCCAGGTGGTGAGCACCTCCCAGTGTTTTTGGGCAAAATCGGCATTTCCTTCCATTTTGGCAATGGCTGCTGTTAAAATTAACATGTTCCCACATTCTTCTACCGGCATATCGCCGCCATAAGTCTGGCCGTTAGCCAACGGGTAAGTGCCTACATCGTGTGCGGCGAAAGGTTTTGTCCATTTTCCACTTTCGGAATAATAGAATATCGGTATCAACATGCCCTTAAGCAATTCGGGGTTGTATTTTAAATACAGGGGCGCCGAAGGGTAGGTAACATCAACAGTTCCTATAGAGCCGTTACTGAAGTTTTCTTTTGAAAGGAACAAGAGGTTGCCCTGAGTATCAACAACCAGTTTGTGTGCTGCAACCGACTGGCGGTAGGCTAATATACAAAGGTCGGCGTATTTTTCGCCACCAGCCTTTAAAGCATCGTCCATCAGGTTCTGGTCGAACTGGTTACAGCGCATCATTATCGATTCGTACTCATCGACAGCTAATTGCAGGGCATTGTCGATGGTAACTTTTCCACCATCTCTCCATAGTGCTTTGAGGTTATCGCCAAAATACTGAATCGATTCGATATCGTCGTAAGCAACCATAATATAACCACTTTTTGGTTTTTTGCCCACTGAGCCAAGTGTTTCGGTAAAAGCTAAAGAGGGCATAGCCTGGGTAAGTTTTACATTTATTTTTTCGCCTGGCTTTGGAATGCCCCCATTTTCGGCAAACGATTTTTTAAGGTCGAGGTAACCGCCAGCCGACAGGCTTGAACCTTCAGTTTTCTCTGCCCCCAAATAGAAGTAGCCCCAGTCGATACGGATATCGTCGCCTTTTTTTTGTAATACAGGCTGTTCGATGGTTCCGGTTTTAAGGAAATGTACAGATCCGGTTTCGCCATTCTCTACCGATACCTCCTGTACAATTTCGTTAACAGCCCATTGCGGGGTTGCTTCGAAATATATTTGTACGTCGTGTTTTTTTCCATCGTTCGAAACCACTTCGTAATTGATGTAGTTCACCGGCCGCGAAAGCAAAGGCAAGTCGTCGGGGAGAAGTGGCGATACAAAGTTGAGGGTAAGATTAACCGGGCCGCATGTAAAGCTGTAAAAGGTTTGTGTGGCTGATAGTTCTGCTTTGGTTTGTGTAGCTGTGTTAACAAACACATCTTTTTCGCCACTGTCCTGGAAAATACCGAAATCGACAATTGCCGCCCCTCCGGTATTGACACAATGCGCTGCAATTACATTCTTTCCACCAATGTTCAGCATGTTTCTGTCGATTTTTAAAGAAATATTGCTTCCGCAGCAGTTTCTGTCAACCAGTTTTTCCCCGTTAAGATACAGGACAAAGTCGTCATCCCATGAAAACATCAGGTAGGAGTCTTCATTACTATAGTTTTCGGGGATAACAAATTCACGGCGCACCCATATTTCGCGGGTTTCCCAAAGCGTTGCAATTGCAGGCATGCCGTTTGTGCCGAAAGCAGCTGGGGCAGTTTTCCAGTTTTTATCGTTATAATCGGGCTTTTGCCACCCGTCGGTTGGTTTTGTAAACATGTATTTGCCAGTCCATACTTCGTAGTTGGCACTGGGCAATATGCATTTTTGGGGTATTTTTTCTTTACCCAGGAAACGGTAAACCTGCCCATCGACACGTATAGCCCCAATAAGCGGGTGGTCGCGGCCTGTCCAGTGCTGTGTGGGTTTTTCATAGAGCAGGTCGGCCATCGACCAAACACTTGTGTAAGGATCGATGGTTACCAACGGGTAGGCTGGTGCCCTTAGTTGGGTTTTGGCCAGAAAATCGCCTTCACGGGTTGAGCAGGAAACAACCAGAGCTAAGGTAAAGCTCCATAATACCAAATTTTTCAAGTTTTTAATCATATTTTATCAAGTTTAGTGTTCTTCTTATTTTTTTGGTAAAGCCGGATTAAGTTTCTACTTCCCGTTATTAAGCTATTAGTTCTTTCGGACTATTAATATTATCTATTGTTGTACATTTTTTAGTTGTTATGCCTAAATAAATTCACAATGGAACTTCCGGTATTTAATAAACCTCATTCAAAATTGTCATTCATTGTAATTTACAAAAGCAAAACACGTATAACAAAGGTAAAAAATACTTTTATATATTTATGGCCTTTTTATAGAAGTTTGCAGTGGGTGCATTATATCCGGAAGAAGTTGCCCCGGCTCAAGCCAGGGCAACTATTATAAATATAATCCACGGATTTATTTACCGGCCTTCATGATTTTTTTCGAAAAATTACCATTTGCCGAACGTACAGATATAATATAAATACCTTGTTCAAACCGGCTTAGATCGATCTGTATGATTGCGCCCTCATTTAGGCTGTTTTCTTCCATACGGAATACTTCTTTTCCGGTTACATCGGTAATAAAGATGTTTGCATATAAACAATCTGCTGCAAAGCTTATATGAGCAAAATCGGCAACAATGCTTGGGTAAACAAGCACACTGTTTATGGTAACCTGCTTGTCGATAGCAACGCTGTGTTCGTGGGTTACATTAAATACCAGTGTGTCGTTCGCGGCTACCTCGTCGTTTTCGAGGGTAGTAAATACTTCAATGGTATATTCTTTTTCGGCCGACAAGTCGAGCTTTTGTTCAAAGCTGTAGTTTGTTGTCAGGGCCGGGGCCAGCGATGCAATATGTTCGGTTATAACTGTACCGCCGTCGAGCATAAACGAAATGGGTATGTTTGTTTGTTCCGAATTTGAATTGTTGATAACGGTTACCGTTAGTGTTTCGGCTGCTGTGAGCGATGTGCCCGATACCGGCGAAACGGCAGCTGTTACAGCAACATCGGTAAACCCGGTTATATAGTAATCTTTATCCCATGTGCAATTCACAACTGTACCATCGTTTGAAGTGGCCGATTTATCGGTGGCCACTGTGCCGGAGCCTTCGTTAAAGTCCCAGTAGCCAATTAAGCCGGTTTCGTTGCCAGTAAGGCTTTCATAGAGGTTATCCGATATTTCGGCGGCAGAACGGCTAACCGACCAGAACCTTACTTCGTCTATTTGTCCTTTAAAAATACGAGGGTTCCAGGTGGGGTTGTCTCCAATTCGTATATTGCCCCCGGCTGTATGTTTGTAATTGTTAACGTCCCCCGAAGCTTTAGCCAGTCCGTTTATATAAAGGATAAGTGTTTCTCCGTTGTAAACAGCGGCAAGGTGTGTCCAAACGCCAAACGGAATATCTACGGTGTCGGCTACCAGGTTAAACCAGTCGCCATTTCCAAGGGTTACCTTAAAATGTTGTCCGTCGATTACATAATCGATGCCCGAGCCTCCATTTTCGCCCCATGCCTGTGTTGAAAACACATTTTTGCCTTCTACAAGTTTCACCCATGTTTCAACGGTAAAGGCCGAATCGATATTGTAGGCATCGTTTGCAGCGATTTCGACATAGGTGTCGGTGCCGTTGAAAACCAGTGAGCTTTTATACAGTTGGACACTTTCATTATAATCTTCTCCCCATTCGCAATTCACAATTGTGCCATTGTTTGCGGTTGCCGATTTATCGGTGGCCACAGTGCCAGAAGCTTCGTTAAAGTCCCAGTAGCCGATTAATCCGGTTTCGGTGCCTGCCAGGGAATTGTTGAGGTTATCGGCAATTTCCGATGCCTGGCGTGCAATGCTCCAGAAGCGTACTTCATCAATCTGCCCGGTCATAATACGAGGGTTCCAGGTGGGGTTATCGCCAATACGAATATTGCCGCCTGCTGTATGCCGGTAGTTGTTTATTGCCCCAGAAGCTTTTTCAGTCCCGTTAATATAAAGGGTTAGTGTTTCGCCGTTGTACACTGCTGCAAGGTGGGTCCAGGTTCCATAAGGTATAGTAACTGTATCGGCCACAAGGTTAAACCAGTCGCCATTTCCCAGGGTTACTTTAAAATGCTGCCCGTCGATTACAAAATCGATGCCCGAACCGCCATTTTCGCCCCATGCCTGGGTGGAGAAAACATTGTTTGCGGCGGTGAGTTTTATCCATGTTTCTACAGTAAATGCAGAATCGATATGGTAGGCATCGTTTGCAGTGATTTCGACATAGGTGTTGCTGCCATTGAAGATGAGCGAGCTTTGTGCGGATGTAAAAGTTATGGCACCCATAAGGAATGCACCCAAAAGGAATGTTTTTTTAAGTAATTGTTTTTTCATTTTCAATAGAATTAGTTTTCAATAAGTAAGGGTTTTAAGCTTTCAGGATGAAATAATTCATAAACCTGAACAACTAACATATTTCCGCCCTTAAGTATAAAGGGCGTTTCTGTGCAATTAGAACTGGCTATTTGCATCAAGAAGTGCTGCTGCCTCAATAAGCATGCAACCGCTAAGTTGTACAGTCAGATCTACCGGGCCCGATGGAATTTCGCCCCAGTTTGGCCCATATAACAGCTGGCGTTTATCGGTGCCTTTTGTCCAAAGGTTTTCCGCGTTATGTTCCATGAATGCAACATAGCGTTTACGATCGGCATCTTTTATATCGGGGTGGAGTATAAGTTGTGTAAAATACCTTACGAAAATACCTTTGAAAAGCCCTCCGTCGCCGGTGCCTTCGCTTTTAAGAAGCTGAGAGCTGTTAACCAGGCTGTTGAGGGTATAGTCGGCAGCTTTAACGGCATCGCGCAAATAAGTGGCTTCGCCGGTTATTTTGTAAAGCTCAAGCGCTGCCCCCAGAAAAGTTCCCTGGTTGTAGGTAAATATCCATGCTGTTTGTATGGTGTTGGAGCGACTGTCGATGTTGTCGTAAACTGCCCCGTTTGCCGGGTTAAACAAGGTTTCTTTTTCCCAGTTATAAATATTTAAGGCCCATTCTTTATCGGCAATGTTTCCAAACTGTTGGTAGAGCCTTGCAGCAAGTATGCTTGCAGGGCCGTTTGAACAGGCATTTTTGCTCCAGGGCTGGTCTTTTTTCCAGGCTATTCCGCCACCGGCATTTTCGTTCCAACCGGTTTTAATATCGTTCCAGACATCAACGGCAGCGGTTTTGAATTTTTCATCACCAACTGCATTGTATGCGCGCAACATGGCAAGTGCGTTCCACTCCATATCGTCGTAAAAAACATTGTAAAAGCTGTTGCCGTTTAATGCTTTTACCCCATAGTACCAATCGTCGATAGTGGTTTTAAACAGATTGTTACCTGAACGTTCGTATGCGTCAACCATCACATCGAGTGCATGAGCTGCCGGCCAGTATTGGAAGTTTAGTGTGCCGTCGCTGACATAATTGAAACATTTTTTCGAGGCATTCCAATAGGTGTTTACAAGGTTCAGGCTGCTGCTGTCTGCTGCTGCATCCCAATCGACAATTATTTCATCGGGTTTTTTAATTCCGGGATCTTTTTCGCTACAGGCTGAACCCATCACAACTAATCCAAACAATGGCAAAAGGTACTTTTTCATGATTTTTACAATTGATTTATTTCAAGTTAATGAAAATCAGGGGCAAATACATTGCCCCTGATTTAATTAACACTAACCTGCTATTGATCACCTACTTTTACTATCTGATGTGTGTATGGTTTGTCTGACTGGAAGAAGATAGAGATATCGACCAGTGCATTGTCCATTTCGTCGGCAAATTTATACTTGCCTTCCCATTGGCGATCATCAACCGGGAACAGGTACCAGTACGATTCTGGTTCATCAGCGCCCGGCCTGTGGTCGATATTTGGGGTTCCCCACCATTCGTCGACTGTTTCACCGGCATTGTTTATGGTGGTCATTTTAAATTTATAGCGCTCGTCGCGGCCCCACGATTCCTGTTTAAAGGTTATGGGCTGGCCGGAAGCTTTCCATACCCCATTGCCCTGGTATTCGTGCGAGAAGAGTAGGGCATTATCGGGGCAGAAAAACAGCTCGATATTGGTTATTTCGGTAAAATTTACGGCACCGGTATTTAAGTCGGCAACAATGCGGTAAACTCCGGTTTTTTCAACAGTGCTGGTTGATTCGCCTTCTATCATCACATTATTTTGGACATAAAACTGCCGGGGCGTGCCGCTGTTAACATCGGTAAAAAAATAATTGCTGCCGGTGTTTAGCCTGGTATATACTTCGAATATACCACTTTCGGTAGCTTTCATTTTTACTGCATTGGCCAGGTCTGTGCCTCCTTCGGTAGCTTCTCCGGTTACAAATAGTGTGCCCGGTATCTCTGCTATGCCAGCCAAACGGGTAAGCTGTAATGTTCTGAATGCTTCGGCTTTAACAGCATTGATACCTTTTGATGCAAACACAGTCCAGATAACTTTGCCGCTGGCAGCAGGTTCAATACCAGCCAGGGCACATATTTTGTTAAGCTTTCCGAATGTAATAGTAGCACTATTATAGCTTCCGTTATTGTCGGAAACAATTTTATATACCGGGTTTGAGAAATCGCCGCCCTCCTTATCAAAAGCTACTTCATATAAAACCATTCCGCCATCCTCAGCCTTGGTGTGTTCCCATTCGAAAAACAACGAGCCTTCGGGTTGTAGTTCTAATGTTTTATTGTCGGTTGGTTCATAAAGGGTTTTTACAGGTTTAACATTAAGGTTCAGCTCATTTTTGTCGCTACAACCGGTAAAACCGGCAATTAGCAGAGCCATTACTATTGTGTTAAAAATTATCTTTTTCATATTTAATGGTTTAAATTTTTTGTTTAATCAATTCGTAAACATTATGTTCTAATAGTTAGGGTTTTGGCCCAGGTTAGGGTTTATGTCTTTTTGCGACTGTGGAATGGCCCAGAGGTAATCGCGTGTGCTGTTAAATGAGCGGGCCTCAAGGCGTATAAACCCATTGTCGATACCCGGTTCGCCAAATTTTGCACCGTGTGGGTTGCCATTGAGCACAATTTCGGCAGTTTTCCAACGTCGGATATCGAATATGCGCAAGCCTTCGATGGCAAGTTCGCAACGCCGTTCGCGACGGATGATAGTGCGCAGGCTTTCCTTATCGAGTGATGTGTTGAATTCGAGGGCGGCAGCATCGGTAAAGCCTGCCCTTTCGCGTATGGCACGTATGGTTGCGTTCCAAACCGTTGCATCCATTTGCCCGAGTTCGTTTTTTGCTTCGGCATACATCAGCAACACATCGGCATACCTAACCAGAATAAGGTTAAGTCCCGAATGCATATCGGTAATGCTGGTCGGGTCGTAATATTTGCGCAGGTAATAACCGGTTGAAGTGGCGTTCGTGCCCTGGCCGCGGTACTCGTTTAAAGCTTCTGTGTCGGGGTCGGTGCCTGGCTGTATGTAAATTGTTTGGGTAGAGTTATCGGGGTTTTTCCAGCTATAGCCATGATATACTATGGTAGCGGTAAGTCGGGGGTCGCGGTTCGAATACATGTCGGCCTCGTTATAGCCCGAACCGGTTTCGCCGATAGCCTTCCCGTTGAGCATTACATAATCGTTTACCAGTTCCTGGGTGGGCGCAAAAGCATTCAGCCTGCAGCCGGCCGACAGGGGGCCAAAATCGAAGAAATTTCCCCAGGTGCGCACAACGGGCACATACTGTATATCGAGTATTACCTCGTTGTTGTATTCATTTTCGGGCAGGAACAAGCCTTCGTATGATGGGAACAGTTCGTATTGTCCATAATTGCCGGTATTTATGAGTTTTTCGCAGGTGGCGGCCACGTTGGCCCAATCGTTACTGTAGAGGTATGTTCTTGCCAGTAATGCAATGGCAGCGCCGGAAGTAGCCCTTCCCCTGTCGGACTGTGCATAATCTTCTTTTGCAGGCAGTATTTCAGCAACTTCGGCCAGTTCTTTACGCACAAAAGCTAGTACATCCGATTGCGAAGTGCGGGTAACAGTTTTCGATTCCGACAAGGTAATGTCTTTAAAGAACAAAGGTACATCGCCATACCAGGTTGTAAGGCGGAAAAACAAATATGCCCTGATAAACCGGGCTTCGGCTTTCATGTTCTCTTTTTTTTCTTCGTCAACATTTTCCAGTTTGTCGATATTGTCGAGAAAGGTATGACAGGTTTTTATGCCGGCATAGCATTCGCGCCATTCGTTTTCGAAACGCCCGTTTGCAGCATCGGCCTGGCCTGATGAAATGCGCTTTTCGTCCGACAGCCCGCGGCCTTCGTAAATATTATCGGAAAGGGCCTCGGTAGAGAAAAAGTAGTTGTTGTTATACATCTGGTTATAAGCCATGTTCAATATGAGGTTGGCTTTTTCCAACGATGTCCAGTAGTTGTTTTCTGTAAATTTACTGGTTGGCGAAAGGTCGAGGTCGTTGCACGACACTAGCGACAAAAAGGCCACACCCAATAAAGCCGTTTTATATTTCGTATATATATTTTTCATCATAATTCGTTTTTAAAATTCGATATCCAAGCCAATTCCGTAGAATTTTAAGGTGGGGTAATTTCGCCCGCTGTTGGCGCCAACGCCCCCGGTGCCGCCCATATTGTTCCCAAACTCGGTCGATTCCGGATCGATAAATGGAATTTTCGACAGGGTCAATAGGTTTTGTGCGCTAAGGTTAATGCGCAGTTTTTGAATGCCCACACGCGAAGAAACCGAACGGGGAATGGTGTAGCCCAGTTGAATGTCTTTCAGGCGGATATAAGCTGCATTGAAAAGGTAAATATCCGATTCTTTTCCATAGTTGTGGTTGTTCGATGCTGAGCCGGGCGAAGCAAGACGGGGCCATTGGGCATCGGTATTGGTGGGCGACCAGTAGTCGAGCTGGTGTTGGTAAATAACATACGAATAGTTCGAATGGAAAGGTTCTACCAGTTCGCCGCGAAGAAACATGCTGCGCTTTCCTACGCCCTGAACCAAAGCGCTCAGGTCGATTCCCTTCCAGGTAACCCTGTAGCTTAACCCGAAGGTGTAACGCGGAAAGGCATTGCCGAGAACAACCCTGTCTTCGTCATTTATAACTCCATCTTCTGTGGCATCGACATAGCGCACGTCGCCCGGTTGTACAATGGCGCCCAGGGGCAAGGCACTGTTTTCAATTTCCTCGTAGTTTTTATAAATACCATCGGTCTGGTAACCGTAATATGAAGAAAAGGCTTCACCTTCGCGAATAATTTTCCGCATCTGATCGGAAGCCAGAATTCGTTCTTCGCCCCCGAAGTCAATAACTTTATTTTTACTGTCGGCAAAGTTAAAGTTTACATTATGTTTTACCGGCCCGGTGTTTCCCTGGTAACCAATAGTTGTTTCCCAGCCCCGGTTTTGCATTATACCGGCATTTTCAAAAGAAACATCGCCGCCGAAAACTGTTGGAACTACTGGTTTCAATAGAATACCCGATGTTTTTTTATTAAAGAAATCGAACGATACATTAAGCCTGGATCGAAAAAATGTTGCATCGAAGCCTATGTTCGTGTTAGCCGATTCTTCCCATAAAAGTTCTTTGTTGCCAAAATCGAAGCCAGTACCGGAAACCGACTGGTTATTGAAACCATAGGTGTTTGTATAAACCGTATAGGTGGTAATGTAGGAGTAATCGTCAACCGACTGGTTTCCAAGCACCCCATAAGAGCCCCGGATCTTTAAATCGCCGATATTGTCTTTATAATACCCCATAAAATCTTCCTGCGAAATTCTCCATCCGGCAGTGAATGAAGGGAAGAAGCCCCAGCGGTAATCTTTGGCAAATTTCGACGAACCATCGTACCGGAAACTGAACTCGCCATAGTATTTATCGGCGTAAACATACCCGGCCCTTCCGAAAACCGAATAAATGCTTCTTTCCTGGGTTTGGGCAGGTGTGTTATAGCTGCCGTCGTCAATAATTGTCTCCGTTTCCGGAAGTCCAAGATCAACATCGGTAAACCTTTTTCGTATTTCATTGGCTTTGCGGGTGTACGATTCGTTTGAAACACCAATTAAGCCCGAAACATTATGTACCGATTTGAAGGTTTTGTTATAGTCCAGAAGAAATTGTGTGTTTAAGATATAGCGCTTTTCGTTGTAATCTTCGGTATTTCGGTTGCTGTTAGCCCGTTGGGTCGGTTCCAGTGCATCTTCTCCCGGATAAAAAGGTACTTCGATGGCCCTGATATACCGGTGGTTGGCGCCTAAATCGAACCCGGCGATAGCTTTAGCGGTTAAGCCCCTTATTATTTCAAATTCGGCATTCAGGCTGCTTAAAAAGTTGTCGTTATCATGATCCTGGAACCCTCCGGCTTCGAGCAAGCCCAAAGAGTTAAACTGGGTAAGTACATCGTTCAGCAAATAGTTTCCGTTTTCGCCTTTCATCTTATAATGTGGATAAGCCGGCAGGCGCGATGCATCGATAATAAGTATGCCGGTGCTGGCATTAGGGGCATGCTGAAGGGTGCGGTTATACGACATTAAAGCGCTTAACTTTAACTTTCCGTAATCGTTAACAAGGTTTGTGCGGAAATTGTACCTTTCGATACCATAATCGCCCACAAAGTTGCTCTCCTGGTTATAATAACCGCCCGAAACCATGTACGACGAATTTTCGGTACCACCCGACATGCTTATGCTGTAGTTTTGTTGTACCCCGTTCTGAAGAATCTCATCGAGGAACCATTTTTCTTCGTCCTGATGATCGTATAACCCTTGAATGAAGTCGGGGCTGTAAATGGGCGATGCACCTCCATTTATGAGTGCCTGGTTTTTTAAAAGCGCGTTTTCGTAGCCTTTAACCGGCCTAAACAGAACATCGGGGCTCTGTATGCCTGTTAATGCATTGAAGCGCACAACCGGCTTGCTGTTCAGTTTACCTTTTTTTGTGGTTACCAGTATAACCCCGTTCGAGGAGCGCGATCCGTAAATTGCCGCGCTGCCGGCATCTTTCAATATCGATATGTTATCGATGTCGGAAGGGTTAATCTGGTTCAGGCTCCCTATTTCGGTAATTATGCCGTCGATAACTATCAGGGGGTCGTTGTTTGTCATGGTACTGATACCCCTGATGTTAATGTTCATGCTGTTATCGTTGGGGTTCATGCTCCTTTGCTGGATAATGAGGTTGGCCGAGGCGCCCTGTAATGCCTGCATGGCATTGCCAACAGGCCGGTTCTCGAGAAAATTGCCATCGATTTTGTCAACAGCACCAATAAGGTTAACCTTTTGGCGGGTGCCATAACCAATAACAACCACTTCGCTCAACTGCTGTATGTCTTCAATTAACACAATATTAAGGGTTTGTTTGCCTGAAACAGCCACCCTTTCGGAAAGGTAACCCAGGTAAGAAACAACCAGGGTGTCGGTTTCTGAGTTAATTTCCAGGCTAAAATTTCCGCTAATATCGGTAATGGTGCCCTCAAGGGTGCCTTCGATAAGAATGTTGGCGCCCGGAATAGCCTCGTTGTCGGCCCCGGCGGTAACTGTACCGGTAATAACACGCTGTTGCGCCTGCATGGTGTGCGAAAAGCACAAGATGGTGCAAGCCAATAAGAAAAGCCTTGCCATAAAGAATATGTGCGGCCTTTGCTTACTTCTGCTAATTGTTTTTCGGTTCATAGTTTTTAATTAGTTAAGACTGAATTAAATTGTATTAAAAGTTTAAAAATTGCTTTGTGAACAGAAAACAAATAAACATTCGAATTCTAAAATAATCTACTGTGGCTTTTAAAATGTCGCAAAGCTGGTACAAGAAAGTCAGCCCCTCATACAAAACTTGACTTTAAGTTTCTGTTTATAGCGATAAAGGCATTTCGAAATAGTAAATGCAAATTGTTGAATTGCTTAAAAATATACTTTTATGTCTTTTTCAGGCACAAACCCTGAAATTCAATAAAAAAATGAAAAAAGTGCAATTATACCTGTATGTTCTGGGTATTCTGTTGAAACATTTTTTATAATTTCAACTTTTAAAGCATTAATGAGCCTACAAGAACCCCATTAAGTATGATTACCTTTATAGTTTCTCTGCTTGCCCTTATTTTTGGGTATATCTTTTATTCGCGTATAATTGATAAAATTGCCGGAAGCGACCCGTTGCGTAAAACCCCGGCCTATAAACTTCAAGACGGGGTCGATTATGTGCCTCTTCCCTGGTGGCGTATTTTTTTAATTCAGTTTTTAAACATTGCTGGGCTGGGGCCAATTTTTGGTGCCATTGCCGGGGCAATGTGGGGGCCGGTTGTTTTAGTGTGGATAGTACTTGGTAATATCTTTGCAGGTGCGGTGCACGATTTTTTTTCGGGCGTATTGTCGATTAAACACAATGGGTTGAGCATTACCGAAATAATAGGCATTTACCTGGGAAAAGGCACAAAACAGGTTATGCGTGCCTTTACTGTATTGTTAATGGTTATGGTTGGGGCAGTGTTTATACTCGGCCCGGCAAAAATACTTGCCGGCATAACACCCGATAGCCTATCGATGACATTTTGGATATGGGCAGTTTTTTTCTATTACCTTTTAGCTACCCTTATGCCTATAGATAAGATTATTGGAAAAATATACCCGGTTTTTGGTTTTTGTATATTGTTTATGGCTATCGGTTTAATTTTGGCTTTGTTTATTAAAGGGGCAGATATTCCCGAACTCGTTCCGGGCAATTTCTACAACCAACATAACCAGCCAGGGAAGTTCCCGGTTTTTCCCATGTTGTTCATTACGGTTGCATGCGGGGCTATTTCGGGCTTCCATGCTACCCAGTCGCCCCTTATGGCCAGGTGTATAACAAACGAAAAGTATTCGCGCAGGGTTTTTTACGGGGCAATGGTTTCCGAAGGGGTTGTTGCATTAATATGGGCTGTAATTGGTATGAGTTTTTATGGGGGGATACGCGAGCTGAACGAAATAATGGACGCACACCAGGGGAATGCCGCCTACCTGGTAAACGAAATCTCGGTATCGTTGCTTGGTAAGACAGGTGCAGTGCTTGCATTGCTTGGGGTGGTTGCGGCACCTATTACTTCGGGCGATACAGCTTTTCGAAGTGCACGGCTAATTGTAGCCGATATTTTACATTTCAGGCAGGGGCCCATAAGAAACAGGCTGGTTATTAGTTTGCCCCTTTTTGCAATAGGTTATTTATTAACTCGAATCGATTTCGGGATTATTTGGAGATATTTTGCCTGGTCGAACCAAACCCTGGGCATGGTTGTTCTCTGGACAATATCGGTTTACCTGGCGCAACAAAAGAAATTTTTCTGGATAACCCTGCTGCCGGCCGTGTTTATGACTGCCGTTACTACAACATATATTATGGTTGCCCCCGAAGGTTTTGCCCTGTCAAAGAGCTTGTCGAATTCAATAGGGCTTATTACAGCTGCCGGGGCTTTTGGATTTTTCCTGAATTATATTGGAAAAATCAGAAAGCCTAAAATATTGTAGGCCTAAGTTGAATATTGATAATAAGAATGCAACATCAACATTTTAATCGCAATATTTTTCATAACTTTGTTCTCCTTTTTAAAACGACTTATAACATATATATGAAAGAGGTAATTTCGCCTATCGACCGGAAACTCATCGAGAAAGAGTTAACACCCGATAAACTTTTGCGCGAAACAAACAAAGGGGGGAACGAGTTATATGTAATTACCAATACCAATTCTCCAAATACCATGCTGGAGGTTGGCAGGCTCAGGGAAATTAGTTTTCGCTCGGCTGGCGGGGGGACTGGCAAAGAAACCGATATCGATGCATACGATATCAATGAAAACCCTTACAAACAGCTTATTGTTTGGGATCCGGCAGCAAAGGAAATTTTAGGTGGTTACAGGTTTCACCTTGGTGCCGATTTAGGCATTGATGAAAATGGACATGTGCAAATAGCTACAGCTAAACTCTTTCATTTTTCAGAAAAATTTATTAAAGAATACCTTCCTTATACCATTGAACTGGGGCGTTCGTTTGTGCAGCCCGAATACCAATCGACCAAGCACGGGAAAAAAAGCCTGTATGCCCTCGATAACCTCTGGGACGGTCTTGGCGCAATATGGGTAAACAACCCAAATTATAAGTATTTCTTTGGAAAAGTTACCATGTACACTTCGTATAACCCCGAAGCACGTAACCTTATATTATATTTTCTGAAAAAACATTTTTGCGATAAGGAAAACCTTATCTATCCGTTCAAACCCCTCGACACACACATGGACGAAGCAAAAATGGCATCCATACTTACTGCAAAAACATTCCAGGACGACCTGAAAATACTGTCGCAGGAAGTACGTGCCCGTGGAGAAAACATTCCGCCGCTTATTAATGCCTATATTAACCTGTCGCCTACACTGCGCTGCTTTGGCACTGTGCTGAACGATGGCTTCGGCGATGTGGAAGAAACTGCTATTCTGCTTACCATGAAAGATATGTACCCGCATAAAACCGACAGGCACATTAGTTCGTTTCTTGAATGGCAGAAAAAAGTGCGCAATAATATTGTGCAGGCTATCAAGGCCAGAAAGCATTGATATTTCGGAACATTGCTGAATAATGGAGAAGGGTAATTGTTTTTGCCTCTTTTTACTTAGAAAAGAATGTTGCACCCTATAATATCAGAAGCACCTTTGCCCCCATAGGCGCCTATATCAGGGTTTCCGTCGGCAGGGTTTCCTACACCTATAAGAAGCGAGTTTTCTGTTAACCTGTAGTTTTGTGCGTTTTTATCGACAAACCCGGAATTAACAATCAGGCAACCTGCACCTGGGAAAGTGTTGCCGGTATAGGGTGCTATAACATTGTCCATATTAAGGTAACCATTTATAAGAGATTGTTCCGTAGATTCGTTCCGCAGGCCGGTAGGCGAATCAAATAGAATTGTATTTGTAACAACAACTTCCGATTGCCCGGTATTTGTTACAAAAATTCCTGCCGGATCGTTAAACCGTGGCATTGTCCAGCCTCTATATGTCCAACGGATATTATCCTGAACAGAAGCCTGCAATGTACACTGTGTTATAAAAACATCAGTGGTGTTTGAACAAATTACCGGAAAGGTTGTGTTCAATACTATGTTGTGGTGAATATTGGCATTAATATTATCGTGAAGGTTAAACCCAACCTGCGAGTCTTTTATAAGGTTATAGGCAAATTCTACAAACAAGGGGGCATGGGTATCAATGGCTTCGTGTCCGCAGTCTTCTATGGTTGAGTTTTTTACATGCTGAACAACAGTTTCGCCGGCAGGTGGCTGAAACCCTATGCCTGCTGCCCATATATGCCGCACATGGCAATTATCAATGGTTAACCTTTCGCAGCCAGTAGTAGAATAAATACCATCGAGGCACCATTCAACGAGTGTGTTTTCAAATTCGCCATAATTGACAAATATTCCTATCCAGTCGGTATAATGGGGGTTTGTGGCAGAACTGGTAAAAATTATCGGCTCTTTTTCGGTGCCCTTGCAAACAATTTTACCGTTCACAATAATTGCAATGTGGGTCTGATGGTATTCTATGCCTCCGGCATCCGGGTCGCCAGCCGGGTCGCTGGTTGTCAGATCATCTGCCGGGCCAATTTGGCTTTGCTGCATATCATCCTGGTTTGCCATAACCGTAATTTTTGTCCCAGGGCGTATTGTAAGGGTTGCCCCCTTTTCAATAAAAACATCCCCTGTTAGAGTAACCTGGCCGCTCCACACAGTATTTTCGGTAATATGGCCCGGCAGAGGGGTTGCTTCGTCTTCACAAGATATACATAATATTGAGGATAGCACCAATATCCCTGTAAAGTTTATTATGTGTTTTTTCACGGGAAAGTATTATAGTTTTAGCATGTTTATACGGTAATAGCGAAAATAGTTTCGTTTATTCAATTTTTTTATGCCCGACATATAGCAATAAATATATTTATTGAAAATTGACGAACGGCGAACCACGAAAAGGTTAAAATTGTATATTGTGCCATTTGGTGCCAACATGATTCATTAATAATTAAGTTTCGGTGTACAGTTTGTTGAACAACATTTTCAACCGCGGCATACAAAGCGGGCTTGACTTCGATCGGAAGCGCGCATACAGGCAATTGAATGCCTTTAATTTTTCGCTTACGATTATTGCTGCATCGGCTGTTTTTTTTGCTGTGTACCTAAAAGTAAAGGCGGGAATTTATATTCAGATTGTAAGTGCATTTTTTTACCTGGGCTTTTTATACTTTACCCCTTACGTAAAGCTGCAAACCATTCGCATTGTTACCATTGTTTTTTACGAAACACATATTTTTATTGTAAGCCTTTTTGCGGTAAGCCCCACTGGTATTTCGTTTTTTCCGTGGTTTTCATCTGTTTTTATTACCTATATGTTGTACCCTATGGCTGCCGCATTGTTCGATATGTCGGTGTTTAGGCACATGTTGGTGGCTTTTGTGCAAATTATTTTTATACAGTTTATAGGGCATTATTTGCCTGAGTTTGGTTTTCCGGTTATTCCCGAAGCTGACAGCAATTTGTTCCTTATTGTGGAGAGTACCTTTACCATGTTAATTGCCGGAATTTTCACCTATTTAATTTATGCCGAAAATAAATCGGTAAAACTTTCGGAAATTGTGCGTTCGCAGCAGCTCGAAAAATTACTTGCCGAAAATATCGAAGGCAAAGCTATGCTCCGAAAACAGGCCAAAAAACTAAAAAAGCTCGATGATACTAAAAACAAGTTCTTCTCTATTATTGCCCACGACCTGAAATCGCCTTTTAATGCTGTTCTGGGCCTTTCGAAGATATTAAGGGACAAAAGCGGCGATAAGCCGGAGTTTCAAAAACATGCAGCCAATTTATACGAAACTGCCCTTAACTCTTACAACCTAATAGAAGATTTACTTGAATGGTCGAGGGCACAAAGCGAGAACATACCATTTAAACCCAGAACCGTTAACCTTAAAAACGAATTAGACGGGAGTGTTCAAATGCTGCAAAACCTTGCCCGTAAAAAGCAAATTTCAATTGAATCAAGTGTGCAAAACAATATCCATGTGTTTGCCGATATAAACCTGCTCCATTCTATTCTGCGCAACCTGATTACCAATGCCGTGAAATTTTCCAACAACAATGGAGCCATTCAAATTTCGGCAAAAATGAAAACACGCTTTGTAGAGGTGGCCATACACGATAATGGAGTTGGCATGACTGAAAATTCGTTAAAGGGCCTTTTCCGGCTCGATAAAAAAGAAAGCAGCCCCGGAACCCAAAACGAAATGGGTACTGGTCTGGGCCTGCTTATTTGTAAGGAATTTATTGATATGCACAATGGTAAAATCTGGGCTGAAAGTACCGAAGGAAAGGGCAGCACCTTTTATTTTACTTTGCCCCTGGCAAAACAGTAATAGGGTTTTGTAAAAGGGTATAAATTACTGCAGTTAATGTTTAAGTTTAAATTAATTGTTTTCTTATACTCTTTAAGGGTTGCTCCCGTACTTTTCAAAGTTTTCAATCATTTCGCCAGCAATACTCAAAACCGGTGGGTGTTCGGGAAGGTTCCCCCTTGTAAACCATCCGGCTTCGGTTATTTCTTTGTTGTCGGTTATTATCGGCTGGTTTTCATTAGCTTGGGCAAAAAAGCCTATCATCATCGAACCAGAAAAGGGCCAGGGCTGGCTTTTGTAATATTTAATATTGGTTACATCTATCCCTACTTCTTCTTTAACTTCCCTGGCTACGGTTTCTTCCAGCGATTCGCCTATTTCGGCATATCCGGCAATTAGGGAATACCAGTTGTTTCTAAAACCTGCGTTACGGGCAAGCAGTATTTTATTGCCACTGGTTATGGCTACAATAACAGCAGGTGCAATATTGGGGTACACAATGGTATTACATGCCGGACAAACTAATGCCCTCTCATCGGCTTTCTCCCTGGTTGCGCTGCCACAATTTCCGCAATACTTGTTACGAGCATACCAGCCTGCCAAATGGTAGCCGGTTGCGCCAACCCATGCCTGTTCTTTGTGCTCCAGGCTGCGCAGAAAATATATATCCTTATATACTAATTGTCCGTTGTTTGTTTCTGGTTTTTTGTGCAGAAGAAAACAGGGTGTATTATCGAGTGCAAACAAATAGCTTTTATGCCAACTGCTGCTTAGTTCTTTTATATCTGTTTTGCGTGGTATTTCAAATTTATCGCCGTTATTTTTTAACAAAACCTGGTTTTCGTTGAAATGCAAAACAAACGAATTTGGTGCAAATGTTGTAGAGCCCTCGAAATGGTTGCTGAAACGGTGGGGCAGAATTTCGTGAAGCATACTCAGATAGTTAATTGACCCCAAATATAGGCAGAAATGTGTTTTGCCTGAGCTTGCCAAATTACATTTTCTATTATGTAATAATTTATGGCTTATTTTTCTGTACACCGAAAGGTGTTAAAGCCTTTTAAAATTTATATTGGCAGATAAATATCCCGTTACGGCAGGGACGGGACTAATCGCTCTGATGTTTTTTTTGTCAGCATTTTACCTTTATCGGGGCAATAAACGTTGGTTTTCATTTTACGATTCTTTTTTAAAAATGAGGTTGTTTTTTAGAAGGCGGTGATAGTTGTTGTTTGAATGTGCTTCACCGCGACACAGGGCAAACAGCCAGCTTGTGTCGAGCTCAAATTCATCAAAAGCTTTATCTGCCGGAAACGTCATTTGGAAGAAAAACCTTGCACCCGGGTTAAGAATATAAGTGCTGTCGTAAGCAGTGTTATATGTAAAAAACTCCGAATCAATTGCTTTCGGTTTAATACAAATGCCATTAGCATGTATGCCCAGTTTTTTTAAATCGGCCTTTAAGTTCCCCGTGCCCATGTTAACCACCCCAATGTCTAAAATAAGGGTTTTTCCTGTGTGATAACCCGAAAGCTTTAGCACTTTGTTGTTGAGTATAATATCGGAACCTGAAGCAAGTACAATATTTTCTGGTAAAGATGGATTTTCAGGGTTTGCATTGTCACAAAATAAGTCGATATACTTCAAGTGTTTTTGCTGATCGACAATAAAATTATTGCAGTGGGCCATTTCGTATAAGTTATAGTTTATATCTTGCCCGTAATTGTAGAGGTAGTTTGTGTAATCGGCTTCAGGTACTGAAAAGTATAATGTGTCTTGGTTAGCCTGCTGGCTGATGTTATTTCCGATAAAGCCCAGGCCAAGCTTGTATGTTTGTTTTAAATCGCCGCGGTACCTGGTTTTATTAAAAATTTCCTGATGGTTTACAGGCTGGTACAATAAAATATATTTTTCCTTTTCTCCCGGGTTAATGGTTTTTTTAAATTGCCTTGTTGTTTCAGGCATGGCATAGCGTTCGGGGCCAATGAGCATGGCAGCATTTAAATATCCGACATAAACGGTATTTGTTTTTGAATGGTTTTTAACAGTAAGCTTAAGGGTTAATGTATTATTTTGAGGGGAGGCATGCACATGGCCTTTAATAAAAAGATTATTTACACATATTTTTACAGGGCTAGAATTGTACTCAATTATATCTGGGCTGGTGCAAGTGTATTGTAAAAACACAAGCAGGAAGAAAATGAAAAATAGTATGTTTTTTTTATACACGACTGGCAGGTTAAACAATTTTACAGAATGCCTTTGCAAGCAGTTAAAAAATACTGCCCGGAACAGGTTTTATCCCGGGCAGTTTACCTATTACTGAAAAATCTATTATTGAAAAAAAATAGATTTAAAATCCACCGTTAAATGTTGCTGTATAAGTAGCGCCATTTGCCGGGTTGGTAATTACATGGTTCGAGCCCGATTCCCACGTACTGCCTGTGCCACCGTAGGGCCCTTTTCTTACCTTCCATTCAACCGAAGTTGTGCCGGCAGGCAGGGTAACGGTTTTAGTCCAATAATTACCGGTATTCCAGGTGCCTTGTACGCCGGTTCCCCAGCTTGTAAGCACCGATTGGTTGCCGGTGAAGAACAAGGCATAACCCTGTCCAACATCTTTCATCATGCGCAGGGTAATGGTAATGCCAGTGCCCCCTCCGCTCGAACTGCCTGTCCAAACGGCGTAATTGGTGCCGCTTGTGGCAAGGGTCCAAGTGCCGCTTGGGGGGCTCCACGAGCCGGGGCCTATTTTCATGGCCACTTTGCCATCGATAATTGCGGCATATACTGAAGAAGTTGCCGTCTGCACCGACACCGAGCTGGTTTGTCCTATGCCCTGTGCTTTACGAATGCCAATGAGGGTTTTAATCTGGTTTGAATACGAATACCATTCATCTACAGCTACACAGGGAATGCCCGGGTGGGTTAGAATATAAACAAGCCCCAGTAAACCCGACGAAGGTGTGTCGTGGTTTCCGGAGAAAGTTACAGCCCTTCCGGGGTTCAGGCCAATTAGTCCTGGTACACCTGCTAAAACCGAATAGTTACCGGCAACAGCGGTGCGTAACCTGTTGTAGGTTGTAAAGTCAAAGGCGTTCATGCCGGCAGCATTAGCCCAGTTGTTTATTTCTGTGCGGCTATCGACCCAATATTCGCCTACATTAAACCCACTTGTGCGGTATTGGCTTGCATTAGCAGCACTATACCCAAGCACCATATCGTATCGGCCGCCGCCAAAGCCCAGGGCCATTTGGCTGGCAACATAAGCCTTGCTTAACGAAACCACACTCGCATTGTTGTGGTTCAGGTCGCGCCCGACGGCCAGACCGGTGCCCTGGTCGGCGCCGCCTGTGCCACAGTTGCATTCATCGTTGCTTACAACTGCCGCAGCGTTATTTGCAAAAGCGGGGTTAACAAAGTCGGCACCGGCTGTGGCATTGCCGTTGCGATGGTTAAGCACAATGTCGGCAATGGGTGTCATGCCGGCATTTCTTATGGCACTTATACACGATGCAAGTTGCGATGAGCTGCCCCGCCAGTTGTTATAATCGTACCATTGTGTAGGCAGGTAACCGTATGTGTCGGCCGCCCTTGAAACCGGGGGAAACCATGCCATAGTAAAACCTGCTGAGCCCCAGGCGCTGGCCTTCGATTGTATGTCGGGCCATTTTTCGGTAAAAAGGGTAAAGGTTTGGATCATAACCGCCGTGCTACCGGCTTTTAATTGTCCGTTGTGTTCCGTAGTAGTTGCTGTTTCTAAGGGCAAAATGTTTTCGTCGTCTTTCGAACAGCCGGCAGAGAGCATTAATCCTGCAATAAACAGGCACTGTAGGAGGCTTGTTTTTCTTAAAATTCTCATAGCTTAAATTAGGTTAGTGTTAATAAAACTAGTAGGACAATACACAAAAAGTGTATTGGAATAAAAGTAAGCCTGTGGAAGACAGATACCTAAAAAATGAGGCTGTAAAGTAGAAAAATCAAATTGCAGATTACTGTAAAAGTCAGAAATACAGGTATATGTCGGTTTAATTAGTGTAGAAGGAAAGTAAGCCCTAGATGGCCTTAATTTTTAAAATTTCTTCTTCGAATTTGTCGTGTGGCACAATGGCTTTTTTTCTGATTTTTGTTTTGTAATTATAAATTGTGCTAACCGAATACCCCAGTATTTCAGCTATTTTCTCGTGATCGCCAATGCCTATTCGAATAAGGGCAAAAATGCGCATATCGGTGGTAAGTGTGTTTTTATCTTTAGGAAGAATTCTCTCTTCGGGTTTTAAAAGCGAGTTAAAATGTTTAATAAAATCGGGAAATAACCTTAAAAACACCTTGTCGAACCCGGCAAACAGTTCTTCTCGTTCTTTTTGCGGGTTAATATTGTTTATAATTATCTCTATATCATCGACCCTTTTGGTCATTAATTTTCTGATAATTGCTTTTTTAAACTTTTCAATTTTATTAATATAATCGGAATTGTTGTAAAAGTAGAACCCGATATATTCATCTTTTATTTTATTCGATTCGAGAAGTTTACTGTTAATATCTGAAATACTCTCTTTGGCACGCTTTAGTTGTCGTACATGCCTGATTGTAATAAACAAGAAAGCCACAACAAGTACCGATAGCAGGGTTGTGGCAACTGAATAACGGAACAGAAGTTTTCGTTGTTTTATGGTTGTGCTGAGTTCTTTGGCTGCTATAACCGGCAATATCGACGATATTTGTTTTTTGCGCAGGTTCGAGTTGTAAAATGTGGCATCGTGCATTGCAAGTTCTATTAAATAGTGCGCTTCTTTTGTGTAACCATGGGTGTACAAAAGTTCCGCCAGTTTAAATGCTGCGGTGGTTTCTCTGGTACACGATCTGATATCGGCTTTTACCGATTCGAACAGCATGGTAATGGCATCGTTAGTTTGTCCTGTGCATAAATATACATAAGCCAGGCTTGAGGCAGTCATGGCGAAAAAATGGTCGTCGTTTCGGTAATCTTTTGTAAGGGTTTCAAGTTCTTGCTGGGCTTGCCTGAAATTTTTATTTTCGATATACCGCAAACCCGAATAGTAAAGCTGGTATTTCTGGTTATCGGGAAACAGTTGCAAGGTTGAGTCGATATAGCTGTTCCGTATGTCGTTGTATTTTTCTGTAAAAAAAACATTGCTGTTATAGCCCATTAAATCGAGATAAGCCCTTTCCATTAACGAATAGTATTCGGCCAGTAATGAGCGCGGCATTTCTTGCGTTCTGATAGTTTTTAGTGTATCGAATGCTTCTTTGAACATGCCGGAGGAAATAAGTATAAACCCAAAGTTTATTTTTGATTGTGCTTTTATACTATTATCGCCAGAAAAGCGGGCTATTTCTTCAATCTTTAATGCGTAGTTAAAGGCCGAGTCGTATATATAGCTTTTATATTCGTTGAACAATTTTTGGTTGTATGTGAAAATCGCATGAAAATTTTCCGGGCTGGTGCTGTTTAGCAGCAACCTTATTGAATCGGCCCTTTGCGATTTTAAGTTTGCGTAATGGCCTTTTTCTGCGACTTCTGCTTTCAGTTCTTTCATCTGCCTTTTGATATGGTCTGATGCAGCCGCGTTCAGAAAAAATGTAAAAAAGGCAAGGGCAAGAAAAAAATGCTTATTCATCAGAAGTAAAATTGTCTATGTGCTTAATAGTACAATTATAAATGAAATATGTGAATTTGCCCTGCTGATTATGCACCAGAATTAATTTTTCGGCAGATATATTACTATTTCAACTTTTCGGTATTTTCTGAGCTCTTTTTCACTCATGGCTTTCCAGTTGATATTTTTTTCGAGCAATTGCGATGCCCCGAAAGAAATTGTACGTATCCGGCTTTCGCCTACACCGTTGGCTTTAAGGAATTCTTTTACCGATTCGGCCCTTCTTTTCGAAAGGTTCAGGTTATATGACGGGTCGCCAAGGGCATCGGTAAATCCTTTGATAGTAACATATAAGCGGTTGTCGGTTTTTAATTCGCCGGTTACTTTTTCCAGTATTGTTTTCTTCGCTTCTTCCGATAATATGGCTTCGTTGAGGTTAAAATATACGGTAACAATATCATAAACAGGGTCTTTTTGTTCTTTTAAGATGCGGTCGCCATAACCGGTGGTGTCAACTGTAATTTCCGAGAAAAACCCGAATGTGTCAACATCAATACTGAACGATGTTGGTTCGAAGTTTTCTTTAAGGTAATCTATGTTGGTTTGCATATTTACTTTGCGTTCGCTGCTCAGGGGCATATTAATGGTGTATTTTTGTATTTGTGTAAACTCAACCACTTTATTATCGAGAAACAGGCTTGATTTTACTACTTCTTCGGGGCTGGGGTTTTTCGAGAGTTTTTTTACCGGAAGCAGGCTGAACGATATTTCATCGCCCGGCTGTATCTGCAATTCTTTCGAAAGCAGGGTAATGTCGATTACAGTGCCGTCGATGGTTTCAATGTCTTTCCTGCCCGAAATAAAATCGTCAATTTCTTTTTTATATTCTTCTTCCGAACGGGGGTTAGGGGTAAAGTCGTACTTAACCTGGCGCAGAAGCGGAACAATTATTTCATCGGCTTTGCCGGTTGCTGCATCCAGCTTGCTAACGGTTAAGATATATTCTTTGCCTGGAACAATACTTACTTCGCTTGCCGTAAACCAGTCTTGTTGTTCAACTTCATCAACCGACTGGGTATTTACGCTCATGCTTAACCAGCCCGATTCTTTCATTTTTCCGTATCCGCTTGTGTCAACAGCTATTTCGGCCAAAAAAGGTGTTGTATCGAGTATTACAGTATAAGCCCCGGGCTCGAAGTTTTCCTTTATATAGGCAATATCGGTTTGTATGTTAATTTTCTGGTTGTTTTTAAATGCAATGTTTATGCTGTATTTCTCGTTCTTATCGAGCGAAATGGTTTTTCTGTCGAGGGTAAGCACCGATTTTTCTTCTTCGGCAGTAGTTTGCTTTTTTATTAACTGTTTTACCGGCAACAGGGTAAAAGAAAGGTTTTCGCCGGGTATTACCTCAAGTTCCTTCGAGAGTATCGATATATCAATAACTTCTTCGTTTATCAGCTCAACCCCTTTGCGGCCAACCAATAATTCGGCAAGTTCTTTTTTAAAATCGGCTCCTTGTTCGCCGGGCGAGGCTAAATTATATTTTACCCCCCGGGTTAATGGAACAACTATTTCGATGTTTTTGCCTGTTGTTGGTTCGGGCTTGCTAAGTGTTAAAAGGTATTCGGTGCCCGGTATTATACTTATTTCTGTTGCCGAAAGCTTGTTGTCGGCTTTAATTTCGGAGACCGTTTCTGTGTTTACTTTCAGTGTTAGCCAGTTTTCCGGTGCTGGTTCGGGTTGAAAAACCGGCCCATCATCAACAGCAAGCGAATACTTTTTTGAACTGAAATTTTTTTCCAGAAACTCAATGTCGGTTTGCACATTAAAATTAACTTCTGCTTTTTGTGGGACAACCATAATAAGGCTTTGCCCATATAATTTTATCTCCCTGTTGTTGAAATATAAATTTGAGACTTCGCTTAATTTGTTGGTGGCTTTTATAAACCTTATGGTATATATTTCGCCTTCGGTAAATTCAAGTTCCCTGGCCAGGGCAGTAAGGTTAATGGTGTTGGCCTTTTGTGGCTGATAGTTTGCCGCTTTTTCTTTAAGTTCGTTTTTGTATTCCTGGCTAAGGTTTTTGTTCCCGGCGGTGAAAATGTATTTCAATCCGGCCTGCAATTTTATTTCGGCTTTCTGCACAGGCGGCGGGGCAAGTATATATTGGTTTTTCTGCGCCAAAGTTAGGCCTTTGTCTTTGAAATTGCTTTCGGTGGCTATGTTTTCTTTTTGCACAATAAGCCGGTATTCTTCCATAGGCTGAAAGGCAAATTCGAAGCTGTTGTCGGCTTGGGCATCAATGTTGTACTCGTCGCCATTTCCTAAAAGTATGTTTAGTTTGTTTTCTTCGGTACTTGCCTTTCTACGTGGCTGATAAGCCGCATATTTAATCCTGAAATTGAAAATATCGGTTCTGAAAATTTCCTCTGAGTTGTTATAACGGGTCGAAGTAAGATATCCCGATTTTCCGTCGGGCATAAGGAAAAGGCCAAAATCGTCGGCAGTGGAATTAAAACTACTTTCGGGGTTTATAGTTTTGTTCCCGGCTTCGTTAAGGTTTACGCTAAAAATGTCCAACCCGCCCATTCCGGTATGCAAACGCGACGAAAAGAACAGAACAGTATCGTTCAACAGAAAGGGGTATAACTCGTCGCCGCTGGTGTTAATGGGGCTTCCTAAATTCTCCGGAAATGCCCATTTCCCGTTTTCGAGGCGGCTCATATATATATCCATTTCGCCCATGCCACCCGGGGCATCCGAAACAAAATACATAATTGTTTTTGTGCTGTTATAGACTTCCTGGAAAACAATATGGGCAAAGCCATCAATAGCAACCCCGGGAATCCCTTTTTTAGACAAAGCGTCTTTTTGCATTTTTGCCCTGTAAGTGTCGATGCCTCCAGGTTCTTTAATGCCAAGTTCTTTAATATTGTTGATAAGCACAATGCTAGTATCTTTATAAAACCGAATGCGGTTTTCTTTCGAAACAATGTAGTTCTCGCTTTGAATTTCCTCTTCAACAAACTGGCTGTATATGCCAAGCCATTTCTTAAATTCTTCGGTTTTGTTGTTTTGCAGAAGTACAAGCGCATATTTGAGCCGGAAGGCATTGTCGAGCCTCGGGTTGTTTTCTAAAACCACGCGGTAACATTCTTCAGCCTCGGCAAGCATGTTTAATTTTGTGTAGGCTTCGGCCTTTTTTAATACCGAATACAAATCGCCGGCATCGGCCTGAAATGCCATATTGTAATATATTATGGCTTTCTTATAGTCGTTCTTTTCTAAGTAAAAATTACCTTTATCGTTAAATGCATTTCGCTTTTCGGTAATGGCAACACCTGCTTGCGGGTAACAATAATTTATGGTAAGCGCCAGTGCAAATGTTAGTATAGATGTTCTCATGATCTGTTGTTTATTGCGATACATTTATATGTAAAAGTAGCGAATGTTTACTAATAATGCACTGCCTTTTTCCAACAGTATTGTGCAGATAAGTGTCAGGCATCCTGAAAATTCTTAAGGTGCCGATATACATCTTAAAGTTCTGCTTCAGTTTTTTTTATAGCCAACAGTAAAAAAATGGTTTTAAAAACAATTAAGTA
>JAFGQZ010000055.1 GCA_016935435.1 Bacteroidales bacterium
AAATATAAAAATAAAGAAAAAAAAGTTTATATATTTGTAACGAAAGTAAACGAAAGATATAAAATAATATAACGTAATAAAAGTTTTATGAAATACTTTGATTATGACCTGGAGTTTTTGCAATCGAAAGGTGCGATTTATACGGCCAGGGAAATTAACGATCAGCCAAACGTGTGGAAAGAAACCTATAATAAGGTTGTGAGCGAAAAGAGCGAGTTGATCGGTTTTTGGCAGTCAGCAGTTCAAATTTGTTCTAAAATAATTCTTACCGGTGCAGGTACCAGCGCATATATAGGCCTTTCGCTCGAAGGTGCATTTCAGAAATCTTCTGGTATAACTACAGTAGCAATACCAACAACACATTTAATAACCCACCCGGCAGAATATTTTCAGGCAAATGTGCCTACTTTGCTGGTTTCTTTTGCACGGTCAGGAAACAGTCCGGAAAGCGAAGCTGCACATAAGCTGGCCGATAGCTTGTGCGAAAAAGTGTTTCATTTGGTTATTACCTGCGACAGCAACGGAAAACTTGCAAGATATACTTCAGTTAACCCTCAATACACGCTTGTTCTTCCTGAAGATTCGAACGATAAAAGCCTGGCTATGACCAGCAGCTACACCAATATGTTGCTGGCAGGACTGCTAATTAAAGATTTAGAGCATATTAACCTGCTCAACAACAAAATAAAAATACTGGCAGAGTATGGAAATGTGTTGATTTCAAAATTCAGCGAACCATTAAAGAAAATAGCCCAATTAAATTTCGATCGCGCTGTATTCCTGGGTTCGGGTCCTTTTTACGGAACTGCAACTGAATCGAACCTGAAACTTCAGGAACTTACCGATGGCAACATTGTATGTAAAAGCGACACATTTCTTGCTTTCCGTCACGGACCAAAGGCTGTGGTTAACGAACATACTATTGTCGTCTATTTCTTTTCAAACAATCCGTATGTTTATCAGTACGAAAGGGATTTAGTCAGGAACATGCAAAAAGGAAAAATGCCGATGTTCCAGCTGGGTATTTCCCAACAGCCTTTAAGCGATATTAAGCTCGACTACCAGATTGACCTTTCGAAATACGTTCAGGAGTTACAAATTGAAGATGAGTACTTTACGGTGTGTGCCGTAATTATGGCCCAATTACTGGGATTTTTTAAGTCGCTTATTATTGGGCTCAAACCCGATAACCCATCGGTACTGGGGGCTATTTCGCGGGTAGTGGAAGGTGTTGTTATTTACGATTTAAATAAATATTCAGAGATTAATCAATTATGAACACGGAGTTAAGAAACAATGCAAAGGCAGCCGGCCTTTCTTTAATGGAGTATATACTAAAACAAATCGGTTCAATAGAGCAATCGACAAAAATACCACGCACGATACTTGCTGCATGCCCGAATTCGCTGGCTGTTATTAAATCGGCGCTGTTGTCGGCCAAACGTTGCAATGCCCCTATTAAGTTCGCGGCAACATTGAACCAGGTCGATACCGATGGTGGATATACAGGTCTTACCGCGAAAGAGTTTGTCGATACCATAAGGGAAGAAGCCCGTTTCATAAATTTCACCGGTCCGGTCATTGTTGCCATCGATCATGGCGGGCCCTGGCTGAAAGATAAGCACAGGGTCGAAAATTGGCCTTATGAAAAAACTATGGCTGAGGTAAAAACTTCTTTTGAAGAAGCCATTAAGGCGGGCTACGACCTAATTCATGTCGATCCTACCATTGATATTACCCTGCCGAAGGGCAAAACCATCGATATTGATGTTGTGGCCGAACGTACTATCGAATTAATTGTGCATTGTGAAGATTTCAGAAGAAAAAATAACTTTGACAAAATTGCCTACGAAGTCGGTACCGAGGAAGTGCATGGCGGATTGGCAGACATGGGGGTCTTTAGCCGCTTTTTAAATTTGCTCAAAGCGGGTTTGCAGAAAAATAACCTGCACGATGTATGGCCTTGTTTTATTGTGGGCAAGGTTGGCACCGACTTGCATACCACAACTTTCGATGCAAAAGTTGCCCGTTTGTTAACCGAAACGGTAAGGCCTTATGGCAGCAAAATTAAGGGGCATTATTCCGACAATGTCGATAATCCCGAAGAGTACCCGCTTTCGGGCATGGGGGCAGCCAATGTTGGGCCAGAGTTTACCGAATGCGAGTACGATGGCCTTCTCGAACTCGACGGGGTAGAGCAAAAATTGCTTGGCGAGGGCAAAATTGTTAGGGCTTCGGGCATTAAAAAAAGTTTGTGGGATGCGGTAATTGAATCGGGCCGCTGGACGAAGTGGCTAAGCCGGGAAGAGGAAGGATTTGGCTTCGGAATGCTGCACCCTAAGAGGCAGGAATGGCTGGTGAAAACCGGGTGCCGTTATATTTGGGAGAAGCCCGAGGTTATTGCTGCGCGAACCAGGCTTTATACAAACATGAAAAACAATGGTATAGATGCCGATAAAATTTTGATTACGCATATCGAAAAATCGATGGACAGATATTTTAATAAGTTTAACCTTGTTGACCTAAATAAATTGTTGAAGTAAATATGGCTATCAAAGAATTTGACACTCTGGTTGTTGGGGAATTAAATGTCGATTTAATATTGAACAAACTTGAGGCTTTTCCCGCAATAGGAAAAGAGGTACTGGCAAAAGAAATGCGCCTTGCCCTGGGCAGCAGCTCTGCCATTTTTGCCAATAACCTGAGCATTTTGGGCTCGAAAGTGAGCTTTGTGGGCAAGGTCGGGTACGACAGTTATTCGGCTTTAATAAGTTCGTCGCTTAAAAAGGCCGGGGTACATACCGATAATATCATTAAATCGGTTGGCGAATATACCGGAATTACCGTAGCATACAATTTCGATAACGACCGCATGATGGTTACCTACCCGGGGGCTATGGAAACTTTTAAAATTTCCGATATTTCCGAACAGGTGTTGGCCTCTGCACGCCACATGCACCTGAGTTCTGTTTTTTTACAGCCCGGCCTCAAGCCCGACATTGTTACTTTGTTTAAGAAAGCTAAATCGCTCGGGCTTACAACATCCTTCGATCCTCAATGGGATCCGGCCGAAAAATGGGATATCGATTTGAAAGCTTTGTTGCCATTTGTCGATGTTTTTTTGCCCAATGCATTGGAAGTCATGAATTTTACTTCTACTGGTTCGCTTTCTGCTTCGATTGAAAAAATCAAAGGTTTTTCAAATATTGTGGTTGTCAAAGACGGCACCAATGGAGCTCACATGTGGGACAAGTCAAAAATTACCACAAAACCGGCAAAACTCAACAGCAATGTTGTCGATTGTATTGGCGCCGGCGATAGTTTTAATGCCGGCTTTATCCACTCCTTCCTGAAGCATAAACCCCTTGAAGAATGCCTCGAAACCGCAACGGTAACAGGCGCTGTTAATACCACTGCAGCAGGGGGCACCGGGGCTTTTCAAAGTATCGATATGGTTAAACGTATAGCAAAAACCCTTTTTGATTATAACCTGTAAAATAAATAATTATGAACTACAAAAGAATTGTACAATTAATTGTTTTGCCTGCCTTGCTAATTGTTGCATTAACAGGTTGCAACAGGCAAGTGAAAATTGAAAGTGGCGATTTGTTAATCGAGTTTAATAAAAAGCTATACTCCCGGGTAAATTCAATAAATCCTTCTGTAGAGGAATTTAATAAACTTTTTCAGCTTTCGGAGTTTCTCGAAACGAAAGATTTTAAAACCAACGGGTTTAAAATGGTAAACACAAGTTACGAAAGTGTTACTGATAGTTTGGGCTGTGGGCAAAAGACCATTCTGAAAGGAAGTTTCAGTCAACATGGCATCTGCATCGATAAAGTGGTTGAGGTGATGGTTTACGATACTATTAAAAATTTTGCCTTTTTCAATATCTATTATATTAATTGCGGAAGGCAAAATTTGCGTGTTAAAAAATGGGCAAACCATGCCTACCATGTGAAAAGCGATAATAACGACTCGGTATTCTGGTCGTTCCAGGGAAGTTCAACTGTTGAACGCAAAGACTGGGTGAGGCCTGTTGGCCGCGGATATTACGATAAGAATTTTATGGGCATGAACCAGTCCGATTACGGTGGAGGAATTCCTGTTACCGATATCTGGCGACGCGATGCGGGGCTCTCCCTTGGACATACCGAATTAGTGCCCAGGGAGGTTAATTTGCCTGTATATTACAGCAATTACAGCGATTATGTTTATGTGGCATTGGAGAAAGAATTCAATCGCTTATTGGAATTTAATATTGGCGACACGCTAAAAACATACGGTTCTTTTGTGTCTGTGCATACTGGCGATTTTTATAGGACCCTGCGTAACTACTCGCAGGTGATGCAGAAAAAGGGTATTGAAGCGCCGGCCGCCGAACCTTCGGCCTTTGAGCCTGTTTGGTGCGGATGGGGATATGGACGGAAATTCACAAAAATTGAAATTATTCAAACACTGCCCAAAGTAAAGGAACTGGGTATTAAATGGGCAGTAATTGACGATGGTTACCAGATAGCCGAAGGCGACTGGAGGGTAAATACGCGTCAGTTCCCCGGAGGGGGCAACGATATGAAACAACTGACAGCAGCTATTCACAATCACGGGCTGAAGGCTAAATTATGGTGGGCACCCCTGGCTGCCGATCCGGGGAGCCAAATCCTGAAAGACGATCCCCTGGTGCTGTTAATTAACGAATCGGGATCGCCGCAGTATATTTCCTGGTGGAACAGTTGGTATATGTCGCCTGCTTATTCCGGCACCATTGCCCATACACTCGAAATGGTGAAAACCTTTATTGGCGATTGGGGTTTCGATGGGCTGAAACTCGATGGACAGCACATGAATGCCGTGCCCGAAGAACATAATTACAAACGTCCGCTTCCCTATCCATCGCAATCCATAGAGGCTTTGCCCGGTTTTTTTAAGTCGGTTTTTACTGCTGCCCGTGAGTTTAAGCCCGATGCAGTTGTTGAAAATTGTCCGTGCGGCTGTTGCATGTCGTTCTATAATATGCCATACGCAAACCAGTTTGTGGCCTCCGACCCTAAAAGCACCTGGCAGGTTAGGCACAGGGGGAAAACCTATAAGGCTTTAATGCCTCAAACCGCTTTTTTTGGCGATCATGCCGAGCTTAGTGAAAGTGCCGAAAAGTATTTTGCTAGTGTTTATGGTATTGGGGCAGTGCCTGGTACGAAGTTTACCTGGCCCGCCGATAACCCGTTCTCATTAGAAAAAAACCTGTTGACACCCGACAAGGAAAAATTATGGAAGAAGTGGTTTTCGTTGTACAATAGCAAAATGCCCTCAAAGGGTGTGTATCTTGGGGAGTTGTACGATATCGGGTTCGATGTGCCTGAAGGGCATGTTATTCAGTCGGGCGATACCCTCAGGTACGCTTTTTACGCCAATAGCTGGAGTGGCGAAATTCCGCTCAGGGGGCTGGGAGAATTGAGTTACAGGGTTACCAATGCTGTTGATGGGAAAAGTTTGGGGGTTGTAAACGGTTCGAACCCTTCCATAAAGGTTGGTTTCGAAAAATACCTTTTGCTCGAAGTATTCCCTGAATGAAAAAAATGGTTGCATCCAACAAAATTTATTATGATGAAGAAAATATTGATATCAGCACTTACATTATGTCTCCTTTCCGGAATATCCTACTCACAGGACAGGGGCATTATTTTTCCCAGGGCCTTTGCTTTTGCAATCGACGATATGGGCTGGAATGTTGGGAACAACTATGGCGACGTTGATGCACAGGGGCCTTACCGCTTGGGAATCGACCGCAAAATGGATGTCAACAACTATAAATGTATTGTTGAAGTTGCAAAATCTGTTGGGGTAAGGGTGCAGGGGCTTTTTATTTTATCGGAAATGGATCGTGCTAATATTCTTGCCGGCGATCCAACAACTACCTGGCAGGGAAATAATTGGGACAATTCGAAGAATGTTTGCGATGAGCAGGTAAAAATTATGGATTTTGTAAAAGAAAATGCTGCCTGGCTTGAGTTTGGGCTGCATGGTGTCGGACACGAATACTGGGTCGATGGTACGAAAAAACGCGCCGAGTGGTATTGCACCGACGATAACCATCCCTGGCCCGAAGAAAGCATGAGGCAGCACATACAGTTTTTTAAAGCAATAATGGCCCAATACCAACTTGCACCCGAAAACGGGCATTCTTTTCCCGAAAGCTTTGTGCCCTGTGCGTATGGTTATTATTGGAACCCTGGTGGGGGTTACAGCACCGGGAAAATTATGTCGGAAGCAGGGGTAAAATATGTAAACACGCTTTTTACGTATATCGAAGAGCTAAATCCCCCGGAAGGGCCAAATGGCGGAGGTTTTGACAATGGAGTAGTAGTTGTAAACCGCATAAACTATGGCAACCCCTGGTTTGAATTGTCATCGCTGCCCAATGTTCCGCTATCGGAACAGGAATCGGATATTATTGAATCGCATTGGAGCAACTGGCTCGCACAAGACGATTTTTTGCAGGAACAAACAAACCAGCGCTGGATCGATTATTACCGAATGGTTCAGGCCGACAGTGCTAGGTATATTGCTAAAAATACACAGCAGTTTCATGCGCAATGGTTATACAATAAATTTACCAAAGTAACCGAAAACTCAATAGGGAAGGTGCTTATCGATAATACCGCCATGCCCGATGAAGCCTATAAAAATGGTATTCTCGGCAATATGGTGCTGAAAGTTAAACTCGGGGAGGGCGAGCATGTTTCGCAGGCATTGCTTAATAATAACTCTATTGCTTGTTATTTCGAAGATGGCGGGTATGGTTTTATTTACCTGCCGGTTCTGGAGAAATTGAATTACACCCTTACTTATTCTGTTGGTAACGAGCGTATGCCCCAGTTTGTTTACAACGATGGAACCTTTAATGTTTTGCATGTGAAAAATTCAAAAAGCAAAACCGTGATAAATGCCAGGGTTTATGGAAAACAGGATATTAAAATTTATTGTAAGAAGCCCAAGCAGGTCATGAGCAATAATGACAATATTAAAATTGAGGGCAAAAAATACGATGAACTGGCAAAAATGTTGACGTTAAGTGTTACTGCACGCGATTTTCAAGGCGAAACCGGCGATATAATAGTGGAATTTTAGTTTTTTCAATAGTGATTTGGTTAGGGTTATGGTGATTGGTTCTTAAAAGGTTGGAAGTATTTGTTGTATAGGTTTGTTTTGGGCTTAGCTATAATGGCAATACCTGATAACCTTTCCCTACAGAATGCTTCCGCCTTTTTTTAATTCTGGCAGACTTGCAGTTATTGCGAAACTTGTTCGTTTTCGTGCAGGTAATGCTTCATTTTGGTCGTTTTTGGTCACTAATACCGGGTGTTTAGTTGTTTAAAGTAATTGAATTGCAGGTGTTTAGGTTGTTGTGGCATGGTTGGTGTTCAGTTCATGTCAAAATACACTGTTATGAAATCGCTAAAACCAACTATCGTAAAAAACGCAACATCTGTATTGCTGTTAATCCTCACAGTTACTTCTGCTACAGCACAAACTTCATTTGAAATTTTTAAGGAGCCAGGCAACACACTGGTTTTAAAACTTAAAAATGACAGTAAACCCACTATTCCCGATAAAATTGTGCTGGTTTACGATTCGAATATGATAAGCCTTGAACCAACATCGCCAACAGTACAAAGGTTGCTAAACGAAAACTATCCTGTAGTAAACATCCTGCCTGTAAGTATTTTACCGGCACTGTCGGAAGTCGATTACGAAGCCGATATGGAACTGGAAGACTGGATGCTAAAGCCCTTTATTAATGAAAAAAGCAATACCGATCTTACCCCCGACATTGAGGAAGAAATGCCTGTTGAGCCCTGGATGACCGATTTGGGCAAATGGAACTAAGCAATACATTTTCTGGTTATTCTGTTAATCACTGCTCAATCGATGCTGTTGTTTCTGAAACTTATTTTTAAAATTGTTCTTTATTTTGGGTTTATATTATTCCTGGTTCTCCTGCCAGTAATAAAGGCCTTTAAATTTCGCCCGAAGGTTTTCGGGAATATTGTTTTTAAATATTCCGAAAACACTTGAGCCACTGCCCGACATTGCTGCATAGACCGCCCCCGATGCAAGCAGCGATTCTTTTATAGCAGCAATTTGCGGATATTTTCCAAACAGCCCTTCTTCGAAATCGTTTTTAATTGTCCCCATCCATTTTTCAACCGGCAGGTGCAGGCTTTCTGCCAGCGAAATATCGGGCACCTTTGGTTTAACCATAGAATAAGCCTCGGGTGTACTAATGTGTGTTTCGGGTTTTACCAGCACAAATTTATATCCGTTAAGGCTTAGGTTTATGGGCGTTAGCACTTCGCCCCTGCCTGTAGCATAACTGGCTGTGTTTCTGATGAAAAAAGCACAGTCGCTGCCCAGTTGCGAGGCGTAATGTTCAAGTTCACCGGTTTCGAGGCCGAGTTTAAAATAATTGTTAAGGCCTTTAAGCATAAAAGCAGCATCGGACGAACCGCCTCCCAAACCGGCGCCAATGGGAATGCATTTGTGCAGGTGTATCGATACAGCAGGTAACGAATATTTTTCGTTCAGCAGTTTCCATGCTTTTATACACAGGTTTTCCAAAGGATTGCCCGGAATGGCAATGCCAGAATAGGTTATGGCTTTGTCACTGTCTGACACAACAAATTCAAGTACGTCGCTTATGCCAATTGGGAAAAAACAGGTTTCGATGTTGTGGAACCCGTCGGGGCGTTTATCGGTTATATGCAGACCGAGGTTTATTTTAGCGTTGGGGAATAATACCATAGTATGATTTTTGTCCTTAATGTTGAATGTAACAAAACATATAGTTGGTTCATGTTTTATTAGTGTGTTTTTTTTGTAAATTTAATAGATGTTGGCATATTATATGTGATGAGCATGCAATAAGCTACCACAAACACTGATGAACAGAATGCGGGTTCCCCCCGAAGTATCGGGGCAAACTATCCGGCTTTTGAAAATCAATATTGTTCGGATGAAACCACAAAAAAACGAAGTTGACAATATAGAAAAAATCCGGAGGATAATTTTCCTGCTTACCCTGCCACTTGCTTTTATAGCAATTCTTATCGATATCTTTACTGTTGAGGTTTCGCGTACAGGTTTGGTTATTAATTTAATTACCCTGGTTCATATTGGGGTATCCTTTTGCTTGTTTATATTCAATCTGGTAAAAACTCGTATAAATTTCCTGGTTTCGGTATATGTAATTATTGCCAATATAGTACTTACAAATTTCCTTGTTACTACAGATCAGTTGTCGATAGTGTATTTTATGCGCGACTCGTTATCGGTTTTCATACTTATGGCCCTGGCTTCAATTGTGTCGTCGAAATGGCAGAATGTAATAATTGGCAGTATATATATAGCTTTTTACGCAACAATGGCTGTATTTACCCACGACAGTTTCCTGGTTGAGAATATTTTCTGGACTTTTGCCGTGTTTGGCGGCTATGCTGTAAGTATGTACTTTTATGTTAGGGAGGCCGAAAGTTTGGCATTAAAACAAGAACAGTTGCGGCTAAAAATTATGCTCAAAAACAACGAACTGTCGGTACAGGCAAAAGATTTGTCGGAAATTAACTCGCTTTTGAACCGTCATGTAATTGAAAATAAACAACAACAACTGGAGCTGTCGAAACTCAATGCAACAAAAGATAAACTGCTATCGCTTATTGCCCACGACCTGAAAGCGCCTATGAACTCCATTATTGGCCTGCTGGAATTAATGGATAAAAGGTATAATTCCATGCCCGATGACAAGAAAAAGTATTACATAAACCTTGTTCGTGGCGCTGCCATAAATACCTATAGTTTACTTGAAAATTTACTGGAATGGAGCATTTCACAAACAACAACTATTAAATACACGCCCCAAAAACTGAATTTAAGAATTCTCTTTAACCAAATTTCGGAATTATTGGGCACCGCAGCACAGAACAAAAATATATTGTTAAATAGTTTGGTTGACACTGATGTATATGTACATGCCGATGAACACATGATTGTTACTGTGTTGAGAAACCTGGTGTCGAATGGCATTAAATACACACCACAGGGCGGAACGGTAACACTTGCGGCAGAAAATTTTGAAAATCAGGTGAAGGTATCGGTTTCAGATACAGGCATTGGTATTCTCCTTGAAACCATTGACGGCTTGTTTGATATCGATCATGCCGTTTCAACCAAAGGCACTTCTGGCGAAAAGGGCACCGGCCTGGGTTTAATTATTTCAAACGATTTCTTAAAGAAACATGGCAGCCGGCTACAGGTTGAAAGCGTGCCAGACAAAGGCACCACTTTTTATTTCTCTCTTTCACAGGTCGGTTGAAAGTACCATCTTTAATATGTCCAGTACTTTGTTGTTGTCGGGCGGGTGTCCTATTGTTACCCTATATGCCTGGCCTATTCCCGGGGCATTTGATACATCGAGCAGGGCAATTTTCGCTTCGTCGATTTTCTTTTTGAAAGCCTGAAAAGTTTGTTCATTGCAAAACCTTATCAAAACAAAATTTCCATACGACTTAACAGCAATTATTTTATTTGTGCCCTTTTCAATTTCTTTCAGTTCTTTATAAAACCTATCGCGCTCATCTATAAGTTGCTTGTTCCTTTCAGCCTGCATGCTTATTGCCCACTTGTTGTTTAAAACATATTTTAGAAATGCCACCGAAAAATGGTTTAACGAGAAAGGCAATATCAGTTTCCTGATCTGTTCGGTGATTGCAGGGGCAGATATAATATACCCAGCCCTTAGCCCGGCCGAAGAAAATACTTTTGAAAACGAACGCAATAAAACCAAGTTGTCGTATTTATTCGCCAAAGGGGCATAAGCCACAGGCGAAAATTCGTTATACACCTCGTCGAGCAAAAAAAGGCTCGATGGGTTGCTGCCGAGCAGTTTTTCCAGAACCTCCGGGCTAATAATATTGCCAACCGGGTTGTTTGGCGAGGCAAACAATACCAGGGAATTTTCTTTTAAACCAGGCATCAGGCTTGTGTCGTACTCGAGCTCCTGGTTTAAAGGCCATATGTCGAACCTGATATTATAAGTGCGGCAATGAAAATCGTAAAGCGAGAACGAAGGTTGGGCGATTACTATTTGCCGTTGATTGGCAGCGAAATAATTGATGAGGGTTGTAATGATGCTTGCTGAACCGGCAGCAACAGCAACCTGTTCGGGCAAAACGCCACAATATCCGGCAATGAGTTTTTCAATGTCCGGATAATAAGGCATAGGGTAGTTCCTCCACTGGTAACTGCCCAGCTCGTCGATAATCTGTTTTTTTATGGAATCGTCGAGTTCGTAAACCGATTCGTTCCTGTTCAGGTAAGTGTTGTAAACAACCTGCGATGGTTCGATTCGTTTGCCCGATTCGTAAAGGGCTTGGTGGAAAAATCCCTTTGAATTGTTGTTGCTCATGAGAAATAAATTGAAAACTATGCAATATGGACTGGTTCGGCATATATAACCGATAAAACTGTTTCCGACTTGTACCTGAAGCCCAGGTAGCCGCTTTCGTTGAAATACAGGTCGATGCCGCTGCCTACTTCCGGCAATTTTTCGAGAAAATTGTTTTGTACAGCAAACCCGCCATGAATTAACTTTTCAATCCAGCGAAAAGCCGGTTCATGCTTTTCATAACGCTCGCTGTTTTTATGGCCGATAATATCCTCAATCTCGCGCCCGAAAAATAATTTCAGCCCGTTTTTTGTATATTGATCAATGTTTAAATTGTCAATTACCTGGAAGATGTGGTAAAAATGCTGGTAACAATTATGGAACCGCCGGTTGAAGTCGGGTTCGAAATGGTCGATGTTTGGTTCAACAAGTACTATGCCCTTAGGCGAAGGCGATCGTAAAACCGACATAACCTGCAAACGGTTATCCAAGGTTTGGATATGGTGCAGTGCCAGCGAAGCATTTATAATAATTTCACCATTGAAAGGGGCCAGTTTTTCGGCAAAGGTTGCTTCTTTAATGTTCTCTATAAATATATTCCAGGGCTCAAAGTGCAGGTTGTAGTTCACCTGGCTTTTCAATCTCGAAAAATTTTCGCCTGTTGCTTCCAGTGCATCAATGAAAGGCTCAATGCCTATAATGGTTACATTCTTTATTTTTGGCAGCGAATTTAGTTTCTGGAGAAGATGTACCATTTGTATTCCCTGGCCGATGCCAATGTCAACAATTATGGCATTCTCCGAATCTTTTAGTTTGTTGCAGATTAATGTGTTGGCAATTTCGTGCCCCCATTTTACAAAAGGAAACTCTTTAATGAGAATGTTAAATAGTTCGATTTGGGTTATCTCGTAACGCTTCAGGTATATGTGCTCGTCAATGCCCGAAGTGCCTATCATTTTTCGCAGTGCCTTAATAATTAAGGTCGATAGGAATTTCTCCGAATCGTCGTGGAGGGTTTCGAGGCAATGGTCGAGCAGGGTTTCTATTTCAACTTTTGCTTGCTCTGTGAAATGGTTCGGGTAATAGCTCATTATTAACCCAAGAGCATCGTAAATCCTTGGCGGTGGGAATGTTTGCATTTTTTATGCTTTTTGTATTAATAATTTGTATAAAAACAATTTTTCGGGCAATGCCCATGTACCTATATAATAAAAAACTGAGGCAAAAGTTTATGCCTTTTAAAGGTTTGGCGGGAATCAGGCAGACAACGTAAAACTTGCAAACCAGGTTATGAAGTTTATTACAGGCTTGCCGGGTTTATCCTGAAGGGTTTGTGTTTGGGCAGATATTCGGTAAAATTGTGGCAGGATGGTTTTATAGCGAGTTGAGCCAAACTACGGCATCGCTTTCCGATTTAAAATATTGCACCCCTTTAGTTTGTTCGTTGTTCGCAAATTTCTTTAGCGAAAGCTGGGTGAAAATATTCTCGGGTATTACAAATGCCATACCTTTTAAGCCTTTGGCAACCAGTTTTGGCATTACAGAGCCTGCATATTCGGTGTCTTCCGGTTTTACCACTCCCTGGTTTAAGGTGTCGGAAATAATGGTGCGCACCGGATTTTTAGCCGCAAAAACAACTGTGGCATCAATAGCATCGCGAAAATCTTTCGATGGTATAAAACCACTCCAGGTTTGTTTCAACCTTTGTTTTGCCTGATCGTACTCGATCGTTACATTAGCATGTTTATGTACTATCATGGTATTAATTAATTATGGAGATAATTTACTTAAATATAGGTATATCGGGCGATATTTGCAAGATGTTTGTATAACGTTTTGCTTATTTGTATTTCAACCATCAGATTATCAATCATTTGACGTATGGTTTATATGTAAATATTTACATTTGTTAACGCCCTTCTTGTAAATAGTTATTGTTGTATCTCTTTTTATAGATTGAGAATTGTACTTGTAAGGCACTTGTTTTGTACTTGGGCAACTACTATGTTTTAGTATTGGGTTTCATAAATCTGAAATATAGCAATAGCAGGGTTCAAATTCACTTGTACTATTCAGCATATTATTGTCCATTATCCCTTATATTTGCCGTCTAAACCGTGCATGAAATGATAAACCACGAAAACACAAGCATAGACAGCCTGGCTATACACAAAGTGGGGAACAAATCGCTGGAAGAGGGTATTCGTATTTCCAAGTCGAAAATTACCCCTAACGACTCCATAAGCCAGTTGCTTATAACTTATTTTTTTACCCCTTTTAAGTCGGAAGAGTATTTTAACCTTTTTCACGAAACCAGTTTACAGATGAATGAGGTGTACAATTATGTTTCGGTAATTTTTAACGACCCCGACAGGTTGCACGAACAATCGGTTAACATTGCAAAGCATTTGTATAACCAGTCGGTCCACCCGAAAGTGAAAAACGGCGAAGTGTATGTGGTATATTTCCAGGATTGTATAATTGAGGGCGAAACGGCCGATGCTGTGGGGATTTTTAAATCGGAGTCGCGCGAAACTTACCTTAAAATATTCTCGAACGAAAATGGCTTTGAGATAAAATCTGACGATGGTATTTCGCTAAACAAGCTCGACAAGGGCTGCCTTATTTTTAACCGTGAGTCCGAAAACGGCTACCTTGTTGCCATTGCCGACAATATTAAAAAATCGGCCGAGGCGCGCTACTGGAACGACGATTTTTTAAGAATATGCGAACGGACCGATAATTTCTACCATACCAAAAACGTTATCGACCTGTGCAAGTCGTATGTCGATGAGCGCATGCCCGAGGATTTTCAAATTACCCGGGTCGATCAGGCCGATTTGTTGAACAAAACGGCAAAGTTTTTTAAAGAAAACGATACTTTCAGCATGGGCGATTTTGCCGAAGAAGTGATGCAGCAGCCCGAACTAATCGACTCGTTTAAATCGTTTACCAAACACTTCGAGCGCGAAAACAAAATACCTATTGCCGAAGATTTCGAAATTTCTGAGAATGCAGTAAAGAAACAGTCGAGGGTTTTTAAGAGCGTCATTAAGCTCGATAAAAACTTTCATATTTATGTGCACGGCAAGCGCGATTTAATAGTTAAGGGCTACGATGAGGAAAGCCGCATGCACTATTACCAGCTTTTCTTTAACGAAGAAACCTGAAAAATTACCGGTTTTTAATCGGGGCTGCTTTTGGTGTACAAAAACCTTTTGATGCTCCTTTTTGGGGTTTTCTCAAACTCTTCGTCCCTTAATTCGTATTTCGATACCTGCATATATGCCGGCACATGGTGGTTAAGTTCTTTCAGGTTATGCTTCATAATATGGTTCAGCTTTTCGCTGTCGATGCCCTCAGCTTCGGTGGTTTCTTTGTCGGGCACTATTATGGCAACCAGTTTGCCGTTTTCTTCTATAACCAGCGACTCTAGCACACCATGCATGTTATTAAGCACCGACTCGATTTCTTCGGGATAAATGTTCTGGCCCGAAGGCCCCAGCAGCATGCTTTTGCTGCGCCCCCTGATATAAATGTTCCCTTGGTTGTCGATAACGCCCAAATCGCCGGTATGCAGCCAGCCATTGCTATCGATGGCAGCCCTGGTTGCTTCTTCGTTTTTGTAATATCCAACCATTACGTTATCGCCGCGTACCAAAATTTCCCCGGCAATATTTTGCGGGTCGTCTGAGTCAATTTGTACCTCAAGGGTATCGACCAGTTTGCCCGATGCCTGCAATTCGGTGTTTTGCCACGATGTGTAACTGATAAGCGGGCCGCATTCGGTCATTCCGTACCCTACCGTAAAGGGGAACTTAATTTTCCTGAAAAAGCGCTCGGCATCGGCATTAAAAGCAGCACCGCCAATAACCACTTCGTGGAAGTTTCCACCGAAAACGGCCAATAATTTCTTTTTAATCGATTTATGAATAACGTGTTTAAGGCCGGGGGTGTGTAGCAAAATTTTTATGGATGGCTTTTCGATGGTCGGCAACAATTTTTTCTTATATATTTTTTCAATAACCAGCGGAACCGATAGTATAAGCCGCGGCCTTATTTCGGCAAATGCCTGTGTAATAATCTGTGGTGATGGGGTTTTTGTAAGAAAGGTAATGTGGCAGCCCAGCGAGAAGGGAAACAGGAATTCAAATGCCAGTCCGTAAGCATGTGCCAGGGGCAGGAACGAAACAATTTTGTCGCCGCTTTTCAGGGGCATGTTGTTGCGGGCAAAGCGTACATTGGCCGAAAGGCTGTTCAGTAGCAGCATAACACCTTTCGAATGTCCGGTTGTTCCCGATGTGTAACTTATTAAGGCCAGGTTTTCGTTTTCAACTTCGGGGAAAACAAAATTTTCGGGGCTGATTTTTTTTTGCAGCCCTTCGGGAAGGCTCCCGGTTTCGGGGAATTTATGATTGCCGGTTGCCGAATGTTTTACCGAAAAATCGCTGATCGATACAATGGTTTTTATGTTGGGCATTTCTTCTGGCGACAGGGTATCGATAATTTGTTCGCCGGTAAACAGGAATACCGAATCGGAATGGTTAACAATATGGTGTACATCGCGGGGCTTAAAATCGGGCAATATAGGCACAATTACAGCACCGTAACAAACCGTGGCAATGAACGATATGGCCCAGTTCGATGAATTTTTGCCGATAAGGGCAACTTTGTCGCCCTTTTTAATGCCTGAAAGCTCAAAGAAATGATGGGCAAGGATAATTTTTTCGGCTATTTCTTTATAGGTATAGCCTACACCTTTATAATCCGAGAAAGCTTGTTTGTCCCAATTATTGCGGATGCTTTCTTCGAAATACCTGACTAGGTTTTCCTGTATCATACTGTTTTAGTTTAAGGCGCAGGCGTTAAAGGTACTAATGATTTTGAATGGATGTATGGTTTTCAGTAAAATAGTTTGTTCCGGTATTGGTTGATTTTTTCTGAAAATATTCTCGCTTTTCTGCCGGGAATAATTATTTTTGCACCGTGTTAAGCAGTAAAACGGGCTTAACTTTTTTCTGCGGGAGTAGCTCAGTTGGTAGAGCATCAGCTTCCCAAGCTGAGGGTCGCGAGTTCGAGTCTCGTTTCCCGCTCATTTAGAAAGCCAGGTTATTATTACCGGGCTTTCTTATTTTTCGGACAATAATTTTTTCGATAATTCCCAAATAACAATTCCTGCACAGACCGATATGTTTAACGAGTGTTTTGTTCCAAACTGGGGAATTTCAAGCACGGCATCGCAGTGGTTTACCACCTGCTGATGCACGCCCCGCACCTCGTGGCCAAACACAACAGCAGTTTTTGCATTTTCTGAAAGGGAAAGCTGGTTTAGCCCGATGCTGTTTTCGGCCTGTTCCACTGCATATACCGTGTAGCCTTCTTTTTTTATTTCGTCTATTGCATCAATAGTGTTTTCGAAATATACCCATTCGACGGTTTCGGTTGCCCCAAGGGCAGTTTTATGGATATCTTTATGGGGCGGTGTTGCCGTAATGCCGCACAAATAAATTTTTGAGGCAAGAAAGGCATCGGCTGAACGGAAAACCGAACCAATGTTGTTCATACTGCGCACATTGTCGAGTATAATTACCAATGGGTTTTTCTTGGCTTTTTTAAACTCTTCGGCTGTTAATCTGTTTAACTCTTCGTTAAGGAGTTTTCGCATATACCTAATTATTATGGAACCGTTTTCCGCGAAATAACAAAAAATTCATATATTTATTAAACCTGTCAGAGATTTCGCTTATGAACATTCACGAATTTCAGGCAAAAAATATTCTTGAGGGCTACGGGGCAAAAATACCGCTTGGCCTGGTAGCAGAAACCCCCCAAAAGGCTGTGAAGGCTGTTAAGGCTGTACAGGAAAAAACCGGAACTAAAACCTGGGTGGTAAAAGCCCAGGTACACGCCGGAGGCAGGGGCAAAGGGGGCGGGGTTAAGCTGGCAACATCGCCGTACGAGGTTGAAACGCTTGCTTCAAAAATTATTGGAATGAACCTCGTTACACCTCAAACAGGGTCTGTTGGTAAAAAAGTAAGCAGGGTTTTAATCCAACAGGATATTTATTATCCGGGCGAAGAAGCTGTTAAAGAGTATTATCTAAGCTTTGTATTAAACAGGTCTTCCGGGAAAAACACACTCGTTTATTCCACCAAAGGCGGCACCGATATCGAAGAGGTTGCTGCCAACACTCCTCATCTTGTTTTAAAAGAAGAAATTGACCCTGTACTTGGCCTGCAGGCTTTCCAGGCACGGCGCGTTGCTTTTGGCCTGGGGCTTTCGGGGAAGGCATATTCTGAAATGGTACAGTTTTTACTGTCGGTTTACAAAGCATACACAGGCAGCGATGCCCTGCTTATTGAAATTAACCCGGTGGTAAAAACTTCCGATGGGCATATTATGGCTGCCGATGCCAAAATGATAATTGATGACAATGCTTTGTTCCGCCATCCTGAAATTATGGCTATGCGCGATACTGCTGAAGAAGACCCTGCCGAGGTTGAAGCCTCGGAACATAACCTTAATTTTGTGAAACTCGACGGTAACGTAGGTTGTATGGTTAATGGGGCAGGCCTGGCCATGGCAACAATGGATATTATTAAGCTTTCGGGCGGCAGCCCGGCAAATTTTCTCGATGTGGGCGGTTCGGCAAATGCCCAAACGGTTGAAGCAGGTTTCCGCATTATATTAAAAGACCCCCATGTAAAAGCTATACTAATAAATATTTTTGGTGGAATTGTGCGGTGCGACCGTGTGGCAGAAGGAATTATTGAGGCATATAAAGCAATTGGGGAAATTCGTGTGCCTGTTATTGTGCGCTTGCAGGGCACAAACGCCGAAATTGCAAAAGAATTAATCGATAAGTCGGGCTTAAAAGTGTTGTCGGCAATAACCCTCTTTGATGCTGCCCGGAAGGTTAAAGAAGTTTTTGACTGAAAATACAACAGGGCAAACTATTTTAGTCCCTTAATAGTGGCATGGTCATGCACCTTGGCCCCCCGCCACCCCTGGCAAGTTCCGATCCTTCAATGGTTACAAGGCATTTTTTGTAGTTGGCCGGGCTTGCAGTTCCGCTAATTACATCGTTCGCCTTTATTATTTCGTAACCTATCTTGTTTAGCGCATTGGTGGTATGCATATTTCTTGCATAGCCAATAATATGGCCGGGCGAAAAGGCGAAAAAATTAGCGCCGCTATGCCATTGTTCGCGTTCCTGCGACATTGGGTCGCCATTTCCGCAAAATACAGGTTCAAAACCGAAGCGGCATTTTTTTAGTCCTTCCATTATATTTTCAACATACGAAATTTTTCGTACAACACCGTTTTCAATCTTCATTAATATTGTATGATAGTGCCACTCGCTTTCCAACAAAGGCTTATACACCATGCATTCGCTCTCCGACAGCAGGGTGAAAACCATATCGAGGTGTATAAACGACTCGGGTTCAAGGGGCAGTTCCTGCACAATTACATAATTCAATGGCTGTATCGCCGAAACCTGGCCGATAAGATAGTCAACTGCTTCCGGTGTAGTTCGCGAACCTATTCCAATAATCAGCACTTCGGGAGAAACTACCAGAATATCGCCGCCTTCAATGCTAAATTTTGAACCTGCAAGTTTGTTTAAGTAAACCAGGCGGCTGTTATTGTCGAGCAGGTGCCTGTAAACAGCTTCGAGTATAATGGTTTCGGGTTTTCTTACCGAACGGGCCATTGAGCTGATGAAAATGGTGTTGCCTATACAAAACGATGCATCGCGCATAAAAAACATGTTGTGCAGCGGGTTTATCGAATATTTGTTTTGCTGTAGGAAGTTTGTAAGTGAATTTTGTGGCAGTAGTATCCCTTCAATAAGTACGTTAGTTAAACGGCTAACAGACAAACCCGATAATTCTTCCGATAATCCGGGGCAGACGGAAAATTTTTCAAGCTGAACCAATAATTCGCTCCTGGTTTCGTCTTTTTCGAGTATGGAACATAACATGGGTTTTACCTCAAACACTTCCGATACTTTTTTTAATACCCCTCTGAATTGGGCATATTCAAGCTGAGCAATAGGCAGGTTAAGTATGTCGCTATATAAGGCCCTTTCGGCCGTTGCCGGGGTCATGTTTTCTACTTCGGGCCCCGGCCCGTGCAGCAAAACTGTTTTGAGTTTCGAAAATTCAGAGTGTATTCCGGCTATGAGCATTTACTTTTTTCGTTTGAAAATAATGCTTTTCACGATAAAAACTAATGAAGATTATCAGTTTACTTCGACGAAAAACCAACTTTTCGGTGGGTGCCATCGCAATAAGGCATGTTCAACGACCTGCCGCAGCGACAAAAGGTGCTTATCTTCATTTTTCGCAATTCTTTGCCATCGGAACCTATGGTTATAAAATCGCCCTTAACCACTAAGGGGCCATCGGGCAAGACCCTTATCTCAACAGTGGGCGTGGGAGTATGGCTTGATGTTTGATTTTCGACAGGCACAGCAGGCTTTTCGCCCAGACCGTTCTCCTGCCTCAAATTTTTTGCAGTTTCTATATCTTTGTTCCATTTATAGGTTAAAGCATTGGTGGGACATAGGTCAACAATCCTTATTATTTCGGCTGTTGATGCCCCTTTCATGTTTACCCATGGCCTTTTTGCCGGATCAAAAACCGAGCGCAGTTCTCTGAAACAGGTTGTGGCATGTATGCATTCTTTTGGCCTCCAGAATACGGTTATTTCGCCGTTGGTATATTCGCGGTTGTTATCCTCCATTGTGAATCAGGTGTTTTTTTATATCGACAAATTTATATAAACATAGAACATATAATTTGTAAATTCGTTTAATCGTTTGGTACGAAAATTGAAAGTTATACCGAAAAACAAGTATGAAACCCCTTATAATCACAGCGTTTTTAGTATTTCTGCCTGTTTTTTCCATAGCCCAGGATACAATTGCCGCCTATGGGGGCAATGTTTTGTATGGCATAATAGTCGATGGCGATACCATTCTGGTTTCAACTATTGAAGAAATATACATTATGCCCATGCGCAAGTTTGAGTCGAAGCGCGATATGCGAAGGTACCAGAAACTTGTGCGGAATGTAAAAAAAGTTTATCCTTACGCAAAACTGGCAAAAAAGAAATACGATGAAGTTTCGGCAATATTACAGACCAAGAATACCGAAAAGGAACAGAAGGCCTATATGGCGCAGGTAGAGGAGGAACTAAAAGCCGAATTTGAAGAAGACTTAAAAAAACTTACCATTTCACAAGGGCGTATTTTGCTTAAACTTATCGACAGGGAAATTGGCGAAACATCATACGACCTGCTGAAAGAGTTCAGGGGCAAGTTTTCTGCTTTTTTCTGGCAGACTTTTGCCCGCATTTTCGGGCATAACCTTAAAAGCACCTTCGATCCCCTGGGGGAAGATAAGCTGCTGAACGAAATAGTAATTATGATTGAAAATGGGCAACTCTAAACCATTAAGCCAACGCTTATTTATTGCCATTAAGCCCGAAATAACCCCCGAATTTTCAGAAAAAATTAATCTTTTAAAAAGTTTAGCCGGCTATACCCAGGTAAAATGGGTTAGCGAACAAAACCTGCACCTTACATTGTATTTCCTGGGCAACACCCCCCAAATTAAGGTGCCTGCTGTAAAAGAAGCCGTGTTGGCTTCCGTAGCCGGATTAAAACCTTTCGGTATTACCCTTAAAGGTTTTGGAACTTTTGGAAATTTAAGGCAACGGGTAATTTGGGCAGGGGTTGGGAATAGTGCCACGCTTTCTGCTATAGCCGTATCGCTTAAACAAAATTTGGAAAGTGTTGGTTTTGTTACCGATAATAAAGCTTTTTTGCCCCATCTTACAATTGCCAGGGTGAAATACTTCTTACCGACAAAACCTTTCGGCGATTTTATTGCAGGTAATAAAAATACAATTCTCCAACGCTCCCAAATAAACAAAGTTTTCTTGTTTGAAAGCCTTTTAAAGCCCGCTGGGCCAGAATATTATATTTTAGAGTCTTTTAGCCTGTATTAGTCTGGCAGTTTTGTAAATTTAAAAGGTAAAATTTGCTTTTTGCCTGTTGGTTATATTTGCATTTGGTAGTTTTCTACTGTTTGTATTACTGTTTTTGGTGTAGTTGTTATGCCTTTTTGCCTTTCGTGGTATTCCATAACCTGGTGCATAAATGCCTCGAAGCGTGTATCGACACCAATGTTGTCGTGCCCATCGTAGGCGAAGTTTTCCCAGGGCAGCCCGTTATGTTTTTTTCGCAGGTTTGCAGAAACTGTACAGTTTATGGTTCCGGGCATGCAGGTAAAGGGCAAAATATTTACAATTCCCGATATTTGTTTTTCGGCAAGTAACACAGCTGTGCCTATTGCCAATGGCGGGTCGCCATCGTAGTCTTTGTGGATAAATTCGCCACAGTTTTCGAGCATTTCTTCTACTTCAATTTCGCGCTTCAGATGATAAACACTGGTAAGGCTGTCGATAATTTTTTTCTCAATCGATTTCTGAAAGTAGCGCTGTACCTTTGCCTGTATGAGTTTTTTAATATCGCTCTTCCAACGGCTGTCGCGAATAAAGCGTATAGTAGAATAATTTACCCACTCGGCAAAGGGCGCCATCAGGGTTTCAGCCCCCAAATCTTCAAGCCGTTTTACCAATTGGTTAGAGCAGAAGGGGTTGTCGCGCATGAAAATTTCACCCACAATGGCAACTATTGGCTTTTGTATGCTGTAATCGGCTGGTATTTGCTGAAACTCTTTTGCAGCAGCGTTTAAAACAACATCAATTTTTTTACTGCCATTTTCAACACATCTGATTATCAGGTCGAGGTATTTGGCATAAATAATATCGGAACTTCCCTTTACCAATTCGTAGGGGCGTGTTTGCTCCAGCATTTTTCTAATCAGGTCGGTGGCCACCAGTCCTTTCCAACAAACTGTTCGCCATTTCACCGAATATCCGGGGGCAATGCTGGCATAAGAATCTTCGTTGCTTGGGTGTACAATTTTAACATCGGAAAAGCCCAGATTGTCGAAAATTACCCTTTGCAGTTTGTTGTACTCCCCAAAACGGCAAGGGCCATTGTGGTCGGGCATAAAAAAGCTAACTTTTTTTGGGTCGGTGCCGGGCTCAAAAAGTTTTTTCAGAAAGCTGCCCGTGGTGGCAATAAGCGGGAAACATTCCTGTCCGTTGGTGTATTTGCGGCCCAGTTCAATATCGGTTTCGTCCTGCATGGGAAGAACTTCGCTCGGTATCCCGCAACAACGGGTAGCTGCCGACAGAATGTGCACTGAGTCGCGGGCATAAGGGAAATACAGTATGCGTTGGTTCAGATCGTTGTTTTCAGAGTGGTTTATGCCAACTTTTTTCTTTTGTGTTTCCTGGGGGATTGCTTTGTTTTCCCATCCCTTTAAGCTGTCGAGGAATGCTTCAATACGGGTAATCATGCCTGCATCGGCGCTGTGTTCATCGACTTCGAGGTGCAAAAACGGTTTTTTGCCCATTTCTTCTTTAATAAAATGCAGCAGGAACGAATCGGGGCCGCAACGGAAATTTCCCAGGTAAATGGCAAACAAATTGTTATGATTGGCTATATAACGTGCAGCAGCAAGAATCTTCTGTCCGTTTGGCCAATACATCGAAGGGTAAACATCGAATACCTGCTCGTTTTCAACAGGTAAGAAGTCGAGCGGTATGGGCAAAACGTTCAAATTAATGAGTTTTTTAACAAGCCTAAGGTTTAACGAGGGGTCGCCGGTGTTGTAAGGGCGTCCGAGAATTACTACGCTTCGCTGGTTTTTTGGCAGGTTTTGTAGTACATTTTGGCCTTTTGTCAGAACTTGTTTCTCGAATTGTTCCTGTGCTTTGAAGGCTTTTGCAATGGCTTTTTTTGTGTTGGTTTTTTTTATCCCGAATTTTTCTAATACAAAATCCTGCAATTCCTGTTTTACAACTTTACCATACCTGAAATGCAAAGTGGGGAAGAGGAGCTTTTTTTCGATATCACGGCCGGAAAAGGCTGCTTTCAGGAGGTAGGGGTGCGATTGTATCCAGGGACAGTTGCAGTTGTTTGTAGGGTTTTCTTTTGTTCCTTTCGAATTAACAGTAAATGGCACGAAAATATAATCGGCCCCTTTTTCGAAAAGGTTAAGCACGTGGCCGTGAATAAGTTCTACCGGCAGGCAGGTTTCTGAAACCATTGTTTCGAGCGAGGTGGTTATAATGTGCCTGTCGGTTTCGTCTGAAACTACAACTTCAAAACCGAGGGCTTCGAAGAAATTTCGCCAGAACGGAAAATTCTGGTAGTAATTCATCAACCCGCGGGGAATGCCAATAGTTGTTTTATAGCCCTGATGTTGGTTCGTAAACCCGTCGAGGAACATCAGTTCGCGTTCATGGAACAGATCAGGAAGGTTGTTTGTTTCTTTTTTTCGTTCGTCGAACTCGTACCTGTCGCAAATGCCGCCATAGTATAAAGGCTTCGATTCTCCCTCGATAATTACCCGTTTTATCTCGCAGTGGTTGGCGCAGTGTTTGCAAACAAAATTGGTGGTCTTGTATGCCGATTTGCTTACCCCGAAACCTTTAAATTTTGTCGGGGTGCCATTTTTAATACTTTCGCGTGCAAGAATGGCTGCACCTATTGCCCCGGTAATGTCGAAATGGGGCGGAATATGAACAGGCTTTCCGGTAACTTCTTCAAAGGCAGCGAGCACTGCCCTGTTATTGGTTACCCCTCCCTGAAAAAATATTTTGTTGCCCACGGACTTGTCGCGTACTACCCGGTTAAGGTAATTGTGAACAATGGAGTAAGCAAGGCCGGCAACAAGCCTGTCTTTTGGTGTGCCTTTTTGCTGGTGTGTGTTTAAATCGCTTTCCATAAATACGGTACAACGTTCGCCGAGTTTTGAGGGGTGTTGTGCCGAGAGGGCGAGTTGCCCAAATTCGCTGTCGATTTTTATCCCGAGCTTGTCGGCTTGTTCTTCAAGGAACGACCCGGTTCCGGCGGCGCAAACCTTGTTCATCTCAAAATCGACGATAACACCATTCGATATTCGGATATATTTCGAATCTTGTCCGCCAATTTCAAATATGGTATCGACTTCGGGGTCGAAAGCAATTGCGGCTGTTGCCTGGCAGGTAATTTCGTTTTGTATGGTGTCGGCGCCCACAAAGTCGCCCGTGAGGTACCGACCCGATCCGGTAGTTCCAACGGCAACAATTTTTACCTTTCCGCCGATTTCTTCCCCAACTTCTGCAAGGCCCTGCTTAATTGCTTCAAGGGGCTTACCGGCGGTGGGCAGGTACTGGCGTGCCAGAACATTGTTGGTAGAGTCGATAATGGCAATATTGGTACTGAGCGAACCTACATCGATTCCTAAAAAGGCCGTTATATTTTTTTGTCCGTTCAAAGAATACACTTCTTTAAACACCTTTTGCCCCTTGTCGGTTAATTTTTTTAAGCCCTGCTGGTTCTCGAACCCTTGGCGGAGGTATGCTTCCAGCCCCGACAGGTCTGTTTTTCCTTTGCGTACCCTGTTGTTTTCTACGGCATATATTACAGCGCCAATTGCTCCCATTGAAGCGAAATGCCTGGGAACTATCAGTTCGTCTGGCGCAAGGTTGTAGATTTCAGTGAAGGCCCTTACCATTCCTGCATTTGCAGCAACGCCTCCCTGGAAAATAATGGGTTTTTCGGGGGTTTTCCCTTTGCCGAGGGTGCTTTTAAAGTTACGTGCAACGGCAAAGCAAAGGCCGGCAATAATATCGTAAACCGGGGTGGCTACCTGTTGAAGGTGAATCATGTCGCTTTTGGCAAAAACCGAGCACCTTCCGGCTATACGTGGCGGTTCTTTCGATATCAGCGCCATTTCGCCGAATTCTTTTTCGATGGAAACCCCCAGGCGTTTTGCCTGCTGATCCAAAAACGATCCGGTTCCGGCAGCACAAAGGCTGTTCATGGTAAAGTCAGATAACTTCAGCCCGTTTTTAAGCTGGTTTTCTTCCAGAAAAATGAGTTTTGAATCTTCGCCGCCCATTTCAATTATAGTGCGGGCTTGCGGGTACATTGAAATAACTGCCTTCGACTGGGCAACAATTTCATTCACGGCAATACCGTTTAAAAGGCTTGAAGCAAGTTTGCCACCGGTGCCGGTAAAGGCTATGGTGCCTGCTGTGTCGGGGTGGTTATAAAGTATTTCTTTAAGCCTCGAAGATAAAACATGAAAAGGCTTTCCATGGCTGTAATCGTAATATTCTTCAATTACTTCAAAATGTTCGTTAAGGATTACCGTATTTACGGAAATCGAACCGATGTCGGATCCCAGGTATTTCATAGCGGTTTGTGTTTAGGTGTAACTAAAAATACAATATCGGCTGGTTAAATACAAGAAAACCGGCATTAAACTTAAAATCCTGTTAATCCGAACTGTTCCCTTCCCCCTCCGGCTCAGATGGAGCGGAAAGCCCCGGCTATAGAATTCAGGGCTTCTTTTAACAGGCTGGCAGGGCAACCAATGTTCATGCGCTGAAAACCTTCACCTTCGGCACCGAAAATGGTACCATCGCTTAAGCCTGTTTTGGCCTTTTTTATCAGTATTTCGTTGATTTGTTTTTGCGGCAGGTTATATTTTCTAAAATCGAGCCATAATAAAAAGGTACCTTCAGGTTTATTAATATTTAATTTGCCCATGTTTGCCTCAAAGAAACTTGTGGCCGTGTTTATGTTCGACATAAAATAGCAGGTAAGTTGTTCGAGCCACTCAAGCCCGTTTTCGTATGCGGCTATTGTGGCTTCGGGGGCAAACAGGTTCGGGCCTATGTGCATGCCTTCGAAAAAATAATTTATTTTATCGAGAAGGTTCTTGTTCGACGACACGATATAGGAAGAGTTCAGCCCGGCTATGTTGAAAGTTTTACTGGGCGCCATTAAGGTTATTGTGTTGGCCGAAATTTCGTCGGACAACGATGCCAGCGGAATATGCAGGTTGGGCTTATAAACAATATCGGCATGTATTTCGTCGGATATAATAATAATGTTGTTCGCCAGGCATATCTCCGAGAACCTTTCCAGCTCGTTTTTCTTCCATACATTACCTGTAGGGTTATGGGGGCTGCACAAAAAAATGAGTTTTACCTTGCTGTCGATTTTCGAAAGCAAATCGTCAAAGTCCATTTCATAGCGGCCGTTTTTAAGTACCAACGGGTTTTTTACCAGTTGCCTGCCGGTTTGTTCAATGGCATAATAAAACGGATGGTAAACCGGTGTTTGTACAATAACTTTTTCGCCCGGGTTTGTAAATGCAAGCACACTGGCAAATAACGAGGGCACAACCCCCGGGCTGTACTTTATCCAGCTCTTTTTTACGCCCCAGTTGTGTTTCTTCTCCAGCCAATGTATTATCGATTTATAATAGGCATCGGTTGTAATGGTATAGCCCAAAATGCCGTGGTTTATTCTTTGCTGTAACCGTTCGAGCACAAAACCGGGTGCACGGAATTCGGTGTCGGCCACCCACATCGGGTACAAATCGTCGGTGCCGAAAATGCTTTTTCGTAAATCGTATTTGTAACTGCTTGTCCCTTCCCTGTTAATTAATTCATCGAAATTCTGCATTGACATGAAAATTTGTTTTTTTATGGACGTTTCTAATTTTTTACTTTTTTTCCGGATTATTTATTTGTAGAAAGTTTTGCTGCCAGTTTTTGCCGCATTTTAAAAAAGTTTGCACTTAACAATACAAGATTGCTTGTTTTTCGAATCATATCAATAACCTGTCGGTTTTGTGGCGGTATTATTTCGGTTTCGCCTTCTGTTATAAATTTTGCATAGGTGTAATTTGCTAGCTCCCCAGCTGTGAGTGCTTCATGGACATCAAATTTCCCGAGCCCTGCATTTCGCTGAAAGCCGGTTTTTGTGTCGCCCGGACATAGTACGGAAACCTGAACGTTTTGACCTTTAAGTTCGGCTCCAATGGCATGGGAAAAGTTTAGTATAAACGACTTTGATGCTGCATATACCGCAATGAATGGGTTCGGGGCAAAGGCTGCCACCGAAGCTACATTGAGTATTCTGCCTTTACCGGCTTTTATCATCAGGGGTATAATTCGATGGGTAAGGTGAACAACCGCTTTTATGTTTAAATCGATTAATTGGTTGTTCCTTTGCGGAACTGATTCGCTAAAAAGGCTAAAATCGCCTGCACCGGCGTTGTTAATTAATATCTCAATATTAAGGCTGTTTGTATTGATGTATTCCATAAGGCCTTCAATATTTTTTTGCAGGCTTAGGTCGCAGATAAATGTTTTTGCATCAACCTTAAATTGTTTTTGCAGCGATGTGGCTGTTTTTTTTAGAAGTGTTCCCCTTCGTGCAACCAGTAACAGGTTATGCCCATGGGCTGCAAATACTTTGGCAAGTTCAAGGCCTATGCCTTCCGATGCGCCTGTTATTAATACAAATGCTTTCAAGCGGGCAAAATTTTAAAATTTAAAGTTTGTTATTATTTATATGGCAGACCGGTAATTTTTAGAACGATCCGCCTTCGTAAAAATTACCATTAAAATAAATAATGTTACGGTTTATTTTTACGTTCATAAATATCAGGTCGCGATATATGTCAAAGGAGTTCACAAACTCGTTGGCGAAATATTTGCGTTCGCCGTCCTGATAAATCCAGATACGGTTGCTGTTGTCGAGGTAAGCAATTGTGTTCCAGTCGGTTTTAAATAATGGGGGTATATATGCTTCAATTTCCTGTTCGTTTTGGTTGAACCAGATTTTAAACCTGTTGTTTTCGGCAAAAACAAGAATTTTGTCTTCTGCTATGTATTCGTCGGGCGGGTTTGTGCTTATAAGTTGTGTGCTGCCATTTTCAAAAACCTTAAACTCGTCCGATTGTGTAACAAATGCCACAAATCCATCGCCGGCTTTAAACGATTTGGCCATAAAATCATCAACTACAAAAACCTCGCCTTTGTAAAAAACCTTGAAATTCTGGTCAATTTCATCGTTAAAGGCTACCACATCGCTGCCGGCCCTGAAACGCACATTGCCGACATTTCGTGTAATAAGGTAGTTGTTTCCCTTGTACCAGATATAAAAATCGTTATTTATGTCTGATATGTAGGAAAAAATATTATCGCCCGCCGACCATATTTTTACCGGGTTGCCTAATATGCCAGACTGAATTTCGCTGGTTTTGCCGTTGTAAAAAATTTTAAGCGATTCTGAATTTTTGTCGTAAAACGAGACAATACTGTCGGATGCATAGTAATGCGGACACCTGTTGCTCAATTCTATTACTTTACCGTTGAATATTACTTTTAACTTTTCATAAATTGAATATGCTGCGAGAAAATCGCCGGTATAATATTCAGTTACCCCGCTTTTTTCGAGTACTTCGCTTTTTCCGTTTTGATAAATGCACAAATGCCCCGGACTATTTACGTATAAAATGCAGGTACCCCCGATTTTATGCGACTGCGGTGGCAGGTCGTCCACAACCTGGCTCCTGCCGTTGTCGAAAATATAAAACCGGCCCATGTAATCGGTGTAGGCAGCGTATTTCTGTGCCTGTGAACGAGGTGCCCCAATAGCAAATAGGGCAATTAAAAGTAGTATTGTTCGTAACATTTTTATTTCAGCTAAAAGTATTAGCATCTTTTTTCCCACGAGATTCATTATATATACTTTTTAACCTGTGTTTATTTTACAAACGAAGCAAATTCACTTTTTTCTTCTTTTTTGGTGATTTCTTTTGGATCGAATGGCCATGATAGCGCAATATATAACATGCGGCTTTCCTTGTAACGGGTAAGGTCGCTTACAACCTTCTTTGTTCCAAAACTTCTTCCCTTATAATTGTGATTCAGAAAATCGGTCAGGTAGTATTTAAACTTCAGGTTTGCCCCATTTTTAAATTGAAAACCAACCATAACAGAGGGCAAGAAAGGCTTAACCTGGTTTCCGGTAAATTCGGAATATTTATGTTTCGTACCTTTCCGATTGTGGCTTTCCCAGAATTTTTCTTTATAGGCAAAGGCCCACTCGATTTCGCCACCTGCATAAAAAAACGACTCTTTTTCCAACATTCCAGCCTTAATAGCCAATGGAACCCCGAGCGAATAAGTCCTGCGTACTATTTTTACATCGAAATATTCTGTTGAACCTTCAACTACTGGAAGGATTTCGTTCGTTATTACTCCTACATTTCTTAACCCCAGGCCGCTGAAAAAGCCAAGGTGCTTGTTTAAATCGATATTGTAATTTCGTCCGGCATGAAGAAAACAGGTAAACCTAACCGGGTGACCGGTAATTTCGGCTTTGGGGTTTTCCAGTTTATAGCTGTTGGTGAGGGCAAGGTTTCCCCAGGAAAAAATAATTTCGTCTGACGGGCTAAAGTAACGCGATACCTGCGCCTTTGCTGTTGCGAGAAATAATATAGACAAGGTAATAGCTGTTAATGTTGAACGTAACAGGTACATTTTGTTTGTATTTGATTGAACAAGTTGATAAATATACTAATTAGCTGTTGAAATAAAGAAAATTTTCGGGTTTCTGAACCTTAATCTGTTTTATTTGTTATTTATTAGCCAGATTCACAAAACAATATGTGGGCCGGACTAAAGAAGTTGATTTATATCACCATTTACCAGTAATTAACATCATTTTAGGAAATTAGCAATACGGCTTTAATAACTTTACTTTTGTTGAATTGAATTTTGTCTACTAAAAATACAAAACCATATGCTGGACGTGAAGTATAATATAAAAGGATTGGTTTCAAGCATTTACGAATGCCAGAAGAAAATCATTTTGAACCGCCGTTTCATCCGTGAAATGGAGGCTGAGGGACAGGACACAACTCTTCTTGAAAACGAAAACCTCCGGCTTGAGGAGCAGATTAACGACTTTCAAAAGGACTTGAAAAGAAAATACCAGTTTTCTTATTAGTAAACTGGCATTGCCAAAATAAAAGAGGCTGTCTGATTATTTTAGGCAGCCTCTTTTACTTTTTCCTTCCTGGACAAAAAGCCTTGCTACCGTGTGTTTTTAAATATCTGTATCATCAATGCCGGTTTGCCCCTTAAATTAATATAGTAGCCACAGTATTTGTATTCCGTGTTAGTTTATGTTGCTGAAGAATTTTGAAGAATCTTTTCCAACAGTATATATTATATCGGGGGCCTGTTTCAGAACACTTAAAGGAATTTGCCTGTTTTTGTAGGGCTTGCCGTTCAGTGTAACCGACCGGATATAAATTCCGCTATTGCTATCTGCTTCAGTCATTATTCTAAGCCGTTTTTTTTGTCCTACATCTATTGAAACTTCTTTAAATAGCGGACTGCTAAACTGAAACGAAGGTTGCGTATCGACAAGGCCTTTTACATCAAACAGCCCCATGGAAGCCATTACATACCAAGCGCCAAGTTGGCCCTGGTCTTCGTCTTGCCCATAGCCATACCCATGAACTGGCCCTGTGCCATAAAATTTATCGCATATCTTTCGTACCCATTTTTGGGTGAGCCAGGGGCTATTGGTAAAGTTAAAAAGCCACGATATGTGCAGGTTTGGCTGGTTGCCGTGATTATACAGATAAGTAAGACCGGCGAAAGCATCAATATCCTCTCCGCCAAATGCGGTTTTTTCCGAAACAGTGAAAATTGAATCTAACCTTGCCACAAATTGTTTTTCGCCCATTTTGTCGATTAACCCGGCCGGATTATGTGGAACATAAAACGTATATTGCCATGCATTTCCTTCCTGGAAGCCCCGCCAGGGTTCAAATCGGTCAAAATCTTCTAAAAATGCCCCATTTGGGCCCCGTGGCCTGACAAAATTTATTTCATCGTCATAGAGGTTCCTCCAGTTTTCAGAAAGTTTCATAAGCTCCTTATACTCTTTTTCTTTGCCCAAAGCCAAGGCAAATTGAGCCACAGCATAAGCGCTGTAACTGTACTCAAGTGTACGGGATACCGAAAATGTTGAACCTTTGGGTTTTTCAACCCAATCTGGCAAGTATGAAATATACCCGTTTTCGATGAACCCTTTCATGTCCATTTTGCCGGCCCCGGCAATCCGGTTTTCATACATCATCTCATTTTTGTACGCAGCCTCAAAAGCCAACTCTACATCATAATTCCTTATTCCACATTGATAGGCTGATGAAATAGCAAGCCCTACAAAATTAGTACCCACCCCCGAAACAAATCGTGAATTAGCAAGGCCATCTCCCAGCCACCCCGAGTTTTTATATACCTGCAGGTGAGTCTGAACAAAATCGTTGTAATACCCGGGCCATACCAATGCCCATAATTGGGTAAGGTTCCAAAAGCCCCCCCAAATAGCATCGGTATTATAAAAGTTGAAGGTTGGCAAACCATTTTTATCTAATGGAATTTGGCCTACAGTTCCATCGTTTTGAGGGAAAGCGCCGTTAACATCGTTTGCCAGTCCCCTTCCTAAAAGTGCATGAAAAAGCCCTGTGTAAAATTTTATTTTATTTTCGTACAACGAGCCGGAAACCTGAATTTTCCCCAGTTCTTCTATCCACGATTGCTCTGCCAGGTGCTTTGCCTGGTCAAAATCCAGTTCGGAAGCCTCTGCTTTCAGGTTCTCCCGGGCATTTTCAACAGAAGTATATGAAAATCCGGCTTTTACAGTAATTTGTTCATCTTTTTGTGTGTTATATTTTAAGTAAAGACCGGCTCCTTTTCCATTCATATTTTTTTTGCCGGCAAAAACCTTTTCTCCCGAAAAAGCCCCGACTTCAAGTGGTTCTTTATCAACAACACCCGAAAAAAACATTCTCACTTCACCATCGGGTTGGTATTTTTTTACATACTCCGGGTAGGTAACTACCCATCCTTCCACAAGCCCGTTGTCTTTGTATTCAATATAAGCGTCTTTTACTTTTCCGCTTTCGCCCAATTGATTTCCAATATCAAGGATAATATAGGCACTGTCGGATGCAGGAAAGGTATATCGGTGAAAGCCTACTCTTTTAGTAGCGGTCAGTTCGGCCCTTACGCCATAATCCTTTAGTATTACACTATAAAATCCGGGCGATGCTTTTTCATCCTCTTTATTAAATCTTGATCTATAACCAGAATCTGGTTCTTCAAGCTTTCCTGGTATTGTTTGCAGTTTGCCGGTGATAGCTGTAAACAAAAAACCTCCAATTTGAAATTCATGAAGGTTTGCAAAACCTTCGATACTTTCATGCCTTGAATCGTAGCCAACTGCTTCCCAACCATCTTTATTGCCATAACTGCCATTTGTAGATGGGCCCAGCTTGGCCATGCCAAAGGGGACGGCTGCCGGGGTATAAAAAAACCACCGTGAATGGGCTGTTCCAATATTCGGGTCAACAAAATCCAGCAACTGTTTTCCCGAAATAACCCCATCAGTATTTTTCTCGGCAGTTTGCTTACAGGACACGAATACCACCGAAAATAAAATATAAAGTATTTTTTTCATGCTATATCAATTTTTAAACCTTATATATGCTTTTATGGTGCCACATTGTTTTCCTTCGCTTTCGCCATAAGGCCGTATGGTATATTTGCCGACCGAAGCCGGAACAATAAACGTTTCGGCATAATGTACAATAAATGGTTCAAACGAGTTGTCGGGGCTTTCAACGACAGCCTCCCTTCCTTCAATCAAATTCAACACATTAACACCGTTACCGGTACTATGCTCAACTTTTTTGGTAAACCAATGGCGCCGTGTTTCAATAAATTCATTTTCGTGCAAGCCGGTTCTTTCTTCAACCCATCCATCGCCCTCGCCGATCTTTTCGATTTTACAAACCAACTCCTCTCTGCAAAATTCGGTATTTCTGTTCCATTGAATAACATTAACACCGTGCTTGATATTTATCGGACGTGGTTTGCCATCGAGCCCTAAGCGGTTCCAGTCCCATAGCTTAAAAGTGAAAATATATGGGGTAGCGCTTATTTCGAGAACCATAGAATTTGCCCCTGAACAGTGGATTGTACCATTAGGGATAAGAAAATGATCGTGTTTTTTTGCGGGAAATTTATTGATGTATTTTTCTGCATCGAACAAAAAGTCTCCATTTTGTGCCCTAATCAGGTCGTTTATCATTTCTTGGGGTTGAATACCAGTTTTAACACCTAAAAAGACCGAAGCACCGGTCCCTGCATCGAGCAGGTAATAACTTTCGTCCTGGGTGTAAGGTATGCCAAAATTTTCACGGATATATTCAGTAAGGGGGTGTACCTGAAGGCTCAGGTTTCCTCCCTGCATGGTGTCTAAAAGATCGAAACGGATGGGGAATTCACGCCCAAACCTCGATTCGACAGGTGCCCCTAAAAGCCTTGTAGGTTCCTTAAAAACCAGATTTATCGATGGCAGCTCAAATATTTCTCCCTGAATTTCAAACAGCAGGCTGTTTTCCTCCGGTACACAGTCGAAGCACCATGCGTAATTATTAGTTTCCTTATCTAAACCACAAATATTTTTCATCCATTGGCCGCCCCAGGGGCCAGGATCAAAGAATGGCATTACCCTAAAAGGTCTTTTTGCTGTTGTTTCAAGTCCTTTTAACATGGTATTCCCTGTTATCATTTTCGGCGAATTTTCTTTTACAGTATCCAGCCAGAAGTCGATATTAGGCAAAACTGCCTTCTTTTGTTTATCGCATATACGCCAGTCAACAAAAAACGAACGTTTATACTGTAATGCGGGTGCCTCTTCAAAATTGTTGATGCCTATATTATTTATCTGGTGTTTACGCTGCCGCAGTTGTATTTCCCACCGTGGCATATCGGCATAAACCAAAATGTCTGGTTTCTGACAAATTAGCGATGCAGCATAGCCCAACACAATAACCAGCCCGTTGGTTGATCCGATATCTTTCCGGGCTAAACTTACTTTATCTTTGTCGAGGATATCCGAATAGGAGAGCCTGGTCATAAAACCGAAAATATCATCGTCGGTTACATCGTTGTATGTAATATGAAGAATCTTTTCTTCTGGAAGAAAGACCTCTTTGGTATCGACCAACAGGGCAGGTTTCAGGATAGAAAACCCTTGTTTCAGCTCCTTCAGGTTAACACCATGGTAACATTCTATTGCAAGAGTTATATTTTGTTTTCCAGAATCATTAATTTTTTGCTCAATCACTTTGCGTATTGAGCCCCATCCTGTCCATATCTGCCCGTCAAGCTTTATTGAAGGAAATTTGTCGTAATTCGGTTTGTACATTTATTTTAAAGAAAACTACGTGCTAAAATTAGGTATTCAATTACACAAAAACATTTAACTTTATTACGAACTAATGGTATTATATTACGGTTTTTTTGCTATGCCAAAAATAAAAGATGGGTTTGAAGGACAAAGGGTTATATCAATACCGGGCTGGTTTTTGAAAAATTTTCATAATAATCCGCTTATTCAGAATTTGTATATTACCCGCATAGGTTATTTTCCGGGGGTGAAATTCCATTATGTTAATAAAGGTGCTGGAACCGATTACAATATGTTGATATACTGTACAAAAGGAGAGGGGTGGTACGAAGTGGGCGATAAAAGGACTTTAGTAAAAAAAGACAGTTATATTATTCTGCCAAAAAACCTCCCTTACAGGTTTGGTGCATCAATTCATAACCCATGGACCATTTACTGGCTCCATTTTAAAGGAGATATGGCTGCATATTTATTGCCTGGAGATTTGCAGCCAAGAGAAATCGGGCTTACTGAAGAATCTCGTGTTCATGACAGGGTCCAAATTTTTGAGGAGATGTATGCAAACCTTGAAGACGCTTTTAATGAAAAATCGTACATATATGCATGTTCCTGTTTGTATCATTTTATTGCCTCTTTTACCTATGCCGAACAGTTTCAAAAAATAAGGGCCCCTCAAAAACAAAAGTCAAACCTTATTGATAATATTATATATTTTATGCGGGAGAACATAGAACGGAAGTTAACCCTTGAAGCACTTTCAAAGCAATTTAATTATTCCGTTTCTCATTTGTCGGCAATTTTTCATGCCAGCACCGGGCATTCGCCAATAGATTATTTTATCAGGCTGAAGATCCAAAAAGCATGTCAATTTCTGGAGTTGACCAATATGAAAGTAAGCCAGGTACATGCAAGTTTAGGTTTCGATGATGCAGCCTACTTCTCAAGATCTTTTAAGAAAATAATGGGGGTTTCGCCAAAAACTTACAGAAAAAATTCGAGAATGTAGCCAGATAAAAACAAAAACCCCCTGAAAGCCTAAGCTGTTCAAGGGGTAAGTTGATTTAGTCGTACCCGAGGCGGGACTTGAACCCGCACGACCGTTTCGGGCCATTGGATTTTAAGTCCAACGTGTCTACCAGTTCCACCACCCGGGCGCCTAAAAAAAAAGAGCGTTTGTGTTTCGCTCTTTATACCTTTTTTATTTAAGAACCTGAGCGGGAAACGAGACTCGAACTCGCGACCCCGACCTTGGCAAGGTCGTGCTCTACCAACTGAGCTATTCCCGCTTGTTTTTAAAGGTGGTGCAAATTTATATCTCTTTTTGGTTTCTGCAAAAAAATAGACATTTTTTTATAAAAAAAAATTGTCCGGGTTTACAGCCCGGTGAGTTTTTTTATGTCGTTCAGCTTGTTAAGCGCTTCAACAGGGGTGAGGTTATTTATGTCGGTTTTCTTTATTTCATCGCGAATTTGTTTTAAAACTGGGTCGTCGAGCTGAAAAATGCTCATTTGGTATCCCTCACGCTTTCCGGCGATTTTTTCCACGGGTTTATGCAGCTTGTTTATTTCCAAGCCTGAACCTTCCATTTGGTTGAGAATTTCCCCGGCACGCTGAACTACGCTTTTAGGCATGCCGGCCATACGGGCCACGTGTATGCCAAAACTGTGCGCCACACCGCCGGGTTTAAGTTTTCGCAGGAATATTACTTTGTCTTCCAGCTCCTTAACGGTTACATTGAAGTTTTTAATTCTCTCGAAGGAAGCTTCCATTTCGTTGAGTTCGTGGTAGTGTGTGGCAAACAAAGTTTTTGCCCTTGCAAGCTGGTGTTCGTGCAGGTATTCTACCATGGCCCATGCTATGGATATGCCATCGTAAGTGCTGGTGCCCCGCCCGATTTCGTCGAGCAAAACAAGGCTGCGGGGCGAAATGTTGTTCAGGATGCTTGCTGTTTCGAGCATTTCCACCATAAAGGTCGATTCGCCCAGTGAAATGTTGTCGGAAGCCCCTACCCGGGTAAATATTTTATCGACCCAGCCAATTTTTGCACTTTGCGCAGGAACAAAACTGCCCATTTGTGCCATGAGCACAATTAAGGCTGTTTGCCTCAGCAATGCTGATTTACCAGACATGTTGGGCCCTGTGATAATTATTATCTGCTGGGTTTTCTGGTCGAGATATACATTGTTGGCAATATAGGTTTCGCCAATGGGCAACTGTCGTTCTATTACCGGGTGGCGGCCTTCCTTTATGTCAATTATGTCTGTTTCGTTTATCTCGGGCCTGAAGTATTTATATTCGGCAGCACAGCGGGCAAAACTTAGCAAACAATCGAGCCTTGCGATAAGGGCAGAGTTGTGTTGAATGGCTTCGATATAATCGGTAAGGCCTGATACCAGCTCGTTAAACAGTTTTGTTTCGAGGGACAGTATTTTTTCTTCAGCGCCCAGTATTTTTGTTTCGTATTCTTTCAGTTCTTCTGTAATATACCTTTCGGCGCCAACCAGGGTTTGTTTGCGGATCCATTCGGGGGGAACCTTGTCTTTATGTGTGTTGCGCACCTCGATATAATAGCCGAAAACATTGTTAAAGCCAACTTTCAACGAACTTATGCCTGTTTTTTCTATTTCGCGTTGTTGCAACTGTACAATATAATCTTTACCGGAGTTTTGCAGGCCGCGTAATTCGTCAAGTTCGGCACAAATGCCGTGGGCAATAACATTTCCCCGGTTTACCATAGCCGGAGGGTCGGGCTGTAATTGTTTTTCAATTTGTTCCCTTATTGAATTGCAGGGGTTTAACTGCTCCCCGATTTTTATAAGTGCCCGTTCGCCCGATTTTTCGCACAATTCTTTTACCGGCTTTAGGGCATGCAGGGCATTTTTAATTTGTGCCACATCGCGGGGCGATACCCTTGCTACAGCAACTTTCGATACAAGCCTTTCCAAATCGCCGATGACCCTGAACTTCTCTTCCAGTTCTTCGCGCAGCGAAGGGTTTTTCAGAAAATGCTCAACCACATCGAGGCGCTCGTTTATTGGCGCAATATCTTTAAGTGGAAGGGCAATCCAGCGTTTTAGCAGGCGGCTGCCCATAGGCGAAATGGTTTTGTCAAGTATGTCCGACAAGGTTTTTGCACCTTCGTGGAGCGAGCCAAACAGTTCGAGGTTGCGAATGGTGAACTTGTCGAGCCAGACATATTTGTCCTCCTCAATGCGCGATAAACTGGAAATATGGCGGACGTGCAAATGCTGGGTAATGTCGAGGTAATGCAATATGGCACCTGCTGCAACAATGCCCAGTTTAAGCCCTTGTACGCCAAAACCTTTCAGGCTGGTGGTTTCAAAATGTTTTTTCAGCCTTTCGCAGGCTGTATCTTCGTTAAAAACCCAATCGTCGAGCTTAAAAGTGTAATATTTGTTGCCGAAGTATTCTTCGAATAAGTTTTTTTTGCCGGTTTCGTAAAGCACTTCTTTGGGGGAGAAGTTTCCCAATAGTTTATCGACATAATATATCGATCCTTCGGCGGTGAAAAACTCGCCCGTTGAAATATCGAGAAAGGCTACCCCGGCAGTTTTTTTGTCGATATGCACACTGGCCAGGAAATTGTTTTCGCGGTGGTTAAGAACATTGTCGTTGAGCGAAACCCCGGGCGTTACCAGTTCTGTAATGCCCCGCCTGACGATTTTTTTTGTGAGCTTTGGGTCTTCGAGTTGTTCGCAAATGGCAACCCTTTGGCCAGCCCTTACGAGCTTTGGCAGGTAGGTATCTAGGGCATGGTGCGGAAAACCTGCCAGTTCAACAAACGAGGCTGCCCCATTTGCCCTTCTGGTAAGGGTGATGCCTAAAATTTCCGATGCTTTTATTGCATCATCGCCGAATGTTTCGTAGAAGTCGCCAACCCTGAAAAGTAAAACAGCATCGGGGTGTTGTTCCTTAATGCTGAAATACTGTTTCATTAGCGGGGTTTCTACAATATTTGCTTTGCTGCTCACTATTTTTATGCTTATCGCGCTAATTTAAACCATAGCTTCGGGCGGGCAAAAAATGCATGCAATTCTTTATTATTTTTTAATTAACAATCGATGGAGATATTTGTTGGCAAATTTAACAGGCATGTTGGTTTGCTATAAGCGATGAGGGTCATTGCCCCAAATTATTTTATTTGAAAAAGCTATAGCAGATATATGTTGGTGTTTAGGTCAGCACCGATTCGCACACATAATTCGGTATTATGCCGCTCGATTCTATTTTAATTTTGGCCATGTGGGGCAGGGTGGTGCCTGATAGGACCAGGGCCGTGTCGAGGCCAAATTTGTTCCCCCCGATAATGTCGGTGTACAGGGTATCGCCAACCATAAGTATTTCGTTCTTTTTAATATTTCTGTTAGCCTGAACAGTTTCATAAGCGAACATAAACATCTGGGCATCGGGTTTTCCAAAGCGGATAAATGTTTTGCCCACAATCTCCTCAATCATGTCGGCAATGCCGCCAATGGCCACAGAAATCTGGTGTTTCGAAACAGGATATGCTATATCGGTGTTGGCAATAATTACCGGCACATTGGTAAGCCGCAACAGGTTAATCACTTTGTTTATGTCGTGGTTCCAGTCGAAGCCCTCGTCGTCGAGAAATACAACAGCCGAAATATGTTCGCAGTTGTCGAGGCTGAGGTCGTAAATCGAGAGGGTTTCCAGTCCGGCCGATTCGATATAATGAGCAGAGTTGTCGGTGCCAAGATATGCAACCGTGCTGCCAGGCTTAATTTTGTACTGAAGATATTCGCGTGCCAGCATGCCCGATGAAATAATTTTGTCGGGCGTTATTTGGGCAATGCCCCCCCGTATGTATTTATCGGCAAGTTGTTCGGGGCTTCGCGAAGCATCGTTGGTGAGAATATAGAAATCGATACCATTGTCGGTTAAGAACTTTAAGGTATCTTCAACTCCCGGAATGTGGCCGTTATAGTTTTTTAGCACACCGTAAGCATCGAAAAATACAGTTTTGTATTTAAGGGCAATTTTTCTGAACTCACGTATTTTCATCGTTTTTCCTGATTAATACTTTTAGCAATTATGTACAGGCAACCCGCAGGACATTATTATATATAACTGCCCAGGCTTCAAATTTTAAGTGCCTTCAAAATTTTACCGGTATCGAGTTTTTCTTCAATCTGGTTAAAATATAATTTATATGCCTCGCGTTGTAACCGTTTTGCAAATATAGGGGTAAAGAAGTAATTTCCGTGTTTAATTACATAGTTTAATATAAAAAAACGATAGGCTTCTTTAAAAAATAGAATTTCTTTCTCGGTAAGGGGGTAATAATTGTGGTATTCTTTTAAAAATAAAAGAAATCGTTCTTCCATGAGCGTGTCTGGCAGGTAAGAAAAAGTTGTCCGATCGCCAATATCTGATGTTACCCGGCTGAAAAAGTAAAAGTCGAGCACGCGCGAGCTTATCCTGAACCAGTCGTAATCCCACCGCGAATAGAACTTACAATCGGCAGTTACCGAAAAGTTGCCAATGTTCCAATCGACAAAAACCGGAATAGTTTCGAAACTCCGGTAATTGAGTTTTTCAAGGTTGTTTAAGAATATATGGCATTGTTCACTTATAACATCGTGGTGGCGGCCATGCTCCGACATTCCTTCGGCGGTGCAAAGAATATCCAGAAGTTGTTCAATGTCTTTTATAACATTTATCGACGATGGGGGCAATATTTTCCGCACACCGGAGCAGGCTTTATGGAAGAGGGCAAGCTCGCGCCCAAGTGCTTTAATGTGTAGCTCATCGAGCCGGCGCGGCATTTTCTCTTTAATATCAACGGCATGGTAAAACACTACCCATACATCAACAATGCCTTCGGTTAACCTGTAGGTAAAAAGTTCGTTGTTTTTTGTTAGCGAGCGGGCAAGGAAGTTCTGGTAAGGGTGCGGAAGGTTGTTGGCTAGTACATTTATAATGGTGTGATCTTCGCAAAAAATTTCGTATTTCCCAAAAAACGAGAGTTTTGTGAGAATAAAAGTTGAGTCGGTGAAAAGTATTTTAAATACGTAATTTGTTGATACTTTTGCACTAACATCGGCAATGGTTTTTATTTTCTTTTCGCCGCCGTATGCCTTCCAGGCCCTGGCAATAATATCGGAACAATCGAGCAGGTGCATGGTTTACCTTTTATTTTGTGTTTTGTTTTCAGGTTGTTTGAATTAATTGTTTGCAGTAAAAAATACGATGTTTTTTAGATTATTTCGAAATAACGCTGCAACTCCCAGTCGGAAACATGTTTCGAGAACTGCCGCCATTCCCATTCGCGTGTTGTGGTGAAATGGTCAACAAATGCATTACCAAATAGTTCCCGGGCAATTGCCGAATTTTTCATTTGTATTGTTGCATCAAGCAGGTTGCCGGCTAAAGCACCCGATTTTTTTTCGACATAGCCGTTTCCTTCAGTTGGTGCTTCGGAAAGGGAAAGGTTGTTTTGAATACCATACAGGCCCGAAGCCAGCGATGCAGCCATTGCCAGGTATGGATTTGTGTCGGAGCCGGGCACCCGTGTTTCGAGCCGGGCATTTGCTTCTGTCGAATTGATTACCCGCAGGGCAGTAGTGCGGTTTTCGATTCCCCAGGTAAGTGTTGCAGGCGCCCAGGCCCCACCGGCCAACCTTTTGTAACTGTTAACTGTTGGGGCATACATGGGCAAAATATGTGGCAGGCAATACAGCTGGCCTGCTATATAATTTTTGAGCAGGTTGCTCATGTTTTTTTTGTCGTTTTTATCGTAAAAAAGGTTTTGCTTTGCTTTACTGTCCCAAAGGCTTTGGTGTATATGGCCGCTGCATCCGGGCAGGTCTTTGTTCCATTTTGCCATAAAACTGGCCATGATATTGTGCCGGTAGGCAATTTCTTTTACAGCGGTTTTAAATAAGGTGGCTTTATCGGAAGCTTTTAAAACGGTGTCGTATTTTATGGCGGCTTCATAAACACCCGGTCCGGTTTCGGTATGCAGTCCTTCGAGCGGAATGTCAAAGGCTTCGGTAAGATCGAACAAATCGTTAAAATAATCTTTATATAATGTCGGGCGCAATATCGAATAGCCAAACATGCCTGGCGATATTGGTTCAAGAAGCTGAAACTTTTTCATTTCAGGGGTGCCGGGCCTTTCGTTAAAGTTAAACCATTCGAACTCCTGCGAAAAATAAGGTGTAAACCCCATTTGGGAACACTGGCGCTCAATTTTCTTCAACAAGGTGCGGGGGCACGATGCCAGGCCATCGGTATTGTTGCCGCTGAAATCGCCTAAAAAAAATGGCATGTTGTTGTCCCAGGGCACTTTTCTGAAAGTCGAGAGGTCGATAAACCCTGGTATATCGGGGTAGCCGGTGTGCAAACCTGTAATTTCAACATTATCGTAACAGCTATCGCTACTGTCCCAGCCAAAAATTACATTGCAGAAACCGATGCCTTTTTCTGCAATTTCCAGAAATTTTTCTTTGTTGATTATTTTACCGCGAAGAATTCCATCGATATCGGCAAAGGCTATTTTTATTTTTTGTGAGCCCAGGGATTTAATTTCGTCTAATACTATAGTGGGGTTCATAACAAAAACAAATTTTGCTTTAAAGATAGCCAATTTCCCTGGTATTCTAATAGCCTGGTTTTGTGTGCCGGTGGCAGGAAAAAATATTTTTTTTAGAATAAATTTGATTTTTATTCAAAAACACATACTTTTGCAGTTCTAAAATTTGAGGGCGAATTATTTAAAAATATTAAACGATGAAAAGGACATTTCAACCATCGGTAAGAAAAAGGAGAAACAAACACGGATTCCGCGAAAGGATGTCTACAGCTAATGGCAGAAAAGTACTTGCCCGCCGAAGGGCTAAAGGAAGAAAAAGGCTTACTGTTTCCGATGAGATAAGGAGAAAATAATTTCTTCGAAAAAATATTGTACAAGGGAAGGCTGGTATGCCTTCCTTTTTTTTTATACCAAGGCAGGTTAAAAAAAAACGGGCAATGTACATTGATAAAAGATAATTTTATCTTTGTTTCATCGTTTTACACTTCGAAAACCTTGTTTCCATGAGTGAAATAAAAAGCTATTTAAAAAGCAGGATATTCTGGAAAAATATACTGTACGCCCTTGGAGGGTTTGTTTTTTTACTGATTTTTACATCGACATGCTCCCGCATTTATACCCACCACAACCGTTCGTATGCAGTGCCCGATTTTAAAGATATGCCCCTTTCTGATGCAGTTAAGCTTATTGAGAAGAAAAAGCTGCGTTACGAAATTTTCGATTCAATTTATGTAAATGGAAAAGAGGCCGGGGCTATTATCGACCAGCACCCTAAGCCAGGGTTTTTGGTAAAGAAAAAGCGCACAGTGTTTTTTACCATTAATGCTTCGTCGCCCGAGAAAATTGCCATGCCCAATCTTGTAGGCATAACATTGCGCGAGGGAAAAGCACGGTTAGAATCGTTTGGTTTAATACTAGGGAACCTTTCGTACAGGTACGATATTTCAAAATCGGTTATTCTTGAACAGCGTGCAAGCGGCAGGGTTATCCTGCCTGGCGATTCGGTTTTAAAAGGGAGCTTTATCGATCTGGTTTTGAGCAAAGGCCTGGGAAACGAAATGGCTATAGTGCCCGACCTTACAGGGCTTTCAGCCCAACAGGCAAAGATTTGGTTAGCCGATGCCATGTTCAGCCTGGGGGCAACAGTGCCCGACGAGAGCTATGATGTGAACGACCCACTGGCTGCTCCGTTTATTTATAAGCAAAAGCCTGTAAGTGGTGCCAGCATTAAAGTGCCACTTGGGACTACAGTAACCGTTTGGCTTACAGTTGATTCGTTAAAACTTCCCGGAGCCGTTGATGCTGAAGGGCAATATATTATGGATGAGTTGAATTATGATAATGAGAGCGATAACAATATTTTCGATAATACTGATTCTGATTAGCTACAGCAGTTTTTTGGGTGCCCAGCAAATTTCTGTGTTGGATTATAACCCTGCGATTAAAAAGCAACTTGTTGAAAAAAACAGTTTTAAAGCTTCCCCTGAGTTTCCGCCATTTCCCGAAAACAACCTGTTTTTCGACGATTTTTCGTATTACAGGAAAACGGTGCACCCTAACCCCGGCTTGTGGGCCGACAGGTATGCATTTATTAACCAAACTTTTGCCGATTCATGCATTAGTATTGGTGTTGCCACACTCGATGCAATCGATCAGTTTGGAAACATTTATGCAGTTAACGATTATCCGACACCTTCCGATACACTAACATCGAGGACAATTGACCTGACAGGCCAGGCCAACGGAATTTTTTTTTCATTCTTTGTTCAGGGGGGAGGCAAGGGCGGTGCCCCAAAAGAAAAAGACTCATTAATAGTTGAGTTTTTTAACAATGAAACAGAAGTCTGGCAGATGGTGTGGTATTCAGGTGGCTATAAAAGTAATACCTTTCAGCAGGTGATAATACCCATTGAGGAAGCTTTTTTTTCCGATAGTTTTATGTTCAGGTTCAGAAATTATACATCGTTGGTTTTACGCGAAGCCCCCGGCGATTATGAAGGGTCGCTTGGAAATACCGGCCTGTGGCACATCGATTATGTACAGGTGCGTGTGGCCCCCGATTCAAATGCAGTTAAAGAAATTAATGATGTGGCCATTACCAGTCAGCTCATGCCTGCTTTTGAGAATTACTGTTCGTTGCCCTATAACCATTTCGAGGTTGCATCGTCATATAAACGCAGCCTTTATCCACTATCGGTGCGCACGTATTTTCCTTCACGTTCCATCGATATTAAAGTAAGCCGAAACTACGAGTCGTACAACATTTACAAAGGAATATCGGAATTACAGGACGAAGCCAGGGACATACAGAACAACCAGCCGCCATTTGTTCAATGGGACTATTTCGATAATTTTGTTTTTCTGCCTAATTATTATTATTACAGCAACCAGTTGTATGGCCATTACCAGTCGAAGGCTTATATAGTTTCTGCCGATGTTCCCCAATATCGTTGGAACGACACCATTGTTCGTGAAGAAGTTTTCAGGGATTACTATGCCCACGATGACGGCACTGCCGAATATGGTTTTGGAATGCCCGGCGAGGGAGGCTATGGAGCCCGTCTGGCAGTAATGTTTAACCTTTATACATTTAATTTTTCCGATACCCTTACTGCCATTGATATACATTTTCCGCATTCAAGAAACAATGCCCATAAAAATGTAGGGTTTACACCTTGTGTATGGACAACCGACGGAAATAATCCTGGAGATTTGCTTTACCCGTCCGGCGATGCAGCAGACTGGCCTGTTTATTATCCCGACACAACTCTGGGCATCGGCAGTTTTATGCGCATACCAATTTCCGACAGTTTATTGGTAAACGATACCATTTTTGTTGGTTTGGTGCAATACAGCAACGATTTTCTTAATATAGGCTACGATGTTAATAATGACTCGAAAGCCCGTATTCGCACCAACAAAGGTGCCGGATGGTTTACCCCTGCCAATTCAATACCGGCCGGCTCACTTATGATTAGGCCGGTTTTTGGGCATAAAGTTTATACCAGTATTAAAGAAAATTTGGTACCTGCTTATAATGGCTTGTCGGTATTTCCAAATCCTGCACGGGAAAATATTTACATAATGCCTGATAATTTTGACGGCAGGCCCGAAAATTACAGGCTCGAACTTTGTAATGTGCTAGGCCGTGTTTTGCTTCGCAGCAACCAGTTGCCCGAAAACCTCGATATTTCTTTCCTTGGTTCCGGAATATATGTTGTAAGGGTAGTTCACTCTCCAACAAATACAGTTTATGTACAGAAATTTCTTAAAGCATTATAAATTCTCATGTCTGAAGAACTGGAAAGCGAATTAGGCGAGGGTTCCGAATTATTTGAGCACCACCGCTTTGTTGTTGATAAAGGGCAAAGCCTGCTTCGTATCGACAAGTTTTTGTCGAACAAAATTGAAAATATTTCACGTTCGAAAATACAGGCAGCAGCCCAGGCCGATTGTATATTGGTGAACGATTTGCCTGTAAAGCCTAACTACAAGGTAAAGCCTTCCGACACTATTTCGGTGGTATTGCCCCGGCCTGTTTATGAACTACAGTTAATACCCCAGGATATTCCACTGGATATATTGTATGAAGATGATTTATTGTTGGTGGTAAACAAAGAAGCAGGTTTAGTAGTGCACCCCGGACATGGAAATTACGAAGGTACACTTATTAACGCATTGATGTTCCACCTTAAAGATTCGCCTTTGTTTCAATCGGGCGATATACGCCCCGGCCTGGTACACCGCATCGACAAAAACACCTCGGGCATTCTTGTAATTGCCAAAACAGAATTTGCTTTGAACCACCTGGCCAAGCAGTTTTACGATCGTACTTCGAAACGCAGGTATATTGCTCTTGTTTGGGGGAGTTTTAACGAAACCGATGGTGTTGTAACCGGCAATATTGGGCGCAGCCATAAGGATAGGACTAAAATGTTTGTTTTTGCCGATGGCAGCGATGGGAAACACGCAGTTACCCATTATAAAGTGCTGGAACAACTTGGGTATGTTTCGCTAATAGAATGCAGGCTGGAAACCGGGCGCACACACCAGATTCGTGTGCACATGGAATTTTTAGGGCACCCGGTGTTTAACGATGAACGTTATGGCGGCGATAAAATTATTAAAGGCACAACCTTTACAAAGTATAAGCAATTTGTAAACAATTGTTTTGCTATTATGCCACGTCATGCGCTTCACGCAGCATCGCTTGGTTTTGTGCACCCTGGCACAGGCAAAGAAATGTTTTTCGAATCGGCCTTGCCTGCCGATATGTCGGCCGTAATCGAAAAATGGAGGGTTTATATTCATTCGCGCGATTTGGAAGAAGAACAATAAAAAAGCCGGGAAGAATTCCCGGCTTCTGCTTTACACTATTTATTACGTAGTAATCTGTAGTTTACTGTTTATTGGTTCCCCGGAGTTCTGGGAAAATTTGGGCCTGAACCATCCCTGGGGCCATATTGCCGGCCTTTATTGAAGTTTTTTTCGTTCTTATCCCCATCGAACCTTCCTGGCTTCTGCCCATATCTTTTGCCTGCATGTGCATCGAATATAACTTTTTGTTCAGGGGTTAAAATTTCTCTTATGGCCATGCGGTGTTTGCTGCTTTCCTTGTCCATTTTATTCTTTACCGACGATAGTTCATCGATTTTAGAATCGATTTTCTTTGCATCGGGGCTGTCGGCAATTTCTAACACCTTAAGTTCTGCTTTAAGCTTGTTAATTTCGGCTTTGTAAAGGTTCATTGCCTTCAAATGCGGAACCCTCAAATCTTCTATTTTCGATTTCTGTTCATCAGATAAATCAGGTATGCCCATATAACTGCACCCCGGTTTATAACTGCCCCCCTGGGCTATAGCCATTGTTGTTATTAAGCAAAAGGCTAAACCTGTAGTAATAGCTTTTTTAAATTTTAACATCGTTTTCATTTTTTTTAAGTTTTAATAATTATTGGGGCATGTTTTTGCCGGAGCTTTTTTGGCGCCTTCCATCGTCGCGGCAATTTTCGCCCTTTACTTTGTTTATATGTACTTTTCCCAGGCTGTCGAATTTGTGGGCCTGTTCTGCAGTACATATCGATTTAATATTTTTATAAAATTCGTGATCGAGCTTGATTAATGTGGCATGAAGGGTGCCCAAGCTGTCGGCAAGCTCAGATAGCAAACCGCTGTTGGCGCTTTCTGTGGCAAGGTTTTCGAGATATGTTCCTTTAACAGTTTTAATTTTTTCTATAACACTGAATTTTTCGTGGTGGAACCCTGAGGCAATCAAACCAAGTTGTTCCCTTTGTTTGTCGTTAAACTTAAGTTCTTCGGCAATATGTTCATCGAACCTGTTTGCCCGGTTGTTGAAAAAATGGCCGGATTTATTTTTCCTGAAGGGGTCTTGGCTATCAGGGGCGGAAATGTCTTTGCGAAGCAGTAGGGTAAGCAATAGTGCTATATTTGCTGCCAGAAGAAATATAACGATTATGGTGAGCCAGTTTTTTTTCATGTTGTATATAGTTTATTCGAAAACATAGGTGTTTGTTATTGAATTATCAGAAAGCAGGGTAAATTCGCTGCTCCATAATTGGTTGTCGGTTTTTTTAGGGGTTGAGATTAAACCACCGGCAATGGCTCCGGTAAGCATCCCGAAAACAATTACTGCGGCAACAGCAATACGGCTAACAAGGTATTTCGGCCTATTGCCAACCGATGGTTTCTGAACGAGCTGATTCGAAAGCATGTCGATAAAAAGTTTCGAATTAAGCCCCGATGGCGAACAGGATTTTTGCCAGTTCATGTGTTTGACCGATTCCTGTAAAACCAAAAGTTTTAACTTGCAGGTTTCACACTTTTCAATATGAAACAATACCTCTTTGTTTGCCGATAATAATTCGCTATCGGTAGCAGTTTCAGTCCATATTTTAAATGAGTGGCAATTCATTGTTTTTTTGTTTCGGTTATTAGACACGGTATTATTAAAAATCTTGCGCTCAAATAATTAATTCTTCATAAAAGCTTTGTAAATAATTTCTCAGGTTTTTTCTGGCCCTAAAAAGGAGCGATTCGACCGATGAAATGCTTAATCCGGCAGAATCGCCGATATCGGCATACGACATATCGAGGTAGAAGCTTAATATAAAAACTTCACGTTGTTTTTCGGGCAATTGATATATTGCTTTGCGCACCAGCCTTTTTATTTCGGCTTTATGTGGTTCGTTTGAGGTTGCTGCTGTGTTTTTTATATTGTCGAGGCTGGTATGCAACAGGCGCTTTTTGTTGTCGCGCAGGAAGTTCAGCGATAGGTTGATGGCTATCCTTATAAGCCAGGTCGATAGTTTCGAGTCGCCTTTATATTGGTGCAGGCGCTCCAATGCTTTAATAAATACTTCCTGTGTGAGGTCTGTGGCATCGTTTTCGTTTTGCACATAACCAAGGCATATTTTAAAAACCTTCGGCTTGTTTTCATCAACAAACAATTCCAGCGCACGCCTGTCGCCACTTAAAATCTGCTCAACAAACAGGTTTTTGCTCATAGGTGAAGAGAAAAAGCAGTTGAAATTACAATAACTATCAGACACTAAAAATTGTTTTTTCTTGTGTTTGGCGAAAAAAAAACAGCTTGGGCATATATTCCGGCTACGATTGAATATCTTCGTAATAAATATTATTTAATTAAATGACTGAGAAGGTTCATAAAGCGGGCTTTGTTAATATACTGGGCAACCCAAACGTTGGAAAATCGACACTGATGAATGCCCTGGTTGGCGAAAAGCTTTCGATTATTACATCGAAGGCACAAACTACCCGGCACCGGATAATGGGCATAGTTAACGGTGAGGATTTTCAGATTGTATATTCCGATACCCCCGGGATACTTGCCCCAAAATACAGGTTGCAGGAGTCGATGCTGCGCTTTGTTGATACAGCTTTTACCGATGCCGATGTGATACTTTATGTTACCGATGTCAAAGAAAAAGCCGACAAGCACCAGAAATATATCGACAAAATAACCAAAAGCCCTGTGCCAATATTAGTGTTGCTTAATAAAATTGACCTTTCCAACCAGCAAGAAGTAGAAACATTGGTTGGCGGTTGGCACGAAATACTTCCTCTGGCACAGGTTATTCCGGTATCGGCAATTGAGAAATTTAACCTCGAACCTGTACTTGGCAAAGTGTTGGAATTGTTGCCCGAAAGCCCGCCATATTTTCCAAAAGATGAGCTTACCGATAAAACCGAGCGTTTTTTTGTGTCGGAAATTATAAGGGAGAAAATATTCCTGAACTATCAGAAAGAAATACCTTATTCTGTAGAAGTTGAAGTGGAGTCGTTTAAAGATGAAGCTAATATAGTTAAAATTGCGGCTGTAATTTATGTGGCACGCGAAACCCAAAAAGGGATTATTATTGGCCGGGGTGGTACAATGCTGAAAAAAGTTGGCACCGAAGCCCGCAAAGACACCGAAGGCTTTCTGGGCAAGAAGGTGTTCCTTGAAATTTTTGTTAAGGTTAAGAAAGACTGGCGCGACAGCGATTACCAGTTAAAAAGGTTTGGTTACCAATAACATTTTCAGGTTAAAATTCAATAAAAATTTATAGCAGGTTATGATAAAACATATTGTACTTTGGAAACTCGATGAGGCTTATTCAGCAACTGAAAAAAAAGAAATATTGTCTGTTTTCAGGGAAAAGCTTGAAGCATTAAGGGGCAAAATTGAAGGGTTGCAATCGCTTGTTGTGAATTTCAATGAACATAGCGCCCCCACAGGCAATTATGATATTATGCTTGAAACAACCCTCGAATCGATGGCAGCCATTGAGGCATACCAGGTACATCCTGAACACATGAAAGTTGTGGATTTTGTGAATACATTGAAAAGACAAAGGGCTTGTATCGATTTTGAATTCTGATATTTCGCAATCCTATCGCGAAGATTGTTATCTTTGCCCAAAATATTTAAACTGTGGGAAATATTGTTGCTATTGTAGGCCGTCCGAATGTGGGTAAATCAACTTTGTTCAACCGGCTTACCGAATCGCGCGATGCCATTGTTGATGAGGTTGCCGGTGTTACCCGCGATCGTCATTATGGCAAGTCGATATGGAATGGTGTGGAGTTTTCGGTAATCGATACCGGCGGCTATGTTACCAATTCCGATGATGTGTTTGAGGAAGAAATACGCAAGCAGGTACACCTTGCCATTGACGAAGCCGATATAATATTGTTTCTGGTTGACACAGCCAACGGTATAACCGATTTAGACGAAGAAGTTGCAGCAATACTTCGCAGGGTGAAAAAGCCCGTGTTCCTGGTAGCAAATAAAGTTGACAATACCGAAAGGCATTATTATGCCCAGGAGTTTTACAAATTCGGTCTGGGCGAAGTACATTGTGTGTCGTCGATAAATGGCAGCGGCACAGGCGATTTGCTCGATGCACTTGTAAAGTCGTTTACCAAGCCAACGGGTGCCGGCGCCGACGATTTGCCAAAATACGCCATTGTTGGCCGTCCGAATGTTGGAAAATCGTCGTTGCTCAATGCACTTATTGGCGAAGAAAGGCATATTGTAACCCCCATATCGGGCACTACCCGCGATTCGATTTATACCCGGTACAATAAATTTAACCACGATTTTTACCTGGTTGACACAGCCGGTATCAGAAAAAAAGGCAAAGTGCAGGAAAACCTTGAGTTTTATTCAGTAATCCGTTCGATAAGGGCCATTGAAAGTTCCGATGTTTGCCTTCTTTTAATCGATGCCGTACAGGGCATAGAGTCGCAGGATTTGGCAATTCTCGACATTATAAAAAAGAACAATAAGGGGGTTGTGCTTCTTATTAATAAATGGGATTTGGTTGAAAAAGAAACCAACACTTCGAGGGATTATGAGCAGATGGTGTTTGACAAAATTGCCCCTTTCCGCGATGTGCCGGTTATTTTTACATCGGCAGTAACTAAGCAGCGCATACATAAAGTGCTTGAGGTTGCCATTGAGGTTTATCGTAACCGCAGCAAAAAAATTACCACTTCGGAACTTAACGAAGTTATGCTTAAGGCAATTGGCGAAAACCCGCCACCAGCAGTAAAGGGTAAGTATATACGCATAAAATTTGTTACCCAGCTGCCTGTTCATGCACCGGCCTTTGCATTTTTTTGCAATTTGCCGCAATATGTAAAAGAACCTTACAAAAGGTATCTCGAGAATAAATTACGCGAAAGTTTTAAGTTTACCGGTGTGCCAATACGCATCTTTATGAGAAAAAAATAGCAACCCTAATATTGTGTTTTGCATCTTTTGGGTAAAACAAACAGGTATGCAAAAAAAAACATTTATAATATTATTTTTCCCTCTTCTTCTATGTGGCTGTGTGGAGATTGAACAGGTTTCGCCTGTGCCTCGTATAGAGTTTATAAGTTTTAATATTGAGAACCTGGGCGGCGATCCGCTGGAAGGTGGCTATCCGTGGGGGCTGCTCGAATTTAGATTTATCGATGGCGATGCCGATTTGGGGGTTTATAAAGAAATAAATGACAGCCTGTCGCTGCCCGACTCTGTTAAATCGGGCTTGTTCATTAATTTATTTGAAAAGGTAAACGGGGCTTATGTCGAACGGGTTTTTACACAACCACGCTATACCAAAGACACTATTAAGCTTGATACAATTATTATTATCAGGGACACTATTGTTGTCGATACTATTAGTTACAATATGCACCTGCCATACGATGAGAAACTCGATCGTGCCGGGCAGAACAAAACTGTAAAGGGCATTATCAGGGCAAAAATATTATTTGAAAAAACACCCCCTCTTGATACTATGCGTTTTGAGTTTTATGTGCGCGACCGGGCACTGAACAAGAGCAATGTGGAATATACAACCGATTTTTACTTTAAAGATAAGGAAGCCAACGGCAATTTTGGCCTTTGATCTGCTGTATCCCCTGAAATTTAAGGCTTTAGGCATTCTCTTACCAACTGTCCCATTTCACCACCCGTTCGCGTTTATTGTTTTTGAAGATTCTGCGTATTCTCATTATGATGTTTTTGGGAACCTCTTTATCGGGGTTATACCCACAAAGCCTGCACCTGCAGGTGTCAACTGCAACATCAACACTCGAATACCTGCCTGCCGGCCTGTGTTCGTAGTCGGTTTCAACAAATATATGTTCCGATCCACATCGGGGGCAAATTATGTTACTTTCTAAAAGTTCCGGCGATATTGGCAATTTCAGGTAAAAGTATTTTTCAAGCTGCTCCCTTTTTAGTCCTCTTTTATTTGCTTCATGCAAAACTTTTTCTCTCGAGCCAGGCATCAGGCTGTCGAAATTATATCCGATATAAATTGCCAGTTCGTGATCGGATAGCTGTAACAGGAATTTTTCCAATTCACTTTTTTTTTCCATAAATGTAATTGATTGTGGTTAACTAACTGGTCTATAAGGTCAATCACTCTTGATTGTATTAGTGAACAGCCTGATACGTGCAAATTAAAAAAGAAATTGATGGATCTTATTGGTGCCTGGGAAAAAATTACCTTTTAGGCAAAAAGTAAAGTCTTCAAAGCAGTTACACACTCTCCATTTGCCGGCGCAGCATTTCCAGTTCGCGCACCAGCTCCTGCTCGCGCCGTGCCGACTGCTCTTGTGTGGCGCGCAATTCTTCCATGTTTTGCCTCATTTCTTCTTCCTGGGCCGACATTTCTTCTGCCTGTTGCTGCGATTGTTCGAGCAGCAATTGTGTTTGAATATTGGCCTTAACCGACGAAATTGTAGCCGCAATGCTTTCGCCTATCCTTTCCATAAACTCAACTTCAAAATTTTCAAAAACGGTAAATGAAGCAATTTCAAGAATTCCGTAGATTTTGTCGTTGTAGGTTAATGGTATTAACAACAGGCATTTGGGGTTATCTTCGCCCAGCCCCGACGAAATTTTTATGTAATCGTTGGGTATATCGGTCAGGAATATTTTTTCTTGTTCCTGGTAACAGCGGCCAACCAAACCTTCGCCCACTTCAACCCTGCGTTTAATGAACTTCTGCCTGTCGTAAGCATAGCAGGCAGTCATTTCCAGGCAAATGTTGTCTTTGTCGTTGTCGTTTACAATAAAAATGCCCCCCTGGTTGGCTTTGGTATATTGTACCATATTGCTGACAATTTCAAAGGAAAGCTCTTTGAGGTTGTCGCTGTGTTTTCGCAAAATGTCGCTAAACAGGGCAACGCCTTGCGACGACCAGGTACGCTGTTTGTTTTCCTCGTTACGCTTATCTTCTTCTTCTTTGGCTTTAACGAGTTCCTCGCGCATTTCGAGCAAAGATTGCCCCAAAACATCATCTTCGCTCAATGGGGTAAATTCCGATTCAAAATTGCCCTTGCCAATTTGTATGGCAAACCCCGATACGTCTTTTAACGATTTTACAACCGAATGCAGGGCAATGGCCATTTGCCCGATTTCATCGTTTCCTTCTTTGAGTTTGGTATCGGGCAATATACCCTTACTAATTGAAAGGAGCATGTTTTTGGTACGGTTAATGGGCGTTGCCAGCGATAAGGTAAGCACTGTGCTGACAATTATGGCAACCAGTATCATTACAACAAGCATAATCATGTTAAAGTTGCGGATACTGTCGAACGATTTGGCCATTTCAACCCTTTTTTCCAGAATAAGTATTTCCTGCTTTTCCAGCAGGCTTGAAATTTTATTGAGCGCCCTGTTTGTAATGAGCATTACTTCCCCTTTGTCTTCAACCATGTCGGTCATCTCAAATACAATAAAAGGGTCTTCGTAACTGAGGAACGAGTTTAACTGTTCCATAATATACTGGTGCCTGGGGAAAAGGGTGTCTGTAATTAATATATCTATATCGTAAAGCAGGCTTTTCAGTGTGTCGTCCTGCCAATACTCCGATAATATCTTTAACGAATCAATAGTTTCGCCATACCCTTTGGAATGCAAATCCAAAAGTTTTATTTTATCGGGAGTGTCGGAAATCTTGTCAATGTGCACCCACGATTTTATTAACATCCTTGAATCCGATATTTTCGTGTACATATCGCGGATAAGTTCCACAGAAGGGGTGTATATGCTGTTTATTCTTGCATTGTCGAGCCTGCTCTTTGAGATGGCCCTGTTGGCGAACATTGCATACAAAATTACAGCAATGCCCATTACCCCAAATCCCAGAATAATTTTGGAAGCTATTTTCAATCTCATAACACTTAATAATGTATGTGCATTTTAATTTTCTAATATAGCAAAAAAACTCTTATGTGTGCTAACGAGTTTTCAATAATACAATGTTACAGCAAAAACCTGTAATATTGAACCATAAATTGTATTTTTGTTTCGGGTGCCCTGAGCCTTCATAATTGTGGTTTTCTGTGCCCTCTTACAAATATTTTGCACCAAAATTTATCAGGGTGGAAAGCAAAGTTTTCGCCATTGGCGATATACACGGTTGTTATAAAACCTTTGAAAAATTGCTCGATACGGCTGCCCCGGCCCGAAACGATACCATTGTGCTTTTGGGCGATTATATCGACAGGGGCCCATCGCCCCAAAAAGTTATCGACCTTATTCTTGAATTGAAATCGGGAGGCTATAAGCTGGTTACACTTATGGGAAACCACGAAAGCATGCTGCTTGAGTCGCGACAAAACATACATGCCTTTACCAACTGGATGTATAACGGAGGCGAAGCTACTTTAAGGGATTTTGGCATTGGTTCAGTGGCTGAAATGGGCACAGTTTACCTGAATTTTTTCCGTGGCCTTCGATTTTACTACGAGGCGGGCAGGTATCTGTTTGTGCATGCTGGTTTTAACGAAAAGCCAGCGGAAACTTTTAACGATGTTCATTCGATGCTCTGGGCAAGAAAAGAATGTTATGCTTCGGCGTCTTTTGAAAATAAAACCATTGTTCACGGGCATTCGCCAGTCGATTGCCTTCTTCTTGAAAATGCTGTAAGGGACAAACAACAAGTAATAAATGTAGATACCGGTTGTGTTTACGCCCACAGGAAGGGGCTCGGGTATCTCTCGGCTGTAGAGTTTCCTGCGTATAAAATATTTAGTTGTAAAAACATCGATATTGAATAGTTAGCGGCAAAATGTCAGGAACCTCCGTTTTCCAATTCAGTAATCCGATTTTTAAGAACAGACAGTTTTGATTGCTTTTCAAATGAGAAAGTATGAGACTCTTTGATTATAAATTCTAATAGATACAATGATTTTTGGTAAAATTCGAGACTCTCACTATGTTTATTTTGAGCAAATGACAATTCTGCTTGAGTATAAAATAACTCGGACAAAATCTCTAAATGACAATTTGTGAAATTATGCTCCTGGATTAAGTTGTCTGTTAATTTGCACAAAGGAATATGATTAAAAAAACCAGCATCTTGTTTTAATAAATCCTGATAAGCGTTATCGATTGATTGAGAAGCTTTTTGGTAATCGCCCTTTTTGATTAGACCTAAGATGCCAGCCACTAATTCGGCTAGCATCTCAATCATTCTTAAAATAAAGTCTTTTTGATACATTATTCGGATTCAGAATTTAATTCGTTGATAGTTTGATTTATGTCTTCTGTAATTCCTGAGAATCGAGTTTTAAATTCAAACTTTAACAAAAAAGGAAAAATAAATAACATAACAATTAATAGGATAGCTATCATTGTTGAGAACATTGAAAAATCAATATTAGTGAAACCTCCTCCAGTAATTATTAATTGGAGAATAGTAAAGCTTATAAAGCTCATTCCAAAGAAAACCCCCAATTTAAATTCACTGCTTATGGACTTTTTTATTTTTCCTTGCAAAGAAATTAATCCGTCTTTTATTGATAGAATGTTATTGGAATAATCAATGAAACTAATTTTTCTACGAGCATTAACAAACATATAGATTAGGTAAATTTCAACGAAAGCGATTCCAAAATAGGCTTGAATGGTAGGGAGTGGTTTCATTAAGTTTAAATGCACCATTGTTGTAATTAACGGAACGATTATTAATGCGATAAGATAGACCCAATAATCAATGATTACTTTTTTCTTCATTTTAACAAAAAGTCCAGCACCCTTATTTGTGACAATTTTTTTAATACTCTCCTTAGCCAGTTGCTCATCGATAAGTTTATTTTCAGAGAGAGTATTCCAGATATTTTTTAATTCTTTAGTTTCCATTTTCAATCGATTTTAAAATTAATGACTTGATTTTATTTATTTTAACACCAGTGTTTGTTTTAGATATTCCAATGATTTCGGCTATTTCTTTATAACTAAATTCGTCGAGATACAGAGTTATAATTGCTTTGTCAATCTCTGATAGTTTATTGATTGCCAGATAAAGCTTATCTTTGTTTTCATCAGTATCGGAGTTGTTATCGATTGTAGGTTCTATACTGTGACTATCAATTTTGACAAATTTAGGTTGAGTTTTTTCTTTTCTGAGAATATCGATTGACGCATTAAGGCAAACACGATACATCCATGTAGAAAACTTTGATTGATTATTAAAACTAGGAAAAGCTTTCCATAACTGTATGATAAGTTCTTGCTTATAGTCTTCTTTATCAGTCCGATTATTAAAATACAGACTACAAATTTTGTGAACTATACCTTGATTTTGATATAACAACTCTGTAAATTCTTTTTCCATAATTAATTGATTCGATTTGCACCATAAGACGAAAATAAAAATGGATTTATTACAAGATACCGAAAAAAGTTGTATAAAATTGAGGATGAAAAACATTCAGCCGCTAACACGCGGTCAAAGCAAATTCGGGGGTAGGTGGGTTTCGAGTCAATCCACACGCATTTAACTCAGTAACGGCAGATACGAAACTGTTCCGCAAACCCAAACTTGCTTTACCGCAAACCGTTAGCGGTTATTAACTATCTGCCTTAACGAACATAAAAATGATAAAAATTAAATCGAAATGAAAAAACTACAATTATTGTTAACGACAATTATTTTAATAATTGTTTCAATCAAGTGTTATTCACTTTCAATTGTTGTAACAACGAGTAATGATAGCATTGCAGGTTCTCTGCGAGAAGCAATAAATAATGCTTCGAGTGGAGATACGATTATTTTTGACCAGGGACTTACAGAGATTATTTTAGGAGTTCAGATAAATATCAATAAGTCGCTAACTATCAAGGGAAATCCAAATTTAGTTATACGTGGGAGTGGTGTAAACGGAACTTTCCCCAGAATCTTTGAAATCACAGGTGATTTATCAATTACTGTTAATATTGAAAGCAGTAATTTATTTAAAACTGGTTTTCACATAGGTGATACAGTATCATACAACACCGATGGGGCTGTTTTACTGATAAGTAATGCAAATTCAATCATAAATATTAAATCTTGCTATTTCAAGAGCTATGGTGCATCTGGGGGAAATGTTCAATACTATCCGGTAATTTGGTATGGTCAGAATGGTGGTGCGATTGCAAATTATGGTGGTACAGTAAACATTACAAACTGCACATTTTCCGGCCTTAGTGCCGGGGGGCCTGTATATAATGGAAACGGAGGGGTCTTATATCAAATGTCAGGTGAAATAAACCTAACAAATTGTACATTTTATGAAAATTCTGTAGAGAATTCTTTTTCGATTAATCACCCTTATATTGGCCGGGGTTCGGCAATTTACTCGCAAAACGGAAATCTTGATGTTACAAATTGTACTTTCTGTGAACATACTAATTCTTACACTTATTTTAAACCTGCCCCAGATTTTGGTTCGGTGACAAAATCCACTTCAACTATTATCTTGAATAATTCAAATCTATCGATAAAAAACTCAATTTTTTTTCATGATGATAACCGGGATATAGCCGGAGATGTTAATAGCCAACTTATTTCAGGTGGCTATAATATATTTGACCAAACTATTTCCATAGCTGAAGGAGCTAATCCATCCGACATTTTCAATATTAATCCCGGTTTTACTCTTATCGGTGTCAATGAATATGTTGGATTAGATAAAAGCTCCTGGATCCCCGTTTGTGCTTTGGATGCAGCAGGCTTGGCAATAGATGCGTTGCCTGCCGATGGCAATGGTGCACCTGAATTCGACCAAAGAGGCAACATACGTATAAACACTCCTGATATAGGTGCCAGTGAATTTAAAGGATGCATACCAACAGATATGCGGGCAAAATGGAATCCATCGAAATTCGGTCAAGCCTCGTGGGCTAGCGAAATAAGTGTTGTAAATGATAGCGTTGTTTGGGTAAGAGATGCAG
>JAFGQZ010000056.1 GCA_016935435.1 Bacteroidales bacterium
CGAATTTAGACTATTTAATATTTAAATTCAATATAAATTATTCAGCTACTGGGTTTTTTATTTGTCGCCAAGCCAAAAGAATTATTTCAGTCCAAAAGCATAATAGGCAACAACACCATTAGAATATACCCCCTCTATATAAACGCCTCCTTTTATGCTTTTTACAACTCGTTGTAAATCATCAACCGTGTTTATGGGTTGATTGTTTATCTGGGTTACTACAAAGCCTTCCCTTACTCCCTCGTCTTTAAGCTTTCCCGGCCCCAGTTCGGTAACTTTCACGCCGTTTTTTACCCCGAGGTTTGTTTTTTCAAGTTTTGTAAGTTCTTCGAACCTGGCCCCGAGTGTGGGCTCAAAAGTACCCACTTTCACTAAATCGGTGCTCCCTTGCAGGTTACGTAAGGTCACATCAAATTGTTTCGTTTTGTCGTTTCTTTTTATTTCTACTGTAATTACATCTTTTGGGCGATAGCGGCTTACCTGGTCTTGCAATTCGCCCGGACTGTTAACTTTAACTCCATTTATCGACAAAATAACATCGCCGGCAATTATGCCTGCATCTTTTGCTGCACTGTTTGGCCTTACTTCGCTTACGTAAACCCCTTCTATTTTATCGAGTTTATTTTCTTTTGCAAGGTCGGCTGTAACTTCAGAAATAGATACCCCCAAAACAGCCCTTTGCACTGTGCCAAATTCAATAAGGTCTTTAACTACTTTTTGGACAATCGAAACCGGAACTGCAAAAGAAATTCCGGCATAACCGCCCGATGGTGAAATAATGGCCGTATTTATACCTACAAGCTCGCCCGAAATATTTACAAGTGCGCCGCCACTGTTGCCCCGGTTAACTGCCGCATCGGTTTGTATAAACGATTCCATGCGGTTCTGATCTTGGATAATGCCTATATTTTTGGCTTTGGCACTAACTATGCCTGCAGTTACTGTCGATGTTAAATTAAAAGGGTTGCCGACAGCCAGCACCCATTCGCCAACCTGCAGGTTGTCGCTGTTGCCCCAGGGAAGGTAAATTAGCCCTTCGGCATTTATTTTTAGCAATGCCAAATCCGAACTGGGATCGGTTCCAATAAGTTTTGCTTCGAACTCGCGTTTATCGTTAAGGGTAACAAATATATTCTGACTTTTGTCAATAACATGATTATTGGTTACGATATACCCATCGCCGGTAATTATAACACCGGAGCCAAACCCTACAACAGGCTGGGATTCTCTGTAACTATCGCCGTAAAAAAACTCAAGAATAGGGTTGTACGATTCACGCACAGATTGTGTTTTAACATGCACAACTGCTTCTACCGATTGTTTCGCCGCAGGTATAAAATTAAGGCCGGAACTGTCTCCATTGTGCAAACCAGCCAGGCCAACAGGATGTTCAATTACAGACTTAATTACAGTTTGCTTACCAGGAAAAAACTTAGAATAGGCGGTTAAAGCAACAAATCCACCAATTGTGGCTATTGCCAATGTTGCAAGCGCATTTCTCAACTTCATATCTGCCTTTTAATATTTTGAATTTACTAATGTATCATTTGTGAAAATCCGGCTAAAACATCCAACTTGGCAAAAATAGCACCTTTATTAATCGAATGCCATGTTTGCCATGCCTTTTTGTCGAACAGAAGCATTTATAATTTACAATTAGAAACATAGCAAAAACCAGCCCCGGAAAATTTAATTCAAACTATATAACGGAAGCTATGTTAAAAATGTTCAGTTTGCCTGGTTATCTTAAACATATTTCTAAGCCTCACCCCTGCTTAAGATATGCAAATTGTTTTTAACAAGATACTGTTTAACCCCACAGGATTTAACCTTTGAATATTTGTTCAGTGCCCGGCACATTTCCATTTGAATAAATAACCCTTTTGGATCCGAGAGTTGGATTAAGTATTTCCAAAAACCGGAATTAGTCCCTCATGTATCGTTCAGCCTGAAGGGCTTTTTCGCGGTTTGCCACAGACAAAATGTTTTCTTTAATCGGCTATAAACAATCAATGTTATTGTATTGATGGCCATGTAATATTGTCCTTTAATTTTTATAGTAACTGCCCAGCCTTTTTTTAAAAGAATTGCTGTTATAGTCGTTTATTTTATGTATTATTTCTTCTATTTGGCTGCTTCGTTGTATTGCCTCATTTTCATCAATGCCAGAAGCTGCTTTATACACAATTTTTTCAATTTTATATCCATTTGCGTCGAGCGATAGCACAACGGCGGCATCGAACTCATCGAAAACTATAACCGAGGGCAACATGTTTGAAGAATAGGCCTGAACCGATTCGAGCACAGCACTGGCAATATATAATATTTGTGCTTCGCCCAGGTAATTTGAGCCCAGCAATAATTTAACCAGGTCGATTTTTGCTAACAGGTTATAATTTTGACTGCTTTTATAGGCATCGTACTGTTTTTGGCTTGTATTGAGGAACAAATCGATATAGCTTTGTGGAAGGTTTTTCAAATCGCCCAGGTCGCCTTTCAACAAGCGTATTTTATATTCTTTTTGGGCATGCTTTTGTTCAACAGGTACGTAATATTCCCATTTTTGTGTCCGCTTGTACGATTCGGTAACAGGTTTTGGTTTCCAGTTTGTTTTCGGCCTGAGCATTAAGGGCGATGTAAGATCGAGCTTGCGGGTTTCCATTGCATAAGCAATACAATTTGTGAAATGCACCCATCCGCCCCCTATATTTGCATGCAGTGCACTCCACAGGGTTTTATGCGCAACATTTGAGTAAAGGCTGTCGGATAGTGAACTTGCAAATTCCACACCAGGGTTAACCGGGTAAAACACATATTCCGAAGCAGTTATTTCTTTTGAGTTAACTACATGGAAAGCCTCTCTTATGTCATACACAAAATCGGAATCGTTGGCAAGCTTTAGGTAAATCTGGTAATCGAGCGTCCAGTTCATTTCTGCCACCTGGGCTTTAGCCCAAAAAATGCAGGACGACAAAATAGCTGTTAAAACAAACCTTCTCATCTTTTTTTTTATTTAAATTAAAAAAAAAGCCGCTTGCTGCGGCATTTTTTTATTAACGAACTATTTATACTCAAAATATTTTATGCGTCAATTTTGGCATACTTTGCGTGTTTCTCAATAAATTCGCGGCGAGGAGGCACATCGTCGCCCATAAGCATCGAAAAAATCCGGTCGGCTTCGGCAGCACTCTCAATAGTAACCTGCCTAAGGGTGCGGTTTTCGGGGTTCATGGTTGTATCCCAAAGTTGTTCGGCATTCATCTCACCCAAACCTTTATAACGCTGTATGTGGGCACCTTCGCCAAACTCAGCAATGGTTTGCAGGCGCTGCTCTTCTGTCCAGCAGTAACGTTGCTGCTTGCCCCTCTTAATAAGGTATAGCGGTGGCGTGGCAATATACAGGTGGCCCCGGTTAATCAATTCTTCCATGTGCCTGAAGAAGAAAGTCATAATTAAAGTGGCTATATGGCTTCCGTCAACATCGGCATCGGTCATAATAATTATTTTAAAGTAGCGGAGCTTTTCGAGATTGAGGGCTTTTGAATCTTCTTCGGTGCCAACAGTTACGCCCAGTGCTGTAAAAATGTTGCGAATTTCTTCGCTTTCAAAAATTTTGTGTGGCATAGCTTTTTCCACGTTCAGGATTTTACCACGTAAAGGCATAATGGCCTGAAAATTCCTGTCGCGGCCCTGTTTTGCGGTACCTCCTGCCGAATCTCCCTCGACAAAGAATATTTCGGTTTTTTCCGGATCTTTATCGCTGCAATCGGCTAGTTTTCCGGGAAGGCCAGAACCCGACAACACATTTTTGCGCTGCACCAGCTCCCTGGCCTTACGTGCAGCATGGCGTGCCGTAGCTGCCAGGATAACCTTCGATACAATAGAACGGGCATCTTTGGGGTTTTCTTCGAGATAGTTTCCCAAAGCACTGCTAACGGCTACATCAACCGAGCCCATTACCTCGTTGTTGCCAAGTTTTGTTTTTGTTTGCCCCTCGAACTGGGGTTCGGCAACTTTAACCGAAATAATTGCAGTGAGCCCTTCGCGAAAGTCGTCGCCATTTATTTCGAATTTCAGTTTCGATAACATTCCCGATTTCTCGGCATAAGCTTTAAGGGTGCGGGTGAGTCCCCTTCGGAACCCTGCCAGGTGTGTACCCCCTTCAATAGTGTTGATGTTGTTAACATACGAATGTACATTTTCGGAAAACGAAGTGTTATATTGTAGGGCAATTTCTACAGGTATCCCACCTTTTTCGGTTTCGATGTATATTATATTGTCGATAAGCTTTTCGCGGTTTTCGTCGAGAAGCCCGACAAACTCAATAAGCCCCTTTTCAGAATAATATTCTTCATGAATATATTTCGGCCCGTTTCCGTTTTCTTCGTTCTCACGTTTATCAGTAATCGTAAGGTTTATGCCCTTGTTGAGGAAGGCTAGTTCGCGAAGACGAGTAGATAAAATTTCAAACTTATATTCCGAGGTAATAAAAATGCTGTCGTCGGGCTTAAAATGTACAACTGTTCCCCTTTTATCGGTTGTGCCAATCTCCTTTACCGCATAAAGCGGCTTTCCGCATTCGTACTCCTGGGTGTACATTTTTCCGGCACGGTGCACGATAACCTGCATTTTTTTCGATAATGCATTTACGCACGAAACGCCAACCCCATGCAAACCTCCCGACACCTTGTACGAATCTTTGTCGAACTTGCCCCCGGCATGCAAAACAGTCATTACAACCTCAAGTGCCGATTTTTTTTCCTTTTCGTGCATATCTACAGGTATCCCTCGCCCATCGTCGGTTACGGTTATCGAATTGTCTTCGTTTATTACCACATCGATATTTTTACAATGGCCGGCAAGGGCTTCGTCAATTGAGTTGTCAACTACTTCGTAAACCAGGTGGTGTAAACCTTTTACGCCAATATCGCCAATATACATGGCCGGGCGTTTGCGTACGGCTTCCAAACCTTCCAATACCTGGATACTGTCGGCTGAATATTCATTGCGCTTTGTTTCCCTTGAATTATCACTCATAAGTTATGAAATTATAATATTTATCGATCTGAAAACCAGATCATGAACAACAAAAAAACTACGTCGGTTCTATAACACAGTAAAAAACCGCCGGTTTACAAAACCATTTTTATTTGGTTGCCCAAATATAATGAAAATACCCCCTCAATAAATGGTTTTATGACTGGAAACCCCCCTTTTTTTCAACATGAAATAAACAGGCTTAAACACTGATTTATTTGCACTTATGGCAACACCTATTTAATTTTGCAAACAATTAAAAATAAGCAAGCCGGCAGGTAATGGATACAAAAAAATAAGGTAAAGCCATTATTGGTTAAATAACTGTTTTTGCCAATGGTTAATATGTTTCAAACAAAAAAAAATGTGCCCGGGCAATATTTTAGTAATTTTCAAACCATAAAATTTAACCTGCCCTATTTATAGATTTTGCAAATAAATGGTGTTAAAGCAGGTTAACGGCGAAGCTAATTAAACAGGTTAAAACTCAAAACTGCTAAATATGTCATGTATGCTTAATACACCAATACCTATTCTTTTATTTTTTGCGTTTGCCGGCCTGTTTGGGAATACCCATGAAGGTGCTCCTGTTATTTCGAACTATAAATATGCCGATAACCGGCAGAACTATGTATGGGGCTTCGATAAAACCAGTAAAGGCACCTTGCTCGTGGCTGGAAAAACCGGACTGTTGGAATTCGATTCAAAAAACTGGAGGAAGGTTGATGTGCCCGATATTGCTTTTTCGGTAAAAACATCGGCAAACGGCAAAGTTACATTTATTGGCGGAAGAAATTTTATTGGCACAGTTACATACGACAATAGCGGGTTGCCTGCTTATAATGCCCTGGTACACGACAGTCTTCAGCAAGGTAATTTTACCACCATTTTAGAAACCGGTTGTTGTGTGTATTTTTACAGTACGCATACAGTTTTATGCATCGATAAATTATCAGGTACGGTTATAAATACATGGGATGCAGCAAAGAATCAGTTCTCCGGAATTTTTCAAATGAATTCAAATGTATTTCTAAACGTATTTAATGAGGGTTTGTTCCTGATTAACAATAATGGAGAACTTTTGCCCCTTAACCCGGATTACCTGCTAAACAAAACGATTGTGTTTAGCGAATATTTCAGTGACAATATTATACTTATTGGAACAGAAAATGGCGATTTATACCTTTTCGACGGACAGAGTTTTAGCGACTTTAAAATAAGCAATAGTGAATTTATTAAAACCGGAATCTTGTCGGACGGGGCACTTATCGACAGTTCAAGGCTGGCCTTGTCAACCATGAATTTCGGGGTTATAGTTGTTGATAAACAAACGGGCAAAACTTTAAACACACTTAACTCTGGCATTGGTTTGCCAAACGATTTTATAATGGGCTTATGCCCCGACAGCCTGAACGGTTTATGGATTGCCCACAACCTCGGAATAAGTTATATCGATTTTAGTTTGCCATTAAACAATTTTAGTTCATTTCGGGGACTTAACAGCAATGTGCTAACAATTAATTTCTGGAACAATAAGTTATATGCTGCCACGTCTGCCGGGGTTTTTGTGCTGGATTCGCTAAACAGATATGCCCCTAAAGAAGTTTTAGAGCGGGTACCGCTAAAAACAAATATTGCCACAAAATCAACCGCCCAAATCAGCAACAATACAGGCCCGGCAAACAATAATGCCTTTACAGAAACTGAAAAAACTGATGAAATACAAAAACCGGAGCAGGTTGAAGACAAAAAGGGCCGAAAAAGTTTCTTGAAAAGGCTTTTTACGCGTAATGAAAGTCAGGAACAGCAACAGGAAAATGAAGCCAAAGCGCCAGATAATCCCAGCTCTCAGAATAATATTGCTATTCACACAAAACAGGCAAACGCAGGGTTTGAGTACCTGAGATATAACATAAACAAATTAATACCAGCCGGTTTCGGGTTTGAACAACTTGCAGGCATCGATAAAAGGTGTAAACGGCTGATGCCTTTCAATGATTTGCTGTTGGCGCTTACCGATGCTAAATTGTACAGTATAAGTGCAAAAAATAAAATAACCGAAATATTCTCGTCGCAGCATATTTTCACTATCCGAAAATCGAAGGTTTTCCCCAACCGGCTTTTACTTGTAACAGAAAAAGGGATTTATTCGGCTACTTTAGAAAAACAAAAATGGAACTTTGAGATTTTAACTGAAAACAATACCCCATTGGGCATAACCGATGTCCTGGAACTCGACAACAATAATTTGCTCGTTGCCCTTTCGAGCGAAATCATGCTCCTGACTGTCGATGACAGTAAAACAAAAAGGTTAACCATAAACAATCCTTTTTTGGAAAATGTGCAATTTAAAACTGTTAACGATAAAAATTATCTTTTGGCAGGAGATGCGGCATATTTAATTGAATATGATAACACCGCTGCGATAACCTTCGAAAAACTAGGCGAAATTGACCTCGTTAATGCATATACACTTCATGACGAAAACTTGTGGATGCGCACCGAAAACAACAAATTTGTATATTTTGGGCGTTCGCCGCTACCCGATAAGCTATACACTTTCTTAGGTGTATTTGAAAACATAACAGACATACATATCGACAACAAGCACAATATATGGGTAGTTGACAATTATGAGCAAATTTTTAAGGTTAACCTCGCGGGTTTTGAAAATTATCAACCACAAGCCAGGGTACTTATCTGCGAAATAAAAACGCAATCGGGCAAACGCCTGTCGTCTGGTTTTGAAAAGTTAAAATATTCCGACAATGCACTTTCATTTGAGGTTGTTTCGCCGGTTTTTGTGGGCTTGAACACCGTAGAATACCAATACATAATAGAAGGGTTAACTGACGTTTGGTCAGAATGGTCGCAAAACAACCTGATAAATGTGCCCTTTCTGCCACCCGGAACATATACTTTTAAAGTACGGGCAAGAAACATTTATGGAAATATTTCGGACACAAAAAGTTTTAGTTTCAGGGTTATACCCCCTTTCTGGCGAACCCCCTTTTTCTTCCTGTTGTGCACAATAATACTGGCTGCCGGCATTTATTTCTGGCAGCGGCACAAAATGCGCAGGCATATTAAAGAAAAAGAAATTTTACAGCAAAAAGTTAAAGAACGCACTATTGAACTGGAACTAAAGAACAAGGCCATTACCGACAGTATTAAATACGCCGAACGCATACAGAAAGGCATTTTGCCTGCCGATGAACTTATTAAGCCATGCATCGACGATTTTTTTATTTTTTATGAACCTAAGAATATTGTTAGTGGCGATTTTTACTGGCTTGCCCAAAAGAACAACCTTACCTGTGCCGTTGCTGCCGATTGCACCGGGCATGGGGTTCCGGGAGCATTCCTCAGTATGTTGGGCATAGCTTATTTAAACGAAATTGTAAGCAAGGCCCCGGCAAACATAACTGCTGCCGGAATACTTGAAACCCTAAGGGAAAAAATTATTAAACTTTTTTCGCAAGATACTTACATTACCAACGATGGTATTGATATTGCCCTGCTGCTTATTAACATTTCAGAAAAAACTATACAGTTTGCCGGGGCCGGAAACCCGCTATACCAGGTAACAAACAACAACAGCCAAATCGACAAGGAAAAAATTGCCGGCATGGACAAAGACAGGACACTGGTGGTTTACAAAGGCGATAAGTTTCATGTAGGTAAAGCTGTGCGCAATTTCAGAAATTACACCAACTATGTTGTGCCATTTTGCGAAGACGATACTTTCTATATTTTTTCCGATGGCTTTGTTGACCAGTTTGGCGGAACAGACAATGCCAAATTTATGTATGGGCCTTTTAAAAACCTAATACTCGAAATTTCTTCTTTGCCATTGATCCAGCAAAAGGAAACCCTATACCATCGGCTCGCACAATGGAAAGGTAATAATGAACAAACCGACGATATTTTAATTTGGGGGCTAAAACCCTGGCATACCAAAAAAAACAGCTAAAACTCCTCCTATAATAAATGTACCATAAGGGTGTTTAACCTGCCCTGTTCACATATTTGGCCTTTCATTAGTGTGAACGTAAGGCCTGTTCGGGCTAAAAACGGAAATAGCCCGATTCAGGTAAGTTGATTATTCAACACACATTAATTATGTGTCGTATTTTCAGACATATTTGTCGTAAAACCGCACTAAAACACTCTCCTGAAATTTAAGGTATATGCTGTTATTAAATATCTTTCGAAAAATAATTGATGTAAATGGCCACAATAGGCAACATCTGAAAATTCAGGAAACAATGAGAACAAACAAATTTTTTGTAAACATTTTTATTACAGTTCTTTGTGCACAGTTATCTGCACAAACACCCAAAGAAACCTATATCAAATGGGCCGAAGAAACCCTGGGCCAGATAGAACGCGACTTTAAGGCAAATAACGGCGCCCTGTATCTTGAAAGCATAAACAGCCACCCTGCCTTTGCCTGGCCTATGGGCATTCAAATGCATGCCCTTATTGCCGCCGGAAAGATTGACAAGGCCGAAGCCCTTGTTAATGAATTTCACCAACGCTACTGGTGCTTTATGAATGGAATTTGGGGCTACAATGCAGTAGTTGATGGCTGTGGCGACCGTTATTACGATGATAATGCCTGGATAGCAAAAGCCTTAATGGAGTTATATGCAAAAACAAACGATACAACCTACCTTAACAGGGCAAAAAAAGTTATAGCCTTCAGCATGAGCGGCGAAAACGGCCCGGAAGATGCAGCTAAGGGCGGCATTAGTTTCCACGAAAACCAGGACAAGGTTTATTCTATATGCGCCACTGCCCCTACAACTGTTGCAAACCTAATGGTTTATATGGCCACCGGCGAAGAACAATATAAAACCGATGGCGAAAGGCTTTACCACTGGATGAAATCGCAAGGCTGGGGACTTGGGTACGGCTACCGTGGGTACGAAAACGGGGTACAAACCCAGGCTGCTATACTTATGTTCAGGGCTACCGGCGATTCGGTGTACTATAGCGACGCTAAATACCTGGCAAATGCAATGGAAACTGTTTATATAAACCGACAAACCCGTGCCTTAAACGAAACCGGCCAATGGGGCGGGCACGACATGACCAATGCTTATGTTGACCTGTATGAACTTGATGGCAACCCTGAATGGCTAAACATTGCCGGTGGTTACTTAACCTATCTGCACAATGTTTGCAAAGATGACAACGGAAGGTACCCCGAATACTGGAATACAACAAATGACGTAAAAAGCTTTCTTCTTTACCAGGCTTCAGCTGCCAGGGCTTATGCGCGCATGTCGAACACCCCCGGTGGCGTACCTAAACTTACTGAACCTGTAATAATTTATGCCGATGCCAGCTTCGTTGGCCGTTCGTCGGGCTTTTCAATCGGACAATATAAAAATTCCGACATACTAGCAATGGGCTTCCCCGATAACCAGGTAAGTTCTGTTAGGGTTTTTCCCGGATACAGGGCTATACTTTTCAAAGGCGATAATTTCACCGGCGACTCACTCGTGCTTGATATACGTGCTAATTCAATAGGCGATTTTAGCGACAAAGTAAAATCAATCAAAGTTGAGATTCTTACTCCCGGGGTAGTTGTTTTTGAAAAATGTACCTTCGGCGGAAAGGCTGTAAACCTGCCAGCAAGGGAATATACCCTGGCCGACCTTTATGCCCGAGGAATAGGCAAATCTGGTATTTCATCACTAAAAATTTCTAATGGCTATCGGGTTGTTTTATATAAAAACGATGCATTTACCGGAGACTCCCTAATACTTAACGAAGATAATATATGCCTTGATGACATTGCCTGGAACGACAGTGCCCGCTCTATTAAAATAAGTTGTTCAGCCCCTATAGCTCAGTATGTGAGCATAAACAACGGGGAACCAACAGAAAAGCCTACAATAGAACTTTATACTGGCGACAATATAAAATTTTCGCCATCGTTGGAAAACAACGAGGGAAGCTGGTACTGGTCGGGGCCTAACCTAATGGGAACAAACCGCGAGTTCAGCCTCTATAACTTAAAAGTAATCCAAAATGGCACATACCACGTTTATCATACCGACAACAATGGCTGTACCAATTCGGCAGAATATAAACTATCAGTAAACCCATACAGGGCATCGTTATATACCGAATGTGGCTTTGAAGGCGAAGAAGCCGAATTTATGGAAGGCTCGCACAGTATGTTCGTGCTTAACTCTAAAGGAATTCCAAACGATGCTGCTTCTGCCATTAAAGTTGCCCCCGGGTTTGAACTCGTTGCTTATGAAGACTATAATTTTACCGGGCAAAGTTTTATTTTTACCGAAAACGACACCTGCCTTACCGACAATGGCATCGACAACTGGATTTCTTCCATAAAAGTAAGAAAAGCTACAGTTCCGGTTAGCAACATAGCGGATAAAGCATACAGTAATATAGATATATACCCAAACCCGGCTAACAGGGAATTATCCATAAGGAACAGCCATGTGGATATAACCGGGTTTTCGATTTACAATTACCAGGGAACCGAAATAATGCGAAGCAGTACCTGCCTGCCATCGATCGATATTTCTGCACTGAACCCGGGCATGTACCTGCTGGTATTAAGAGCGGATAACAAACTAATTACCAGGAAATTCATCAAGGAATAACTTAATTACAATTTGGTTTCCTTTTATGCTATGGAAATGGAAAAAGCAAACTATAAAGGTTTTAAAAAGCATTTTGGTTAACACAAGCCCGCAAAAACAAAAAGCCCCGCAATAATAGCGGGGCTTTTATTTTTTAAACATAATTCAAATTATCAGAACTTATAAGTAAACCCGGCCAAAAAGTTAATTTTCTGTGTGGGGTACTGGTTCCAGAAATAATATTTTTTCGACAAGAGGTTATACACATCAACAAAGCCACTTAGCACATCCGAATACTTGTATTCAAGGCGAAGGTTTAAATCCCATATTGCCGGAAGTTCAACAGGATTGCTTTCGTCTTGCCAGTTATAGGCATAGCGCTTGCCATAGTTAATAATGTCGAAGCTGGCAAAAATCTTTTCTTTAAAATTGTACGATGTTGTGAACGACATGGCAACAGCAGGGACATGCCAGGGATGCTCTTCGAAAGTAAGGTTAAACGAGCTATATGAGGCCTTCAGATAGAAATCGAGAAAAGAATAAGGGCTATACCATGTTTCGCCGCTAAACTTAACCAGCTCCATTTTGTCGGTTCGCACAACAAACTGGTTTTGTAATATTGAACTGGTATCGTTTACAAAAAAATAAACATTGTCTAATGAGTTAAAACTTACGCTTAGTTTATAACCTGAGTTTTTCGACAGAATACCGTCGAGCCCGGCAAAGCCAATAATTTTATGCTTTGTGTCGCCAACCTCCAGTCCTGGCGCAATAAACGGATTTTCGGCGGCAATACCAGCCAGGCTGTTAACTTCCAGCTTACCGCTAACACCAACTGAAGCATTCATTGCAGAGGGTATAACCTTAAACTTAAGCAAAGCATCGGGGAAGATATGAAAAGCAGCTTTATCTGCCATAGTATAAAACAGGTTTAGCCCCAATTTCACGTCCCACTGGCCGCCCGACTTTTTAAACGATGGATGCAGTTGGGCGACATGTTTCTGCACTGGCCCTGCAGTATCAAACTTTGTGGAAAATAAATTATAGGCACCTTCCATGTCGAGCCGGAACGACGACACATTAAAACCTGCCATAAGCGGCAAATGCAAATGGTTTTCGCGATTTTGATAATCGTCGCCGAAATAGCTTCCGCCAATTCCTATTTTATAATGAAAAGCCTTGGGGTCGGGATCGGTTGAATACACTTCGGCCTTTCCGCCAACCTGTGTATAGTACTGCCGAATATCTCTTTGTTCGAGGTTGGTATCGGTGGCCAGAATGGTGTTGTAACCATAGTAGCGGTACTTATCGGTTTTCAGGAAAATATCGCCCTCTACATTTACTTTATTATAAAACTTTTTACCATATACATTTACGCGGTTTTTTCCATAGCCTGCCGGTACCTTGTTACTGTCGGCCAATTGCAGCTTAGTATGCGACGATCGGTGAAATACATAAGCGCCCACAGCATATTCTTTCGAACGAAGGTTGTGGATACTATACTCGGCTAGTGGTGTAGTGTAATTGCCCAAGCCGAGTTTTAAATGGCTTTTATACAGCTCATCGATGGAAGAACCCACCAACTTGGCCGGCTTAATAGGCTTAATGGTGTAGCGTGTTTGCAATTGCGAAGGAATTACACTGTAGTTAATTACAGGCGCCAACCGCGCTGTGTCTGAAATAGAAGGCATATTGCCATATTTGTCGGCTGCCTGTACCTCGGGGCGATAGGCCCCTTCGACAAAAACTGTTTTTCTTACATCCTGGCCAAAGGAAAGGGTTGCGAACAACAGTGCATTTGCTGCCAGTAAAATATATTTTGTTTTGTTTACCATAACCTTGTTATTTCTTTTCAATATTAATTTCTTCCTGCTCCTGAATACTTTTGGGGGTTTCGCTTTTCGACAATAATTCGGTAGCCGCCTTTTTCTCACGAGCCATTTCAATGATACCGTCGTTTGAATTGGCATAATAATCGATTATGCTCTGCAGGGTTTCAATTGATTGGAAGTAGTTTTTGCGGGCAACAAAAATATCGCTCCACAGGATAAAGCTTCGGGCAATCCAGTAATCGTGCGACGTACTCTTGCCGCTAAAATCGAGTATTTCCTTTTCAGCCTCATCGGCTTTATTCTGATTTACAAGTATTTCAGCTACCCTGAATTTCGACTCTGCCCCCTGCGGGCTTAAAACCTCGACCGAAAGTTTACGGTATTCTTCGAGGGCAAGCATTTCGCGACCCGACTGTTGCAGGCAGCGGGCTTTAATAAAGGAGGCTTCGCGAATAGTTTCTTCGGCAAGCCCGGCAAAAGCTAATACTTCTTCTGCCGACTGCAATGCATCAGAAAAGCGTTGCAGCGAATATTGGGCACGCATAATGCCCGTTTTGGCTTCGCGAATGTTCGAAGCCGACGAGGTATTCACCAGAAGGCCTTTATAACTCTCAATGGCTTTTTCTTGTTCCTTAAGGCTCACGGCAATACGGGCATTGCCCAGGTATGCCTGTTCGGTAAAAAGGCTGCGCGGTTGCGTGGTAACAAAATCAAACATCTGGCGCGCTTCGGCATACTCTCGTGCCTGATAATGACAGTCGCCTTTATAAAAATGTGCGTTCACAACATATGCCCCGTCGGGGAAAGAGCTTAGATAGCGAGCAAAGGCAGGCTTTGCCCCGGCACAGTCGGATGACATGTACAATTTTTCGGCAGCCACATAAGTAAGCGAATCTTTTTCGTTAACCGTAAGGCGGGGCACATTTCCCTGCATGCCATCGACAAAAGCCGAGTAATCCTCGATTTTGCCCATATCGATATAAATATTTTTCAGGCCGAACAAAGCATCTTTGGCTTCCTGGGTGCCAGGATAACCCGATACTGCCTTTTTGTAATATTCGATGGCCGCCTGGTTATTGTCGGCATTAAAATGGAGCAAGCCCAATTGAACAAGGGCTTTAGCAGCAAGCTCGCTGTTTGGGTATTTGCCATACATGGATATAAGGGCTTCAATTGCCTGTTTCGAATCTTGAAGTTTCAGGTATTCCTGGGCCATTTCGTACCAGGCATTATCGGCATACACCGAGGCAGGATATGCTTGTGCAATTTGTTTCATCGTTCCTATTTTATCCAGCTCTTTTTTCATTAACCCCTGGCTCATGCCCTTTTGCATAAGTGCATAGTCTTTACTTTCGATATTGGCATCGATTGCCCGCTGGTAAAAATCGACAGCCTGCAAGTAGCTGGTTTGCATAAAAAAACAATCGCCTGTGCGCAATAAAGCATCGGCAATGTATGAGGGGCCTACATCGGCGTTTGCACTGCTGGCAAATTGGCGGAACAGGGTTGCCGCATCGGAATAATTTTCTTTCTTATAGTAGGCATAGGCAAGGTTGTAATCAACAACTTTAAATTCTTCAACAGTGTGTGCAACCGGAGCGGCTTTAAAAGATGTGTAAGCCTGGACAGCCTCGTTGTATTTTTTCGACCGGTATAGCGATTCGCCTAGCCAAAACCAGGAGCGTGCTTCGCGCTGCGCATCGTAACCTTTATATTTCAGAGAGTTTCGGAACATTTCGGCTGCGCCGGTAAAATCGAGGTTATTAAAAAGCTCTACCCCGCGGTTATAGGCAATGCGCTGGTATGCTTCCTTTAGTTCGTCGTTTTTGTTTTCTATTTTATCGATCGAGGCCAGTGCCTGTTTATAGTTTCGCGCCCCCAAATATGCTTGTATCAGCAGCCTGCGTGCCTCATCGATACGCTTCGAACCGGGGTATTGTGCAATAAAGTCTTCAAATGCCCTGATAGCATCGGTAAACGGGTCGCCCCCGATTTCGTATGTCAGCAGGGCATAGTTGAACATGGCGTCCTGCTTAATGGCCTGGTCAAAATCGCTGCGCGAGGCCGAGGCAAAAGCTTTCCGGGCATTTTCCTTATCGCCCTGTTTAAGGTAGCAGCTTCCCAGGTAATAACTTGCATTTTGGCCCAGGGCACCTTTTTCATGCGAAATTTTCTGGAAGTACAGGGCGGCAGTGTCGAACTGCGATGTTTTGTACAACGAATAGGCATACTGATAGGTAGCTTCTGGCGCGGGGGCTGAAACAACCTGCATATATTTTCGGAAGAATTCTATAGAACCACTGTACCTTTCGAGTTTAAAGAAAGCCTCGGCAGCAATGCGTGCAACTTCGTCGATACGTTGTTCGGTAACATTATCGATTATACCAGGCACAAAACCGACAATTTCTTCAAACTTGCCCTGCATGTAGTAAATCTGTACCACATAATAGGGCACAATGGGGCCAAAGGTTTTATCGCCGGTAAGTTTTAAAAAACCATTGAGGGCAGTCTGGTAATTTTCTTCGGTATAATGGATGTGCGAATAATAGTACAATGCCGGTGAGGTAAATTTGGTGTTTTTATCTTTTATTTCGTAGAAGCACAATTTGGCATCGTTGTTATTGTCCTTCATAAAATAACAATACCCCTTTTTAAAAAAATATTCCGACTGCTGCTCTTTGTTAAGCTTGCGCCAGTCGGTTTTAAGGTATGCACTTAGGGCATCGTTCCATTTTTTCAGGGTGTAGAAATACCCGCCAAGTGAAAACCATGCTTCGTTTACCAGGTTATTGTCGGGGTTGTCGTTAATAAATTGCATGGTATAAAATTCGGCATCGGCATTAAAAAGACGAACAGCACATTGCGCGATGTAAAACTGGCTGAGCGGTTTAAGCATTGTTTGGCTGTTTTTGTCCTGCTCAAACACCTCGATGAAAAGTTTTTGGGCTGTATTGTACTTTTCTTTGTCGTATAAGTCTTTGGCCTGCCGGAATGTTGCATCGCTATTGGTGTGCCAGGCAGTGTTCTGGCAATAGGGAACACAAAATATTAATAATCCGGTAAGGGATAGCAGTAGTTTTTTCATTCGTAGTGTTTCTTAAATGTGATTTGTAAAATTACGGAATAAGCATGCAGTTTATTTTATGATGAAAGAAATTAATTAACAATTTACTCATACACAACACTTCTAAATTTCTAGTTTGTCGCTTAATGGTTGATGCATAGGCCAGGTAGCGGCAGAAGTAACTACATTAAAAAGGCTAAATTGTAGAAGTCAATGCCCGGTTACTTAAAAAATACTTAATTTAGGCCACTGTTTTAACCTTTTAACATACGGTTATGTCAATCGACCACGTAATAAGTTTTGAATCGGCCAGTATATTCCAGGACGACCACCTGGTTTTATCCGATGTGAATTTTCAGGTAGGCAAAAACGAATTTGTTTATCTTATCGGCAAAGTGGGCACAGGTAAAACCAGCCTTATAAAGACCATTAACGCCGAAATTCCGCTTAAAGAAGGCTTTGCCTCTGTTGCAGGATTTAAACTTGAAAAACTCAGGCGAAAACAAATACCCGCACTGAGGAGAAAGCTGGGGATAGTATTCCAGGATTTTCAACTGCTTATCGACCGTTCGGTAAACGACAACCTTAAATTTGTACTGGGCGCCACAGGCTGGAAAAATAAAAAAGAAATTGATGCACGTATAAACGAAGTGCTCACCAAAGTAGGGCTTGAGTATAAAGGGTATAAAATGCCACACCAGCTTTCGGGCGGCGAGCAACAGCGCGTAGTTATAGCCCGGGCATTGCTCAACGACCCCGAAATTATACTTGCCGATGAGCCAACCGGCAACCTCGATCCCGAAACATCAGAACAAATTATGCAAATATTGTTCGATATACAATCGACTGGCCGTGCCGTGGTAATGGCCACACACAATTACAGCCTTTTCAGGAAATTCCCAGCCCGCACCCTGAAATGCGAAGGAGGAAAACTGTTGGAGGTAGAAACATCAAACATAAAAATTGAGGATTAGTAAAATATTTATTACTGTTCAATGAACGGCAACGGCAAAACAGTGTGCATGATATCGTGTATGCACGATTTATTCGACGATAGAATTTATTGGAAGGAGTGCTTGTCGCTAAAGAAATCCGGTTATACTGTTTTTCATATCGGTTTTGGAAAAAAAGACAGGGCTTATGTATCAAAAGAAGGTGTCAATATTATTGAAGTTTTCAGGGAAAGATATTTTGTGAACCCATATCTCGATAAATTATTTAGGATTGTTACAATAAAAAAAAATCCATATAGAAAAATATTTATTGCAGCCAAAGATACCAAAGCCGATATATACCACACACACGATTTGCAGATTGGACGCCTGAACAAAAACATTAAAAGCCTTTCACACAAACCAAAACTAATTTATGATGTACATGAATATTATCCCGATGTTGTATTGTCGTATTTTAGAA
>JAFGQZ010000057.1 GCA_016935435.1 Bacteroidales bacterium
TACATCAACGAAGCTATGGTTACTGTTGCCGATATCGAAGCCGACAATGGAGTTGTTCATGTTATCGATGCAGTATTGTTGCCTCCTTCAACATCTGGAATTGGAACTATTACTGAAGAGAAATTTAACCTTAGTGTGTATCCAAATCCAGCTAATGACTATATTGAAATTAGTTTAGATAATGTAAATGCAACAGAACTAAAAGTTGAAATAATAAATACATCAGGGCTAAGTGTTAGTAATAATATTCCTTTGAATTCAGCTAGTTTAACACTTGAATTAGATAGCTTTCTCCCGGGAATATATTTTGTTAGAATATCTGGTAATAATACGATTGAAACTAAAAGATTTGTAATTGCCAGATAGCAATTAGAATTAAACTTTATTAAAAGAGGCTGTTCAACCGAACAGCCTCTTTTGTATTTTATGCTCAAGCAAGAAATACCAAGTTGTAATTGTACTAGCTTACCAAGACGGTATAAGGTTTCACGATGTCCATCCCTATTTTAAGTGCGTCGGCATTTGCCTGAATGGTATGATGATAACGTTTTGGCAACGATTTTTCCAACCCTTCTACAATATGCTCGATTTTTAAATAATTGTTCAGTTTCAGGTATGCACCCAGAACAATCATGTTAAATACCCTCAGGTTGTTTATTCGGGCTGCTTCGGCAGCAGCTTCCACCTGGAAAATTTTTATATCGGTACGTTGCGGGTGTTTGGTTATTCCGTTTGTGTCGTATATTAGCACGCCACCGGGCTTAACTTTGCGTTCGAACTTATCGAGCGATTGCTGGTTAAGCACTATGGCTGTATCGTAAAGGTTTAATATGGGCGAACTGATGCGTTCGTTGCTCAGAATAACTGTAACATTGGCCGTGCCTCCCCGCATTTCGGGGCCATACGAAGGCATCCAGCTAACTTCAAGGTTTTGCATCATTCCGGAATAGGCAAGTATTTTTCCCATCGACAAAACGCCCTGTCCGCCAAAACCAGCTATTATAATTTCTTCGTTCATCATAATCTGTAAATTATTTTTTTACCAGTTCACCATCCACTTTAATATCGCCCAGAGGATAGAACGGGAACATATTATCTTCCATCCATTTATTGGCGGTAACGGGGGTCATCTTCCAGCCGGAGTTGCAGTTCGATACAATTTCGACAAACGAAAGGCCTTTTTTCAATTTCTGGTTGTCGAAAGCTTTCATGATGGCTTTTTTCGCTTTCCGGACATTCGCCGGTGTGTGCACCGACTGGCGGGTAACGAAATATGTGCCCGGTAGTTGGGCCACCAGCTCGGTAATTTTAATAGGGTTGCCCATGAGTGCCGATTCGCGGCCATAAGGCGTTGTTGAAGATTTCATCCCGAGAAGTGTTGTAGGGGCCATTTGTCCACCGGTCATCCCATAAATACCATTGTTAATAAAAATAATGGTAATATTCTCGCCGCGGTTACAGGCATGAATAGTTTCGGCGGTACCAATTGCAGCAAGGTCACCATCGCCCTGATAAGTAAATACATATTTTTCGGGGTTGCACCTTTTTATGCCGGTTGCCACCGCTGTGGCCCTGCCGTGTGCAGCACCGGTCATGTCAACGTCCATAAAATCGTACGAAAGTACCGAGCAGCCAACCGAGGCTACCCCAATGGTTTCCGATTGTATGCCGAGTTCTTCAATGGTTTCCATAACCAGTCGGTGGGCAGTTCCGTGCCCGCATCCCGGACAGTACGATAACACCTTGTCGGTTAAGCACTCCGTGCGTTTGTAAACCAGGTTTTCTGGTTTTATAATATCTTTTAGTTCCATAATTTACTTCGATAAAAATTCTTCAAAACCACACAGCACTTGTTCGGGCGAATGTATCACGCCTCCATAGCGGCCATAATGCCCAACTTTAACTTTTCCGTTAACGGCCAGCATAACATCTTCAACCATTTGCCCGCTGCTCATTTCAACCGAAAGGAAGCCTTTTACCTTATCGGCCAGTTGTGAAATGCGTTCTGAGGGGAAAGGGTACAAAGTTATTGGCCTTAACAAACCAAGTTTGTGGCCTGATTCCCGGGCCAGTTTAACTGTTTTTTGGCATATACGGGCCGATGAACCATAGGCAACCATAATATAATCGGCATCGTCGCAAGCTATTTCTTCGAAACGCACCTCGTTTTCACGAATGGTTTTGTATTTGGCCTGTAAGTCGAGATTGTGTTTTTCCATCTGCACAGCTTCCAGGTCAAGCGAGGTTACAATGCGGTGCGGCCTGTCGGGCGTTTTCCCGGTCAGCATCCAGGGTTCGTCGAATTTTGTCCTTCTGGGCTGTTGTTCGCCGAACTCAACTTTTTCCATCATTTGGCCGATAACACCATCGGACAATATCATAACCGGGTTGCGGTATTTGAATGCAAGGTCGAAGCCCAGTCCGACAAAATCGGCCATTTCCTGCACCGATGCCGGGGCAAGAACTATCAGGCGGTAATCGCCGTGGCCTCCCCCCTTAACGGCCTGAAAATAATCGGCCTGCGATGGTTGTATAGTGCCCAGTCCGGGGCCGCCCCTTACCACATTTACGATCAAACAGGGCAGCTCGGCACCGGCAAGGTACGATATGCCTTCCATTTTCAGGCTTATGCCGGGGCTCGACGACGAGGTCATGGCTTTCTTTCCGGTGCTGGCAGCGCCATATACCATATTTATTGCTGCAACTTCGCTTTCGGCCTGCAACAATACCATTCCTGTGCGTTTTTCCGGCTGCTCGCTTGCCAGGTATTCCATTATTTCGGACTGCGGGGTTATCGGGTACCCGAAATACGCATCGACCCCCGCCCGAATAGCAGCCTCGGCAATAGCTTCATTGCCTTTCATCAGTTTTAGTTCCCCCATCAGAGAAGTATGTTTTTTTGATTATTCTTTAACTCGATAAACTGTTAAAACCCCATCGGGGCAAACCACTGCACAATTGGTGCAACCCGTGCAATCGCCGGGGTTTTTCATATATACATACGGATAACCTTTGCTGTTAACCTGTGCGGCAATATTGGCCAGTACATTTTGCGGGCAATTTACAATGCAAAGTTCGCAGCCTTTGCAACGCTCCACATCAACTACTACTGCCCCTCTCATTTTCGCCATATACGGTATTTTAAGTTTTTCAATATAAACAATTGATAATGTGTGCAATAAATCTCAAAAACCGGACAGTGCCATAATTTTCGAGGCTCAATATTAGAAATTTTGATTCAAATAACAATGGATTTTGGTTACAACTTATAAAACTAAAAAGCACATTGATCAGTAATTCAATATTTTAAGTTAAATTTCAGAGGTTGTTTTCTGACAGGTTATCCTATTATAATTCGTGCATCGGCAACAATTATCGACTTTCCTTTTGCTATTAGCGGGTTAAGGTCGATTTCGTCTATATCGGGGTAAAGACTGAATATTTTTGAGAACGCAACAATAGTTTCGGCAAAAGCTCCGAAATCGACAGGGGGCAGGTTGCGGTACCCTGTAAATATTTTCTGTGCTTTTAAACGGTTGAGCATGGTACGTGCTTCACTGAAATTTACCGGGGCAAGGCACGATGACACATCGCCGGCAAGTTCCACAAAAATTCCACCAAGTCCGGCATGTACCGAATAACCGATGCCAGGGTGCCGTTTCCCTCCGATAAAGATTTCGGTCCCATGTAACATTTCCTGGACAAGTACCCCTGTTGCACCTTCTATCGATAATAATTGTTCGATGGCATGCAATAAGCCTGTGCTATTGTTAATAGGCATAATTACACCTCCCACTTCGGTTTTATGCAGTATTCCCATAACTTTTGCAACCAGTGGAAATTGCAGGTTTGCAGCTTCACCTGCCTGTGAAACGCTATTCACCGTAACCCATCTGGCAAGGCATAAACCTGCATGTTCAATTCTGTTTAATACCGTTTTTTCATCAAGCACCCGTTTGTTTTCTATGCCAGAATCTCTTTCATTGGCAGCATACAGTTCATTTTCGCTGTTACTGGTATGCTTAACCAATATGCCTAGAGCTCTGCCCAACATTACCTCATCGGGGTAGGCAAACCCTCCCTCGGCAATGAAACTGCTAATTTCGTCTTTTCCACTATTCGACGAAGGTAAAACGGAATAAACAGGTTTTGTACAGTTTTTAGTTTCTCTGCTTAACAGGCTGAAAGTTTCGTACAAGTCTTCCATGCCGGTTTTTCCATAAATAACAACCAAACCATGTATATAATCGAGTTTGCAGCAATGTTGTAATACCAATGCAAGTTGTTCCCGATGGGCTGTTGCAAGCATATCTACGGGATTATGCGTTGAGGAGCCGGGTATAAGTATCGAAGAAAAATATTCCTGCGATTTTTTATCGAGCTCGGGCACTGCAAGCCCGTTTTTTTCCAGTTGGTCTGAGAGCAATACTGCTGGCCCGCCGGCCTGGGTTATTATAGCAATGTTTTTTCCTTTAAGTGGCTTTTGTGAGAGGATACATGCAAGGTAAACCATTTCTTCGCGGCTGTAACACCTTATTGCGCTAGCCTTTTCAATTAACAGGGCAGAGGCTTTGCTGTCGCCGGCAAATGCCCCTGTATGCGATAGGGCAGCCCTTGCTCCGGCTAACGAGTCTCCAGGTTTTGAAACAATAACATGGCAACCTTTATTTGTAAGGGAGCGTATGTGGGAATAAAATTTTTGGGGTTTGCGTATTTGTTCTACATAAACCATTTTAACACGGCCCGAGGTTTGAGGTGTAAAATTTATGTCCCAGTATTCTAAAACCTCTTCTACCCCTATAGAGGCAGAGTTGCCAACCGAAAATATACTTCCAAAACGTAAGCCGAAGGCTCCGGCCAAATCGAGAATAAATATTGCTAATGCGCCGGAAGCTGAGACAAAATCGGCCCCTCCGGAAAAAATTTCCGGCGGCGGGCTTATAAAAATAGCTTTGTAATTTTGGTTTAGCAGTCCAATACAATTGGGGCCAAGAACCGAAACATTTTTTTCGCGGGTCATTGCAATCAGCCTGTCTTCGAGCAATTTTCCACCGGGGCCGGTTTCTGCAAATCCGGCAGCTACAACTATAAGTGCCCGTACCGATTTTTCGTTTACCAGCACTGTGGCTGCTTCGATACAGGCTTCTGCCGAAACGGCCAGTATGGCCAAATCTGTTTCCGGCAAATCGTTAACCGAATTCCAGGTTTTCAGTCCACATATTTCTTCTTCTTTTGGGTTAACGGGGTACACCTGGCCTTTAAACCCAGAGCCAATAAGGTTATAAACCAACCTTCCCCCCGGCTTGTCCATGTGGTTCGAAGCGCCAATAATTGCAATGCTCCCGGGGTTTGTTAATGTTTCGTTTATCATAGCTCCGGCAATTGGTTCATCAATATAAAAAAGTTGAGTGAAAGAAAAGCTAACATTTATCAAACTTATTAAGTTGCAAATGCATGTGGCTCTATAACAGCAATAATTGAACCTGATATATACTAAAACTTCCCTAACGTCGGTTTATACTACAAAAAAGCACAAAGAGGTTTTTTATATTTGTACTTTTAAATTAATCAGGTATGCAGAAAATTTTTCTTCCCATTTTATTCTATATAACTTTTTCAATTGCCTGTCAAGCCCAAACAAGTTATTTCGAGAAAATAGAATTGCTTACAGACACATCATTATATTCGTCAAAAACCGATTATATTACTGTAAACGGCATTAAGAGAATTTATTTTTCTTATACCTCAAATGCCGGCGAACTTGAAGTAAGGGTTTTTCCCGGGCAAAAGGCATATAAAATCGGATTAGTGCCTTCGCGCGATTACGATATTATCGACTCGATATTAAAAATAAATGGTTATTTTAGGTTTAAGGTTAAATTCCGGAATATTACCCAGTCGGAGTTGCTTCGTTTTACCTTTGAGGTAGAAAGCGATTCGGTTTTAGGTTATGAAGATGTTTACCTGCAGCCAGTTACAAACACAACAGCATCAATATACATATCCGACGATCAGTTATTTATAGGAGAAGAAAAAATATATGAGGTTATATCAAATAACTTGCAGAACCTTAACATATCGGGGGAATGGGTCAATACCGATAATTTCGATTATAGGTTCAACACTGTTAATGAGAAAATATATTTGCACCTTGTGCCAAAAAAACTTGGCGAGCAAAAGCTTATTGCCTGTATTTCCGCAATAAAGCCCCATTTGAACAAATTCGAAAACCCCGAATATAAACTACCCCCAATTGAAACCGTCTTTAATGTAAAGGCCAGCCGCTTGCAATATTTAAACCTCGATAAACCGGAACTTACATTTAGCGAAGATACCCGATTAAATGGCATAGAAGTACAAATAGAAAACAGCCGGCTGCTTCAGATGCTGAAAACCTACCGTATTGAAGCACAGGAAGAGCCTGGTGGTGCATTGATAGCGGAAATGTTCACAAAACAAAGGCTTGCAAACAATAAAGTTTTGTGTGTTTTCAGGCCGTATAACCTGCACCGGGTTAATAATGGCTACTTATACCTTAAAGATGGCGATGCCCCACAATTTATTACTAATGTAAACATTACACCGGCAACACAAATTGAGAAAATTAGTATTTTGAACGATGGCAGCGAATGGAGAGAAAGCCGGAATATACATCCCGGGCAAACTTTCGATTTAAAACTGGAGGGCAAAGGGCTGCACAAAGCAAAATTCAGGTTCGAAGATCTCGTCGATTTAACTTCTGACACGCTCATACGCAGCGAAAACGAAATAATTTTTAAGCTTAGGGTACCCCATGACATTACAAAAAAACGAATTACGATATACAATTTCAATAACCCAACCGGGCAATCGCTTAATGTTATAGAATACCAAAGGCCGCGTGAGCTCGATTTTGTGTTTCTTAATTATGGCGATTTTGGCCGCAGGGTTTCCGGAATAAAAGAACCTATTTTGTACGACGATGTTATTAAAAACCTTACCATTTCGTTTAATACCGATAAAATCGACGATGAAAAACTGTATGGCAAGCAATACCTGAATGTAAAGGTGCAAATAACCGGAAAGAAAAACGAGCTTATCGAGCTCAAAACTATCGAAAATATTGCGGTTTGCCCTTCGGGTCAGTCGCCACGCAGCAGCTATTACAGTGCGAAAGATTGTTTTAATGGCGACATCAGCCTAAACAAATATATCCGCCGGCCCACATATACCCTCGATGAATGGAGCAGGATTAACCTTATAATTGAACACGATAAAAGCAAGCATGGCGGCGAAGGCTACATGAAAGAAATCGATGTTATTCTCAAACGAAAATATTCTTTCGATGTAGAAGTGTCGTTCCCCGCAGGTTTGCTTACCATTTACCCCAAAGACACAGTTAAAAGCCTGGGTAACCTAAGTGGTATAAGCATGGCTATGATAGCCCAGTTTAGTTTTTACCACCCGGAAAAAATTAACACCTACCGGCCCTATAAAATTGGTGCAGGTTTTTTGGCACTTAATGCTTTCAACATGTCTTCGGGAATGGATTTGAGCCTTGTAGTTCTGGGAAGTGTTTATCCGACAACGCGCGACACAAAACTTTCGTTTCCGCTTTATGCCGGAATGGGCTATGCCCTTAGTAAAAACGATGTTAAAAAAACTCCTGGCGAAAGGTTTTTCTTTATGGTTGGCCCCGGTATCAGGGTAAGGTTTTAGCTGTTTAACATCTTAGTTTTTTGCTTATTTTGTGTTCCTTATGCAATTATATATAAGCTTAAACGTTATCTGTATTTCATAAAAAGCTTAAAAAACCACATTTGCATGACACATGGGCACAACCTTACTATTATTGAAAAAGCAATATATTCGGTAAAAGGGTTCGCAAAGGTTTACCACCTTCTTAAAGAACAAATAGTATTAAACAACCAAAGCTACAGTACCCTAAGCAACTACCTCAGGCAAATTGCCTTAGTATGCCTGTATTTTATGAAACTTCCCGAAGAGATAGATACCAATGAAATAAACCGTTATCTTGTTGAGCTGGCACTGAAGCCAGGAGCGCCCTCAAGGAGTTTTTTTAAGCATACCGTATATGGATTGAGATATTATTACAGGTGCGTAGGCATGGAAGACAGGGCTGTAGGGTTGCCCAGCCTAAAACACGATTTTAAGCTTCCGGTAATACTCAACCGTGCAGAACTTCGCGAATTGTTCAAAGCGCCGGCATCGCTAAAGCACCGCGTGGTTTTAACGCTTATTTATTCCGCCGGGCTGCGTTGCCGCGAAGTAATAAACCTAAAATTGGCCGATGTCGATTTCGAACGAAAGACAATTCATATTCACCGCAGCAAATACAAGAAAGACCGCATTGTTCCGCTTTCGCCTTACATGATGAAAGGCCTGAAGAAATATATTGATGCCGATAAGCCTAAAGTCTGGCTTTTTAACGGCATTGTTCCTGAAAGCCAGTACAGCGTTAAAGGATTAAGCTGGATAATAAGGAATGCATACGCCAAAACCAGTATTCAAAAACCCGTAAGCCTTCACACACTAAGGCATTCGTATGCTACTCACTTACTCGAAGAGGGGGTAAACATAGTTAGTATAAAAAATTTGCTGGGCCATTCATCTATTGCAACAACAATGGTTTACCTGCATGTTGCCCAATGTCCTGTAGAAGGTGTGCATAGTCCGCTCAATACCCTATACCCACAATTGCGGCAGTGGGGGTAGATTGTTAATATATGTCCATGCCAGTTAAAAATCTGGTTATATTTTAGTTGAAATTTGTTTAACATTAAATAATCCGGATATTTACAGATAATTTCAGGCCAAACAGCCGCGGTTTCCTTGGCTACAACTGTATATGTTTAGTTTAAAGCAAAAACATAAAACATTTTCATTTGTTATATTGGAACATCTCAAAATCGCCGGAACAAATAAAACCTGGACGGGGAATTGAGAGAAAAATATTCTTAACTTTGTGTTTGAGCTGGCTGATACTTGGTGTTACAGCTTAGAAAACATTAATAACAATTATACAATAATTTTAAAACTTAATAATTATGATTGGTTTAAATGACAAGTACAAAAACGAAATGGCAGATAAACTAAATGCCTATTTAAGTAATGTTCAGGTTATGTACATGAACGTGCGCGGATACCATTGGAACATTGTTGGAAAACAATTTTTTGCTTTGCACGCAAAATTTGAAGAAATATATGACAAGTTAAATGATGTTGCAGATGAGGTTGCCGAGCGCATTCTGATGATTGGAGGTAAGCCTTTGCATTCATTTACTGAATATTTGAAAAAGTCATCAATTAAAGAAAGGCTTAATGTTAGTTCAGCAGAAGAAACAGTAAAGGCCCTGCTTGCCGATACAGCAGTGCTTCTGGAAAAAGAACGTGAAATTTTGGCAATGGCTTCCGATAATGACGACGAAGGAACAGCTGCTTTAATGTCGGATTTAATCGGTGAGCAGGAAAAAATGATATGGATGTTTGGTGCACTCCTGAAATAGGATGTTTAAAATAATATTAGCTTTCAGAAAAAAAGGGAGCTAACAAATTAAAGATTTGGCCGGTTCAGAAAAAAATCTGTACCGGCTTTTTTTTTAGGTAAACTAAAAAAAGGGTATCAGGAAAATATCAAATCCCCAGAAATTTTGCTTGACCCGAAATTTTGCTTGACCCATTTGTTTTAGTAACCATAAAAAAAGGGTTTCGGTAAAAATCTCCGAAACCCTTTTGCTTTTTATTGTCGGGGTAGCAGGATTCGAACCTGCGACCCCCTGCTCCCAAAGCAGGTGCGCTAGCCGGACTGCGCTATACCCCGATTTATGTTTTATTGTTTGCTGTTTTAGCGGGTGCAAAAATACAATATTATATTTTATATGCAAGAATATCGAACAGGTTTATTTGCTTCTAGTATTAAAAAAAATGTTGTACTTTCTATAATATTTATGTTAATGCTTATTTGCCTGATATGAAGCGCAAATTATCAGGTTAAAATGAAGCGATGTGCTAACATAGTTACCTTTTATGTGTTTCGTATAGCCTTAATGCATGGATAATAAACTAGTTAGATAATGTACAAATAGGTTCCTTTGTTTAAACTGGAAAAGGGCAAAATGGCACTTTATAGTTTTGAGTGGTTTTAAGTACCACTGTGTATCAATAACATAGGTCAATCAACTCGAAAAAGTGTATGGAACATAATTTTAACAATATATATTTGAACCTGTTCTGCAAGCAGACAAATTCCGAGTGCAACAATTTTAGTTTTTATGTTTGTTAGATTTTTAAGAGTAAGTGTAAAAGAACTTTTGATTGTATTTTATGAAAGAAAGAAAAGCAATCGTTTGTTGTATTTGGTGTTTTAGCCTGATTTGAATTGAGAATTATTCATTAATAAATCCAGTATCAAACAAAAACCTGTGAGAAATATGACATGAATTTACCCTAAACAATCTGCATTTCAATGAATCCGATATTACCCTAACTTTTATCGGAGTTAAAGTACGGTTTATTTGTATTATCAAAATTTATTCCTACAAACTTATGAAAGAAAAGAATTTTATGATGTATTACTTGTGGGGCCATTTCAGAAGTTCATTAGCAATAGTCATGCTGGCCTTTTTGGTTAGCATTTCCGGAACTGTTAAGGCCTCTGCATTTAGCGCCCTTAATGAGGAAGACCTCACCCTTTTAGAAGGGCTTAAAAAAGAATCTGTTGCATTTTCTAAATTGCTTTACACGCTGAACATTAAGGAAAATGTGGCACCCAATCAGCCGGTAAGAAAGCTAACCGGTACTGTAACCGACGAGAATGGGGATCCAATGCCCGGTGTTACAATTGTAATTAAAAATACTTCTGTTGGCACTACCACCGACCTCGACGGCAGGTTTTCAATTGAATTGCCCCAGGGAGAAGTGGTTTTAGTAGCTTCATTTATTGGTTTCGATACAGAGGAAATATCAATAACCGACCAAACCTCGTTAAGCATTGTTCTGAAAGAAAAAACAGAACAGATTGATGAGGTTGTTGTTGTGGGTTACGGACGACAAAACAAAGAGTCGGTTACAGCAGCAATCTCGTCTGTTGCTGCAAAAGAACTTGTTCAGTCGCCTACGGCCAATATAAGTAATGCGCTTGCAGGCCGCTTGTCGGGCCTGACATCGATACAGGTATCGGGAAAACCGGGATCTGATGAGGCCGATTTGTATGTGCGTGGGGTAGGCACTTATGCCGGGACTACTAAGCCGCTAATAATGGTCGATGGTGTTGCCAGGGAGAGTTACAACAATATCGACCCGAACGAAATTGAAAATATCAGTATATTAAAAGATGCATCTGCCACTGCTGTATTTGGTGTGCGCGGTGCAAACGGAGTTATTATTATCACAACCAAACGCGGCTCGGAAGGCGCCCCAAAGGTAAGTGCATCGGCTCAGACAGCCATTGTTCAGTTTGCAAGGGTGCCAAAATACCTGAACGCATACGACTGGGCCTCGCTGTTTAACGAAAAGGCGTACCAGCAATACTGGATTAACCATGCCAACGATGACTGGGGCTCATGGGATGAGTTTGAGGCCAGCCGCCAGGCCAATTGGGCCAACGAAGCTACCCGTTATACCTCGGAAGAAGAACTTGAATACTATCGTACAGGTTCTAATCCGTATTTTTATCCCAATACCGACTGGCAGGATTTGATATTTAAAAAATCTTCACGCCAAAGCCAATACAATGTTAATGTCGATGGCGGAACCGAAAAAGTAAAATATTTCCTTTCACTGGGTTACCTCGATCAGGGGGGTATGTTCGAAAATTCATTCTACCCTTTCCCCGATGAAATGGATTATAGCAAGAAAAGGCACAATTTCCGATCGAACTTCGATTTCGATGTCAATAGTGATTTCCGTATATCGGTTGATATTGGAACTAACTTTGAAAGAATTACCGGCATTGTGAGCGATCAGGACAACTATATCTGGTCAAAACGTATCCTGTGGTCGAACCCGGTTTCGTCGCCCGGTATGATCGACGATAAGTTTGTTGTGATAGAAGGCGCAGAGCTTTCGGCAAACAACCTTTTGTACGAAATTGCCGATATAGATTTTCACGTAACCAACAACAGTACCCTTAACTCATCGCTTAAGGCCACTTATAAACTCGATTTTATTACCAAAGGGCTGGCAATTAACGGACGTGTTGCTTACGATAGTTACTTCTCAAACCGCACTGGTGGAGGAAGTTACTCACCTATGCTTTACCGGATTTCCCCAAATCCGAATGGCAACAACCTCGACCCAATTTTTTCGCCCTTACGCGAAAAATCTTCGCTGTCGTACTGGGGCGAATGGTCGAATGGCAAGTGGAGAAAGATATATGGCGAAGCATCGCTCGATTATAATCGACAATTCAACCGGCACAATGTTGGCGGTCTGGTATTGTTCAATATTGAAAAAGAGCACAATCCCGGGTTCCAATTTAGCCTTCCTCATGCTTATTTAGGCTTGGTAGGCCGTGTTACTTATGGCTTCGATAAAAAATACCTTGCCGAATTTAACATGGGCTATAATGGTTCGGAAAATTTCCCCGAGGGAAAACGTTTTGGTTTCCTGCCGGCATTTTCCCTTGGCTGGGTTGCCTCAAGCGAAAGCTTCTACCCGCAAAATAACATACTATCGTACTTGAAAATACGCGGTTCGGTTGGAAAAGTCGGAAACGACAACGTTATTGTTAATAACGTGGTTCAGCGTTACCTTTACCAGCCCGATGTTTGGAATTACAGCGGGGGCTATACATTTGGCGATTACAACAACAGAAGGTTTGTGCAAGGTGCCATTGAAGGTACTGTTGGAAACCCGAATGTTACCTGGGAAACTGCAACAAAATCGAATATTGGTTTCGAATCGCGAATGATATTCGGTAAGTTGTCGTTTACTTACGATTATTTCTACGAGCACCGAAAAGATATTTTGTCGTACAAAGGCACTGTTCCGGCAATTGTTCAGGCAACCCTGCCCCCCTTCAACCTCGGTGAGGTCGAAAACTGGGGAAACGAAATTGAATTTACCTGGCGCGATAAGGCCGGCATAGTCCATTACTGGGTGAAAGGAAACGCTTCGACCAACAATAATAAAATTGTTTTTATGGACGAGGCTATCACTCCCGGTCTTGAATACCAGGCTGCCACCGGAAGGCCAATAAACCAGCCGCTCTACCTCCAGTCTGATGGCCTTTATACTTCATGGGCCGATTTATATGCAGTTGACCAAAATAACAACCCTCTTTTGGCACAGCCTGTTTTAGCGCTTGATAAGAACGGTAATCCTTATACCAATGAAAGCGGAGAGCCGGTTTACCAAAAAGATTTAGGTTTTGGTGGTGCTGTTCTTCAACCCGGCGAAATTAAACTGGTAGATGTTAACGAAGATGGCGTTGTTGACGACAAGGACCGTATCCGCACTGGTAAAACAACTATACCAGAATTAACCTACGGTATTTCAATGGGTTTTAGTGTTCATGGGTTCGATTTCTCCATGCTCTTTCAGGGTGTTTCAGGGGTAGCGCGTTACGTGCAAACCCCCGAATCGGTTCATTTTTCCGATAACCATTCACTACAGGAAGTTGACCTGAACAGGTTTACAATAGAGCGTTACAATGCTGGCGAACCTATTGATATGCCTATTGCGGCATATAATACCAGCGCTGTTTATAACACCTTCTTTCATAAGGATGCATCGTATATGCGCCTTAAAAACTTGGAAATAGGCTACACACTAAAATCGGTGGCTTTAAAGAAAATCGGTATGAGCTCAGCCCGTATTTACATAAATGGTTCGAATTTGCTTACCTGGGGGAAAAACCGAATCTGGGGCGATCCCGAAAACTTAGGTTATACGGGTTATCCGATTACAAAAACCTATAACCTGGGGGTAAACGTAAATTTTTAATTCATTAAATCAGGAGCAATTATGAAACGAGCATGTAATAAGCTTAACATAAACCCGGATGAACAAAATACGAGTTCCCCCGGAGTATCGGGGCAAGCTATCCGGCCTTTAAAAATCAATTTTGTTCACATGAAAAAGAAACATTCTGCATATCTATTAATAAGTAGCCTGTTTATAATACTGCTTACGGGTTGCGCCGAGGACTTTCTGGAAAAACCTGCCGGTGGGGCAGTAACCGTTGATACTATTTTTAACACAAAAAACCAGGCCCAATATGCTGTTGCCAGTATGTACGAGGCAAGCATACAAAGCTATTATGTGTATTCTGCTGGTGGCCAGGGGCATGCAAATAGTTGTGCAAGGCCGGGTATTATTACCGACGAGGTTTATTTACAGTCGAATGTGCGCTGGATTGCCCAAAATATTGGCATCGATGCCTATTATTCGGGCACTATGACTGCCGGGGCCACTCCCGATATTCCCGGATTTGGCCCTCACTTTCTCGGAATAAGGCGTGCAAACCTTGTTTTGAAAAATATCGATAAAGTTACCGATGCAAGCCAGGCATGGAAGGATGATGTTCGTGGACAAGCTATATTTTGCCGTGCCTTGCAACATTTCGAACTGTTCCGCTATTATGGGGGAATTCCGGTAATTGAGACTGTGTTGGGTGAGGACAACCTCAAAATATCGCGTAGTTCGGTAGAAACTGTAGTAAACACTATTGTAGGTTGGTGCGACGAGGCTGCTGCCTTATTGCCAGAGAGTCGCCCGGCAACTGAATTCGGACAGGTAACCAGGCTTTCAGCCCTGGCATTAAAATCGCGTGTATTGCTGTATGCGGCCAGCCCATTGTTCAATACCCCGCCTGAAATGGCTTCAAAAGTAATACGCTTTGGTGATGGCCGCGACTCAGTTCTATGCTACCCGAACTACGATAAAAACCGGTGGAAATTAGCAGCCGATGCTGCAAAAGATGTGCTCGACAATGCAGCAGCTGCCGGAGTGGAAATATTCGACGACCATCAGCCCGAAAGCACTGGCGATACCAGGGAAACTATTGGTAATTACGAGTTTGTCTGGAACGAATACGCCAATAAGGAAATTATACTTGCAAATACGCAGTTTACTAATAACGACTGGGGCCAGGGACTTATATGGGCACTTACCAATCAGTGCCGCGCCGGCTGCAGTGCTTCCGGAATCGGGCAATGGGGGCCTATGAACAATGTTCCTGTTGAATTTGCCATGCTTTATGAAAAACGCGATGGCACTAATTGGACTGTAACCCCCGGTGATTCCGGCGATGATTTGGCCACCTTTCTTGAGGGGCTCGATCTCGATCCGCGTTTTTACCAGAGCATTGCTTATGGAGGCATGTTGTACAATTCAAGTTATGGGAGGCTCGAATATTATAAAGCCGGCGATGGCATAAGCGATGGAAAACTTGGTGGTACCGACCAGGATAATTATGGATTTGCTTTAGAAGCTTATAAGTTTGCCCCGCGTATTGAAAACGCTGCCATATCGCGCATATCGTGGCCTGTTTTCCGCCTTGCCGAGTTTTACCTGAATTATGCCGAGGCACTTAACGAATTTGAAGGGCCGGCAAATGCATACGAAGCTTTAAATATTACCCGCATTCGCTCAGGTATGCCCGAAAAAACGGGCTTAAGCCAGGAAGAATTCCGCTTAGCTGTGCATAATGAGCGCACGGTGGAACTGGCTTTCGAAAACCATCGTTACAACGACTTGCTGCGCTGGTTAAAAGCAGAAGAGGCCTTAAACAAGCCGTTTCACGGTTTTAAAACTACGGCAAAGGCATCTGGAGGAACTACGGCATGGCATGCCTATACAGTATCATTGTTCGAAACCAGGGCTTTCCCGAAAAAGTACTATTACCTGCCATTTCCAAACGAAGAAATCAGCAAGGATTACCTTGGCGACGAACAAACCTGGGACGGACAAAATCCGGGCTGGTAATTTTTTATTGTCACTTTTAAATTGAAAGTATTATGAGAAAAAAATATATAAAACATTTTATAATGCTCGCCCTTGCCTTCAGCTCCTCTGCCCTTAATGCACAGGAAAACATACCAGAAGCAGGCACAGGTATTCTTGGCCTGGAGATGGGCGACAGCACTTCTGTTACGGAGATTGTTGATTTGGGGCTTATAACCGGTGATAAATATCGTTTTACCGGTGCCTATTATACTATTTCTGGCGAAGAACTAAGCAAGGTAATGGCCGGAAACCTGTTAAACACTTTATACGGGCTTATTCCTGGTTTAACCGTGGTGTCGGGTTCAGGTGAACCTGGTTACGACAACCCAACGCTTTATAGCCGGGGCATCAGCAGTTGGAATTTTTCAGGGAACAACCTGCTCATATTTCTCGATGGTTTTCGTGTTAACCTGTCATTTTTAGCTTCGTTATCGGCAGCTGAAATAGAATCGGTTACCTACCTGAAAGATGCAGTTTCACTTGCTATGTATGGCATTGAAGGAGGCAGTGGTGTTTTGTCGGTTAAAACCAAACGTGGCCTTGGTGCCGGTAAAACTAAAATTTCTGTTAACGGCCGCCTCGGAAGGCAAAGTATAATTGAGTTGCCAACAGTTCTGAATGCATACGATTATACCCGTTTCTATAACCAGGCCTGCGAAAACGACGGGCTTGCCCCACGTTATCCAAACCCAGGCTTATACCTGAATGGCGGCGATGCAACGCACCCCGATGTTAACTGGTACAACGAGGTGCTGAAAGACGAATCGAATATCAACAATTTAAATATGTTGTTCAATGGGGGAACCGAAACATCGAAATATTTTGTGTTTATGGATTACACAGGGTTTTCGGGGTTTTATAAAGATGCCGGTGCCGAAGGAAAAGGTTTTGGTTCTAATGCTGAATATAATAAATTCAACCTGAGGGGCAATGTCGATATCAACCTGACCAAATCGCTTACTGTTTCATCGGAGATAGTGGGCAGCATTGAAGATAAAAATACCCCGGCAGGCTTTACGGCAGGCGATTTGTTCGACACACTTATGGTTCTGCCTTCTGCTGCTTTTTCTGTAAGAAACCCCGACCAGTCGTGGGGCAACAGTACAGTTTACGCCTTTAACCCGGTACAACTATTGCGTACCAATGGTATCTGGAACTCACATACCCGTGGTTTGCAAACCAATTTCAAGTTCGAACAGAAACTTGATATTATTGCCCCAGGGTTGGCTTTAACCGGCGGGCTGTCGTTCAGTAACCAATATGTTGGTTTTACCCGTACCTATTTTACCGGTTTGTCGTATGAACTGCTTAAAGACGATACCGATCAACCCATACTCGACACACTTGGCAACTATACTTATACCGAAATTGGTTCAATTTCCGATGGAATCGATAATGGGGTTTCCACTTCATGGAACCGGCAGATATACCAGTTAGGTCTTACCTATAACAATAATTTTGGTTTGCACTCATTTAGTGCTGCACTATTGGCAAACCGCATGGCTTATACCTACTATAACTTAGTGTATGCCATAAGAAACCAGGGAGTTTCGTTATATGGAAACTATGCTTATAACAAACGTTACATAGCCTCGTTAACCCTTGGCTATACAGGCTCTGCCGATTTTGAAAAAGGCAGCCGCTATGGATTGTTCCCGGCCATAGGGTTTGGCTGGATAGCCTCCGATGAAGCCTTTCTTGCAAATATTGAAGCTTTAAACTTCTTAAAAGTGCGGGCGACTTATGGTTTAACCGGAAATACAAATGCAAATTCCCGCTTTTTGTTCGAACAAAAGGCTGAATCGAACAGTGGTTGGTTGTTTACAGCGCAAAATAGTTATTTCGGAGGCCGCAGGGAAGGTGCTATCCCGAACAATGATTTTACATGGGAGAAAAAATCAACAGTAAATATTGGCATTGATGCAGAATTGTTTGAAATATTATCGGTTAACCTCGATCTTTTCTCGGAAAAACGTACGCATATTCTCGAAGATGCAGGTGCCAGTGTTCCCGGATATACCGGCTTTCGGCTTCAGCAGCTGAATTCCGGCGAGGTAAAAAACAAAGGCATTGAACTGGTAGCCGGAATCAATAAACAAAATGGCAATTTTGGGTACCATATTAAAGGGCTGTTCTCCTTTGCCCGCAACAAGATTACACAAAAAGCCGAAACTGCCCAGCCATACGACAGGCTATATGAACAAGGCTACCGTATCGATCAGTTCCGGGGGCTGGTATTCGACGGGTTTTACCAGGAGAGCGATTTCGATGCCAATGGTTTCCTGCTGCCAGGAGTTGTGGCTTCGTCTTTTGCGACAGTGCGTCCCGGCGATTTAAAGTTCGTAGATCAAACTGGCGATAATATTATAAATGAGTACGACTATATGCCAATTGATTACAGCGAACTTCCGGAAATTACCGGTGGACTGAAATTAGGGTTTAATTTTAAAGGCCTCGATGCCGGAATGTTTCTACAGGCTGTTACAAACCGCACAGTTAGTTTACCATTTGCCTATACACACCCTTTCGTTAATAATTCAACTATCACAGCCTTTTCCGAAAACCCCTGGACCCCGGCTACAGCTTCAACAGCAACAAGCCCGCGATTAACCACACAGGTTAACCTGAACAACAACCAGGAAACAGATTTTTATATGCGCAACGGCAGCTTTGTAAAGCTACGGTACGTGGAAATCGGTTACTCGTTTAACATTCGGAAAATTGAGCAAATGCGTATTTATTTAAGTGCCAACAACCTGTTTACATGGGATAAAATCGACGACCTTGAGGCGGAGAATTTATCAACTGGTTACCCACTTTCTAAAACCTTCAGTATTGGTTTAAATGTCAAATTTTAATTTGGAAAATTATAGACTATGAAAATTTTTAAACATATAACCATCGTGTCCATTCTGGGTTTAGGCTTGTTTTCCTGCGAAAAAGATTTTTTGGAGGTTAAGAATGTTGACACAGGAGTTACCATTGAGGACTTATATACCCGATACAGCCAAATACAGGGTGTTTTATGGGAAGCATACAGCTATCTGCCCGATGGTTTGGGCATGCTTTGGCGCGATGCAGCAACTGACATTGCCGAAGCAACAACCGAAAATAACAAAGCCCAGTCATTTAACCTTGGAATCTGGAACCAGTTCTATAATTTGGATGATGCCTGGGGAAATAATTTCAGGGGTATCGCCCAGGTAAACAAATTTCTTAAAAACAAGGACAAGGTTACCCTCGAAGAAATAAAAGCTAACAGTACAGCTAAAGATTCCACTGCATATTTTAAGGCATTAAACAATATGGCAGTTATGGAAGGCGAAGCGTATTTCCTGAAAGCCTTTTTCTACTTCGAACTGGTTAAGCGTTATGGAGGGGTGCCAATTATCGATGAAGATATGGATTATTATAACGAATCGACCTGGAAAAATATACCCCGTAGTTCGTTAAACGAATGCATGGCCTATATTGTAAGCTTGTGCGACAAGGCAACCGGCATTATTCCGGTTAATGTGCGATCGACTTATTCGTGGTACGAAGATGGCCGTGCAACTTATGGGGCAGCAAAAACCCTGAGAGCAAAAGCCCTGTTATATGCTGCCAGTCCCCTATACAAAGCAGGTGGCTCGACCACAACCTGGGCTGATGCCGCCCGTGCAGCAAACGTTGTTATTGGCCTAAAGCAGTATAACCTTAATGCCGGTTATGCAGCTTTGTTTGGTGCTGACAATTCAAACTTAAAAGAAATAATCTTCAAGCGCAGGTATGGCTCTATTAACTGGCTGGAGAAGGATCAATATCCGGTTGCTTTTGCAGGCACAAGTGGAAACAGCCTTGCACCGACCCAAAACTTTGTCGATGAGTTTGAAGTGGTTGCAGATAATGGCGGCAACATTTCAAGCCAGCCCTTTGATTGGTCGAATCCAACGCATGCTGCTGATCCTTACACAAACCGCGACTCGCGCTTTGAAGCAACCATTGTTTTTAACGGTTCAGCGTTTGCTTCAACAACGGTTGAAACCTTTATTGGAGGTGGCAGCGGGCTTCCTAAGCTTAATGCATCAAAAACCGGATATTACCTGAAAAAATGGGTGAACGATGGTATTGATTTGGTAAATGGTACAACAGCTAATCATACCTGGATATATTTCCGATATGCCGATGTATTATTGATGTATGCCGAAGCCATGTTGAATGCCTATGGCCCCGATGCCGACCCGGAAGGTTACGGTATGACTGCAACAGAAGCTTTTAATATGGTGCGCAAACGAGCCGGGGTTGAACAATTGCCTGCTGGCCGGTTAAACCAGGAGAGGATTGAAAAAGAACGTATGGTTGAACTTGCATTCGAAGATCAGCGCTTTTGGGATGTCCACCGCTGGCAAAAAGGCGTTGAATACTTCAACAAACCAGTAACACGTATCGAAATAACCCGAAACGGCAGCGATTTCAATTACTCTGTAAAGGAGCTTGAAAACAGGGTGTTCTTGAACAAAATGCACTGGTACCCGATACCGCAGGACGAAATATCGAAAACAGGCTGGGCACAAAACCCCGACTGGTAGAATAATTGTTTGATTTCAAAGGCACATAGCGAATAAACCCGGTATGTGCCTTTTTTTGCACTTTAGTTAAGCATAGCATTTAGTTGGCAATTACCCTGGAAGCAAATGTCTCTAATTGACTTGAAATTAAAATGCCACTATTAAGTATGTTTTTTTTGTTGATTTCAAAATTTAACCTGCCGTTTTGCTCAATAAAATTAATTCCTGCCCCACAGTATAAGGCCCCTTCCTTATTTGTTATTATAAGTGTAGGGCTCTTCTTGGTTATTTGCTGAATTCTTTGAAGTTTATCAGCCGTGCATATTTGGTTGTCAACAATAATTATATGCAGGGGTGTAAGACTAAGTTGTTCTATATTTGAAATATTCAGAACATCGGTATTCCTGTTTTGTAATCCTTTTTCCATAGTTTCGTTTATTACGGCTTTGTACAAATCAAATGAACCGATAACTCCAATTTTAAAATTACCACTTTTCATAGATAAAGGCCATTCAATATACCGCACAAATGAGACAATGGTTTTTGCAATTTTTTTATGGTTTGGTGGAGTAGTAGTAAAACCAAAAAGAAGGAGTGATACTGTAATTAGGAAGAATTTTTTTTTGTCCATAAAGTTTTAAGTTTTATATGCTGAA
>JAFGQZ010000058.1 GCA_016935435.1 Bacteroidales bacterium
TACAATAATTATTTTTTTAGACAATAAAAAAAGCCCCGTTAAGAAATAATGCCCAACATTTGTTGCTTTGATCTGTTTTAAAGGCATTCGAACCTACATACAAGTTAATAATCAAAATAAAAAAATAGTTATGAGTGAATTGATCAATAATTCGAGGTTCCGTAAAAACAAATTAAAAGAGCTTATACTAAAACTGCACCTGGGGGAAGAACCGCAAAAGGTAAAAGCTGAACTGAAAGACACCCTGCGGCAAATACCTTACGGCGAAGTTGTGGAAGTCGAACAGGAGCTAATACAACAGGGACTGCCAGAAACAGAGGTTTTAAAACTTTGCGATGTTCATGGCGAAGTGCTCGACGGGCATATCGACCAAAGTGGGGCACAGGAAATACCAGAAGGCCACCCTGTAGATGTTTTCAGGAACGAAAACCGCGAACTGCTTAAAGTTACCGACAAGGCCCAGGCAATGCTTGGAACACTCCATACTGTGCCCGACGATCAGTTTAAACCCTATGTGCTGCAGCTCTTGGCTTGTTTTAATGAGCTTATGGATGTCGATAAGCACTATAAACGAAAAGAATATCTTGTGTTTCCCTACCTCGAAAAAAATGAAATTACCGGCCCGCCAAAAGTAATGTGGGGAAAACACGATGAAATTCGCGAACAGCTAAAAGGTTGCATTGAAATTTTACGCAACACCAACTTAAAGAAAAGCGATCTGGAAGATGCCCTCGATATTTTGTTTGCACCCGTACTCAAAGCTTTGGCCGATATGACAAAAAAGGAGGAGGACATACTCTTTCCTATGTGCATGGATGTACTAACAACCGACGACTGGTGGCAAATACACAAACAAACCCTCGAATTTGGTTTTACCCTTTACGACCCAAAAACCGACTGGAAACCCGCAGGAATGCTTGCCGACAACTTTGAAAACAAGGGCGTTCTTAATGAAAACGGCTCCATACAATTGCCTTCAGGTAGTTTTACAGCTAAAGAAATAATGGCAATTCTGAATACTGTGCCTTTCGATATGACTTTTGTTGACAAAGACGATAAAGTAAAATATTTTACCCAGGGAAAAGAACGCATTTTTGCCCGAAGCCGTTCAATTATCAACCGCGACGTAAGACTTTGCCACCCTCCGGGCAGTGTGCATATTATTGAGAAAATACTCGACGATTTCAAATCGGGGAAAGCTTCGCATGCGCCATTCTGGATTCAGATGCACGGCAAATTCATACATATCGAATATTATGCCCTTCGTGATGAAAACGGAGAATACCTTGGCACCCTTGAAGTTTCGCAGGAAATTACACATGTGCGCAGCCTTGAGGGTGAAAAGCGGATACTGTCGTACACCGATACAAAAGAATAAACTATGGACAGACTTATAATTACCCCGAAAACAAAAATTTTCGATTTGCTTGAAGCTTTTCCCGAACTGGAAGAAACGCTTATTGCTTCTGCACCGGAGTTTAAAAAACTCCGAAACCCGGTATTGCGCAAAACAATTGCCCGTATAACCAATATAAGCCAGGCGGCAACCATTGGAGGGCTCAATGTTGAAGTGCTGGTAAACCAGCTCAGGGGAAAAGTTGGACAAGGGAACATTGAACAAATCGATGACACAGGCAATAAATACATAAGAGAATGCCCGCCCTGGTTTAGCAACAGCCAGGTAATTCAATCTGTTGACATAAGGGAAATGCTCAACCAGGGAGATCAACCTGTGCATGAGGTTTTATCGGCAATAAAAAAACTGAATGGCGATGAAATCCTGGAAATTATTGCCCCGTTTATCCCTGCGCCCTTATTGGATAAATCGCTAAGCCTCGACTATAAGCACTGGTTAAACAAAACAGGGGAAGCAGAGTTTAGGGTATATTTTAGAAAATAATAAATTAACCCTGGTAAAAAGACAAAAAAGAGAAAAGGCCTTGTAGCTGTCTAAAACAAGGCCTTTTCAAGAACAAAAATCAAATTCCTTTGATTTTGATACGGTTTCAATAATAAGACTAAGCAAAACAAAAAATAGTTGCACGGGAGAAAAAAAAAGAATTGGAATTTTTGGCACTAATAAAAAAACAGAAACCCCGAAGCTGTCTATTACGGGGTTTCTGCATTCAGATAAATCCTATTGTTGTAAATTCCTATCTATAAGACTAAGCAAAACAAAAAATAGTTGCACCACATAAAAAAAATTAATAGCTGCTGTTTAAATCCTCAACATTTACGCTAAATGTGCCTTTCAAATTAAACCCTTCCCCATTAGGGTAAACCCCTTTGGCTGTATAGCTGTAAACACCAGAAGGGGCAATTTTGCCTTTTATGTAACCATTCCAGCCTTGTTTAATATTTCTTGTTGAAAAAACCTCAATATTATTGGGTGCAAAAATTTTAAGTTCGTATTCGGCAACCCCGTTGTTTAACGGATAAAAAACAAAGCCCTGATTAGCGGCAGCTTCGTAATAACCGTCATTTTGGGGCCCCTGGGGCCAAAGTTTAAAACTTGGCGGAAACGATAAATGATAATTGCTTTCGATAAATTTATTTTCAATTATAGTGGTGTCGGAACATCCGGCATTGTTATAGGCAATTAATATAACCTGGTATTTTCCATAATTTTTATATATGTGCTGAGGGTTTTCATCGGTTGACGATGAATTATCGCCAAAACTCCATAAATACGAATCGGAATTGGCAGAAGAATTCAGAAATGACACCTGCCTTGATTCTGTTTTCGATTTTTCGATATTTATACTGCCCTTTGCAACAGGGGCATTATATATTGTAATTGGTTTTGTGGATTTGCCGGCTGTTCCGTTTTTGTTTGTAACCGTTAGGCTAATGTTATATATTCCGGGCTTTGTATAATTCGTACTGGGGTTTCTTAAAGTTGATGTTTGTCCATTTCCAAAATCCCACAAAAAATTTTCCCCATTACTGCTGCTATTTTCAAAATAAACCTGGCACGGGGCGCACCCTGTTAAAGCAGAAGCAGAAAAGGAAGCAACAGGAGCTGGCAATTCTGCTGTTCCTCCATCATCTGTTTTCATGCCAGTAACTAACCCCTCATCTGTATTGCCCGGTAATGGCAAAATATTAGTGCTGGTTATTATGTCGGGCTGGTTATCTAAAGGGGCCGAATTAGTCAAATTTGGAAACTTGTTTCTGGCAACAGAATAATAAAGTGGCACCGAAATGCCTGCCAATGTAATTAACAGCAAAGCAATGTTTATTTTCGCCTGACGCAAATGTATTATATCTCCGAGGAACAATTTAAAACGTATTCGCCTGATTACAGAAGCCGAAGGCTTAATTGCATGTTCACTTAACCCCTCTTGAAAAAATTGTTCAATGTTCATATTTACGTCAATTTTATATCCAGTTAAGTTTCTTCATTTCTTTAATTATCCAGTTTTTCGCCCTCAAATATTGTGTTTTTGAAGTACTTTCTTCAATATTGAGTTGCTCTGCAATTTCTTTGTGCTTATATCCTTCTATGGCATAAAGGTTAAAAATAATCCTATATCCCTCGGGCATCGATTTTAAAAGCCTGTACAGCTCTTCCGACTCAATAATAGAATCGGGGGCAATATCGCTAATCGACTCAGTTTCGGGTACATCCTCAATTTCATTATGGTAATAATGTTTTTTTTCCCTGTGAAAGTGAGTAATTGCGGTATTTACAACAATTTTTCTCATCCAGTTTTCAAAATGCCCTTTGCCCGAAAATTCTTTTATGTTGTTAAAAATCTTAAGAAAACTATCCTGTAAAATATCCTCGGCTTCGCTTTTATCTGCCACGTACCGGGCGCATATAGCAAGCAGCCTTGGGGCATAATGCCTGTAAAGCTGCATTTGTGCAGGCCTTTTGTTTATTTTACAGTCATTTATGATCTTCTCAAGATCGAACATCTTTATAAATTATATTACTAAATTTTCAGAAAAATAGTTGCACGAATAATTGTAAGACAAATAAATATATAAATATTTTAGGAAACTACGTTTTTTTAACAACCAGGCTGGCAATAGCAACAAACTTTTTTTTATACATGCAGTTTAACCTGCCCTATTAATAGATTTTGCTAATAATCAGTGTTAAAGCAGGGCCTGTTCCGGCAAATAACGGAATAAACCCTAAGCTAATTAAACTGGTTAAAAAGTTTTTGGTTGGACAATCTTTCAGCGTTTATTCGAAAAGTTTTAAACTGGCTTACAGTTTCTTATGTTTTTAAACATTTTTCTTTTTAGCACATAGAATATTTTTACACAAAAAATAATTTTCTAATATCGGAAAAATGAATACTTTTGTGCCTCTGTTATTTCGGGGTGTGGCGCAGTTGGCTAGCGTACTTGCATGGGGTGCAAGTGGTCGTCCGTTCGAGTCGGATCACCCCGACGGGAAAAGAGTGAGAGTGAGTAGCGAGAGCGAATAACCTCACTCTTTTTTTATCTGCAAATACAAGCAAATGTATTATACCTATATACTTTACAGTCCAAGTCTAAAGAAGTTTTATACGGGTCAAACAGAAGATCTTGAAAGACGGTTTGAAGAGCATAATCGTGGTAAAACCTTATTTATGAAAAGCGGAATACCATGGGAACTTGTGTATTCAAAGTCTTTTGAGAATAGGACAGAAGCCTTACGGTTAGAGAGAAAAATAAAAAAGAGAGGGGCAAAACGCTTTTTGGAAGACAAGGGGATTGAAGTTGGCTAGCGTATCACGCTATAGGCGTGATGGTCGTCCGTTCGAGTCGGATCACCCCGACAAAAAGGGAATCAAATCCCAACAAAAGCTCGTGAATCGTATGATTTTCGGGCTTTTTTATTTTTCCTGATACAAAATCGAACCATTAAAAATCAACGAAAATGATACCTATTCGGTTACCAAAATTTTATTTTACCTTTGGGTAACCGAATTGAAGGTAAATATCATTTATTCAATTCGTTGCAAAATATTTTTTAGGGGTTTTTATTCCGTTTTGGAGGTCGCAAAAGGTGGTTACAGGTGACCTGGCATACCAAATAGAATTTTTAACAACTAAAAATTATTTTGTATGACCAGAACAAACACCTTTGGGGTAATATTTTACCTCAAAAAACAAAAAGAAAAAGATGGCAAAGCGCCCATCTACGCAAGAATTACCGTTGATGGCAGACGGGCCGAGGTATCCATCAAAAAAGAAATTGATATTGCCAACTGGAGCTTTGGCAAAGGTATGGCCAAAGGCAAGGGAGAAGAAATTCGCATGTTGAACACCTACCTGGAACAAATCCGTAGCAGGATAGTTGAATGTTACCAGCAGTTGCAACTCAAAAAAGTCCTTATTACAGCAGATTCGGTAAAGAACAAGTTTCTTGGCATTGAGGAAAAAGAGCATTCGCTCATGAACCTTTTTGACTACCACAATCAGGAAATGAAAAACTTACTGGAATGGGGTACGCTGAAAAACTATTACACTACTAAACGCTATTTCCAAATGTATATCAGGGAAGTGTTGCGTACTTCCGATATATTCCTTTCCCAGTTGAGCTATAAATTCCTTGTGGGCTATGAAAAATTCATGAGGGAACATAAACCGCTCGACCCTAAAAAACCATGCAACCAGAACACGATCATGAAGCACATTGAAAGGTTGCGGAAAGTTGTTAACCTCGCCATTAAAAACGAATGGCTTGAACTAGACCCGTTCCTGAAATTTTCCCCTACGTTTATCCGCAAGGACAGGGACTTTTTGACCGCAGAGGAATTGGCGGCCATCGAGGCAAAGAATTTTTCCATTGTCCGCCTCCAACATGCCAAAGATTTATTTGTATTCAGTTGTTACACCGGCCTTGCATACATTGATTCGTATAACCTCACACCGCAAAACATTGCGTTGGGCATTGACGGGGAATACTGGCTTACCACATGCCGAAAAAAAACAGACCAGCCCGTGCGAATCCCTTTGCTCCCCAAGGCAATGGAAATCATTGATAAATACAAGACACACCCTACTGTGATGGCTAAAGGAAAGATACTGCCGGTATATTCAAACCAGAAACTAAATTCTTACCTGAAAGAAATTGCAGATTTATGCGGTATAGAAAAAAACCTAACTTTTCATATTGCCCGGCATACTTTTGCAACAACCGTAACACTTACAAACGGTGTGCCCATCGAGACCGTTTCCAAGTTATTGGGGCACACCAGTATCAAAACAACCCAAATCTATGCAAAAGTAATTGAAAAGAAAGTAAGCGATGATATGCGGATGTTACGTGAAAAGCTTTCAAATTGTGGGATAGATAAAAACAATACAACGTTGAAACTTAAAAAAAGCGGTTCCGACTAATGGCACACAAATTGTAATAAATCAGTATAACTTAACGTTATCTGATTTGCATTCCGTCATTGCCTGTTGCAGTGGATTCAAGTAGTCCCCGTTTTTACTGCAAATATTTTCATGGTTCTGGCGGATTGTTTATTTGTCACATAACATGCAAATAATTGGAAAGTGTAAAAGAACACAACAGGCAATATGATTTGGAATTCCTGGACTCTTTTATCCTGGAAGAACTTAATCCCGACAGTTCGGGTTTTTCAACCACACCGGAGAAACTTGAACAGTGGAAAAGCACGTCCAGAACACAGGTCACTGCTATCCAGAAAAATATTATCTGTATAACCTTTGCACTGAACAACGAGAGAAAAGCAAAAACATTTATCCAAAACCACCAAAACAGGATAAGTTTCCTTGTAAACACCATTACCGGGTATCTTGAAGTTGTACCTGAAACAAGTAACCCCGGCTATTATGAAACTATTGTTTTTGTGAGGGAAAGGTTAATTGACATACTCAAATTTCTTTCCAGTCAGTATAAAGTCTATTTTGATTTTGGAGCGGAGGCTACCATAACTTTTAAACAGAGGGCTTGCGGGCTTTTTAAAGAGAAAGTGGATGAAATTCGGGGAAACTGTCTAAGCCAGGACTGCCAGTTGGTCGAACTTGCCCTGAAACCTGTACTTGGCTTCATGCAACAATGTGAAACCGCCCCTTGTTCCTTTCAGACTATCATGTACTACAATGCCCTGTTAAAAGAAATCTGCAAGCTTGAACCGGGAGATAAATCCTTTGAGAGGAAATTGAAATTTTCAATGATTTGCCTCAATTACAACTCGTACAGGTTTTTCGGATACCTGGCCGATGAAATAAAACTTGAACTGAAAAAGATAGTGGGCCATTCAGGTAAAGTAGAGCTTCTTTCCCGCTACCTGAAAGAATACAACCAGATACAAGAGTACCCCGACCTTGTATTGAAACCAAAGCAACGTCCGATAAAAGAACAAATAACCATTTGGATAATCGAAGAAATTGAATGCCTTGAACGATCTTTAAAAACAAAAACACAAGGTACTGCCCAAAACCAGATAGTACCTGACAGTTTTAAAATCGAAACTGGCATGTCGGTTGCACAACTGGGGTGCCTTGCAAGGGCAATGATGGAATCCAGGGCAATTACAAACCAGAACCAGCGGGATGTTATTCGTTTTTTTGCATCCAATGTTAAGACCAAACAAGTGGACGGTATTTCTGCCGAAAGCCTGAGGACAAGGTTTTACAATATAGAGGACAGCACAAGGGCAGCTGTAAAGGAAACAATTATCAGGATGCTCAACTTCTTAAACCAGAAAGGTTAATCTTCCTTTAGCCTGTCAAGTACCCCATACCCTTTCAGTATCATAATCAATTCGTCCAGCATGTGATAATTAAAACCTTTGCATTGCAGCAATTCGTTCACGTTGTATTTCAAAACCTGTTCAAGGTTCCTGAATGAATTGGAGTGGGCCATTTCAAGGAATTCATCGCTTGTTGGCACTTGCTCAATGGGTTTTGTCAATATGTTCGAAGTTTTAATCATTGCCCCTCAATTAAAGTTTATATAAAAAAGATGCGTGGGTTATCAGCTACCAGCCACAGAGGCACCGCCAAGCGCCCACAGCACCGATGAACTGAGCCCACGCAAAGCGTGAGCGATCAGTCTATCACCGGGGTGCTATATGAAAAATTGGCGGTTTTCTGTGGCCCGAATAATAGCTTTCGCTACGTATATTGTTTAATCCATTTTATACAAAATCGGTGCAAAGTTACAAAAACAAGGGCAAATTACCACTTATTTATTTTGCCACTCTATGCCAAACAAACTTTTTATTTTTTAGTTCACACTGAATTACAGACACTTGAAAGGGGTCATGCAACCCCAGTGACTGGATGGGCGATGAAAATATATTTTGATTTGCATTGAATCAATTTAAAATTAAAAAGTATGCCAGCACAAATTGTAACCACCGATGACCTCCGGGAATTCAAACTCGAATTACTGGACGACATAAAGAGAATGTTAAAAGAAAATTCGGGACAGAGCCCCCGCAAATGGCTAAAATCTTATGAAGTACGGAAAATGTTGAGCATTTCCCCCGGCACGCTACAAAACCTTAGGCTAAACGGGATACTCCCTTTTACAAAAATGGGAGGGGTCCTTTATTACGACCAGGAAGATATCCAGAAAATATTGCAGGCAAACAAGAAACAACTCCGGTTTTAAGGCATACCTAAAAAATTGAAGGTATGAACTATATCCGGCACCTTTCTGCATTTTACATGAAGGCTGCTGTTGACGACAGGCTGAGCGCATTTCATATCAGCCTGTACCACGCATTGTTCCAGCTCTGGAATATGAATAGGTTCGAGAAACCGGTGTTGGTCAACCGGCAGGTAATCCGGCGGTACAGCAAAATTGGCTCAAACCATACGCTGTACCGATGCCTGAATGAACTCCATGCCTGGGGTTATATTGAATATTCGCCGTCATTTTCACCGAAAAAAGGAACTTATGTGAACCTGTGCAAATTTGACATAGCTGAACAGTCCAGCTATGCTGAAAATGCACCCGACCTGTGCAAAAACGACATAGGTACTTGTGCAGATACAGCACAGCTACCTATGTCAAATATGCACACTAATATAAACTATATATATACAAACAATATTTATACAAATATTAGTGAGAGAGAAAAAACTCAAGCACAAAATTTAGATAAAAAAAATTCCAATTTTTTAAATCAGGAAAATAATGCAAATGAATTATTACCGGAAGAAGCCAAAAGAAAAAAAGTTGCGCCAAAAAAAGAAAAGGTA
>JAFGQZ010000002.1 GCA_016935435.1 Bacteroidales bacterium
GTTTGTAGCTCGTAAAAAAGGTCGGTGTAAACTGATAGGAAATCGCCTCGTAATCCCGCACGACACCATACCATTAACCGTTAAAGTTTCACACCACTATAGGTTGATTTACGTTTGCAAAAAAAAAAGCTGCAAACATGCAGCTTTATCCAATATATAAAGGTTCTGCTATATACTGTTAGATTGGTTCAGGCTTTCCGAAAAATCGCGGAACGACTTATACATATTATTTATATTAAGTATTAAGTTGCGTGTTTCGTTTAACATATCGAGATAAAGCAGGTTTGTACGCGAGCTTCCCGGCTCTTTTTTCAGCGATTTAAATTGTTTTTTCTTTATTCGCGAAATGTTCTCGCAAATGGCAAGGCTCTGATCGATTACTTTAGGACTGTCTTTAAAATTAAGGCTGGTTAAGCTATTTATTACAGTATTGAAATATTTCGACAAGTCGGTTGAAACTTCCTGCAACGATTCGATTTGAAACTCGTTGAGCGGCTTATGGTTATTATCGACATGTTTAAATGCCGGTGCTGTAATATATTGCAGGCAATGCATAGCTTCGCGGGCATAGTCGATTATTTCGGAGTAATGGTGGCCGCTTTCAAAAGCATCTTCTTTAATATTGCGAAATACCGATGGCACCCTTTTCTTGAGCTTTTTAGTTTCTTCGTTGAGCTTATCAATTGTTTTAAGGGTATCTTTCAGTTTTTTCCTTTTCTCGTTACGCAACCTATCGACGGTTTCGGCATAAGTCTGGGAGGTGGCAATTAAAAGGCTTATGATATTATTGCTGCAAATTTCGTAAATACCTTCGCCGTCTTGCAGGTTCGAAGCTTCGGTTAGTTTAAGCTTATTTTCTTCCTCGGCATGGGCTTTATGTACCAGGTGCGATTTCACCAGCAGGAACAAGGCCAGGCCGATCATTACAAAAACCCCAATCCACCATGTTTTAATAATAATAAGGGAAACAATAAGGGCAACAGTAAAAGCACTTATGGCTGTAAAAAACCACCCACCTATAACGGTAATTACCCCTGTAACACGATAAACTGCGCTTTCCCTGTCCCATGCCCCATCGGCCAGCGATGTGCCCATGGCTACCATAAAGGTAACATAAGTAGTGGAAAGGGGCAGTTTTAGCGATGTGCCAAATGCTATAAGTGCGCTGGCCACTACCAGGGTTACAGCTCCCCTGATTAAATCGAACGATACCCCGGGGTCTTTTTTCGATTTTTTTGTAAAAGCTGCCGAATCGAAGCGTTTCGATATTTTGTTTTTGATTTGTTGTGGCACCGAATTGCCCAGAAAGCTGCCAATTTTTATCGATTGCCTTACTATGCCCCTGGCAAGGGCGTTTGATTCGAAGCGCTCATGTACAACATCCTGGTCGCTCAAATCGAGCGAAGTTTTTATTACCCGGCGTGCTTTTTTACTTAGCCAAAGCGTTATTACCATTATTAAACCTGCTATTAAAAGAAGCATGGTAGGGGTAGCAACCGGTTTCATAAGGGCGCCCATGAGAAAGGCCTCAGGGTTGGCCCCGGCATTGGCAGCAAATTCCTGGTGGGCGGCAAGCCCGGCCAGGGGTACCCCGATAAAGTTTACCAAATCGTTGCCGGCAAAAGCCATAGCCAGGGCAAATGTGCCGAGTAAAACTACAAATTTCAGGATGTTCATTTTAAACAGCCAGTTCAAAAGTTGCATTATGGCTGTGCTTATGATAAACCCAAAAAAAAGAATTTTAAAAGTATAGTAATTCACATACTGTGTAAGGTACAACGGAACCTGGCGGGTTAAATCGGCATTTGAACCGGCCCAGGCGGTAAATTCGGCAATGCCCGCCTTGTAGGTTTCTTTTGTATATGCCGAGAGGGTCTGTCCCCAGGCTGCCAGTTCGGTGTTTTCAAAATTGGTTTGCAGGGTTTTAATTAGCGACTTAAAGCCATCGAAATCCTGCTTCGATAAAAATGTTGCCCAGTCTGAAAGCGGTATTGAAGAAACGATATGGTTAGCATAAACCGAGTCCTTTAACCCTTTAATTAGTATAAAGTACATAATGCACATTACGGCAAAACCACCAAAAATGCCACCAAAGTACCGGATGTTTTTCTCGTAGCTGAATGTGAAAAGCAACCTCGAAAACCATTGTATGATGGCCCCGAAGGAAAAGGCAATTACAACCGACACCAGTATTCCCGAAATTATAGCCAGGGCTTTTGCTGAGTTAATGTATTTACCCAGTTCGGTAAAGTCGCCGGTGGTATGCAATATTTTAACAATGGCAATGCCAACTGCGGCGCCCAGCAGCTCAAAAACCATCGACACAGTTGTGGATGTTGGCAAACCAAACGTATTGAACAAGTCGAGTAGTATAACATCGGTAAGCATTACCGACAGGAAAATAATCATTACATCTTTATAAGAAAAAGCCGTTGGATAAAACAGGCCTTTGCGTGCAACCTCCATCATCCCGTTAGAGAAGGTAGCGCCTGCAAGCACCCCGGCAGCAGCAACAATAAGTATTACCCTTAAGGATGCAGCTTTTGAGCCTACTGCACCATTTAAAAAATTTACTGCATCGTTGCTTACCCCTACAATCAGGTCGGAAACTGCAAGAACCATTAAAACAACTACTATTACAATAAAAATGCTTTCCATATTAAATTAATGTTAATTGGGGCCTAAAAATAAACTTTGTCCCGCTTATTTAGACTGCACCAATGTTAAATAATTGTTAAGTTGTCGGTGGCACAATTAATCTCGCACCAATAATACATAATATTTTTTTAACAGGCATATTTTTCCTTAGGGCTATTTTTGCTTTGTACAAAATTGAACTACTGCATGTTAACACTCAACGAAACCAGGGTATTGGTTGTAGATGATGAAGCCGATATTGTTGAATTTCTTACATATAACCTTAAGCGGGAAGGTTTTACAGTATATACAGCAAGCAATGGGAAAGAGGCACTGAAATTAACTGGGAAAATTATGCCCCACCTGGTAATTCTTGATGTAATGATGCCGGAGATGGATGGCATCGAAACCTGCGAAAAATTGCGCGAAAACCCTCTTAATTCAAACCTGTTAATTGTTTTTCTTACAGCCCGTTCCGAAGATTATTCACAAATTGCCGGTTTTCAGGCCGGCGGCGACGATTTTATTACCAAACCGGTAAAACCAAAAGTATTGGCCATGCGCCTGAAAGCTTTGTTGCGAAGGTATGGGCAGCGCGAAGCGTTAAACCGGGCACAGGAATCGCGTGTTTTAAAATTTAACGATATAGTTATTGATCCGGAAAAACACACTGTTTTTAAAGGCGAAAAAGAGTTGATATTGCCGCGAAAGGAATTTATTTTGCTTCAATTGCTTACTTCATCGCCGGCAAGGGTTTTTACCCGCGAAGAAATATTTGACCAGCTTTGGGGCACTGATATTTTTGTAGGCGACAGGACCATAGATGTTTATATACGAAAGTTGCGCGAAAAAATTGGAGACGAAAGAATAATAACAATCAAAGGTGTCGGGTACAAGTTTATTGCCTGACAGTTATCGATAATTATTATTTAGTGCTGTCGGGCTTCAAATAAAAAAAGGCTATCCGTTCCGGGATAGCCTTTGTATAAAGAGGGCAATGTTATTTTTTTATTGTGCGAATGGTTGTGGGTTCGTTTATCCAGCATTTTACAGTGTATTGCTGTCCATCTGTATATCCTTCGAAAAAGGCATCCTCGTTATTGGGGAAAAAGCGCGAATAGTTGTTTATAAGCTCAGAGGCTTTTTCAGAAACTGTAGGATCGACCGATTTTGCTTTTATAAACTTATCGACTGCGGCAAGATAAACCGATGCTTTTTCGAAATTTGTGCTGCCGCAGTTGCTACTGGCCAGGGCGTAAGCATTACCAATAATTATGTATGCTTCGCCAAAATCGGGCTTCAGGCTAACAGCTTCGTAACCGTATTTTTTTACATCGGGCAAGTTTTTGGTTTGAACAGATATTGCTGCAAGTTGAAAATAATTTTGTGCTTTTTTTTCTGCATCGGTTTCCAGCTCAACAGCTTTTAAATAATACTCAATAGCTTTTGAATATTCTTCGCGTGCCGCAAATACAATACCCAGGTTGGCGCCGGCAGTTGCCGAGGGCTCAATAGCGAACAACGACTCAGAAGCCTGTGCAAACAAATCGGTTTTCTGGCAGCCGGAATTTTTCAGCAATTCGGTAATTTTTTTCAGGGTTTCTACATCTTGCTGGTTTGCCATGTATTTTGGGGTGAAAATTTCGATTAGCGCATTACAGTCGGCAGCCCCCGATTCGGCAAATGTTTTTTCCACGCTTTCTATAGCTGTTAATGTTTTCTCGGTTTGCTTTGCAGTATTAAGCGCTTCAATTGCCGAAAGATAATTGGCAATCATTTCATCGGCCTGTAATTTGTTGTTTTTAAACAAAACACTGCTACAGGTAATAAAGGTTGCTGCCACGGCTTCGTCAACATCCGATTTTTCAATTTCCAACGATTTTTTAAGGTACCCATAGGCCTCCTCAATGGCATCGCGCCTGTATTGCAAAAGGCTGATGCCTTTTTTGCCCAATATTTTCCCTTCATCATTAAAGTATTGAATTCTCTGGTCGTACAGCATCATCAGGGTATCTATAAAAGCCTGCTTTTCTGTTTCGCTTTCGCTGTTTTCAATTTTATACCCTATTATTTTCTCGCCATGTATATAAATGTTTTTGCTTGCACCGGGGCATTTTTTAAAACATTCGCCCCAGGCAGGATAGGCATATTCGAAAACTTTAATTTTTACGAATTCGCTCATGGTCGAAAGGTTCCCGGCACATTCCATACGCGCTACACTGTCGGCCCCATAAGCCGGGTCCTGATGGGGCTTAAGCCGCTGGGCATAACTTACATTAAGCGTTATTACTAATGTTAGTGCCAGGTTGGTTGCCCTTTTAATTCTTTTCATGATAAACAGTTAATTGAAGTAAAAAATGTAAAATGCGAAATTAAAATTTCATTTTATTAAATACAAAATTCAGGCCAATATCACGCATTATTTTTCCCCTATTATTGTTATTGACCTGTTTAGGGCTGTAAATTTTAACCATTTTGAAAAATAATAAAGGTAAAACTCTTGACAGGTAGTAAAAAATACTCAATTTTGCAGTAGCAAATATTTAAACAATGAACGAGAACCCGGCCAAATTCGATCTTGCTTTCTTAAATAAAATTTCCGGAGGCGATCAGGAATTTATTAAAGAAATGATTAAGACATTTAAAGAAATGGTACCCGAATTTATTGAGAACTCGAGGAAATACCTTAACGAAGGCCAATACGAATCGCTAAGCCGCGAGGCACATAAGTTTATCCCCGGGGTATCGTTCCTGGGTATTAAATATCTGGAGAACGACCTAAGCCTGATTGAAGATTATTCAAAAAAACAAAAAAATACCGATGAGCTGCCAGCCCTTGTTGATAGCGCTATTGAAAAGGTACTTGAGATTGTTGGCATTTTCGATAAAGAGTTTAAATAATAAATAGGGTAGGCCAATGAGAATTTTTTATGCCGAAGATGACCAGATGATGCAGAAAATGGTGGCTTATGCCCTTATTAGGATGGGGCATGAGGTAGTTACTGTCGATACAGGTACTGAAGCCATCGAAACCCTGAAAACAGAACCATTCGATTTTATTGTGCTCGATGTGTTCCTGCCCCATTATAGCGGCCTGGATATTGCCAGGTTTATAAGGGAAGAACTCAAATCGGAAGTACCAATTATTATTCTCAGCCGAAGCGGAGAAGAGCACATTATTAAACAAGCTTTTGAAATTGGGGTGAACGATTACTTAACAAAGCCCATAGAACCCGATTTTTTACTTGTTAAAATTAAGAAATTCACAGGTATTGCTTCGGGATAATGGCTAATAATGAAGATAATTTGTTGCGCATAGGTATTTTTCAGCCCAACATTGTTTGGGCCGATATTGAAAAAAACCATGAAAAAACCGAAAGCTTAATTTCATCGCTAAATGGTTTGCCCGACCTGCTGGTTTTGCCTGAAATGTACTCCACTGGTTTTCTTCAGAATCCGGGCATAGTTCCTGATAAACTATTAAAAAAGCAATTTAACTGGCAGGCATCAATTTCAAAAAGAAATAGCATGGCTGTATGCGGAAGCATTATTGAGAAATTTCGCGGGCAGTATTATAACCGCTGGTACATAACTTATCCCGATGGAAAATTGGGATATTACGATAAACGTCATTTATTTGAAATTGGGGGCGAAGGCGAATGGTTCTCAAAAGGGAAAAAGCGTGTTGTTTTCTCTATGGGGCAATGGATACTAATGCCTCAAATTTGTTACGATTTACGGTTCCCGGTTTGGTCGAGAAACAACCTGGGGTACAATATGTTAATTTATTCAGCCAATTGGCCCGCCAGTCGTATTGAGGCCTGGGAAACCCTTCTGAAAGCCCGTGCCATTGAAAACCAGTGCTATGTTGTTGGTGTTAACCGTACGGGAACCGATGGAAATGCTGTTGAATACAATGGGAATTCGGCGGTTTACGGTCCCGACGGCAAAACCATTGTACACCTTGGTAATCAAGAAATATACGCCACGGCAGAATTGTCGTTAGACAAATTAATTAACTTCAGAAAATCGTTTCCGGCACTTTCCGATGCCGATAAGTTTAAAATAAATACCCGGGAACAATAATATTGATCCCGGGCAAAATATTTTTTCAGAATTGACCATTAACAGCAGCAGCCGTCGCTTCCGCAGCCGTGACTGTCATGCGAGTGACCATCGCTGCACCCGCCATCGCCACACCCACAGCCGCTATGAATATGACCATGGCTGAGCTCTTCCTGTGTAGCCTCGCGTATTTCTGTTACTTCTCCCTTAAAGAACAAGCGGTTGCCTGCCAGCGGATGGTTAAAGTCCATTACAACAGTATCGTCGGTAACTTCTTTAACAACACCGTTTAACCGGTTTCCGGCATTGTCGCGCATAGGTATGGTATTTCCAATGCTTAACATGCCTTCATCGATTTTACCATTTATTTCAAATGCCGATACCGGCACACTTACAACTGCTTCTTCGTTTTTCTCGCCATATGCTTCTAAAGCTTCCAGGTCGAAGTCGAATTTATCGCCTACCGAAAGGCCGTTAATGTTTTCTTCGAATTTTGGGAGCAGGTTTCCTGTTCCGAATAAAAATGTAAGTGGGTTATCCTGCGATAACGATTCGATAACTTCTCCTTGTGGGGAATCGAGCCTAAGCTCATAAATCAGCGAAACAACTTTTTCGTTTGCAACTACCATATTCATTATATTGTTTTAATAATTTGCAAAGTTAATTCATTTACTTAAATAACCCATAATTGAACAATTTGTTTACCTTAACATGTACTAACCAAACCCAAACTTATAGTTTTACCAGCTGCATTGAATTTAACTTTGCACATTAACCATTAATTTTAAAGTAGTTGCTTTAAAATACTTACAAATTCATCAATATCGTTTTTCTGAGTGTCGAAAGAAGTCATCCAGCGAACTTCGCCCGCCTCTTCGTTCCAGGTATAAAAAAAGAATTCTTTGCGCAGTTTTTCAATAATTTCTTTAGGCACAATGGCAAAAACCCCGTTAGCCTGAACGGGTTGTGTAACAGTAAGATTGTTGATTCCTTTTACCTGCCTACACAGGTACCGGGCAAGCTTGTTGGCATTAATGGCATTTCTTTCCCATAGGTTGTTTTCGAGATATGCTATAAACTGTGCAGCCACAAACCTCATTTTTGAAGCTAGTTGCATGCCTTGTTTACGTATATATTTAAAATTTTCGGCCAGTGCCGGGTTAAAGAAAATTATCGATTCGGCAGCCATGAGCCCATTTTTAGTGCCCCCGAACGATAAAATATCGACACCGGCATCTGCTGTAAATGCCCTGAACGGCAATTTCAACGAGACTGCGGCGTTTGCCAGCCTTGCGCCGTCCATGTGCAGGAGAAGTTTGTTTTCGTGCGCAAAAGCCGACAATTGTTTAATTTCTTCAACAGTGTAAACCGTTCCCATTTCGGTAGGTTGCGAAATGCTAACCAGGCGCGGCTGAACATGGTGTTCAAATCCTTTGCCTGCCAGCAGTGGGGCAATTATAACCGGGTGAAGTTTGCCATTTGGTGTGTTAACGCTTAACAGCTTGCACCCGCTAAACTTTTCGGGGGCACCGCATTCGTCGATATTAATATGTGCCGTTGAGGCGCAAATTACCGAATGATAACTTTTGGTGGCTGCTGCAATGCTTAGCACGTTTGCAGCTGTTCCGGTAAAAACCAGAAAAGGTATGGCACTTTCTCCAAACTGTCCTTTAAGCAGGTTAATGGCTTTTTTTGTGTAAATGTCGTCGCCATAGCCAACAACATGCCCTTTGTTTATCTCTGCAAATTTTTCTAACACCTCGGGCGATACCCCTGAATTATTGTCGCTGGCAAAACCTCTTTTCATATAGTTCATTGTACAAACATAAAGTGAGTTTGACAAAAGGACTTAAATTTATAGTAAATTGTTTATTTTTTTACAACGAAACCCTCTTTTTGGTGGACAAGTTATTTTTTTGCCTAAAAATTTACTTTTTTTTGATATTCTATCGAAAGTCTTTAATAGTGCTGTAAAGGGAATATTTTTTTTGTGTCATTGAATAATGAAAAAAACAGCTTTTTTTCTGCTTATAAATATTTGCCCTAAATTTGCACACCTGTCCAAAACAGTCTGACCAACTGTTGAGGGAAATGTGACTGTATGAAAAAAAAATCGTTGTTGACCTTAGGGTTAATTGTATTGTTCTTTCTGGGCGATATTGCGGTATCGTTCTCATTTAAAAAAGAAAGTGACAGAAATATTCCATATTCCGAAATTGTTCCGCTCTCTTACCGAATTCCCGACATAAGTAAGGATGTTTTTAATGCCACAGGTGTCGATAGTGTTGTAAACGATTTTCTGAAAAGAAATAATATTAAGGGCGCATCACTGGCCATTTCCAAAGAAGGCCGGTTGGTTTATGCCAAGGGGTTTGGCTGGGCCGATGTAGAAGACAGCATTCCGGTTTCGCCATATCACCTATTTAGAATAGCCAGTGTATCGAAGCTTATTACAGCTGTAACCGTTATGAAACTTATCGAGGAAGAAAAAATTTCGGTAAACGATAAGGTTTTTGGTCCCCGGGGTATATTAAACGACACAAGTATGTTTAAATATGCCGATAACCGCGCAGGAGAAATTACGGTATATCATTTGCTTAACCATACTGCCGGCTTCGATGAAAAGAAAACCGACCTTATTTTTAATTCGCTTTACATTGCCCGAAAAATGAACGTTGAAGCACCTGCCGACCTTTCCACTATTGTTCAATATGCACTTGGCAGGCAATTGCAAACATACCCGGGCAAAAATTACCACTACTCAAACCTGGGATATTGCATTCTTGGAATGATAATAGAAAAAGTAACGGGAATGGCTTACGAAGATTATGTACAATTTGCCGTGCTGCACCCTTTGGGCATATTCGATATGCATATCGGGAGAAGTTATGAGAGCGATTTATATATTAACGAGGTGCGATATTATGAAAATGGGAATACCTCAAAGATATGGGCTTTCGATGGCACAAAAAAGCTTGTGCCAGTAGTTTATGGGGGCAACAACATTGAACTTTTGGGAGCAGCTGGTGGTTGGGTAGCTTCTGCCCCTGAGCTGGCAAAACTTGTGGTGGCTATCGACGGGTTTGATAGCCGTCCGGACATTCTTTCGGAAAACAGCATTCGCTTTATGACCCAAGCTATTGGCTTATCGCGTAAACTGGTTGGCTGGCGCGGAACCGATGGTTATGGTAACTGGTGGCGAACGGGCACAATGTCGGGCACTTCGGCATTAATTATGAGGCAACGAAACGATATCAATTGGGTAGTTTTGTTGAACACCACTACCCCCAAGAAGTCGCGGATACATAACGATTTGTCGCATACCATGTTTGCTGCCTTGCGAACCGTTAACGATTGGCCTGCAGTTGATTTATTCGATTTGGAACCGTCGCCATCTGGCAAAAATCTTGCCTTTAACGAATGATGTTTTTTTAAGAGTTATAATCTTCATAAAATTCAAAATATAAATCCTGCTTAAAAATGGCGGGATTTTTATTTGTTCCGTGTGCAAATAATGTGTTAAGTTTGGTGAAAGTTCATGCATAAAGGCAATAATATAGCAATGAAATTCATCAAACCGTTGAAATGCCAGTTTCTTATTTTTTTTCTGCCGATTATTTTTATTTCTTGCAGCCATTGCAAAACTGAAAGTTTATACCAACCAGGGTACGACTCGTTGAGCATTGTTTTGGAGAATATCGGGGACAGGGATCAATCTATCCGTAAAAAATTGGTCGATTCGCTTCAGGAAGGCACACCCGAATTTCGGGACTGTATTTCTCAAATGGTTCAAATCGACAATGAAAACCGCGAGATATTGCTTCAAATTCTTGAAAAATATGGATGGCTGCCGCAAAGTAAAATTGGTGAAAAGGCCAGCGAATCGATATTTTATGTGTTGCAGCATTCGAATATTTTGCTTATAGAAAAATATTACCCACAGCTCGACAGCCTTGCAAAGATTTCTGAAGCTAACCCCAAACACGCAGCTATGATGATGGACAGGTTGTTAATGAGCAAGGGCAAAAAACAAATTTATGGCACCCAGGCATCGTCAACTTTACGTGCCGATGGAAAGCCGGCGATATGGCCAATAGA
>JAFGQZ010000059.1 GCA_016935435.1 Bacteroidales bacterium
AAAATGGCTATCAGTTTTCAATATAACAAAACATCGCTGCAGGGGCTCGAAAAGCAATTGAAGGTTCGTGTACGTGCTTTGCCAACCATTAAAAACAAGGAGTCGGCCCTGCGTATCGAGGTTAAGAAAGCAAAAGACGAAAGCCAGCGATTGGATAACGAACTAACAAATGCTGTGCGTTCGTACAAAAGTATGGCCGCAATATGGGGCGAGTTCGATGCCAGCCTTGTTAAAATTGCCGATGTTAACCTCGATATAAAAAAAATAGCAGGTGTAAAAACCCCGGTTTTGGCCGGTATTGAATTTAAAATTGCCGGTTTCAGCATATTCAATGCCCCAAAATGGTACCCGGGCGGCATAGAAATACTTAAAAACCTTGCAACCATTGCAATAGAACGCGAAGTGTTCCTGCGCAAAATGCAACTGCTCGACTATGCCCGTAAGAAAACCACCCAAAAGGTTAATCTTTTTGAGAAAGTGCAGATACCCGGATATGCCGATGCCATAAGAAAAATAAAACGGTTTATGGAGGATGAGGACAACCTTTCGAAATCGGCACAAAAAATAGTAAAAACCCGTCAACAAGAGGAGGCTGAGCAATGATAGTGCCAATGAAAAAATATTCCTTTCTTGTGTACCATAAGGAATATACAAGTTTCTTGAAAGACCTTCAGGAACTGGGGGTTGTGCATGTAATCGAAAAGAAGTCGGGGGAAATCGAAGACGAAGGCATAAAAGAGAAATATATAAAAATACAGCAGCTAAACAGCGCCATTAGTTTATTACAAAAGCGGGGAATTGAACCGGCACCCCCTGCACCGGGCACCGACGGGCTGCTATTGTTGGACGAAGTGCGCCGTCTGCTGGCCGATAAAGAACAATACCAGCAACAACTTGCCGCTGCAAGAAAAGAATTGTCAGTTTTGGATCCCTGGGGCGAATTTTCGTGGGAAACAATTGAGAAGCTAAAGAAGGCAGGGCTTCAAATCCGCTTTTTTACCTGCCCGGCAAAGAAATATGAAGAAGAGCTGAAGAACAGGTATAATTCAGAAGCGATAAACGAATTAAGGGGGGTAAGCTATTTTATTGTTTTCGAACAGAACGGCGAAAAATCCGAAATAGATGCAGAGGAAGTGCACCTTCCAGGCAAAAAATTAAACCAGGTAAAGGAACATATCGACGAAATTGAAGCCATACTTGAAAAAACCGAAAAACTGTTCGATAAACTGGCCAGAAGTGGAATTGATGCACTCATTGCTGCGAAAAATAAACTTACAGGAGAGCTGTCGTTCGATAAAGTTGTGCTGGACACGCAAAAAGAAGCCGATAATAAACTTATGATACTCGAAGGATGGGTGCCGGCAGATATTGAGACAACCGTAATTGAATACTTAAAGACATCCACCGCTTATTATGATGCCACTTCACCAAGTGCAAAAGATATAATCCCAATCAAACTTAAAAACAACAAGTTTGCCAAGTTATTTGAAGTTATTGGGGATTTATACAGTAGGCCATCATATAAAGAATTAGACTTAACTCCCTTTTTTGCACCATTTTATTGGTTGTTCTTCGGGTTCTGTTTAGGTGATGCCGGATATGGATTACTAATTTTAAGCGCAGGTCTTTTTTTCTTAATTAAGAGCAAGAAAGAATCTAAAAATCTTTTTAAACTAGTATCTCTATTAGGTTTATCAACAATAATTTTTGGTATAATTGGAGGAACATTTTTTGGTATAAGTCTTTACGAAATAAAACTGGGCTTTTATGGTGTTTTGGCGGAAAAATTCGATGCACAAAATAAAACCATAAATGACCATCTCTTTACACTTGCTCTTATTCTTGGAGCCATACAGATTATTTTTGGAATGTTTATTAAAGTTGCCAACCAGATTAAAATGTACAATTGGAAATACGCTCTTGGAACAATCGGTTGGATAATTATCATACTTGGCAGTGCAGTTACTTATTATCTTACAATTATAGAAGCCTCGCATTTAGTTATTAGTGTTGTTAAATGGAGTGTTATTCTATTAGGTTTATCAGGGGCATTTTTATTTAACAACCCTGAAAGAAAAATACTGATTAATTTTGGAAGTGGATTCTGGGATGCCTATAATATGGCAACAGGAATAATGGGAGACTTATTATCGTATATACGCTTATTTGCGCTTGGAATTTCCAGTGCAATTTTAGGATATGTTTTTAATAGTTTAGCGATGGAATTTGCCCCAGACAACCTTATTGGCAAAGTTTTAGTTATGGGGGTAATTTTATTGTTCGGACATGGTATTAACCTGTTTATGGCAGCCTTAGGTTCTTTTGTTCATCCTGTAAGGTTAACTTTTGTTGAGTTTTATAAAAATTCAGGTTTTATGGGGGGCGGGATAAAATATTCTCCATTTAAAAAAGAATAAATTAATTCATTTAAAAATAAAATAATATGGAAGCAATAACATTAGCTTATATTGGAATTGGTCTTATGATTGGGTTGTCTGGCATTGGAAGTGCATTTGGCGTATCAATTGGTGGTAATGCTTCAATTGGTGCCATGAAAAAAAATCCGGAAGCTTTTGGGAGTTACATGATGCTATCTGCTTTACCAGGCACGCAGGGGCTTTATGGTTTTGCAGGCTATTTTGTGTTTGCAAATTTCGGAAACGCTCTTTCGGCAGATATTACCTGGTTTCAGGCATCTGCAATTTTTGGTGGAAGCCTGGCATTGGGTGTCGCTGCTTTATTTAGTGCGATAAGACAAGGTCAGGTTTGTGCAAATGGTATTGCAGCTGTTGGTTCGGGACATGATGTTGCAGGTAAAACTTTAATTCTTGCAGTTTTCCCAGAATTATATGCAATTATTGCATTTGCTGCTACATTCTTGATAAATGGAGCAATTCAATAATTTGAAATTCATTTAATAAAACTTTTTTATCCTCTCAGAAATTAATAATTTTTGAGAGGATTTTTATTCATAAACTATGGACTGGTTTTTAGCATTTCTTACCCTTGTTCTTGTTATTACCGGGTTTTTGGGCTGTTTTCTGCCTGTGCTGCCCGGGCCGCCCCTGAGTTTTATTGGCATGCTGCTCATTCATTTTACCCGCTTTGCCCAATTCGAAACTTCAACCCTGCTTACTGTCGGGGCAATAACCATTATTGTCCAGGTGCTCGATTACATTGTACCTGTATGGGGCACTAAAAAATTTGGCGGCACAAAATATGGTACCTGGGGAAGCATTATAGGCCTCATAGTAGGACTTTTCTTTTTGCCCCCGCTTGGCCCTTTTGGCATAATTACCGTGCTTGCCGGGCCATTTTTCGGTGCTTATATAGGGGAAACTATTGGCGGAACCGAAAATAACAAAGCACTCCGTGCGGCCTTTGGCACATTTATTGGTTTTTTGGCTGGTACCTTTATGAAAGTAGTAACTTCTGTTGTAATTACAGTTTTTATTGTAAAAGATATTATTCAAACAAACTTTTAAATGAGGTATTTTCTGCGTTTCTTACCCATTTATCTTTGTGTTCTGCCAGCAATTGGTTTATCGCAAAGCATATACGATTCGCTTGAGGTTCCTGGATTCAGGCAGTATAAACCTTTTAACGAAAAAATCGACGTTGGCAACTTTAGTCACGATCGGTTGAACGCAGCGGTTTTTTTCTGCACAAACGAAATACGTAAAAAGCATAACTTAAACCAGTTAAAGCATAATGCCGGGCTTGAAGCTGCTGCCAACCTTCACTCACGGGATATGGCCAAGCAAGGTTTTTTCAGCCATACCAACCCTAAGATAAAAAAACACCGCGAACCAAAAGACCGCGCTTTAATGGTTGGGATACAAAACCCGCATATTGCCGAAAATATTATCGAAGGGTTTATACTTGGATACACCTCGGGACAGGCAGTAATAATAGCAGGCAAAGGGGTTTTTTACGACAAAACAAACACGCCTTTGCCAGTACGGACTTACCTGGAATTGGCCGACAACCTTTTGCACCAATGGATGGGCTCAGAAGGCCACAAGGCAAACATTCTTTCGGCAGATGCGATTGAAATGGGTTGTGGCAGTGCAATATATTTTATGGAAGAATTCAACGACATGCCTGCCGTTAAGGCTACCCAGAACTTTCAGTGGTTTGTTCCGGTTATTACCGAATAACAAGGTATTTAAACACCAGCACAATAGGGAAATAAGGATGTTCCAGCCCTGTTAATGAAAATCACCAAAAAAAATAACCCTGTAATGCCACTGGCAATATTGTCTGGCACAAAACTTCTAAACCGACAAAAAAAAAGCCCTTGCCTAATTAGCAGGCAAAGGCTTTTCAATATCAACCTTAAAAACTACCTGATTATTATCTTATCGGTGATTGACTGGTTGTTTAAATCAATTTTAATGATATACATGCCTGCATTAAGGCCTTTTACATCAATTTTATCAAAGTTGTTGTTAACTGACAATAAGCTGCGCCCATCGACAGAATAAATAGCAACAGCGGTGATATTTTCGGTGTTGGCTATATTAATAATGCCATTTGTTACAGGATTTGGATAAACACCCAAAGCAGCTAGGGCAGGGTTATTAACCGACGATACTTCGAGGGATGCAAATTCTGATCCCATGAAACCACCATCGATTGACTGAACTTTAAACGTATAACTACCATCGGTAGGTATGCTCAGTGTAATAGACTTATTGAAGCCATTATTTCCAATATCGCTTATTTTGCGCAGGCCGGTAGCTGTGTCGGCAAGGGGCGAAATAATATATTTACCTGCACTTTTGTCGTATAGCGCAATATTGTATGTGAGGCTGTTTACAGGGGTTTCGGTATCGGTACCAGCATCCCAGGAGAAAACAAGTTTTCCGCCAACAATTGATTGCGATAAATTTGTAGGTTTGCCGGGTTTTGTATTGGCATTGGCAGCCTGGCTGTAAAAAATGCGGGCATCGGTTTTTGCAGCATCGCCTGAGCGTAATACATCAATTTTGCCATCGTTGTTAAAGTCTGCAAAGTCGAAAGTCATCCTATCGCCACCCTGAACAGAACAATCGAGTTCAAAAGCTGTTCCGCCTGCATTAAGCTTATAAAAATCTAAAGTGCCTACACCATCGAGTTTTCCACCTATTGCCAGGTTCATTTTGCCATCGTTGTCATAATCGACAAAACGTACACAGCCATTGCTAAACGACTCGGTTATATAACCAGGGGTAATTGTCTGGAAAGCCGAAAAAGCCCCGCCACCATCGTTTTTATAAACAACCAAATCGTTACCGGCACCATTTCCTCCAGCAATAACAATATCAATTAAGCCATCGCCGTTAAAGTCGTTTCCGTTGGCACCGCCCCACCATTTTCCACTGAAAGTGGTTTCATCGGCATTGCCAAAAGAACCATCGCCGTTGTTTATAAAGATAAAGGTTTTATGAGGGTTTCCTTCTGCCTGATCGCCGCCCATAATTATAAAGTCTTTAAAACCATCGCCATTAAAATCGGCAACAAAAGCATTAGGATCCCAAAGGCCGACAGGAAGATCGCACCTGTTTTCTATAGAAACAGATCCACCAGAGGTCATAATATAAACCGAAATCCGGTCTTCATTGGCATCTTTATTTGTATTTCCGGCATCGAGGATATCCATAATACCATCGTTATTAAAATCGACATAAAAAACATCTCTTTGATCAGGTTTAGAAAGATATCCGCTTGCAACATCAAACCCGGGGCTAGGAATAACGGTATAATTACCGCTTCCGTCGTTTGTGGCAAAAACAGTGCCTTCCGGATCCCAGCGGCCGGTAATAACATCAACCGAGTTGTCACCGTCGATATCGGCAACACGCAACTGGCCATTCCAAAAGCCGCTAAAAGGAACTGTAATTTCGGTATATGTGCCATCGCCATTGTTTTTAAACATTGCGCCCCCTTTGTTAATAGCCCATGTGCGGACTTCGCCGGTGCGCCCGTTTATTAGTTCAATTGTAGGGTTGTTGTCTGTGTGTTCGCCAAACACCATAACATCGGGCAACCCATCGGAGTTAACATCGGCAGAAACGGCTGCCCCACTGTAAACCGGAAGACCGGTAAATTCGTGTTTTTCATCATTTTTGTAGGTTTGTGCATTCAAGCAAACCCCTGCAACAACAAAACTTAATAAAGTAAAGGTCTTTTTCATAAGAATTGATTTTGGTTAATAATAAAGCAGAGTATATTAGTTTTTGTCTCTTCTGTCAAACAGTTCACATTGTTTTATAACCCTAATAGAATTTACAAAATTTTTTGTCATATCCCTTAATTATAAAGCTAAAATAAAAATAGTATTTTTTACTCTTATAATCAATATTCTTTACAAAAATCTATCTATTTATTTTAATTGTGCCCTGGTTAAACTATACTATAATAAAAAGCGACAATTTAGTGTGCATTTATGCCATATATTTGAATATCAATTATTTTTTAGTTGTTTGCATTTTTCTAAGCTAACTTATTTATAAACTAATTACCTGACTTATGCGAACTCTACGATTTCTCCCAAAACTTCTTGCCGCTATTTTGTTCTTATCGCTTATAAACAGCGATATTTCAGCACAGTCCGGAATATATGTCGGAGGGCATTTTCGGCGCGAACGCACCCATACAGTTTCCGATTTAAAGGCATCGGGTTTCCGGTATGTAATACTCTTTAACATTAATGTTGAAGCAAACGGCGATCTTACCACCGATGGTGAAACAATATGTACCAATGGCGCTTATGTGTTTGGCAATACGCAGCCAAACTACATCAACGATGTAAATTCACTCAAAACCGGGGCAACATCTGTGAGCCGTGTTGAACAGTGCATTGGAGGGTGGGGCAATCATTCCTATACCAATATTAAAAACCTGGTAGCATCGCAGGGCACGGGCACAGGCAGTATCTTATACCGCAACTTCAGTGCATTGAAAAATGCCATACCTTCTATCGATGCTATAAATAACGACGACGAAGAAGCTTATGACGTAAATTCAGCAACAGCATTTCATATAATGCTTGCCGATATTGGATTTAAAACCACTCTGGCACCTTATATGAATAAGTCATACTGGCAAAGCCTGGCAACCAATATAAACAACCAGCGGGCCGGTGCTGTCGATCGTATCTATCTGCAATGTTACGATGGTGGTGCAGGAAATAACCCCTGCGACTGGAACATTAACAATATTACCATGCACACCGGAGGGTTAAGCTATGAAGATCAAAACAACGTTATCGCTAAAATGACCAGTGCACGTAACAATTGCAACTCAAAAGGAGGGTTTTTCTGGGTTTACAACGACAATAATATTAACCTGCAAGCCCTTGCCAGCAGTGTAAACAACCTTTTTGGCGCTGCACCCAAATACCTGAATGAAGCCTGCAACTTTTTTAAAGATATCGATTATAAGCTTTTTTCTAATGGCCTGGAAGCCGGCGATTATAATTTGAGTGCGCTGCAAGCCAAGGGTATCAGCGACAACGATATATCGTCGTTAACCATCGCGGAGGGCTTTGAAGTAGTTGCCTACGATGGCGCAAATTTCGATGGTTCTTCAAAAACATTCACCGGAAACATAAGTTGGATTGGCTCTGACTGGAACGATAAAATATCATCGTTAAAAATACGTTCGGCAGGCGCAACAAACCTTTCGGGCATATATTACCTGCAAAACCGCAAGAGTAATTTATATATGGATGTAAATGGCGGAACATCAAGCCTTGACGATGGCGCTAATATTCAGCAATATAGCTTTACCGGCGCCACAAACCAGCAATTCAGTTTTGAGCATTTAGGCAATGGCACTTATAAAATTTCGGCAGTACACAGCGGCAAAGTTATTGATGTTGCAGGGATCAGTAAAGAAAACTGGGCAAATATCCATCAATGGGCCTACTATGGGACACAAAACCAACAGTTTATTGCTGTACCAACCGATAATGGATATTACAAGTTAATAGCCAAACATAGCGGTAAAATTGTTGAAGTTGTAAATGCAAGTAACGATGCCGGGGCAAATGTTCAGCAATATGCAAATAACAGCCATTTATGCGGACAATGGAAACCTGTTGCTGTTAGTAACAATGGAAACGGAGATGGCCTGATGGCATACTATTACAATGGCCTGAACTTCGAAACACCTGTGGGTACGCGTGTTGATCCAACAATAAATTTTAATTGGGGCACCGGTTCGCCTATGTCGGGCGTAAACAACGATGTGTATTCTGTTCGTTGGCGCGGGCAGATACAGCCACGTTATTCAGACACATACACTTTTTACATTACCAGCGATAACGGACGCCGGGTTTGGGTTAACAATCAGCTTATTATTGATAAATGGGTTGATGACTGGGATATAACCTACACTGGAAGTATCTCCTTAGTGGCCGGACAAAAGTACGATATTAAAGTAGAATATTTCGAAAACAATGGGGGTGCTAACTGTAAATTGGAATGGTCGAGCAGTTCACAGGCCCGCGAAGTTGTTCCTCAAAGCCAGTTATACTCTGCTGTTGCTGCAGGCGACGGTTTAACCGGCCAGTATTACAATGGTATGGATTTCCAGACCTATGTTTCCTCTCGGGTTGACCCGACTATTAATTTTGATTGGGGTTCAGGCTCGCCAGTTTCGGGTGTAAATGCCGATGCTTATTCGGTGCGTTGGACCGGGCTTGTTGCCCCAAAATATACCCAGGCCTACACTTTCTATCTGAATACCGACAATGGCCGCAGGTTATGGGTAAACAACCAGCTTATAATCGATGCCTGGGCCGATAACTGGGGAGTTGAATATACAGGCACCATAAACCTTGTGGCCGGGTTTAAATACGATATTAAGCTCGAATATTTCGAGAACTGGGGAGGTGCAGCCTGCAAAATGGAATGGTCGAGCGCTTCACAAGGCAGGCAGGTAATACCACAATCGCAGTTATATTCTTCCGGCACAATGAAAACAACAAGTGAAAATATTACCGGAAAATCAGAAGGGCACGGTTATAAATTGTACCCAAACCCTGCAAGCAACATAGTTTATATTAATGGATTGCAGGAGCAGGTTCAAATATCGGTATTTAATGCCTTTGGACAAAAAATTGCTGACCATTTCGGCACAGAATTAAATATTGAAGAATTGCCGATAGGTATATATATACTTCATTTTATTAAAGAAGGCCAAAATTACTCATTTAGGTTTATTAAGAAATAATTATAAACCCCGGTATAAATATTACAGGCCATCCGGAATAAGCCCCGGGTGGCTTTTTTTTAATAAGAAACACATAAAACGCGAAGCCCCCATACTCTGCCGGATGCCCCTATCCTACCCTTCACCTCCTCGTACTCTTTTCAATATCACCGAAATATCAAATTTTTCTCTGTTCTACTTTGCCAAATAGAGCAATGTTTATATCATCAGCCAAAGTGGATACCTTCAACCAAAATTCCTCCCTTAAAAAATTGTTTTGGTATTGCCCCTTCCTTGTCATTAGGATCTGTCCATTCGCAACAATCAAAGCAAATTCTTAATTCAACAGACTTTTCTGTAATATGATGGCATAAAACGCCAACGCCTATGCTGTCCCAAACATAAGCATGCGCATAATCAATTTATCTGTTATAGGTCCCAAAAACATCAACTAGCTCTTGAATATCACCCCCCAAACGAAATACTTTTCCGTTGTATTTATACTCGCACGAAGATATTTCAAACTTATGCTGCTCGTTAACTTTAATTTCCGGTTTCGGAACAGAGTTCTGGCATGAGGCTGCTATTGCAGCCATGCATATTAGTGTTGTAAGTAAATTATGTTTAAGCATGTTGTTTTTCGTAAGTATCCACATTATGTCGGATTAACGGTCAGATTTAACCTTTACCTCACTTTCTAATCTTTTATGCTCACGTGAGTCCGATATTGTAAAAAATGCATAGGTTTTTGGAGAATTAGGCCTGATAATAAATGCATGATTTTGATCCGATATTAATTCAGATTTTACTTCATCATATTCACAGTCATATTCGTAATTATAATCCTTCATAATAGGCCAATAGCTGAACTTTAACTCCGAGCCTTTTGCTTTCAAGCTATTATTCAATTGGTCAACGGTAATACCATTACCAAAAGGAATGCCCTCTAATAATATTGACCCCTGAAAACAGTTGAAGGGCAATGCACTTTCTTTATCATCCGGCTCTATCCATTCGCAACAATCAAAACATATTGTCATTTCAGATGTTTTCTCTGTAATATGGTGGCATAAAACGCCAATGCCCATGCTGTCCCAAACATAAGCATCTGCTCTTGGGATATATCTGTTATAAGGCCCAAAAACATCAACAAGTTCCTGGATATCCCCGCCCAAACAGAATATCTTTCCGTAGTATTTATACTCACACTTAGAGATTTCAAACTTATAATTTTCGTTAACTTTTATTTCCGGTTTCGGAACAGAGGATTGACATGAGGCTGCTAATACAGCCATGCATATTAGTGTTGTAAGTAAATTGTGTTTAAGCATGTTGTTTTTCGTAATAGTTAATTAAATTATTGCAGGCCAAATCGCGATATTGTTTTTCTTTTTCGATGTTAGCCATAAGCTTTTGTTGTTGTTCTTTGGCAATTTGCAGGTACGATGATTTTTCGAGGCGCCTTACTTTATCCTGGTTCTTGGCAGCCCAATCAATAACCTTATTATCCATCCAATCGGTTTTGCAGGGATGGCTCATGATGTCATCTATAACAGAAATAAGCATTGCAGGATTCTCTTTGTTTTCCCAAGTTCTCAATATTTGGCGTCCAATCCTTTTAGCTGCAGTCACAGCTAACTCCCTCAACTGCCGCAAGTCTGTGACTTGTGGCTTATTCAATTAATACAACATTAACAAACCCTTTGCCTCCAACATAATCAATTGCAATACTATATTTATATTCATGCGGTTCAAAAACATACCCTTCCATAACAGGATTGTTATGTAAATATTCAAGCTTCTGCTCCATTATTCTATTATTCATATAATTCGATTGGTTTATTGTGCTGCTGCCAGAATTGATAGTTTTTGTTATTACTGTTGGTTTTAAAGCCACAAGCTATTATTTTTTTAAAGCCCACAAGTCACAGACTTGCGGTAGTGGGGGGCTGATGCAGGAAAATTATTCTGCTTATTATTTTAAGCGAGCTATTTCCACAAAATAGATGGCATTGGAAGGCACTTTTACCAATGCTTGGCA
>JAFGQZ010000060.1 GCA_016935435.1 Bacteroidales bacterium
AGATGGAAATTTTTTCAATTATTTCATCCATAATAATAGGTTTCGAGATGTAATCGTCGAATCCCGAATCGATATATTTTTCCCTGTCGCCCGACATAGCAAAAGCAGTTTGGGCTATTACAGGAAGTTGGGGCTTGAATTTTTTAATCTGCAACATGGCTTCGCGGCCGTTAACTAATGGCAGCCGAATGTCCATAAGCACCAGGTCGATGTGGTCGTTTGTAAGGCAAATATCTATTGCTTTCTGCCCGTCGGTGGCTGTTACAATTTTCACTTCCGATGGCAGGAGCAATTCCGTAAGGAACTCCAGGCTTATTTCATCGTCTTCAACAATTAATATGGTATTATCGGGCCAGGAAGGTATTGTCATCTTCAATGTTTTTCTTGAAATTACTAATAAACAGTTTTTTGTGCAACACTATTGTATAACATACAAAAATAATCGGTGCTAAAATTAAGCGATTATTTAATCAATTATCCGATTAGTTTTATAATTTTTTGAACAAGAAAGCTGTAGGCTTCTTCAAGGTTGTTTTGTGCCCGGGATGTAGGTTGTTGCATAAACTCCCATTGATAGCCCTTTATATGCAGAAGAAATGCGCCGGGGCATGTTCCATACATGTTTTTGCATATTCCGAGCACAAAGGCCGGGGATACAGCATGCATGGTGAATTCGGGCTTAAAACTGCTTTCTAATGTTGTAAATCTGTAACTTTCAATATCTTCTTTTGATGCATCGGCAAATATTACCGTATGGTATGAGTTTAAATTATATGCATCTTCAATATTTAACTGGTAGTTCGAATCGGTAAACACATTTTCTATATTGTGTTGTTGCTTCCATTTTTCGATTTTTTCGATTAAAAAAATACCCAGGCCATCGTCCTGACGTCCCGGGTTTCCGTATCCATAAACCAGTATTTTGTTCATTGGAAAGAGCAGCGCTTGTCGATGAGTTTATTTTTGCTGTCGAACAGCGATATTTCAAGAGGCATTTGCCCGAGGGCATGTGTTGCGCAACTTAAGCAGGGGTCGTAAGCCCTAATGGCCACTTCAACGGCATTCATCATAGCCTCTGTAATTTCTTTTTTATTGTTCATTTCGCGTACTGCCACCTGGTAAACGGCTTCGTTCATTGGCTGGTTGTTGTTGGTGGTCGAAACTATAAGGTTGCACATTTCAATCTGGTCGTGTTCGTTAATTTTATAATGATGGAACAATGTGCCCCTGGGGGCTTCTATCAGCCCGACCCCCTCGTGCCGTTTTTTTCCTTTTATAACAAGTTCGCCTTCTAAAAGGTCGTTGTCGTTGAGCAGTTCTTTCATTTTTTCGGCCGAATGGAGTATTTCAATCAACCTGGCCCAGTGGGCGTGCATGGGTTTGTGGCTGGGTTTTCCGTTGTTGTACGATTTAAACTGTTCAAATTCTTTCTGTGCAAGTGGCGTGTCGATGAATTCGGCAGTATTTAAACGTGCGAGCGGGCCAACGGTGTACCAACCGTTTTGCCTGCCAAATTCTTTCAGATAGGGGAATTTCATATAGCTCCAGTTGCGGACTTCTTCGTCGATATATTTAAGGTAATCCTGGTAATCGACATCATGGAGTATAATTTTCCCGTCTTTATCAATGGCACGCAAAACTCCATGGTATAGATCCATTGCACCGTCTTTTCGGACAAGGCTCAGGTAGCTCGACGGAAAATCTGCAAAACCGTCAATGAGTTTTTTGTTTTTCGAGTGGTAATCTTTAAAAAAATCAACTGCATCGCTGGCCCATGAAATCATATTGTCGATATTCAGGGGCTTTTTACCGTTTATAAACCGTTCTTTGTCGGCAGTTGAAAGGTGTTTGTTTATGCCCCCGGGTATAGCCCCTGTGCCATGTATTTTTTTTCCTGCTGTTGCTTCAATAATTTCCTGTCCGAACTTGCGCATCATAACTCCCTGCACTGCAAGGTCTTTATTGGCAAGTGCCACTCCAATAATATTCCTGTTAGTAGGGTCGCTGTCGATGCCGAAAAGTAAATCGGGCGATGCGAGGTGGAAAAAGTGTAGCGAATGCGACTGGAAAATCTGCCCGTAATGCATCAGGCGCCGCATTTTATCGCCAGTAGGGGTCAGTCCTTCGCCGGTGCCGGCCCCAACAATAACGTCGAGGGCTTTTGCCGCTGCAAGGTGGTGGCTAACCGGACAAATGCCACAAAGCCGCTGTACCAATACAGGGGCTTCCCAGTAGGGCCTGCCTTGTATAAAACGCTCAAATCCGCGAAATTCAACAATATGTAATCGTGTCTGGTTAACTTTCCCTTCGTTGTCGATATGTATGGTAACCTTTCCGTGGCCTTCGACACGGGTTACAGGTTCGATGGTTATTTTTTGTCCCATGGCAGTTTTTACTTAATCGTACTTAATTACTTCGTAGGGCATTTTAAGTTCGTTGCCTGTTACCAGGGCAACAAGGGCTTCCCATATTAGGTCGGCGCGCGGCGGGCAGCCAGGCAGGTGGTAATCGATTTTAACCACTTCGTGGCATGGGTAAACCTTATCGAGTAGAATTGGCAATTCGGGGTCGTTAGGGATAATTTTTAATTTGTTGTTCTCTTTAACCGTTGGCCCGTTCAGATAGGCTTCTTCCAGGCATTCGCGTATGGGGATGCCGTTGCGCATGGCTGGCAATCCGCCCATAATGGCACATTCGCCAACCGAAACCAATATTTTGCAGTTCTCCCTAAAATCTTTTAGCACATGTACGTTTTCGCTGTTGCAGCACCCTCCTTCAATCAACCCTATGTCGCATTTGCGCGAAAACTTCTTTATATCGTCAATGGGCGACTTGTCGAATTCTACCAGGTGTATTAAATCGAGTATGCGCTCATCGATGTCCAGTATCGACATGTGGCAGCCGAAGCATCCTGCAAGCGATGTTGTGGCAACAATTGGTTTGCTCATAATTTTCGTTATTAGGGTGTTGGTATCTTGTGGTGTTCGATATCGTGCCCGATAGGTGTTTTATCGTATTTGCGCTCGCCAATGGGTATGTCGAAACCTTTTTCCCGCACAAGCAAGGCGCCAACCGGACAAATGTCCATTGCTTTCTGGGCAGTTTCGTCCGACAGTTCTTTGCCCAGCTTTGGGTCGATACCTATTTCTACCCTGTTGCTGCGGCGTTTATATGCAAAAATGGTCCTGCCTTTTTCGTCGTGTATGCCCCTTATGCACCTTTTACATAAGATACACCTGTTCTGGTCTTTTATAAGTTTAGGGTTTGAAGCATCAACTTCGCGCTGCGGAAACGCAAAGGGGTAGCGCGGGGCCATTATTTTATACCTGTAAGCCAGAGCCTGAAGTTCGCATTGCCCGCTTTTTTCGCATGCCGGGCAAAAATGGTTTCCTTCAACAAAAAATAGTTCTATAATTTGTTTGCGAAGGTTTTCAATTTCAGGACAAAGGTTTTCGATAACCATACTTTCGGCAACAGGTGTGGTGCAGGCAGTCATTAGTCTTCCGTTTACTTTTACGGTGCATACCCGGCAACTTCCTTTGGGTTTAATGCCCGGATAATTGCACAATGTTGGGATAAATATCCCGTTTTCACGGGCAGCGTCAACTAAATATTGGCCTTTTGCTGCCATACATTCTGTGCCGTCGATTGTAAATCGGATTATCTGGTTCATGGTTCATTTTTTTATATGTTGGGTACCCGGCCTGTGGCAACGCATGCTTCCTGCACAGCCTTCGATAAGTCGAAACCACTGTCGAAATCTTTGCTGCGCTGAATTTTTTCCTCGTACAAATGCCTGAAGTTTTTTATAGAAGTTAATATGGGGTTTGCAGCTGTCTGTCCAAGCCCGCAGCGGCTTGCCTTAAGTGTTTTGCCCCATTCCTCCATATCTTTTATGTCTTGCATTACACCGCGGGCATCAAGTATTTTTTCGACTTTTTGTTTTAATATGCTGGGGAGTATGCGGCAGGTTGAGCAGCTTCCGCACGATTCTTCAATAAAAAACTCTGTAAAATTTAGTACCACATCGGATATAATATCGCGTGTTTTGTCGAAAATAATAAGAGAGCCGCCGGTGGCAAGATCTTCATAGCCCAAAATCCTGGAAAATTCTTCGGGCCCGATAAGCGAGCCCGAAGGACCGCCAACCTGCACAGCCTGCACATTTTTCTCACTGGCACCTACCATGTCAAGTATGTCGTTTACCGAAAAACCCCATGCCACTTCGTAAACTCCAGGGAAACGGCAATCGCCGGATACGCTCAGGAGTTTTGTGCCGGTTGATTCGGCTGTGCCAAAAGAACGGTACCATTCGCCTCCATGCAGTATAACTTTAACTACGGCACAAAGGGTTTCGACATTGTTTACAACCGTAGGCATGTCGAGGTAGCCTTTTTCGACCGGAAAGGGAGGCCTGTCGCGCGGTTCGCCCCTTTTGCCCTCTGCCGACTCAATAAGGGCCGACTCTTCGCCACATACATAAGCGCCGGCGCCAAATTGTATGCGTATGTCGAAGTTGAAGCCTTTTTTGCCCATTATGTCTTTTCCAAGGTAATTCTTTTCCCTGGCTGCTTGCAGTATTTTTTCGAGGTATTCCTGCAAATACTTATACTCGTAACGGATGTACAGAATGCCTTCCTGGGCGCCAACAGCATACCCTGCCACTACCATTCCCTCGAACAGGAGCCTGGGCAGTTCGGTAAGTATTACCCTGTCTTTAAATGTGCCAGGCTCGCCTTCGTCGGCATTGCAGAAAATATATTTTCGGGCTCCAGGAGCATTGCGACAAAACTCCCATTTTAACCCTGTAGGGAAGCCTGCGCCACCACGCCCTCTGATGTTTGAATTTTTTATCTCGTGGATAACATCCTCGGGTGAAAGGGTTATTATTTTCTTAATGGCCCCGCCAACTTTGTAGTCGGGGTCGAGTATGGGGCCTATTTTGCGTATGTTGTTTGTAACAACCGATTTCACTGAATCGTCGCGGTTTGCACCATCGCCATACGATGCAGAAAACATTTGGCTAACTTTTTTGCCTTCCTTTATATCGCGCACTATTTCTTTTGCCCTGAATGGGGTAAGTTTGGTGAATATTTGGTTGTTGATAATGGCTGCCGGTTCCTGATCATTCATGCCAATGCACGATGTTTCGTAAAGGCCAATAAGCCCGTCGGCTGTAACTTCGCCAAATTTAATGCCTGTTTCTTTTTCAAGTGCCTGGGCTACTTCTTTTCGCCCCATCATATTTGCCACTGCGCTGTTGTTCAGATAAATAGAATATCTGCCGGTGGGCTTCATGCTAAAAAAATGATAGAAAGAAATTGTTTGCTCAACATCGACTTCCGACATTTGAAGCTCATGGGCAATTTGTGCAATGCTTTCGCGCGAAATGAAACCAAATTCCGATTGAATGTCGATAAGAATATCCATCAGGCGGGTTTTATCGCGGCTATACTTTTCCAGAACTTTTAGCGTAAAGGTTTTCATAGTCCTGCGTTTTTAAGATGGATGTGATTTGTTATTTGAATCACAACTAAATTTAGTTTTTTACTTTCTTATTCGCAAGAAACAGAATAATTTAGAATAAATACAAATAAGGCAGATAATATTGATGAAATAAAATTCGTATATTAAATGAATAATTTTTTATCGATTCTATTAAGGAATATGTGCAGGAGATCTCTTAATGTGTTTTTTATGCTAATGCTTATGGCAGCATTTTCTTATGCTGTTGCCTTTTCACAGGATCCAAAATACAAGTTCAGCCACCTGGGGGAGTCTGATGGCCTGCCCAGCCCCAATGTGCAGTGTATTTACCGCGACAGCCTTGGCTTTGTGTGGTTTGGTACCGAAAGTGGTATATGTAAATACGACGGGCATTCGCTGGTAATTTATACCGAGGATTTTTCTGATACAACCAGGCTTGCAGGAAATTATATACGTGCCATTGCCGGAGCGAGCAACACTAACTTATGGATAGGCACCACCCGCGGATTATGCCTTTATAAACGTGAAATGAACAATTTTAAGAGCTACCTGCCAGAACCGGGTAACCCCGAAAGTATTAGTTCAATAGCTGTTTTTTCTATTGCCCGCGAGCCAAACGGTAATTTGTGGATTGCAACCAACGATTCGGGGCTGAATTATTTCGATGTAAAGGCACAAAAATTTAAAAGGTTTTTTGCCAATCAGCCTTCAGGAAATAGTTTAAGTTATAATACCCTTACAAGAGTTTACCTCGATAGCAACGGGCGGCTGTGGATAGGAACAATTCAGGGGGTTGTTGATTTGTACTCTCCCCAAAGCGGAAAATTCCAAAAAGTTTTATTGCCTCTTAGCACTGACAGGGGTTTTAACCGCGATCAAATTCGCGATATTATTTCTGATAAAAATGGCAATGTTTGGGTGGGGACCAGCGGTTCGGGGGTTTTTCGCATCACAATTAGCGAAAACGATACTATTATTGACCAAATTACCCAATACACCGACAAGGCCATTAGTATTTCGAACAATTATGTTTCGTGCCTCGAAGTGGACAAGGCCGGAAACCTTTTGGTGGGAATGGAAAACGGCGGGCTAAACTATATCGACTTTAAATCGGGCAAAACCTATCGTTATACTGCCGATGTGTTCAATAACCAATCGCTTTCGCACATCTCGGTTTGGGACATACATAGCGATTATGAATCGAACCTCTGGGTTAGCAGCTATTCGAAAGGGGTTGATGTAAGCTTTAACGAAGATTTTGGGTTCAGGCATTATTTTAATATTCCGAACGACAATACCAGCCTGGGGTTTAATACGGTATCGTGCTTTACTGAAGACAGCAAAGGCAACTTGTGGATTGGTACCGATGGGGGGGGGCTTGATTTGTTCGACCGTGAAAAGGGCACATTTAAGCACTATAATACCCAAAATTCATCTATACCAAGCAACGCCGTTATTGCCCTTGCCGAAGATAGTAAGGGAACATTGTGGGTCGGAACCTGGTCGGGTGGGTTAAGTTATTTCGATTATTCTACAGAAAAGTTTTCTACTTACACTTCGCAAAACAGTGGTTTAAGTTGTAACAATATAATATCGATATATGAAGACAAAAGCGGGCTGATATGGGCTGGAACTTTCTGGTGCGAAGGCGGCATTAATACTTTCGACAGGGAAAAGCTTTTGTTTAAAAATTATACTATTGATAAATTCGACATTAGTGACAATACAATTTTTTGTGCCATGGAAGACAGCTACGGACTATTATGGATTGGCACCAATAATGGGTTGACCTACTACAACAGGGCAACAGGCAAATTTGGCTATTATCGTACTATTGAAGACGATTCTTCTACATTGTCGCAGGTTACAATAATGAACTTACTCGAAACACACGATTCGATATTATGGGTTGGAAGCGCAAACGGTTTAAACAGGTTTAACCGTGCAAAAGGTACTTTTACAAGGTATTATGTAGAAGATGGCCTTCCGAACAACTACATTGCCGGCATGGAAGAAGACGGCCAGGGAAATATCTGGATTGCTACGCAGGATGGAATTTCGAAATTTAACCCGAAAACAAACAGCTTTACAAACTATAAACCTTCTGTGGGGCTGCAGGGTAAACAGTTTTACCGGTGCAGCCATTATAAATCGGCCGATGGTACAATCTTTTTCGGGGGCACAAACGGGTTTAACTTTTTTAAACCTGATGAAGTAAAAGACATTAAGCTAACCCCAAAAATGTTTTTCACAAACTTTTATATTTTTAACCAGCCGGCAACCATCGGCGGAGAAGGGGCCCCAATACAAAAACACATTTCGGTTGCAGAAAAAGTCATGTTGTCGTACAGGCACAAATCTTTTACTTTCGAGTTTACAGCTATTAACCTGAACTCACCCAAAGAAACCCATTTTGCCTATAAGCTCGAAGGTTTCGATAACGACTGGGTATATGTGGGCACACAACGTTCGGCTACTTATACAAATATTAACCCCGGGAAATATACGTTCAGGGTTAAGGTTCCGTACCATAGCGGAATCGAAAACGAAGAAGGCATATTTATAGAATTGGTTATAAAGCCGCCTTTTTGGCAAACCTGGTGGTTCAGGGTGATTTCGGCCCTGTTTGTTACTTTTAGCCTATTAGGCATATATGCATACAGGGTAAGGGCAATTCGTACAATGAACATACAATTGTCGAAGCTGGTTGAAGAACGCACTTATGAACTTCAGCAAATGAACGATTTGCTAAAAGAACAGGCGGAAGAGCTTAACGAAACAAATGCCCTGCTCGAAGAGCGCCAACAGCTTATTGAAGAAAATACCGAAGAGCTGATGGCACAAAAAGAAGAGCTGATGGCACAAAAAGAAGCCCTGGAACAATCGAATGCAACACTGCACGAAGTGAATGCCACAAAAGACAAATTTTTTTCGATTATTGCCCACGATATCAAAAACCCGTTTAATACAATTTTGGGCTTTACCGATTTGCTTAAGGTTAAATACGATGACTGGACAGATGAAAAGCGAAAACAAATGATAGATATTGTTTCCGAATCGGCCGAAAATATATTTGCTTTGCTCGAAAATCTGTTACAGTGGTCGCGCTCACAAAGGGGAATCATTGAGTTTCACCCTGAAAAAATTGCCCTGAAGAAATTGATAGAAAATGTTATTACAATAATATGCCAGGGGGCAAGTGAGAAAAACATTCAGATAGTAACCCGTCTTGAATCGGAACAAATTGAAGCTTATGCCGACAGGCACATGCTCGATACCATGTTGCGGAATTTAATAAGCAACGCCATTAAATTTACCAATAACGGTGGCGAAATTGTTATAACCGCACAAACCAAAGGCGATTCGGTTGAAATTTCTGTTGCCGACAACGGTGTTGGCATGTCGAAAGATAGTATTGCAAAACTATTCCGCATCGATTCGAGTTTTTCTTCTCCCGGAACAAACAAAGAAAAAGGCACAGGCCTCGGGTTAATACTGGTAAATGAATTTGTCAGCCAGCATAACGGCTCCATTCATGTCGATAGCGAAACAGGTAAGGGCAGTACCTTTACAATTAGGTTGCCATTGCCCGGTCATTGGTAAAATTAGTTGTTCAGCAGCCCTATACCAAACACAAATGTTTTTTCCTGTGCGGGGGGCAGAATTATAAGCCCAATATTGTTGTGAATGGCATCGGGTGCGGAGCTCATTGGCTCAACAGCAATACTTTGCCTGTTCTCCGGGGTGTAAAACTGCACATAGTTATAGGCATCTGTACCGGTTTGTTGCCAGAAATCGATTTTGATGTCTTTTTCCGGGTCGTATAAAACTGTCGATACTTTTCCACCTGTAGGTTCAATTATATAACAATTATCCATTTCGAAACTCCCAATGGGGCTGAGTTTTTCAAAACGGTGGTCTTCAATTTTGTTTAGTGTGGGTATCAGGGCACTGTCGCTTTCGAAATACCGGGTACCGGGTATTTGCAGGAGCATTTTATCGACAGGCGTACCGGTGCTAATATAAGGGTGCCAGCCATCGCCCAGAGGCATGGCAGCGTTTCCCGTGTTTTTAACTTTTGATGTTATTTCGGCACCGGTGGCTGTAAGTTTTATGCTTATGGTTAGTATGTACGGAAAAGGATAATAAACAAAACTGCCATCGTAAATATATTCAAATTCGGCCATTCCGGTTTTTCCATCGAACGATTTTAAACTGAAAATTTTATCAAAAACCAGTCCGTGCAACGCATGGTTACGGGGCGGATCGTTTTTGGGGAGTTGATAGTCCCTGCCAATGAAGTTGTAAACCGCATCTTTTACTCTGTTTGGGAAGGGGAATAATTTTACGCCCGAGAACATGGGTATTTTTGTTTTGGCAAAATCTTCGGGGTTGTTATTGTTGAGCAGTATATTTACCGGTCCGTTTTTGCTGTTTAATACCAGCTCATTCAGGCATAAGCCAAAATTGGGGATAACTGTTATGTATTCGAGGGTTTCGTTATTTTGTATTTTTACTGACTGATAATCCCCAAAAGCTTTTTCAATAATGGCAAACATATTTATTAAATGTAAATTATACTGTTAATTTAAAGCCTCAAAATTAATATTATTTATTGGCTAAACCGAATAAATATATTTCAAAAACAGCGAAAATAGACCGGTTTGATTGTTTTTTTTAGTATGGCCTGAAAACTTTTTTTAACGCTGAAGGCACTTCAAGCAGGTCGTATTCCTGTTCATAAACCAGGTAGCAGTTTTTCCAGGCAGGGTTGAATTTTTCCCACAATTCGTGTAAGCCTTTAAAACAGGCGAACTGCCTTATTTTTTCATAGGCATATTTTTCGTGCCGGTTTGCTGGTGCCAATATAGTGTTATTATTTTGCGGGGCTATTCCCAGGTTAAGCTGTCCGATACTTTTTGCTTTTAAAACCAGAATAAGTTCAACCAGCAAATACTCGTTAATACCTGCGGGGGCATCAGATGTTGTTCTTATTAAATCTATGGCAGGCATGCCGTATGCACTGTCTGTTACCAGGCTAACAAAGGCTATGCCCTGGTTGCGGTGGTTACGAACCAGTAAAAGCGATTGCTTTTTGACTCTTTCTTCTGAAAGGTGCCCGTGTATAAAGGTAAGACCTGAATGCGGATGGAAGCGACTCCAATCGTCAGAAACTTCTTTAACGGTTTTCCAATATGAATCGTCATACGGAGGCTCGATAAACAGGGTCGAATATCCTTTTGTTTTGAAGCTTTGGAAATGGTTACCAGGCCTTGAACTTAGAAGAGAATCGGAATTGAGGGTGTTTAAATCTACTATGGCCTCCTGCAGGGTACAAAATGCTTTTTTTCCCATGTCGATATATAAGTCCAGGCTCGTTTCGGGAACTAAAAAATATATGGTTTTAAGGCTGTTTTCGGCACAGAAATTCTCAAACCCGTTGATGCAGGTTTTTCGTGCCGCATCGTTCTCAGCAACTGGCCCCCCAAGGGCTATGGCAAAGTTTGATGCTGGCCGGTAGGCGATAAAACTGTTTTTTGTTTGGTCGATAAATATAAGCTTGTCTTCCAGGGCTTTATAAAAATCTAATGGCATTTTGCCAAACCTGGAAGTTATTTCCAGCGCCAGTTGCTGTTCGCGGGTGCAGCAATATTTATGAAGTACCAGCGGGCTTACGAGCACATAAACAAGAAACGAAAAGGTTATAATGCCGCCGATATGCAGCGAGAGAAGGAAATTTTCTGCAAAGGCATCTGCCGGCGCTAATCCGGGGCTTTCTAGAAGCAGGTAGTTTTCGAGGGCGTATTTCACCGACTGCCATACCGAGAAATCGTTGTTGAAGTGTTTACTGTCGAGGGAGTAAAAGCCAACAATGCCATAAATTATTACTATTCCGATGCCGGCCATAGCGGTTTGCAGGTTTACATTCCGCAGGTGGGTATTCGATTTTACATAGTACTGACGGCGTGTTATGATTAGTACCAGAATTATTACCAGGGCAATAAAAGCATCCTCGTAATCAACATTACGGGTCAGGTGGGCAATAAACGAAACCGATAACAACACAATGGCAAACCACCATGCATTTTTCAAGCCTTTCAGCAAAAAAGCAGCAGTTACCAGCAGAAAAACACCTGCAACAAGAACAAAGTAATTCGAAGCATTAATTACATCGAGTATCAGTATATTTTCAAGCCACTCATGCCTGCCCCTTATTGCTGGTAAAAAGAACGAAACAATGTTAATTATGCCCATAAAAAACAATAAAACAGCCGGAACCATACGCATCAGGTATTTGTTGGCACGGTTCAAAAAACTGATAATACCGGCTGTAATGGGCAACCAAAATTCGAAAAACCTGAAAAGGAAAGTTATGGCTATCGACTCAATATTGCTGAACCCAAACTTGGTAAATACCAGGGTCATCGAAACTTCAATTGCTCCCAGGCCCCTCAGAAAGGGCGAAACGAGCAGGAAAATTACGGCTATCAGGTAGCCCATAGTAGCGGCAAACAGCGATGGTTCAAGCCCCAGGGCCAGCATCGACAGGTAAACGTGTGTTATGCCAACAACCTCAACAAGAACCGATGCTAAAAGGGTATAGTAAAACTGATCCATGCGGATGCTGTGGTTCTGCATTTCGTCGAGGAACACTTCAAGCGAGGGGCTTATTTTAAGCAGCCACTTATATATGCGGCCTTTCCTTTTAATCGAAATGTAAACCGATACAATAACAGATAGTATGGCCACGACAACTGAAAGTGCATACCAGTCGCTGCTGCTGCTGTTGCCCTGTACAACGGCAAATAAAAATGCAGGTATAGCTACCAGCACCACCGAAAAAATACTCAGGAACCCATAAATTGACGAAGCAAAATGTACCTGGCTTTTGCTTATGCCCCGGTTTTCGAGGTTGCCGGCAAAAAAAGCAAGCGACGAAACCCCGCCGGCAGGCAAGAACACACTGATAAGGTTCCGCTTTAGAAATAAAATGGTTGTTTCGCCAAGTCCAACCCTGCAGCCTATGCTGCGAAAGGCAAATACATACATCAGGCCCATTAACAGAACAAATGCCACAGTAAGCGCAATGCCCAGGGCAATCCAGTTGGCATGGGTAGAATATAAGATATTTTTAACTTCGATTAATTCGGCCTTTTCGTGCCTGATGAACCAAACACCCAGGGTTATGAATAGTGCAGTGAAAATAAACTGTACAATTATTTTTTTATTCTCGAGAATGAACGGGATGCTTTTTTCTTTTAGCAATATTTTAAATGGTGTAGGGGCTACCTTTGGTTTCACAATCGGCTAACGTTTAATAAAAAATATTTTAACAGCTAAAATAACGATTTCGTAATTTTATTGTTTTTTTTTGTGTTAAAAACATATTAAAAATTGTCGCCAGACAACAGCCTGGTATGTTTTGCCGATTCTACTTTTGGCGCCTGGCCCTTGTTTCCATGGGCAGTATGCAGTTATAAACAAACCTGTTTACGGGGGTACCTATACCGTATTTTTCGCCAAGCTTAATCATTGTGCCATTTTGGTATTCAATTTCCGAGGGCTTTCCTTCCCAAACATCGCGGGTTAGCGATGAGGTAGTTTCGTAAGGAAAGCTGTCGATAAAGGCAACAGTTTTTTCAACAAAGCCGGGTTCGATGCTAATGCCTGCTTTTTGCGAGAGGGCAAAACCTTCGTTGAGCAGGTCAACCATCATCTGGCGTGTTTCGGCAATCTCACGTACCTGGCCATAATTCGAGCGGGTAACGGCCAGCAGTCCGCTCACGCAAATCGATATAAACTTTTTCCACAGCTCTGCCTGTATATCCCCGGCAATTTTCGACTGAAAGCCTGCCAGGTCGAACAGGGCCTTTATTTGTTGCACCCTTTGGGTTTGCTTGTTATCGGCTTCGCCAAACACTATGGTTGGTTCAACCCCTGAGTGCACAATGTGCCCCGGTTCTTCAATTTTGCTGAAAATACGGCACAGCCCGCAAAGTACGTGCTTGCTGCCAATTTCTGCCGAGAGCTCATCGGCAGCCAGAATGCCATTTTGAAGGCCTAATACGATGGTGTTTTCTTTCAATACATATTTTAGTTGTTTTGCCACATTTTTTACCTGCCAGGCTTTTGTGCAAACCAGCACAAGGTCTGGTTGTGGAATATTTTCTATGGTATCGGTTGCATGTACCGGAAACAGTACGAAACTGCCATTTATGCTGGTAACTTTCAGCCCGTGTGTTTTAAGCGCTTCGAGGTGGCTTCCGCGGGCAACAAATGTAACATTTGCCCCCGAAGCGGCAAGTTTGCCGCCAAAATACCCGCCTACACCCCCGGCACCTATAATTGCTATATTCATCTGTTTCTAATTTAATTTTTAATGGTCAGATGGAACTTGCCATTCGTAAACAATCATTTTCGTCTGCGAGATAATGATTATTTACTCATGGACGTTTCATATTATTAAGCCTGTTTTATATTAATCGTTCAGTTTCTGGCCCTGGCCCTTTTTTCTTTCCATGTATTATGCTGGTTTTCATCATGGCTTGTTCGGGCTTTCTGCTCTTTAAATGCCCATTCGGCTTCGGCATGTTTAATAAGTGTATCGAAATGGTGCTGGGTAATTAACCGGCCGGTATCATCTGTAAAGATTTTTTTTACCGGAAATTTAAGGTTAAGCTTGAAGCTTAATTCGTAAAAATCGGATAAAAGAACTCCGGCAGAAGCGTATTCCGGCACTTCGAGAATATACGGCTGATAGTTTTTTAGGGCCTGTCCGGGCACCAGGTGGGGTTCAACCGGCGAATAAACATTTGTTTGCCTTTCGATAATTACCCTGCCGCTTGGTAGGTTTTTTTCCCTGGTCCACCAGATATTGTGAACTTCTTCCATTGCCATGCGGGTTTCTTCGTATGTTGAAACGGCTAGTAAATCTGAGAGTTTCTGGTTAATTAATTCTGTCATGGCTTCTTCGTAGGGCAGAGGGCTTTTAAGCGCCTCAATTCCTGCATATATGCCCAAAAGGTTCGAATAGGCATCTTCAACAGAAAAGCTTGAATACCGCTCGGGCACCAATGGAATATAAGAAGCCCCGTACCAGGTGGCAATTTCATGCCAAACCGACAAGTCGTAGGCAATGCGTCCGGCCAGCAGCATGGCACAGGTATCCTGCATATCGACAGGTATTTTTAAGGTGAGCGTTTTCTCGCCGCCTTCGTGGCCCAGTGGATAAACTATTGTTCCGTTTTTTTGGTTTTGCTTTATCAGTGCAAACAGGTATGCAGTCCAGTCTGCCTGATCGCGTAAATGGCCCAAATCGATAAACCCGCCGCGCCGGGCATAAATAATTCCGTTTCCTTCATCGGCACTGCCCAGGTAACAATGTTTGCCCAGGTTATTTATACAGGTAATGTCGGTAACTTTAATAAATGGCAGGCCCATTACCCTAACATCGGAGCCAAACGAACAACAGGTGCGGATTACCCGCGGTGGCGGTGTGGCCAAATCGCGCCCTGAAAGCTCCGGGGGCAGGCCCATGGAACGAAAAGGCACCAGCAGGAAAAGCAATAACGTGAATAAAGTATAGGTTTTCATATATCGGGGAAATACAGGCACAAAATTAGGATACTTAATAAACCTTAAAACTATAAAAAGGCTTAAAAATTGTTAATACCTGAAAATATTGATGGCTGAACAGTTATTTTAGCAAACTGATCAACCAGGAAAAAAGTAATGATAAGGTTTCTTGTATCAATGGCTTTAGTTTGCTCCTGTACTTTTGCGGTTTTTTCACAAAAGCAGGAAGTAGCCAACAATTCCCTTTCCGATATTATAAAGGAAAACAACATTCAGCCTGAAAATGTGTGGCTTTTAATTGATAAAAGCGATTATACTTTAAGTGTATGGTCGGGAAAATCGAAATTAAAAGAATACCCGGTGGTGTTCGGGGGCAACCCGGTTGACGATAAACTTATGCAGGGCGATAAATGTACACCGGAAGGGAGTTTTCGTATTAAATCAAAATACCCTCATAAGAAATGGTCGAGGTTTATTTGGATCGATTACCCAAACAGCCTATCGTGGCAAAAGCACAATGCTGCAAAAACGCAGGGCAGTATTCCCCAAAATGCTTCGATAGGCGGTGAAATAGGAATACATGGTGTTCCACGAGGAATGGATTTCCTAATCGATATAAAATACAATTGGACACTCGGTTGCATATCATTAAAAAACGGCGACGCAGAAGAACTTTACGAACACATAAGTGCGGGGACAAAAGTCGAAATCAGGAAATAACCCGCCGGCTTAGGTAAAAGTTTTTTATGTAACGCAACCAATTCGGGTTAATTTGCATCCTAAAACATAATTGCTCAAAATATGCGTTTATTATTGGTTTTTTCGATGTTGGCACTTGCAGTTTCATGCAGCGATTCGGACAAAGGCTTCGATATGGAACCTGTTTATCCTGTACTTAATGCCGGACAAATAGGCGAAAAGCTGCTAAGTGCTTACGAAGCCGGCTCCGAAACCAGGCTTCAGGAAATTTTAGACTACTGGTCAAACGAGGTGCATCCAAATTCTGTTGCCGATATTAACAGAAGCAACAACTACGATGTTTACCAGGTTTTCGAACTTCTTTACAACCCTTTTAGCTATTCAATTATTGGCAATTCTTATTTAGATGCTGTTAACCGGAAACTTGAATATATCGTAATTCAAAACACTGTATATTTCGATTATAATTACTATTTCGATTCGGAAAACACAAAAGATTCAATTACAGGATTTTGCCCGCCGGTTTCGATTGCCAATGTTAAACCCCTCTATCATACACCCAGCTATCGCGAGGCTATTGGAAATTTTTTGGGCACAGGCACTTATATTTCGGGGAAAAATGAATTGGATGCCGAAACAGTGCTTAGTGAAGAACAGCTCAATCGCCTGGCATTTTTAAATAAGAAACTGGCAATTTTTCCTGCATCGAAAGGAAATGGCTGGTATATCGAAACACATCCGTACATATCTACCATACATTTCGACAATAACAAAGAAAAAGCATTTGTAATAGTAAGAATTGGCGATACAAACGGCGAAGCCCTGCTTGAAAAAGAAAATGGCAATTGGAAAGTAATTTCGTTGCAATCGGGTATTAACTGGTAACTACACACCCAGCTATATTTTAGCAGAGGCCGGAAGCATTTAAAGCACTTTCGGCCTTATTCTTTTTGTTCCCTTCTGAAAAAAAATTGGCCGGGCATGAACAAAAAATTTAACTTTTTCCTTTTGGTTTATAGCTTACGGCTTAATTTATTATTTTTGTTGCCAATCTACGAAAAAACCATTATTATTTAATTGCATGAAGATTTCATATAACTGGCTGAAAGAGTATATCGATATTGACATTGAACCTGAAAAGCTTAGTGAAATTTTAACTTCGCTGGGGCTTGAAGTCGAAGGGCTTGAAACAGTCGAACAGGTTAAAGGCAGCCTTAAAAACTATGTTATTGGCGAAGTGCTTACCTGCGGCAAACACCCCAATGCCGATAAACTGAGTGTAACCACTGTTAATGTTGGCACTAGCGAGTCTTTGCATATTGTTTGCGGGGCACCCAATGTAGCTGCCGGGCAAAAGGTTGTGGTGGCAACTATTGGCGCCGAAGTGTTTATGGGCGAAAAAAGCTTTACCATACAAAAAACAAAACTGCGCGGAGAGTTGTCGGAAGGTATGATATGTGCCGAAGACGAACTTGGCCTCGGAAACAGCCACGACGGCATAATGGTGCTCGACAAGCATGCAATGCCGGGCACCCCGGCTGCCGAATACTTTAACCTGAAAACCGATGTTGTGTTTGAAATTGGCCTTACACCAAACCGTATCGATGCCGGTTCGCATTTTGGCGTGGCACGCGACATTGCAGCTTACCTTTCCCTAAAAAGCAATTTTAAGCTTAAAATGCCCGATATTTCTCGTTTTAAAGAGGGCGACAATAGTTTTGCCATACAGGTTTCTGTTGAAGACAATAAGGCATGCCGGCGCTATACAGGGCTTACTATTAAAGGCGTAAATGTTGGGCCTTCGCCGGTATGGATCAGGGAAAGCCTGATAGCTATCGGGCAAAACCCGATTAATAATGTGGTAGATATCACGAATTATGTGCTGCACGAACTTGGGCAGCCCCTGCATGCCTTCGATGCCGACAAACTGGCCGATGGCCGCATTGTGGTGCGAAAATTGCACGAAGGCACCCGCTTTGTAACCCTCGACGGGGTAGAACGCGAACTCTCGTCGGACGATCTGATGATTTGCGATGGCAAAAACGGATCATGCCTTGCCGGTATATTTGGCGGGTTGGGGTCGGGGGTATCCGAAAACACAGTGAATGTTTTTCTGGAAAGTGCATATTTCGATCCGGTTTCAGTTCGCCGTTCGGCACGCCGGCATGGCTTAAATACCGATTCGTCGTTCCGCTTTGAGCGGGGCGTTGATCCAAACATTACCCTCATAGCTTTAAAAAGGGCAGCACTCTTAATTGAAGAAATTGCCGGAGGGAAAATTACTTCTGCAATTACCGATATTTACCCTTCGCCTGTCGGGCATTTTAAAGTTGAAGCCAGTTACAGCAATATCGACCGGCTTATTGGAAAAAAACTCGATCGCGGGTTAATTAAGAATATACTGGCATCGCTCGATATAAAGGTTGAAAGCGAAACAGGCGACACCCTTAATCTTCTTGTTGCGCCATACAGGGTTGATGTTACACGCGAGGCAGATGTTATCGAAGAAATTCTCAGGGTTTACGGGTACAACAATGTAGAGTTTTCGCAGAAAATTAACGCCAGCCTTTCGCCTGTAGTTAAACCCGATAACGAGCTTATTGTAAACCAGGTTTCCGATTTTCTTGCATCGAACGGTTTTAACGAAATTATGTCGAATTCGCTCACAAAAAGCATTTATTACAATAACCTCAAATCGTACCCGGCAGAAAACTGTGTTGCCATGCTCAACCCGTTGAGTTCCGATTTGGGGGTTCTGAGGCAAACCATTCTGTTTAGCGGGCTCGAAGCCATTGTTCATAATATTAACCGGCAAAACCAAAACCTTCGGTTGTTTGAATACGGGAAATGCTATAAACATACAGGTAAAAGCAACCCCGAGTATTCCCTTGCCGGATACGCCGAAGACAGAAGAATAGCCATTTTTCTTACCGGCGACAAAACGGATCCCAGCTGGGCTGCTGCCGATGCAAGGGTGAGTTTTTTCCAGTTGAAGGCCTATTGCGAAAAAATTATAGAGAAGGCGGGTGTTTCGCTTGAAAGTTTGAAAATTGAACCTCTCGAAAATAAAGACGATATTTTTGGCGGAGGCCTTGTTTATAAAAATGGCAATAAAATTCTTATGGAAGCCGGGACTGTAAACCCGAAATTGTTAAAAGGGTTCGACATTGCACAGGAAGTGTTTTTTGCCGAAATATATTGGGACGAGGTACTTAAACTTTATAATAACACTGTTGCTTTCAGGGAAATGCCTAAATTCCCCGAAGTGAGGCGCGATTTAGCACTGCTGATCGACGATGCAGTTAACTTTTCGGATATTGAAAGAATTGCACGCCAAACAGAAAAAAACCTTTTGAAAAAGGTTGGCCTTTTCGATTTTTATAAAGGCAAAGGAATTGCCGATGGCAAAAAATCTTACGGCGTGTGCTTTTATTTGCAGGATGAGGCAAAAACACTAACCGACAACGAAATCGATCGTATTATGGGCAAAATTTCCGACCGGCTTCAGAAAGAACTAAATGCAACTTTACGCTAAACATGAGCAAACATGGTAGCCATAGAACTTTTCCGGGGCGATATTACCCAATTAAAAGTCGATGCCATTGTTAATGCAGCCAATAATTCGCTGCTGGGCGGCGGAGGTGTCGATGGTGCTATACACAAAGCTGCCGGGCCTGGTTTGCTGTTAGAATGTAAAACGCTTGGTGGCTGCCCTACCGGCGATGCAAAACTTACCAGCGGGTACAACCTTTTGGCTAAATGGGTTATACACACTGTAGGGCCGGTATGGAACGGGGGCCTCAATAACGAGCCCTCATTGTTGCGGAGCTGCTATGCATCGTGTTTGCGCATTGCCGACGAGTTTAAAATAAAATCGATTGCCTTTCCGAATATTAGTACCGGTGTATATGGCTTTCCTAAGCAACTGGCAGCCGAAATTGCGCTAGATGAAATACATGCCTGTTTAAAAAATCCCGGACAGATCAGAAAAGTTATTTTTGCCCTGTTCGATAACGAAAACTTTTCGATTTATAATAAGCTGATAAATTGCGGATAACTTTTGTTTGCTAAGAATTGGCAAGCTCCTGCAAATAGTTATTTTTGAAAAACTAACTAATCCTTTTTTATACATTCATTTAATACCAAAACACATGAGAAAACTATTTTCGACTTTCATTATCATGGCACTTTCTGGTGTTACTGCTTTCTCGCAGCTTTCGACCAGGGAAAACGATGCCTCTGTTGTTAAACTAGGGTCGAGGCCCGGAGCTGGCGACATGTCGCTTACTTTTGGTGCTGCCCTCACAGGTGGAGGTGTTGCCGATTTGCCCATTGTAAACCAGCTGGCACAGGGCGACATACTTACCTTTAAACGCTATACCGATGCCAATACAGCTTTCAGGCTGGGTATTAAGCTATATAAAGATTCTGATAAGCTTAAAGGTGACGAAATTGATATGTTCGGCGATTTTGTTCAATCAAGTTTCATTAAGAACAGCGAAAGTGAATTTATTATTGCACCCGGTATTGAGAAACATTTTAATTCAAAAAACATTTTTGATGTTTATGCCGGTTCCGATTTATTTTTAGGTTTCAAAAGAAATTTAACCATTGAGGAATATAATTACGATGGCGGCGATTATGATAAATACAGAGAAACATCGAGCCCGATTGTACTGGGCCTGGGCGGTGTTGTAGGCTTTAACGTGTTTATTGCCCACCTTCCAATTTCTCTGGGCTTAGAGTACGGGTTGAACATGAAATGGACCAACGAAGGAAAAAGCAAGGTGAAATACGAAACCAGTACCGCTGGCACAACCGAAAGCCAGGTGTATTATGTTTCGGCAAACGATCCGTTAACAACATACAGCAAATTAAAAGTTTCTGAAGTTGGCATTAACACCAATAGCAATGTCCGCCTAGTGTTAAATATTTATTTTGGACAGTAAAACCTATTTGTTATGAAGAAAATAAAAAGCATCATACCTGTTCTGCTTACAGCCCTGGTATTTGCATCTTGTACCGTGTACCAGACATCGGTGCCACAGGCAAACGTGCAGGCACGGCTCAATGTAGCAATGAGCGACCTTGAATACATTAAAGATATTACCGGTACTTCAACGCAAACATACGTTGCAGGACTGCCAGTTGGCGGGGAGAAATACAGGCAAGCCTCTGTTTCGGGCATTGCCGGTGGCCTGGTAAACGTTAATATACGTAACCGTGGGTATAACAATGCCCTTTTTAATGCCCTCGAATCGGTACCCGATGCCGACTTTGTACTGCCGGTATCGTTCGAAGTGGTGTCGGAGCGCATGTTCCTCGGTCGCGAAGATTCTGTTGTGGTTAAGGTTAAGGCCTTTAAACTAAAAGTTGAATAACACAACTATTTTATCGAATTGGAAGCAACCCGCTTTTATGCGGGTTGCTTTTTTAATATATTAGCAACACAATTTCAAATTATGCAAACCAGAAACCTGAACCTGTTTTTTTTCGTTTCGCTGATTATCGCGTTTACGGCATGTGGCGAAAAAACCAACGATAAACCCATTGTGAAAATATTCCCCGAAAATAAAGAAATAGATGCTTTTGCGGGCGAAAAAACAGTGTTTAACATTCAGGTATTTTCCGATTTTAAATTAACACAGTTAATTGTAACGCAAAAATTTTCTGGCGGACAGGAAACTGTTATTTTCGATACAACCCCAGGTGTGCTAAACTTTAATATGCAATGGGCTTTCTTTGCCCCCTCCGAAATCGAAGAAGATCTATACCTTTATTTCAAGGCGATAAACGAAAATGGTTTTCAGACAACCATCGGGCGAAAACTTATATTTAAGGGCAAACGGCTTCAGGAATTCACCGGACTAAAGCTTAACAGTGCAAACAGTGGCAACCCAGCGGCTTTTAACTTTTCAACCCTGCAGCAGGTGGCTGCCTCTGCCGATTCGATGCTTCGCGATATTCAGGAATATCAATCCGATACAGCAAGTACAGCATTGGCAAAAAAATGGGTTTCACCATCGAACTGCCAGTTTGTAAAGTTCAACTCGTTCGATTACAGCAATGCCAGTGGCACAACAGCCCGCGATGCTTATAATGCCGGCATAAAGCTTACTGAAATTGCCAATATCGAAATTAACGATATTTATATTGTTAAACTTTTGCGACTGGCCCCCGACGATGTTTATACAGTTGTTAAAATTACCAATATTATTGATGCCGAAGGGAAAGCCAACGATTTTTACGAGTTTGCGGTAAAAAAATAGTTGCCTTGTTTTTTGCTTATAGTTTTATTTGCTTGACTTTGACAATAATAAAAAATTTAGTGCATAATTATCTGTTTGAAGAAAGTCTTTATCATATTGTATATTCTGGCAGCAACTTGGTCTGTAGCATCGGGACAGTGTTTTAAAAACAACTACACTTTTGCCGAGGGCGAAGAAATAACATACACTGTTGCCTACAACTGGGGCTTTATATGGATTGATGCCGGATGGGTTGAATTTAAAGTTAAACCTGCAACTTATATTAACAGGAATGTATATCACCTTGATGCTTTCGGTTCGACATTTAAATCGTACGACTGGCTTTTTAAGGTTCGCGACCATTACCAGTCGTACCTCGATAAAGAAACCCTTTTGCCCCTGTGGCACCACCGCAAAAATTACGAGGGTGGCTATGAGGTTGACGATAAATATGTTTTCGACTGGAGGAACAACCGGGTTTTTGCATATACAAAAAATTCGAACCAGGCCTTACGAAAAGATACCGTTGCCCTTCCCAACAGGTGCACCTTCGATTTGCAAACCCTTATATATTATGCGCGGAACCTCGACTTTAGTGGCTTAGAGCTTAACGATACAATTCCTGTTTATGCCATAATCGATTATAATATTTATAACCTGTATATAAGGTATGGTGGCAAAGAAACCATAACACTCCATAATGGGGCGAGTTACAGGTGTATCAAGTTTTCGGCATTGCTGGTAGAAGGCACCATGTTCAAAGGGGGCGAAGACCTTATTGTGTGGGTTACCGACGATAAAAACCGGGTACCAGTTTTAATCGATGCTAAAATTCTGGTAGGTTCAGTCAAAGCCTACCTTAAAGAGGCTAAAGGCTTACGCAACCCGTGGGGCGCCAGGCTTAACTAAAAGTTAATACGAGCTAAACTTTTTCATTAAAAATATTCTTATAATGAGGCTTTACTTTCTGTTTTTTATTCCTTTACTGGCAAACACTTTTGCCCAGGACGAAAAATACCTCCTACATCAATTAAAAAACCATAAAGACGGGGTTAGGTCGCTCGAATATAGCCCGTCGGGCGAATTCATTGCCTCGGGTGGAGATGATAAATCGGTTTGTATTTACAATATTTTAAATATCGAAAGTGCCCCGGTAATTATCGATAACTATTTTCCGGTTAACGATATTGAGTTTTTTGGCGAAGACAAACTTTTTGTTTCATCGGGGAACGCTATTAAGTTAATTGACAAAAGTGGAAATAAACTGGCCCTTTTCGAAGGTAACTCAACCCATTTCTGGTCGGTTGATTTTGCCCCCGAACGGAATAAAATTACAGGTGGTTCGTACGACAGGAAAATTCGTATATGGGATGTTTCTGCACAGCAGGTCGAACTTGTACTGGAAGGCCACGAAAAAAACATACTGGCAGTTGCTTTTAGTAAAGACGAACAATATGTTGTTAGCGGTTCGCTCGATTTGTCAATAAAGGTATGGAACGCTAAAACAGGAACCCTGCTGAAAACCCTTAAGAAACACTCCGAGAACATTTATGATATAAAATTCCACCCCAATTCCCGCTATTTTGCTTCGGCTTCGGGCGATAAAACCATAAGGCTGTGGGATATCGATTCGGGAAAGGTTGTAAAAACATACTCCGGACATGGTGCTGCTGTTGTTGATATTGAGTTTTCGCCCGACGGATATTTTCTATACAGTGCTTCGCCTGATGGTTCGGTTATAGTTTGGGAAGTTGCCACAGGGGCCAAACTTTACAGTTATGTTTTGCACGATGGCGATGTTAATTCTGTGGCTGTTTCGCCCGATGGAAACTATGTGGCAACCGGGGGCAAAGATGGTGTTGTTTACATTTGGCGATCGGCAAAATACATTGCAGCCGACTTTTATTTCGAAGACGACTTCCGGAACGACATTAACACAAACCCCGTTTTTGCCCCTAAAAAACGCGATGAAACAAAACAAACCTACGCCGAAAGGCAAAATGAGGCAACCCTTGTCTTAAACGACATTGTTGAAGCTTATTTCGAAAAGTACAAAAAAAGGTTAAACTATAAGTACCTGCCCGATTAGCAATATGTTTGATTTGTGTATGTTGGGCACACTTTGCCCAAAACTTGCAGGCATTATTAAGAAAAGTTACACACTAAAATAAAACCATTGCTCCTGATAAAAACAAACATATCATTGCTGATAGGTTTGAATATCCATCAATAGATTGTGATTTTATCGATAAATATTAGTTGTGCACAAGCAAAGAAATGCCGCTATTGACGAAAAAAGATTAATAATTATATTTTCGTCAATAAGACATTATCTTTGTAAGAAAAAGAAAAATGATTGAAAGAGGATTATACCTAAACCGATTAAAGCAACTAAAAGACCAGAACTTAATAAAAGTAATAACTGGAATTAGACGTTGCGGAAAATCCACACTTTTAGAGGCATTTATGAATGAGCTTCTTAAAGATGGAGTAGCGCCTGAAAACATTATTTTTCTAAACTTCGAAGAACGTGAAAATTTGCACCTCACTAATTGGACTAAATTATATGACGAGATAATTGAACAAATCAACCCAAAAAATAAGTATTACATATTTTTATATGAAGTACAGCTAATAAATGACTTCGAAAGGTTAGTAAACAGTTTATTTACAAAAAAGAATATTGACTTATATGTTACAGGTTCAAATGCATATTTATTATCGAGTGAGTTAGCAACACTATTGACAGGAAGATATATTGCTATAAACCTACAACCATATTCTTTTAAAGAATACGCATCTGCTTTTTCTGATGATAAAAATACCGACAGACTTTTCAGAAAATATATCAATGAGAGTTGTTTTCCTGAAGCAGTTACGCTTTCAAAAAATGATGAGAATCTGGTAAATGATTATTTACAATCAATATACGATACTGTGATAATTAAGGATATTTCTCAGCGTCATAGCTTAAGGAATGTAGATAATCTGCATCGAATTGTTAGCTTTCTTTTTGATTCAATAGGTTCTTATGTTTCACCGACAAATATTGCAGCTCAATTAAACCATACTTCCCAAAAGAAAATTTCGCATAATACAATCATTAAATATTTAGATTTCCTTACTCAGTCATATATTTTGTATGCTGCACCTCGATATGACATCAAAGGAAAAGAATTGCTTTCTACGAATGGGAAATACTATGTTGTTGATTTGGGGTTAAAAAATATTACCCCAACAAATAAATATGAAGCTGATTTAGGACGAAAGCTTGAAAATATAGTCTATTTTGAACTATTCAGACGAGGTGGAAAAGTCTATGTTGGAAAACATGATGACAGAGAAATTGACTTTGTAGTCCAAAAGACAAGCAATGAGCGTGAATATTATCAAGTAGCATATACTGTTAATGACGAAAAAACACTTAATCGTGAGATTTCGGCATTTGATAGGGTTAAAGACAATTACCCTAAATTTTTATTAACATTGGACTATGATAATACGAGCATAAACGGAATTCAAAAAATAAATGTAATTGATTGGTTGTTAAAATGAAAACAAAGGAATGCCAGTGCACAACAGCGTATTTAAACATTGGCGGGGGCTTCAAGTATTTTGGGTTTCCTCTTGCCCGTCAAGTCGGTGCAAACTGATTAGTGGGCACTATGCCTAGCTGCCACAATCTTATGCCGTCAACCCCAATTTGCATATAATGGGCTGTTTAAGATAAAAAACGTACAAAAGGTAGTTCTAAAAGCCGTTGAATTTTAATGGCTTTCGTATATTTGAAACTTAATTGTAAAAACCGTAACATGAAAAAAATTCTATATCCCCTGTGTTTTGCCCTCACTATAATTTCCTGTGCGCCAAAAGGCGAGATGGCAACTTCGGGCAACCCTATCGATACCGGCTGGTATGCCGATCCGGAAGTAGCTGTGTATGGCAATAAATACTGGATTTTTCCGACCTATTCTGCCAGGTTTGAGAATCAGGTGTTTTTCGATGCTTTTTCTTCAAGCGATTTGGTAAACTGGGAAAAACACAGCCGCATACTCGACACAGGTTCTGTAAAATGGGTCAAAGAAGCCCTTTGGGCGCCTTCAACCATTGAAAAAGATGGAAAATATTACCTGTTTTTTGCAGCTAACGACATACAAAACCCTTATGGCCCTTATTGGAACCCAGAAATAGATACTGTAGGGGAGATAGGCGGAATTGGTGTGGCTGTGGCCGATAAGCCCGAAGGCCCCTACACCGACTATCTTGGAAAGCCCCTTATAAACGAATTTTATAATAATGCACAACCTATCGACCAGTTTGTGTTTAAATATACCGATGGCAATTATTATATTGTTTATGGGGGCTGGCGCCGTTGCAACATTGGCAGGCTAAACAACAACTTTACTGCCCTTCAGCCTTTCGATGATGGCGATATTGTTAAAGAAATTACCCCCGAGAAATATGTCGAAGGGCCAATAATGTTCATGCGCGCCGGAAAATTGTATTTTATGTGGTCGGAAGGAAACTGGGGCGACAGCACTTATAATGTGGCTTATGCTATTGCCGATACCCCATTCGGGCCTTTTAACCGCATTGGTGCCATACTGGAATCGGATCCCGAAATTGCTACCGGCGCAGGCCACCATTCTGTGTTAAACATCCCGGGAACCGACGACTGGTATATTGTTTACCACCGCAGGCCTATACCGAATTTCGATCGCGACCACCGTGTAACCTGCATCGACAGGATGTACTTTAACGAGGACGGTACAATTCAACCGGTTAAAATTACCGTTGAAGGGGTAGGAGAGAGGCAGTTGTCGAATTAAAAATACCTTACAGGCCTTCTGTTTTTCTTTTTTTTTGATGAAAACCTGTTTTATTTTCTTTTTCGTAACATCCAGTAAAATAAAGTATTATAGTTAAATCCCGGCTTATGTCGGGATTTTCTTCTTTTATAATCCTTTGATTTAACATACGAAGTTTTGGCGAAACCGAAATTCTCTTAAATTTGTGCTCCCGAAAAATTAATCATTGTAAATTTATAAATATGAAGGGTTTAAAAATCATTGTTTTAGCAAAGCAGGTTCCCGATACCCGAAACGTTGGGAAAGATGCCATGAAAGCCGATGGCACCGTAAACAGGGCAGCCCTGCCAGCTATTTTTAATCCGGAAGACCTAAATGCACTGGAACAGGCACTTCGACTAAAAGATAAATTTCCCGGCTCAACGGTTACATTGTTAACTATGGGCCCCGGACGTGCTGCCGAAATTATCCGCGAAGGGTTATACCGTGGCGCCGACAACGGATATTTATTGACCGACCGTGCATTTGCAGGTGCCGATACCTTGGCAACCTCTTATGCCATATCATGCGCAATTCGTAAGATAAAAGATTTTGATATAATTATTGCCGGCCGCCAGGCAATCGACGGCGACACTGCACAGGTTGGCCCCCAGGTTGCCGAAAAACTTGGTATTCCACAGGTAACCTACGCCGAAGATGTTTTAGAACTAAAAAACAAATCGGTAGTTATTAAACGCCGACTCGAGCGAGGGGTCGAAACTGTAGAATGCCCCATGCCTTGCGTTATAACCGTTAACGGCTCGGCTCCCGATTGCCGCCCGCGCAACGCAAAAGCAGTAATGAAATACAAACATTCGCGCACACAAACCGAACGCCAGGAAGCCTCTGAAGATTATATTAACCTGGTAAACGAAAGGCCATACCTGAATATTGCAGAATGGAGCGTGAACGATATCGAATCCGATATTAACCAACTGGGACTAAGTGGTTCGCCAACAAAAGTTAAAAAAATCGAGAACGTGGTGTTCCAGGCAAAAGAAGCAAAGGTTATTTCTGCCGACGATAACGGTATCGATGAGTTGATGAAAGAGCTTATCACCAACCATACCCTAGGTTAATAGCGGCGAAAGCCTGAATAAAAATATTGTTAAACAAAAAAGTAAATAACGTGAACAACATATTTGTCATCTGCGAAGTAGATGAAGGAAAAATAGCCGATGTGAGCCTTGAGCTTATGACCAAAGGCCGCTCGCTGGCCAGCCAGTTAAAGTGTAAACTTGAAGCTCTGGTTATCGGGCATAAACTAAACGGGGTAGAAAACGAACTTTATACCTATGGTGCCGACAAAGTTTGGGTTGCCGACGATGCCAGGCTCGAATTTTACACTACCCTTCCATATACTTCAATTGCAGTAAAACTTTTCCAGGAAGAAAAACCCCAGATTGCCCTGCTGGGCGCTACAACCTATGGCCGCGATTTAGGCCCACGTGTTTCTTCTGCATTAATTAGTGGCTTAACCGCCGATTGTACATCGCTCGAAATTGGCGGCCACGAGGATAAGAAAGAAAATAAAAACTACAAAGATCTGCTGTACCAGATACGTCCGGCTTTCGGCGGGAATATTGTGGCTACCATTATTAACCCCGATAACAGGCCCCAAATGGCTACCGTTCGCGAAGGGGTAATGAAAAAAGAAATTTTCGATGCTAACCATAAAGGCGAGCTGGTTAAGCTCGATGTGGCAAAATATACTTCAGCTACCGACTTTGTGGTTAAAATTATCGACCGCCACATGGAAAAATCGAAAGTTAATATAAAAAATGCTTCGATTATTATTGCCGGGGGCTATGGTGTTGGCTCGAAAGAAAATTTCAATATGTTATACGATCTTGCCCACCTTATAGGTGCCGAAGTTGGTGCTTCGCGTGCCGCTGTCGATGCAGGTTATGCCGGACATGAACGACAAATCGGCCAAACCGGAGTTACTGTAAGGCCCAAATTGTATATCGCATGTGGTATATCGGGCCAGATACAGCACATTGCAGGTATGCAGGAGTCGGCTATGATTATTTCAATCAATAACGATCCCGCTGCTCCGATAAATTCTATTGCCGACTATGTTATTACCGGTAACCTGGAAGATGTAATACCCAAAATGGTTAAGTATTATAAAAAGAACAGCAAGTAACCGTTAACCTCGTTTAAAAACTAAAAAAAGAAAAAAATGGATAATTTCTATATAGATAATCCCGAACTGAAATTCCATCTTACCCATCCGCTGATGAAGAAAATTGTAGCCCTCAAGGAGCGCAATTTTGCCGATAAGGAACAATTCGACTATGCCCCTATCGACTTCGAAGACGCAATGGACAGCTACGATAAAGTTCTGGAAATTGTAGGCGATATATGTGCGAATATTATTGCCCCCAATGCCGAAAGTGTCGATGCCGAAGGCCCTGAATTAAAAGACGGTGGTGTTGTTTATGCCAAAGGTACTCAGGAAAACCTCGATGCATTGGTAAAAGCTGGTTTGATGGGTATTACCCTTCCCAGAAAGTATGCAGGGTTAAATTTCCCTATCGTTCCATACACTATGGCTGCCGATATTGTTTCGCGTGCCGATGCCAGTTTTGTGAACGTGTGGGGCTTGCAAGACTGCGCTGAAACCATTCACGAGTTTGCCGACGAGGATCAGAAAATGCGCTATCTTAGCCGCGTTTCGGCTGGCGAAACCATGGCCATGGACCTTACCGAGCCCGATGCCGGTTCCGACCTTCAGGCTGTTCAGCTTAAAGCTACTTTTAACGAAAAAGACGGCAAATGGTACCTGAACGGGGTAAAACGTTTTATCACCAATGGCGATGGGCACATTTCGCTGGTGCTTGCCCGCTCAGAGCCTGGTACTTCCGATGGCCGGGGCCTTTCGATGTTTATTTACGATAAAAATAACGGAGGGGTAACCGTACGCCGTATCGAACATAAACTGGGCATTATTGGCTCGCCCACATGCGAGCTTGTGTTTAAAAATGCACCTGCCGAACTTGTAGGCCAACGAAAATTAGGGCTTATTAAATACGTAATGGCGCTTATGAACGGAGCCCGCCTGGGTATTGCTGCACAGTCGGTTGGTATTGCCGAAGCTGCTTACCGCGAAGGCTTAAACTATGCCAAAGAACGCCAGCAGTTTGGAAAACCTATTATTAAATTTCCGGCTGTTTACGAAATGCTTTCTAAAATGAAGGCAAAACTCGATGGGGCACGTACCCTGCTTTACGAAACAGCCCGCTTTGTCGATGTTTACAAAGCATATATGCACCTTGCCGAAGAACGTGAGCTTTCGAAAGAGGAAAAAGAAGAACTGAAACACTACCAAAAACTGGCCGATATTTATACCCCGCTGGCAAAGGGCTTGTCGTCGGAAGTTTGTAACTCTCTGGCATACGACTCGCTCCAGATTCATGGTGGTTCGGGCTTTATGAAAGATTACCCCATTGAACGCATTTACCGCGATGCCCGTATTACCTCTATTTACGAAGGTACTACCCAATTGCAGGTTGTTGCTGCTATACGTGGTGTTACAACCGGAGGTTACCTGAAGCAAATTCGCGAATACGAAGCAGAAGAAATCAAACCCGAACTTCATACCTACCGCCGTATTCTGATTCAGATGACCGAAGAATATGAAGAGGCTGTAAACAAAGTTGTTTCGGTGAACGACAATGAATACATCGATTTTCACGCACGCCGGTTGGTGGAAATGGCCGGTAACATTGTTATGGGCTATTTGTTGCTGCTTGATACAAACCGCGACAGTTCATATTGGAAATCGCTTGAAGTGTTTGTTAAAACTTCGCGCCCCGAAAACCATGCCAGGGCCGAAATGATACGCTATTCGAACATTAACGATTTAGGCAGGTTCAAACAGGAATAGGTTAATTTTTTAATATTTTCGAGTGCCCCGGGTTTTCCCGGGGCATTTTTTATTAATTAATATGTGAAAAAAAACAATAAGTGGTTTGTGACTGGCTTTAATTAATAAAACCTCCCGGTTATATACATAAAGGTTCCGTTGGTCAAAAATATAAATCACCGGCAAAAACTTTACGTAATAAAAAGTAATAACCCCCAAAAACTCTAATTATGCTGGCACATATCCATAACACCATTGCTGAACTTAAGGCAAAAATTAAGTTCAATGTTGATTTAATCAGCCATAACCAACAAACCATTAAAAACATGCTCCAAAAGACGGTAAAAGACGATATGGCGCCGCAATTTGAAGCATATAACCACCAGAACAGGCAATTGATGTCGCAAAACAACGATTTGCTAAACGTACAGTTAACTTTGTTAAATTTTGTTGAGAAGTACAAGAACACAGCAGTGCTGCAAAACGATATCCCTATTGTGGATATTTATTCGATTACCGATTTGCAGGAAGTTTTCGACCTAACAATTAAGGGAATTGTACCTTTCGATGAGTCGCACCCACATTTTTGCAACCCGGTGTTTATCGATAAACTTATAGCTTTCTATCAGGCTAACGAAGATTACGAACTTTGCGATAAACTGAAAAAACTGGTAAAAAGGGAAATTCAGAAAACTATATAGAATAGTTTGCGGCAGGCTAAAAATGTCGAACAACTAATTACTTAGCGAGCTTAATGCCATTTTCGGTAATTACTATAGCCCCTTTGCGGTAAAGGTTGCCAATAACCATCTTAAAAGTTTTTTTGCTCATTCCGAAAACCTGGTAAATCTCGTCGGCAATGCTTTTATCGCAATATGGAAGAAAGCCGTTGTTTTCTTTAAGTTTTGCAAGTATTACCGACGAAGCCTCGTTCGATTTTCCCTGTCCTGGCTTGTGTAGGCTGAGGTCGATTTTGTCATCGTCGCGTACTTTCTTTATATAGCCAGTTAGGTTTTGCCCGTTTTGCAGCGGTTGAAAAACTTCGTTGAGGTATAAAATGCCCGTATGCCTGTGGTTAATTATGGCTTTGTACCCTAAATCGGTTTTATGGTAAACAATTAGTGCAACTTCTTGTCCAACTTCGTAAACAGGAGGGGTGTTGTCAAGAAACTTATCGATTTTTTCCGAGGCAACAATACGGTTGGTTTCTTTATCGAGATATACATACACAAGATATCGCTTGCCGGTTTCCATTTTATGGGTTTGTTCCCGATAGGGTACAAGAAGATCTTTGGGCAAGCCCCAGTTTAGAAAGGCGCCTGCTGTATTAACCGCAACGACTTCCAGAACAGCACATTCGTTAATCTTAACAAATGGAATTTCGGTAGTGGCAATAAGCCTGTCGTCGGAGTCTTTGTATAAAAATACATCAATTAGCTGATCGGTTTCGCAGGTAGCAGGGACATATCTTTTGGGCATTAATATTTCGCCGTGTTCCCCGCCATCGAGATAAACCCCAAAGTCAACCTTTTTTACGATTTTTAGTGAGTTTATCTGCCCAATGATAGCCATTTTTAATATGTTTTATTATTCGAATGATGAAATTGAGAATTATTAATAGATCTAAACCCAAAACAAAAACTGGAAAAACTGTTCACTGTTCACTGTTCACTGTTCACATTAAACTTTAAACTTTAAACTTTAAACTTTAAACTTTAAACTAATACTTACTCTCCCTGAGTTCTTTAAGTTTTTCGTCGGTAATATACTCCTCAAAGTCCATATATTTATCGATAGTTCCCTTAGGGGTAAGCTCAATAACGCGGTTGCAAACCGTACGAATAAATTCGTGGTCATGCGATCCCATAAGAATTTGCCCCGGATAAGCTTTCATATTGTTGTTGAAGGCCTGTATCGATTCCATATCGAGATGGTTTGTCGGATGATCGAGTATAATAAGGTTTGGCTGTTGGAGCATCATTTTAGCAATCATACAGCGCATTTTTTCGCCACCCGACAGCACTTTGGCGCTTTTATAAATATCGTCGCCGGAGAAGAGCATTTTGCCCAGGTACCCGCGCAGAAAAGTTTCGTCGGGGTCTTTTGAGTATTGCGAGAGCCAGTCGATAATTTTAATGTCTTTCAGGAAGAAATCGTTGGTATCGAAAGGCAGATAGGCATGGTTAATGGTAATTCCCCACTCAAAGGTGCCGGTTTCAGGTTTTATTTCGCCCACAATAGTTTCAAACAAGGCTGTTACGGCACGGTTGTCTTTCGAAATAAAAATAACCTTATCGCCTTTTTCAATGGTAAACGAAACATCTTTAAACAAAACAGTGCCTTCGAGTGAAGCGCTGAGGTCTTCCACTTTAAGTATTTTGTCGCCGGCAGCACGCTCGGGTTTAAAAATAATGCCCGGATAGCGGCGTGTTGAGGGGGCAATTTCTTCGATACGCAGTTTTTCAATCATTTTTTTGCGGCTGGTAGTTTGTTTCGATTTGGCCACATTGGCGCTAAAGCGCGAAATAAACTCCTGGAGTTCCTTAATTTTTTCTTCGGCCTTTTTATTGGCTGCCGACTGCTGGCGAAGGGCAAGCTGGCTCGATTCGTACCAGAAGGTATAGTTGCCCGAGAACATTTTTATTTTTCCGTAGTCGATATCGACAATGTCGGTACAAATATTATCGAGGAAGTGTCGGTCGTGCGAAACAACAATTACCGTGTTTTCGCAATTGGCAAGGTAATTTTCGAGCCATAGCACTGTTTCCAGGTCGAGGTCGTTTGTGGGCTCGTCGAGCAGCAGGTTGTCGGGGTTTCCAAAAAGGGCTTGTGCAAGCAGTACGCGCACTTTTTCTTTGCCGCTAAGGTCTTTCATCAGCTGGTAATGCAGATCCTCTTTAATGCCAAGCCCGCTTAAGAGTTCGGCAGCATCACTTTCAGCCGTCCACCCGTTCATGTGGGCAAAATCGTCTTCGAGCTTGGCGGCATGCATTCCATCTTCTTCACTAAAATCGGGTTTTGCATACAAGGCTTCCTTTTCCTTCATCAGGTTCCAGAGTTCTTTATAGCCCATAAGCACAGTGTCGAGCACGGTAAATTCGTCGAATTCGAAGTGGTTTTGCTTTAATACCGAAAGGCGTTCGCCCGACCCCATGGTTATCGATCCGCGGGTGGCATCAAGCTCTCCGGCAATCATTTTTAAAAACGTCGATTTTCCCGCGCCATTTGCACCAATTACACCATAACAGTTTCCGGGTGTAAACTTCAGGTTGACATCAGAAAAAAGAGGCTTTTTGCCAAATTGAATCGCCAGGTTCGAAACAGTAATCATTCTTTGCTTAATTTTGTTTTAAAAGGGGTGCAAAGATAGGAATTTTATATTGATTATTAAGGTGCGGAGAGCTAAAGTTCAAAGTTTAAGGCTCTATGTTTTTTTTTCGGGTGGCTTTATAAAGATTAAAATCCAGAAGATTTAGTTGAATGCAGGAAATAAAATAATTAAGAATTACTGCTCACGGTTTGCTTTAAACATTGTAAAAGCAAGTAATAAGCTTAAACTTTAAACTTTAAACTTTAAACTTTGAACTTTAAACTTTGAACTTTAAACTAACAACTGCTTGTTCTATTTTCAAACTCCCAGGTTTTTAAGGGCTTCGTAAATTAAAATTGCCGGCCATACCAAGGCTTTGATTACGCCAATTACCCCTGTCCAGAAACTGGTTGCCTGTGAAATGAAATAAACGGCTGCGCCAATAAGGCCTAAACCGTATAATGCACCTGCCGGAGCCGATGCGGGAACATCTTTTTTCATTAATGTAAAATTTGGTTAATTCTTTTACAATTTTAACAAATTACCGGTTAAGCATAAAGAAAAGTATAAGAAAAATTAAAGCCCACTTTGCGAATAACATCAATGAGGGCTTTAATTATAAAATTCGAAGAAAAAATGGTTTTAGTTTTCTAAACCGAAATATTTCGATGTTTCCTGGTAATCCATCAGGTTAGGGGCAAAGTTCTCTTTTTGCTTATTGATTGAAGCCGGGTTAAGTACCTCTCCGGGGATTAAAACATATCGAAAGTAATTACCACGCACGGCAGAGTACTGGTATTCTGTTAAATCGGTACCATCGGTTGAAACAAGGGTAATGTATATTTTCTGTGTAAATCCGGAAGAGGTGCCCCCAAAAGAATATTGGTACCAAACATTCGACCATCGGCCTGACCCCGGCATGGGGTATATTTGGCCGGTTCCGTATTGTTTCTGGTAAACAACAACCAGGCACCTGTCTCTTTGAACGTTATTCGATAGCTGGTTTACCGGAATGGACATACCTTTTAATGTGGCGTGGTTTTGTATGTTCCAGTCGGCGCCAATCCAGGCGGAATACATAACATTGGCGGTTCCTTTTAAATTAATAGGGACTCCCCAGCTGCTGCTGGTTTTTGGGCCATATAAATCGTAAGAAGAGGTATTCAAAAAATAATCACCCTCTTTCCCTGTAGAAAGTTCGGGAGCCGTAGTGCCTGCATATATTGCTGAGCCATCAGTGCCTGCCTCCCCGGTGTCGCCTTTGTCGCCCTTGCTGCCTGTATTTCCTTTGAGTACAATAGGTACGCCCCAGCCCGTATCGTCGCTTTTGGGGCCATACAAATCGCCTGTTGTTTTGTTTAGGTAAAAATCGCCTGCAATGCCTGCATCATTGTCAGGGGCACCGTTTCCTGCATAAATTATGCTTCCGTTGTCGCCTGCCGGGCCCTGTTCGCCCTGAAGCCCCTGCGGGCCTTGTTCGCCATCTTTGGCACAAGTAGAGAAAAGCGCCACTAATGCCAGAATGCTAAATAAAAAAAATACTTTTTTCATGTTGTTTATGTTGGATTAAAGTTCTTAAATCCAAATGTCTGTTAATTTTTTGAGATCGTATAAAAAATGGGATATGCAACAATATTTTGTGATATTATACGGCAATACTGTGACAAATAGAGAATTTCCTTAACTGTTACAATCCATTTAGGCGATTTTAATATTGTATGAAACCGGTTTTTCAGTGGCACCCGGCTTTCTGGAGCTTATATCTGCATTAATAATTGCTTAATGTCAGTTTCCAAAGAGAAATTTTTCCGGGTTGGTAAAGAATAAGTCTTTCTTGTTCTCTAATGCCCCGGTATGAATAAATGTATTAAGGTACTGGTTGTACGAACTTACTTTTGATGCATACATGTTTATTGAGAAATCGGAACCAAAAAGGACTTTACGAGAAAGGTTGTCCCCAGATGTTTTCAGTACATTATTGAGTTGTTTGTAATATGCATCGTTAGAGTCGTTGCACGATATGTCGGTATAAATATTTTCTGCTTTGGTTAAACCAATTATTGTTTTCTGCCAATCGGTTGCCCCGGTTTTCTGATGGCCGAAATGAGCAAGGCAGAGCGTAAGCTCTGGATATTTTTCGATTACTTTTTTCCAGCTCAAAGCCGGGTTTGTCAGCTTGTCAAAGTTACCCGATTTAAACCCGCCATCGCTGCAATGGGCTATTATGGGAATTCGCCTGGCAATGCAATACTCATACAGAAATTCAACCTTTTCCCTTTCTTGCTGGTTTGATGTTTCGGGCAGGGGATCGAAACCAAGCTGTGGATAAACTTTTATGCCGGTGAAAATGTTTTTGTATATGCTTCCGTCGTCTTCGTACATTTTTCCATCGAAGCTGCCCATTTTGGCATACAACCTTTGCCGGCGGGTTTCCGGGCTCTCGCTGTTGCTGAATTCCGAGAAATATTTATCGAGCAGCCCGGTTTCTGAGGCAGTGCCTTTTAATTTATCCAGCGTATAGTTTTGGGTGTTTAGTCCCATAAACGGGTAAATCTCAAAGAGTTTATCCTGTTTTATTTCGTCGAGGGGCTTTTTTATTTCTTTAAGTTGAAGTTTTTGGGCATAATCGCCGGGTGATAGTTCAAAACGGTAATAGGTGTTTATGGAAAGGAACAAATCGCCAATTTGTTTTGCTATTGGCTTTTGGGGCGCTTTGTTGTAAAATACCCCCGACTGGTCGATGTTTTTGTACCCAAAGTCGATGCTAAGCGGACAAAGAACAATTTTATTGCAGGTTTCACCATCTACAACAAATTCGTTGTTTGTTTCAACTATTTTATCAAGGGGGTTGTCGGGCGACTTCAGAAAATAATCGACCAGTAAAAACTGGTATTCGATAGGTATTTCGTAAAACGACAAAGTGTTTTTTATATATAGGTTTTCTTCAATAATTTTTTTTAGCCCTTTTTTTATAAGCCCTGGCAATAAAAGGCCAACTGGCCCCAGCAACGAAATCTTGCGGATTTTACGGTTGGGTATTTTATCGAATAAATCGTCGCGGAACAAAAACGAAACAAGGTTTGGGTGGCTAAGGTCGAAAGCATGCATGTGCATGTCGTAGAATTTGCCCATGGGGTGTAGTTTTTACAGTTTTAACAAAAATAAACTTTTGAATGGCAGGTTTACCTAATATTTATGCACAGCGTAATAGCTATGTGCTTTAAAGTTTAAAGCAAAAGAAACAAAAAAATCAGCTTATATGTGCGGGTTTAGTGTCGTCGAATTCATCGTTAAAGCTTGTATGGAACTCTTCGTTAAATTGCAGTTGCAGTTTGTCTTCGAGTATGTTTTTTATTTCTGAAATAATGTTGGTTTCGATGCCGGCTTTGATTAAGGCTGCTTTCGATTTTGCCCCCAGGTTGCCGTCGATGGGGCCGGGAGAATAGCCGAGCCTTATAAGTGCCGATTGTATGAAGGCTTCGGTATTTTTGGCCGCAAAACTATCGACCTTAACATCGATTGCCAGTATAGCGCTAACAGCCATAGCTGTGTATGGGGCCATGTTAGGCTGTGGAAGGGTTTTGTAATAATCGTAAACGGTCTGGTGGCTTCCACGGCAGTCGAAATGCCAGCATTCCGAAATTTTTTTGTCGGCCTTCGAAATAATGGGCACAACCCCGTATTTCTTTGCTATTTCCCAAAAATCGGCGAGGCTGATTTTTATGGCGTTTACATCAATGTCCATAGCCCTGCCTGCCTCGTGCATGCTTCCACCCGGGGGCGGGCTGTAAGCTTTTTTCTTTTTCGAGGTGTAATCGAGGTGCGCCTGTAGTTGCATTTCGTAACTGCGGAACAAGTCGGAGAGAATGAGCCTGCCCCCCAGGTTCTTTACTTCGGCAGCAATGCCTTTTATAGCTATATGCATATCGGGGGTGCAGCGGGCCATGCGCTTTGGCAATAATACATTCTGCTTGTTGACTTTATAAATTGAAGCGATCTGGATGTCGGTAAGTGGTGTTTTCATGCTAAATGTTAAATAAGGGTGTTGGTATTTTAAGTTTGTTCCTAAATGGTTGATGCCCGACATATTACAGTAAGTTCCAACCGATTGCTGTGTTTACTGTGCCTTTTACTACATCTATGGCAGCATTTATGGCTTCTTCAACAGCCAAAAGCCCCAGTCCTTCAATGGTTAGAAGCACAATTTGAATGGAATTGCGTTGTATGTTTAAATGCAATTTTGCCTTTTCTTCGGTTATTTCGCCCCTGAGTTTTAAACTGGCAATTAACTGAATGTTTTGGGCAAAGGTTTTGAATTGTTGTTCGGCATAAGGCTTTGTTTCTTTCCAATGTTTTTTTAATACAGTTTTGGCTGCATTTAACATGTCGGCTGTAATTTTCTTTGTATTAAGTTCCATAAAATCTAATTGTTAAAAGTTAACCCTTTCCTCTTTTTAAACCCATCTGAAATTTTATGATAGCTGTAAACGACAATTCAAAAGCACTTTTCAGAGGTATTATTTCGGCTGTGGTACTAAAGCCCATTTTGTGCAGCTCTTCTAGATCCGATACATTTTTTTCAAGAAGGTCGAGCTGTTCAGTTACAATGGTGTTCTTGTCTATTGCATTGGCGCGGACCCTAAGGGTGCGAAGCTCGCTTTTAGCTGCATCGTAAAATTCTATAAAATGGCTATAGTCGGCTTCGCTGGTTCCTATTGCCCTTTCCAGTTTCACAAAATGTCGGGCGAATTTATCTTGCAGTTCGGTAACTTTCTTGTCGGTTATATCATCGTAATCGCTTACCAACCGTATATTGCTGCAACTTGTCAGAAACAATAGGGCAATGTTTGTTAAAACCAGAATTGGTATAATACGGCCTGGTTGGCTCGAAATTTTACTTTTCATTGGTAGTTATTTTACGGTTTATTTGTTGGAAGTGGGTATTTCCTTTTTTTCCGCAGATTTTCCGATAGGAATTGAGCTGCGCAGTTTCATAAGTTTGTTTAACAGATCGAACCAGAATGGGGCCCCCAGGCTTAGGGCTATGGCTGTTACCAGGCATCCAAGAAAGTTCTGTAAATCGCTGTAGAACCATTTAATCCGGTTTTTTCTTTCAAAACTTAATATACTGCGGGGCTCCTGGGAGAGGGTGTACAGCGAATCCATTCTTTCCAGCAGCAGCTTTTGGGCATAAAATATGTTTAAAGCATTTTCATTGCCAAAGGTGTTACTGTCGTTTATGGTTTTTGTTCTTTGAAGGGTATCGTGCAATATACCGGGAGCTTTTGGCTGTTCGCTTTCGGAAAATATTGTCGATTGCATTAAATTGCCAGCAAGCTGCACATATTGTTCCCTTGCCACGGAGTCTTTCGACAGGGTACCAATTATCTGGAAACTGTCGATATTAAACAGCGTGGCTATGAGCAAAGAAAGCCCCAGGGTTACATAAGACATGTTCCTTTTATACCATCCGGAGCAGCGTTCCATGGTTGCATCGAACCATTGTTCCAACATGGTGGTAAACTTTTCCATATCGCCGTTTGACTCTTCCAGCAGAAAAAGCAGGTGGCTGATAGTATCGCTTTGTTTGCCGCCGGAAATCGATTCGAGACTGGCTTTTATTGCACCGGCAGGGTTAATGCCAGAGGTTTTGCCTTCTTTAAGCATGTAAAGCAGCGCCTTTGAAAACAGTTCGGGCGGAATGTTCGATGGCAGCGAATTATTGCCGAAAAATTTCATCAATTTTCCCCTTGAAAGATATTTGATGAGCGGGGCTTTATAAAACCCTTCAGAAAGCACAGGCGAGTTTTCATCGTCAAGCATCCTGCCGATAGCCCTTTTCAGGTTTTTTGCCCGCATTTGAAATGTCATGGCAATAAATTCGCTTATTGTGGTTGCTAAAAGGCTATAAAGGCAGTAAACAAATATTAGCCCAATAGCTACATCTATGGCAATGTTTCCGGTCATTTGGTTGGATTTTTATGAATAATTACAGGTTATTTTAATTTACTTGCATAACCTGTTGTTAATATACAATATTACTGTGGTAAAAGTCAAGTTTGTAAATTATTTTTTTTCACGGCGTGGTTCCATTTTTTTGTTTCAACATTATATTTGGTAAATACATTAACTTAGAAAAATATTTCATTAACATAAGCAAGCAAGTCTTGCTATATCTTTGAACTGGCAAAAAAAAACATAACAAACGGTGTTTTTTTTGTAAATTATGCAGGAGAAAAACCGAAAAAAACAATAAAAACATGAAAAGCGCAAAAACCGATTTGCTTGTACCTGTCGATTTTAAAATATTCAGCCTGAAATCGATAGACTATGCCAAAAGGCTCCGGCAGCTGGTTAAAGGAAAAATACACCTGTTGCATGTAATTGAGTCTCAGTCGTGGTGGGGAAGTATGTTTAACAATGAAGAACTTGAGAAAAACGCAATAAAAAAACTCGAAATATTACGAAAAGAACAAAACCTTTCTGAAGATACAGTTTTGTCGGTTGTTAGCGGCAAAAGTTATTCCGGCATAATTGAATATGCCCATAAAATAAATGCTTTGTATATAATAATGGCCGACAATTATCCCTTTTCGGACGAAGAAAAAATGCTGGGCTCTACCCTTTCGCAGGTAATTATCAAAGCCGATAAGCCTGTAATCAGTTTAACAAATACTGAAGAGTCGGTTTTTAAAAATGTGGTAGTGCCTATCGATTTAAACAAAAGTTGCCGGTTACAGCTTTATAATTCCATAGCCCTTGCCTTAAAGTTCCACTCGAAAATTCACCTTGTATCGGTGTTGTTCGGAAAACGCGAAATAAGCTCAAAGCGTACCTGCGAAAAAATTGAAAAATACAGTAAAGCATACCGGGAGAATGGGATTGACTTTACTGTTCAACTTTTGTTAAAAGACGAATATTTCGCCTATAAATCGATATTGAAATATTGCCACGAGAATAAAGTCGATACTGTATTAATAATGACACACAACGAGGCAGCCTCTTTTGATAATTATATTGGAGCTTTTGCCCAGCATATAATAAATGAGGCCACTATGCCTGTAATATCTATTAACAATACTTCGGCCAGCGAAATCGACAGTAAAATTTCGGGCACTTTTATCGATCCGTTTGGTATATTCACCAAAAAGCCTAAAACTAAAAAGAATTGACAGCAAAACAGGATTTTTTTGGCCTACCGGTGAAATGGCGAAATACGCACATTGTATTGTTTTAGTCGTATTTTTACCGGTTTGTTTGTAATTATTTTATCTAATGGCAATAAAAATAGCAATTATTATCTCGATAATTATGCAGGTTGCAGCGGCTATTGTAGCTATAAACCTTACCCGCGTGGCCAAATACAATATATCGTGGATATTGATTACCATTGCCCTTTTGCTAATGGCCTTCCGGCGGGTTTTTGAATATTTCCCGTTTGTTTACCGCGAACTTACCGAAGATATGCTGAAAATTAATACCTGGATTGGAATTGCTACATCTGCAATTATTCTTATAGGTTTTATTTATATACGCAAAATTTTTAATATGATAAAACACTCTGAAGGCGCGCGTCTGGTTATGGAGCGCAAAGTGCTCGATACCATTGTTCGCACCGAAGAGGCTGAAAGGAAAAGGTTTGCCAAAGATTTGCATGATGGACTGGGGCCACTTTTGTCGAACCTGAAAATGTCGGTTTCGGCATTGGAATCGATCGACAATAAATCGGACATGGGCGAAATTCTCGATAATATGAAAACCATTACAAACGAGTCGCTGTTAAGTATAAGGGAAATTGCCAATAACCTTAGCCCTCATATACTTGAAAATTTCGGGTTGTTAAAGGCTATAGATGAATTTGTGAAAAAACTTCTTATTAACCCGGGCCTTGACATCCATCTCGAATCGAACCTGCAAAACAGGCGCTATGCCTATAATACCGAAATAATTCTTTACAGGGTTGTTACAGAATTGTTTAACAATACGGTGAAACATGCATCAGCTTCGAGGGCCGATATGTCGCTCGTTGAAAATACAGGCAAAATATTACTTTTTTATTCCGATAACGGAATTGGCATGGAGTTGCCCGCAGACGATATTCATTGGCAGGGCATGGGCCTGTCGAATATTGTTTCACGAATAAAATCGCTTCATGGTACCGTAAATTTCTTTTCAGCTAAAAATGAAGGTTTCAGGGTTAAGTTGGTTTGTCCGGCCAAATAAACTTTGCCCTGCAATGTTTATTTAATGCCGTGCTATTGCCTTTCTATAAATTGATATGGTGTAAATTTGGGCAATCTCATTAATTTAGCAGTTCCCGATATATATTAAATGAATAAGCTAAACCTTGCAATAGTTGACGATCACAGCCTGTTCCGAAGCGGCTTAAAGCTCCTGCTGCGTAAAAGCTGCGACGATATTATTGATGGTATTTTTGAGGCCGGGGGCGGGGAGCAGTTCCTGCAACTGCTAAAAACCCAAAGAATTGATGTTGCGCTTATGGACATCGATATGCCAGATATGAACGGAATTGAAACCACCAGGCTGGCACTTTGTTACGATGGGGCACTAAAAATTATTGCCCTTACCATGTTTAACCACGACGATTATTATCTTAAAATGATTAATGCCGGTGCTTGTGGCTTCTTACTTAAAGATGCCGAAATTCGGGAGGTTAAGAAAGCAATAATTAAAGTAAACGATGGCGAAACATACTTTCCGGGCAATGTGCTATACCAGATTATTAAAGCCGATAGTGCAACTGAAGCCGATATAGTTCCCGCTGAATTGTCGGAACGCGAAATTGAAATTCTCCAATTGGTATGTAAAGGGCTGTCGAACCACGAAATTGCCACCGAATTGTTTTTGAGCAAGCGTACAGTTGATAAACACCGTTCAAACCTGCTCTTTAAAACCGATTGTAAAAATACGGCACAACTTGTTGTTTTTGCCATGAAAAACAAACTTGTAACCCTGTAGTTCCTTACCAATGAAATTGCTGTTTTTTTTTGAAATATAGTTGTTTATACATAGTTGTAAGAATTTCGTTCGGTGTAATTTTTTGTTTATTGTAATTTTTGTATTTTGTAAAAAACTTCTGCTGTTAAAGCAAATGTTTAGTATTTTAACCGTTTCTGATAAAAAAATATAAACCCTAAAAATAAATGATTATGAAATTTACCGGATACTTTATTATGTTTTGTATGGTTATGGCAGCCTGTAAAGGAAAAGAAAAACAGGCCGATGGCAATGGAGCGCCAGAAGCCCAGAAGGCTGTTTGCGTTACCGATGGTGTTCCTGTTAAGGCCGAGCCGGGAAAAGACGGGAAATGGCTTACTTCGCTCAACATGGGGGAAACCATGCTTTACCTAAACGATGAGTTTAAAGACCCGGAAGGCAAAAACCAGGATTATTACAAGGTTGAGCTCTCCGATGGCTCTCAGGTATGGGCCAGAACCTATGGCATTGTACTGAATGCCAAACCGGCAGCAGTACTTAGCGAAACCCCCATTTACAAAAGGCCCGATTTGGTAAACAAAACCGACAAAGCGTTTAAAACTCTTGAATTCCTTGTTGTTGTTGGTGAAAAAGACGACTGGGTTGAGGTTATTGGCGCTGCCAAAAAGAAAAGCGGCTGGATAAAAGCACAATATATTTCAACAAACGCCGAAGATGTAGCTGTTGCGACCCTTGCTTACAAATCGCTCTTCGATAAAGATGGAAACATTCTCACTGACAAGCTCCAACCTTTTATCGATGGCCTTCCTTACCAAAATACCAGGTTTAACGGTTACCTTAACAGCCTTCTCGACGAACAGGTGGGCGAAATGGTTATGGAAAGTGTTGGTGAAATTGAAGGGTACGAAGAAGAAATAGATTAGAACCAGTTCCGGAATTTTTAAATAAAGGCTGCCCTGTTCCTTCTGGGCAGCTTTTATAACCCCGCAGATTAACTGTTTAAACCCTAAAGAATTATATTTTAATGTTTTACCTTACCCTTTAATCTGGCTATGGTTTCGCCGAAACTTTTAGTGTATTCTTTTTTTTTTGAGGGTTTAAGGTTACCTTTAATTACAAATACCATATTAGCATGAAACGAAGTGTTATGTATGTCGATGATGAAGCTATTAACCTTGAGCTCTTTCGATTAAATTTCGAAGACGATTTTAATGTTATTACTGCCGAATCGGGGGAGGAAGCCTTAACAAAACTGCGTACTGAACATGATTTAATTGTAATTATTTCTGACCTGAAAATGCCCGGAATGGACGGCCTTGAGCTGATATCGAAAATAAAGTCCTCGTCGCCCGACAAAATTTGTATTATGCTTACTGCTTATGTCGAAACAGACGTGATGATGAAGGCTATAAACGAGGAGTTAATATTCAGGTACATGCTTAAGCCCTGGAAGCGCAGCGAGCTTGACCGGACAATAAACGATGCCTTTGAAAGGCATTCAAAACTTCATATATAATTTTAGCTTTTTGTGGCCATATATGGCAAGGTAACAATAAATTCTGCTCCCATACCGGGTTCCGATTTTACCTCAATCGTCCCGCCGTGTTGTTCAACTATGCCATACGATATATATAGCCCGAGGCCGGTTCCTTTTCCAACTTCTTTGGTAGTGTAAAACGGATCAAAAATGTGCTTGTGTATTTTTTTAGGTATTCCGGTACCAGTGTCTTTTATGCTGAACACGACTTTTGATTCAACGGGTTTGTTTGTGCCTGTGATTGTAATGGTTCCCGAACCCTGAATCGCATCGATGGCATTGGATATAAGGTTCATGAATAATTGTCCGATTTTTCCGGGCATGCAATGTATCTTTGGAATGCCAGGATAGTTTTGCAAAATAACAATACGCCCCTTGTATTTGTTGTGAAGTATTACAAGGGTTCCCCGAATAATACCGGCAATATCGCATTCTTTTACCGATTCGCCTTCGTTTTGTGAGTAGTTCGAGAGGCTTTGCACAATTAGGTTAATGCGTTCGACCCCATCGGCCATATTGTCGAAAATGCGGTTCGATTTGCTTGCAAATTTATCAGCTATTTCTTTTGCAGCGCTTAAATCAACTCTTGTTGGCGCATTTAGCCCTTCACCCTGGCCAAAAACTGTTACAAATAGTTGATTTTGGATTCGCTGTAGTGCCTGTATGCCTGCATTTATAAAGTTTACCGGGTTGTTTATCTCATGGGCAATGCCTGCCGCCAGCAAACCCAGCGAAGCCATTTTTTCCGACTGTATAAGCTGGTTTTTGGTTTCATTTACCAGTTTGAGCGCATCTTCGAGTTCGCTGGTCCTTAAGAGGAGCATTTCGTTAATTGTGTTAAGTTCTTCGTTCTTCTGAACCAGTTCATTGTTTAAGGCCGAAATTTCTGAGCGCTGCTGTATAAGTTCGAGGTTGGTTTTCTCTAATACCAGGTTGCTTTGCGTAAGCTCTTTGTTTGAATGCCCGAGTTGAGCGTTAAGTTGTTTAATTTCGCTTGTGCGTTCGTTAACCAGCAATTCGAGGTGGTTTTTGTGTTTTTCCAGTTCGGCAGTGCGTTCTTCAACAATAGCTTCGAGTTTTACGTTAAGTATTTTGTTTACCCTGTAGCCCCTGAACCCCAGGAATGTTGCAAACAAAAACACTATTGCAAGGCCCAGTAACAGCAAGGTGTTTTTTTCGCGCTTTTCCAGCAGCCTGTCGCGTTCAAAAAGTTCTATATCTTTTTGTGTATTTAGTTGTTGCTTTTGTTTAATAGAATCATTAAGTGCCGATATTTTATTGTTCTTTCCGCTTATCAGCATATCTTTTTCTCGAATGTGGCTGCTTAATGAGTCAGACTCGGCAATCTTTACCAATAGCTCCTGTTGTTTCCATAAATAGAGTAGCTCTTTTTCATTAATCTGCTTTATAAGGGTTTCGAGGTTGTTTTCTTTTATTTGTATGGCAAACGACATGCTGTCAGTTTGGTGCCGGTATTCTTCAATTTCGTTCTTTAGCGCTTCGGTTTCGCTTATAAGTACCGTGTTTTGGGCCTGAATATGCTTAAGGCGATAGAGTTCGGCTTCGAGGGCTTCCGATGTCGCTTTATATAGTTCTTTTAAATCTACCAGCGAGCCTCCGTGCAGTAGTAAATCGTTGGTATATAAAAAGCCTTCGGAATCGAGGTTCTGCCGGTTTACTTTATAGGCAAGTGTGCCTTTTTCTTTGTCCATGTAGAAATCTATCATCGAAAACAGGCCACCCTCGCAATTGTCGGAGATTAAAAGCAATTGCCGGCCTTTGGTCCTTTCGGCAATCCTGGGAGCTTTTCTTGAATATTCTGTGCCGATAAACAAAATCTGAAAGTTGTTGCCAAGCTTGTTTTCATCAGCCACAGATATTGTTACCGGCAGGCCTTTAATGGTGTATCTTTCCGATAAATTCCTGAACTCGTTAACAAGTGCAGAATCCGTTGTTAATAGGCCAATATTGTAATTCTTAATAGACGGCTGGCTGGGCCAGGTAATATATTCGGCCATGCCAAAAATCAGCGAAACTTTTATTCTTGATTCGTTATACTGGGCTTTTATGGCAACAAAGGTTAGTAGCCAGATAAAAATTAACAACAGTGTTTGCTTCATTATTCAGAAACCCCGGGTTAATGTGTAAATGCTTTTTATTAAAAATAGCAAATATCTTTATAAATTGCCCAATTTCCCCAGGATTATTTCGGGGGTTAATACTGTGTTTCCCCACAAAACGGGTTAATGTTTTTTCGATAGCAGCAGCATGCCCGCAAAAGTCAATGCACCGTTTAAAATAATAAGTTCAAAGCTTAGTTTATAGCCCCATAAGAGTTGTTCTGAGTATAAGCTTAGCAGGTAGCACAAAACTGGCGATATAATTGCAACAATGGGTATATAGCGGTCTTTAACCTTTCTTTTAGTGAAAAGCCCGAAAGCATAAAACCCCAGAAGAGGGCCGTAGGTATAGCCAGCAATCATAAACAATTTCTTAATTATGGCATCATCATAAAACAGACGGAACAGCAATATAACAGCCATAAACACAGCAGCTACCGATAAGTGTACCCAATAGCGCGTTTTTATTTTTTTTGCTTCACTAAGGTTTTTGTTTTTTTCGAAATTCAGAAAATCGATGCAAAATATAGTAGTAAGCGATGTAAGGGCACCATCGGCGCTGGGGTATGCAGCCGATATCAGCCCGATTAGGAACACCAGCCCTGCCACCGGCCCCAGGTATTCAAATGCAATAACCGGGAAAAGGTCGTCGGTATGGCCGGGGGCAATATGGTTTGCCTGGGCGTAAAACATAATTACGGCACCAAGTACCAAAAACAAAAGGTTTACAAAAACAAGGGTGAAGCTAAAAGTAACCATGTTTTTTTGTGCATCGCGCAGGTTTCGGCAGCTGAGGTTTTTTTGCATCATTTCCTGGTCGAGGCCTGTCATGGTTATAGTAATAAACATGCCGCTCAAAAAGAGTTTCAGGAAATGGCGGTCGCTCTGGTAGCTGGTTTCAATAATTTTCGATACATCGTTTTGCCATATCTTGTTTAACAGCCCACCAATATCGGTTTGAAGTTCACGTGCAATAAAAATTATTGTAAGTATCATGGCCAGCAGCATAAAGGTTGTCTGGAGGGTATCGGTCCACACAATGGTTTTAATGCCGCCTTTGAAGGTGTATAAAATAATGAGGGTAATAAAAATTAGTACATTCACCCAAAATGGTATGTTGAAAATATCGAATACAAAAATCTGAAGAACATTTACTACCAGGAACATGCGCAACGAGGCCCCCATAACCCTTGAAATTAAGAAGAAAGCTGCCCCGGTTTTATAAGTCCAGAACCCGAAGCGTTCTTCGAGGTAGGAGTATATCGATGTAAGGTTGAGCCTGTAGTACAAAGGTAAGAGTACAGTTACAATTACAAGATAACCGAAAAGGTAGCCGAACACCATTGCCAGGTAGGTGAAACCGGTGGTAGAAACATCGCCGGGTACCGACATAAATGTAACCCCCGACAGCGATGCGCCAATCATTCCATAGGCAACAACATACCAGGGCGATACTTTGTTCCCGATAAAAAACGTCTGGTTGTTTGCTTTGCGCGAGGTAAACCAGGTTACAGCGAAAATAAGGGCTGTGTAAACCAGAAAAACAAAAATTATTGTTTGTGCCGACATGTTGGTATGCTTATTAATAAAATTGCACAAGAATAGTAAAAAGAAAATTATTTAATAAAAAAAATTGCACCAACTTATTAAGTGGCCTAACTTTGTAAAGGAAGTAACAGATTGAATGCCGAATTTAAATTATCCGTCGAAACTGCTTGCTGCTGCCGTTGAGCAATTTACCTCGCTGCCCGGTATTGGTGAACGTACAGCCCTCAGGCTCTCGTTGTTCATGCTCAAACAAGATAAACAACTGGCTATAAAGTTTGGCAATAGCATAAACGAGCTTATCGAAAAAGTGCATTTTTGCAAGATATGCCATAATATTTCTGATGCCGACACTTGTTCGGTTTGTAATTCACCAAACCGCGACAGGTCGGTTATTTGTGTGGTTGAAAATATTAACGATGTTATGGCTATTGAACACACTCAACAATATAATGGGCTGTACCATGTTCTGGGAGGGGTTATTTCGCCCATGGAGGGCATTGGCCCCGGCGATTTAAATATAGCTACTCTTGTCCAAAGGGCCGAAAACCCTGTCGTTGGCGAACTTATTTTTGCCCTGAGCGCTACTATGGAAGGCGATACAACTAATTTTTACCTGCACAAGAAGTTAAGGCATACCAATAAAAAAATAAGCATTATTGCAAGGGGCATATCCATTGGTAACGAACTCGAATATACCGATGAAGTTACCCTGGGCCGTTCGATCATTAACCGGCAATTGTTCGATGGGGGATTGAGGTAAATGTATGTACCTTTAATGCTTACAATTGCCCTTCAACAATTTTTTTAATCGTCGTCGCGCTTTAAAGCCTTACGGGCAGCAAGGGCAGCCCCAATAATTCCTGCATCGTTTTTAAGGCAGGCCATTTTTATTTCGGTGTTAATGCTAAGCGCAGGCATATAGCGTTCGGGTTTTTTGCTAACTCCGCCACCGATAATTATTAGTTCCGGCCAGAATAACTTTTGTAGTTCGTTGAGATATTTATTAAACCTGGCGCCCCATTCTGTCCAGTCCATATTCTCTGTTTCGCGCACCGAATCGGCAGCATAGCTTTCGGCTTCGATACCGTTGTCGAGAAAAATATGCCCGAGTTCGGTGTTTGCTACAAGCCTGTTGCCCGAGAACAAAACACTGCCAATGCCGGTGCCAACGGTAACTAAAAGAACTGTGCCGTTTACATCCCTGCCTGCACCGAACTTCATTTCGGCATAGCCGGCAGCATCAGCATCGTTGACAATAAACACCGGCAGCCCGGTTTTTTTCGATAATAGTTCCTGGGCATTAACACCAATCCACGACTTATCGATGTTTGCTGCTGTTTTTATTGTTCCGTTCATTACAACCGAGGGGAAACCAATGCCCACCGGGCCTTTCCATCCAAAATAATCAATTAACTGGCAAATGGTGCCTGAAACCGATTCTATATCCGATGGCGATGGAGTTGGAATCCGATGCCTTTCTGCCAGTAGTTTTCCTTTTTTTGTGTCAACCGGAGCCCCCTTAATACCTGAACCCCCGAAATCAATTCCAAGTATTTCCCTGTTTCCCATATTTCAACTTTTTACTAAAAACAAATAAAGCAAAATCATTCAAAAGAAAATGTGTTTTTTACGTTTAATTTAAGTTTTTTTGTTAAAAACTTTTAATCAATTGATGGCGAATTATTTACTATTTTTGATAATACCCAAATTGGAAATATTAATATTATGGATCAACTAATCCTCAGCTTGTTAAAAGGAAATGGCCGTGTAATTCTGCCTGGGCTTGGCGCACTTATTGTTAAACAGAAAGAACCTTTTACCGTTATTTTTAACGAATTTCTGCAGTATAACGATGGGGCTTTTGTTTCAGCGGTAGAGAAAGAACTTAATGTTGACAGGGAGGAGGCTGCCTCTAAGGTTAAGGCATTGGTTGATGGTTTTGTTGCACAACTCGATAAGGGCGGACAACTGGTTTTAAATGGTATTGGCACGCTGGAAAAATCGCGTACCGGTAAAATTTCGCTTGCGGCACCCGGAGAGAAAAAAACCGGAGAAACCCATGTAAATATTGGGTCCCCCGATTTTAAATCTCCCGAAGTTGAATTCGACGAGAAGGATGAAGAAAAAACAGACAATCGTTCACCGGAAATAGCCAGGCCTGCTGAAACTGGTGTTTCTTCAGCAATACAAGTTGGGGCTGCAAATACACCGAATACCCAAGCCCCAAAACCGGTAGTTGAAAAAAACGAAAGCACCAACAGCCGGCCTGAAATAAAGGAAAGCCGCTCTGAAGCCGTATTGCAGCCTTTAAACGGGTTAAATGCGAACAATAACAATAGAAGCACTAAAAGTGTGGTTATTTGGATAATACTAATTGTTGTTGTTAATGGCCTGCTGATTACCGGGTTTATTTATATCGATCAGATTAAAGCATTCCTCCACGAAAACAAAGTCGGCAATAATACAGAAGAAAGCATTGTAAACGAACCAACGGAAATTGAATTGGCCAATGATTCTGCTTCTTCCATAATTGCCCCGATGGTGGAGGGGCCACTTGACGATGACAATCAACAGGCTGCAATTTTTGGCGGTAAAAAATATTATGTTGTTGCCGGTGTTTTCAGGGATGAACAAAATGCCGACAAGCTGGTATCCGATTTAAAAGCAAAAGGGTACAATGCCGAAAAATTTGGTAAGCTGGGTAGTTTGTTTGCTGTGAGCTACGATGTTTTCCCAACCCAGGAAGAAGCAGGAAAATACCTTAACAAAGTTAGGGCAGAGTACGATTCTGATGCCTGGATAAAACTGATAGACTAATTTTTATTAGTTTTACAGGCAATTTTGTTTTTTGTTTATAACAGGGGGTGAAAGCTATGGTAATTTTCCTAAAACCCTTTGGGCTTTTTTTCAAAGGGAGCCTGTTTGAGCGCCTGCCCAGCAAAAGTGAAAGGCTTGATTTTTACAAGGAAACTGGCTATATTAATTTTATGCGCCTTAAGGGCATTGTTGTGGCTGCTTTTACAATTACCCTTTTAATGCTTATTGTTGATTTTAGTTCTGGCGATTTCTGGGACAAGCAAACCACCAGGCGTTTTATTATTGTCGATTCGGCTTTTTTTATATTTTTCTTATTTCCATTATTTATCGTGCTGTTTCGGAACCCGAAAGATAAGAACGGCATACAGCCATACCACGTATTCGTTACAAGGCTTACCCAAATCGTAATTCTGGCATGGTGTGCCATTGTTTCTGCAAACGAATGGCCTACGGCCAATGGCATGCCCACTTTTATAATAGGCGTGTTTGTGGTGTGCTCGGTTTTTATCGATAAAAGCTGGTTTGTAGCTTTAACGCTAATAACAGGGCTATTGGTGTTGGTTGTTTTTTTAAGCTTGTTTAATATAGAATATGTTATGATTGTGCAGCATTACTTTTCATCGGTATCGTTGGTGATAATTGCATTTATTATTTCGCGTATTCTGATGGCGAACAATATTAAAACCTATACTGCCAAGCTTATGCTGGAAAATACCAATGCCTGCCTCGATGACCTTGTGAAATCGCGTACAGAGGAACTGGAAAGTATAAACGAAAGGCTAACTGCTGAGGTACAGGAGCGGCAAAAAAAAGAGGAGCAACTTGAAGCAGCCAAGGAAAGGGCAGAGGAATCCGATCGGTTGAAAACCTCGTTTCTGGCAAATATGAGCCACGAAATTCGCACCCCCCTGAATGGCATTGTCGGCTTCTCCGACCTGTTGCAGCGCGCCGGGCTTATCGAAGAAAAGCGCAGTTACTATGCCGGTATAATTAAATCCAACAGCCGGCAACTGTTAAAAATTATCGACGATATTATCGATATTTCCATGATAGAGTCGAACCAGTTAAAGTTTAACCATACAACCGTTACCCTTCAGCAAATTGTAAATTCATCGGCAGAAATGGTTAATGCCCTTAAAAGTAAATCGCATAATAAAAGTGTGGAATTTAATGTTCTGTTAGACGAATCCATTGCCACAGTTGAAATGAATGTTGATGCATGCAGGGTTCAACAGGTCTTAAACAGCCTGTTAGACAATGCCCTGAAATATACCATTAAAGGAACTATAACCCTTTTAACCAGGCTTGACGGCAACCATGTATTTTTCTGTGTTGACGATACTGGCACCGGAATAAAACCCGAAAAGGCCGATATAGTTTTTGAACGTTTTATGCAGCTTGGCAAACAGCCCATTCAGGCTGCACCAGGCACTGGTTTAGGTTTAGCGATTTCGGCAGGCATTGTGCAGGCGCTTAACGGTAATATATGGCTCGATTTTTCATACACAAAGGGTGCACGGTTTTGTTTTTCGCTTCCATTACAGCAACCACGGCGTAAAAAAAAACTGCCTGTTGGCATAAAAGTTAGCAGTAAACTTTCGGAAGGAAAAACAATTGCTATTGTTGCCCCGGGCGCAATGGAATTTCAATTTCTAAGCAAATTGTTCCTTTCCGGAAAGCTCTTGCACAAAAAAAGCCCCGGGGAATGTTCCGGCGGTACGTTTCATCTTATATTGACCTCAATGCTAATGAATGGTCTTGATTCAGGTTATTTACAATCTACCCCGTTAATACAAATAATCGATCCGCAGGAATTAGGCTCCGGCCTTGTGGGCCTTGTATCGGAAAATTGTTTTTATAAGCCACTGAACCTATGCCTGCTGGTGCAAAATATCGAAACCATGCTTAGTTTACAGGCTCCAGTTTCATTGTAAACCGGGCATTTTGTTCTATGGCGCTTTGGCTGAAAAATTCGTAATGATATTCCCCGTTAACAAATTGTTCCGATTGATCGAGGTAAAACCTGCTTTTAATAGCCCCCGAGTTGCCGGTAGGTATTATCGAAAGTGTCGAGTCCCAGTTGTGAAGTGTGAAAATATGCCTGTGCGATGCGCCGTGTTCGACTTTCGAAGGCTGGCCGGCAGCATATCCGTAGGGCGATACAGTATGAAAACTCCCGCTTACGGCAAAGGGCCCCCTGTTGAGTTTAAACAATATGCCCAGAATTTTCTTTTGCGATAACGGGTGGCTAAATGTAATCTGGTGAATGTTTCCCCATTTCCATTTTTTTAACTTTGGCGAAAACTTATCTGTAAGGTTTGCTATGGCGCTGGCATAAGCCTGGCCAACAAGCAGGGCAAAATTTTCTGTTTCCGTTGTTGTAACATTGTCAACCCATGGCGATGCAGGGTTTTCCAAAACATTGTACAAGGCGAAACGGCTTATTTTGTTGGAACGGAATGTAGGATAGATTTCTTCTCCCAGCTCGTCTTTAAATATGCTCTCTGTAAATGTTGCAATAAATTCTTCCAAAACAGATGGCTGAACGAGGTTTTTATCCATTGAACCGTCCCAATCGGCCATCAGCCTGTAAACTTTTTTTTCTTTGGGCGACATGGCAGTACTATCGAGCAGCACAAAACATTTATCGATAATTGTTTGGGCATATTTCGATGTATAATCGTTTTGTATGTCCTTAAAATCTTCAACAGACAACTTTGCTTTTGCTTCGAGTAACTCCCTGATACGGTCAATACGGTATGGAATATCGTACCAAACCCCGATATGATAAGGGTATGTACTGTCGATGGTACGGTTATTTGCCGACGACACATATCCCCGCCTGGGGTTGAACTCAAAAGGAAGTTCATCGTAAGGCACCATTCCTTTCCAGTCGAACTCATCGGTATCGCCGGGCAGGATACGGTAAATGGCATCGCGTTTTCTAACAGGTACCCCTGCACAGGCGCGAAGGCCTATGTTCCCGTTAATGTCGCCATAAACAATGTTTTGGCTTACCGAACGGAAATTTCTGAAAGCTTCGGTAAACCCGTTCCAGTTTGTTGCCCTGTTTGCTTTGTATATGCTGAGCAGTTCGTTGCCCGGTTCTTCACCAACCCAATGTATGGTTAGTACTTTGTCGTGTATATCTTTAAACTCCGAAACTACTGGTCCGCGGTGGTTAGTACGGAATGTTTTTTCAAATACCTGCCCGCTTTTACTTTTAATGGTTTCGTTGTGCAACACAAAATCGTGCCATTCGCCTTTAAACCAATACTGGTTAATGTTTTCGGGGTTGATAGTTTCCTGGTAATAGTCGAGGTTGTCAACATAGGTATTGGTCATTCCCCAGGCAATGCTGTCGTTATGACCTACAACAATCAGAGGTTGTCCGGGCAGTGCCAGGCCCGAAACGTTAAGTTTCCCCTTCACAACCTGGTGCATCTGCATCCAGATACCGGGAACACTGAACGAGAGGTGCATGTCGTTGGCAACCAATGGCATGCCGGTAAAACTTTTGTTGCCTGATACAGCCCAATTGTTGCTCCCGCATAAAATATCGAGACCGAGTTTTTCCAGTTTTTCCAGTTCAAGAATCCGGTTGTGTACCATAAGAGGGTTTGCCTTGCTGTCGAAAACGGTTGATTTATACCGTTCGACATGTGGCAGCAGTTCGCTATACCGGGCGCTGTCGATAAGTGGTTTTATATTTTCGAGTAGTAGTTCGTTCCATCCGGCTTTTAGGTCCCAGGCCATAAAGCCGATAAGGTTAACAGAGTGACAGGGCTCCCATGCATCGGGTTTATAGCCCAGCAACAAAAATTCGAACGGCAAACTATTTTTATTTGCGGCTATATACTGGTTTACACCATCGGAAAAAGCCTCAACGGCAGCAACAAGCTCAGCCGGGGAATTTTGGAGTATTTGCTTCGACTTTTCTGTATGCCTTAACGAGCGCATAAGCAAATCGGTTTCGACATAACTGTCGCCAAAAATTTCAGAAAGCCTTCCAAGTGTTACCCTGCGGAGCAGATCCATCTGCCATATACGGTCCTGGGCCATAACATAACCAGTGGCGCGGTACAAGTCGGCCTCGTTTTCTGCAAAAATATGGGGCGTGCCATATTCGTCGCGAATTACCCTAACTTCTGCTGTTAGACCTTTAATGCCGATGGTGGCATTATAATCGGGCAAACCCCTGCGTGCTATTGTGCGCACTAGTATAAATGCTATAACCAGGAGTAATGCCAGAACAATTATGAACCATTTCAGAAATTTTCTCCATAAATTTTTCTTGATTGCCGGGTTTGAGTTTTTGCCTGCCATAGTTGTTGTTTTATCGTTTGTAGGTGTTGTTTTCAGGGGTTTTGTCGGGTATGAAGGGGCTTCCAAGGCGAATAAGCTGGTATTTGGCAGCACTGCCAACAACAATTGTTACCTGCCGGTTGCTGTTTTTCCAGATATCGGCTTTTTGCGATGTGCTTATGGTGCTTCCATCAGCGAGTTCAACAGAAATCTCGACCGGCACTGGCAGGCCACCAATATTGGCAATGGTTACTTCGATGTTTTCACCGTTTTGGCTAACTTTTTCAATTCCCAGATCGACCCATGCTTGTTCAAAAAACCAGGGGTTAATGAGCCAATAAAGGTTTTCGCCTGCAAAATGTTCGAGCGCAAAAATAAAATCGTAACCAGTGGGGTGCTTGCCTTTCCAGTTGTTGGCAAAACTTGCGATAAAGTTTCTGAAAATTTCACTGCCCAGGTAGTTTTCGATCATAAACAAGGCCATAGTCGATTTATAATATGCCTGGTGATAGTAACTATAACCCCTGGTATTTGATGAAGGGGCCATAAGGGGGACCTCTGTGCCGGAGCCTGCAAAGTCGGAATATAATTTACATACCATAGGGAGTTGAAAATAATTGCCGCCAAGGTAACTTTCTGTCCCCATGGGTATATAACTTGTAAGGCCTTCGTCCATCCAGGCGTATGTGCGTTCGTTTAAGCCCGTAAGAAACGGAAAATATCCATGGAACAACTCGTGCATGGCAATAAAGTTGCATTCTTCCTGGCCGGGGCACCGCTGGTTAACCATCATGGGAAATTCCATGCCGCCATCGCCGTTAAATATGGTAACCTGCCCAAACGGATAGGGTATCTTAATGGACTGTTTCACAAAGTGGCCTATCGATTTTGCACCGATTTCGGAAATTGTGGCAAATTCCCTGTTTTCCTCGGGATAAACGGCATAAACAACTGTGCGTGAACTGTCGGTTAAATTTGAGGTTACCGAAGTTGCATCGCAAAGGTAATTGTCGGAAACGGCAAAGGCAAAATCGGTTATGTTTTCTGCCTTAAAACAGAAGGTTGTGGCCCGTTTTTTCTTAAAAACCATATTGTTTTGCCAGTCGTCGGCGGTAATTACATGAACAGTTTCATCGGCAATGGCAGCTTGCCCTATTTTCTTTATAATTTTTTCTGAAACAATATCTTCCGGGTTTGTCCATAGGCCGGTTGCCCATACCATGTGCCCGGACGGTACGCTTATTTCAACCTGGTAATTATTAAAATTGTTGTAAAATTCGCAGGTGCCGGTATAGTCAAGTAAATCCCATCCGTCAATATCGTCGTAAACAGCAATTTGCGGGTACCAATATGCAACAAACCAGTCCGATGGGCCATAATTTCCAAAACGGTGGATATGCCCTGCCGGAATTTTTGTTTCCCACTCAATTTGAAGGTTTACAGAGCCCTGGGGTATTAAGTATTGGTTTAGGCCAACAACCATGTTTGTGCCGGAGCGGTTTAAATAAAAACTGTTGTTTGATACGTACTGGTTGCCATCAATAACAAGCGATTTTATTTTTACTCCATTTGTAATATATCCGTCAGGTAAATCCTCATCGCGCAGGTTACCTCTTTTAAGTATATCGTGGTAAAGGCGTATTACCAAATAATAAAGCGAATCGGGGCTGTTATTATAGTATATAATTTCCCCTTTTCCTTTTAAAAGCCCTTTTGTGGCATCGAAGGATACCTGTAATTTATAATCGGCCGAATTTTGAAAATAATTCTTTCCGGGGTTGCCGTAATAATCGCGCGAACCTTTGGTATATGCTTCCTTTAGGTTGTAAGGCAAATAATACTCCTGGGCAGTGCCGGTGTTTAGGCCAAAGGTGCAGGCAAACCCTAAGATGAGAATAAAACATTTATTCATAACCTTTATGCTATCATTTATTAATAGTTTTTCCAATAGCATGAAAGTATCATTGTTTTAACCTGAACTTTATCATTACAGGTTGGTGATCGGAATGTGAAAAGCCGGTAGAAAAGGTTTTACATTCCAATATTTCGATACCGGGCGAAACCAGGAAAAAATCGATAAGTGTTACCGGGCAGGAGCCTTTTTCGTATGCAGTAACCACCCTGCGGTTTGTCGGTTGGGTGCTGTCGTAGCCCCATTTCCAGGTGTCTGGCATATAGTTTTTGTCGATATAGTGTAAGTTAACCGTATCGAAAACATGTCCGTCGAAACGGGGCATAAACCCCGGGGGGCACTCGTTCCAGTCGCCGCCTATAAGCAGGTGGTTCCCTTTGCCTGCCTCACTTTCGATAAATGTTTTAAGATATTCTTTTTGCTTGTCCCTGAGTGTGCCATCGTCGTAGGCCGAATTATGGGTGTTAATTATAAGAAGTTCGTTGCCAGCTTCGAGTCTGTACCTGTTTACCAAAAAGCACCTGTCGAGCATAAAAGAGCTCTTAGGCCAGCTGTAATTGCCGGGGAATGAAAAGCGTACCGAACTTTGTGGAACGTGTTTCGAAAGGGTCAATAAGCCCGACTCAACCCTTCCCATTGGCCGCAAAAGGGGAAGGGGCACAAACTTTGCATTATAATTCAGTGCAAAAAACGGAAAGTACCCGGCAAGGGCCATATTTAAGTGTTCCACCTGATTAATATGGTAACTGCGGCGCGATTTTTTATCGACTTCCTGCAGCAGCATAAAATCGACTGTATCGACCAGTTGTAACCAGCTTGTGATATGGAAAAGGTTTCTGCGGGTGTTTTCTTCAGTATCGCGCACCTTTGTGCCCCCGTCGTAAAAGAAGTCCATGTTCGCCCCCAGGCCGCAGTATCCTATGTTGTATATTAAGGCTGAATATTCAGCAGTACCGCTTATGGCAAATCCGTCTTCCATGCTGCTAATGGTTGTGTTTTCATCGGGTTTAAAATTGGTAATTGTTCCAAATAGAATTACCGAAGCCAGGTATATTGCGGGCAATGCAATAACTATGGCCAGATATCGGAATATGGTTTTCATAACAGCTTAGTTTAATGTTTGTAAAACCCGGGCCCCGCGGTTCTCTATTTCGGACGAAAGTTGCCCCGAAGTAACCTTATCGGACGAAAGTTTAAAGGTTACTGTTGAATCGGCTTTGCTGATGGCCATTTCCTCTATGCCTTCAATGGTAAAAATCATTTTCCACACCGAATCGGAAACAACAGTGTCGTTCAGGCCGGTAACTTTGTATTTGTAAACAAAAAGCTGCTCGGCAACAGGGGGGGCACTGGTTTGCTGGTTCGTGTCTTTGCAATTCGACAATATAAAAACTAAAACGGATAAAAGAAAAAGCTGTTTCATTGCTATTACAGGTTATTTTTTACGCAAGATACTTCTTTATAAACAAAATGCCTTAGCCCAAAATAGATATTTGAAGGCTGCAAAAAATAAAATTAAGCCCTTTCAAAAAAGCAGATATAAAAATGGGACATATTATGGTTTGTTGTAACCCTCGTTTATGTTTTTATGGGTATTTTGGCTTAGGTTCATCCTTACAAAATAGTCCATACAAAAACTGTTGGCACGAACTATATCATAAAGCCTGTCGAGTTTTTGGCTGTTGGCAGGCGGTTCCAACAAGGCTTTACCGGGCACCCATTGATATCGTAGATTTGTAATGGTGTTTACGGCGCCTGTTTGGTCTATTCCCAGGCTGTAATTGTTAACTGCATAAAAATAAACCGATGTGTCGGCCGATAATAAATTGTTCCCTGTATGAAGGTATTCTGCACCCGAAAGGCTTAAATTGTATAATGTTGGGAATATATCCTTATGTGAACCAAACCTTTCTGTATCGATGATTGAATTACCGAGATATTTTTCAGGAACATATAATATTAGCGGCACACCATAATGGTTTAACTGTTCTGCATCTGAATACTCAAACAGGTTCCGACAATTATGATCGCCTGTTATGGCAATTATAGTATTCTTCCCAAATTCCGATTCGCGAATTTTCTTTATTAGTAAACCCAGGTAATGGTTTGAATACTGATAATTTCTAAAACATTCCCATGTATATTCTTTCGATTCCTTAACAATTCCCATTATGCTGTCGGACAATTCCAAGGGGAAAGGCTTGTATTTGGCAGGCACTTCGTAAGGTGTGTGGTTTGTAACCGTAAACCCAAAGATAAAGGTTGGTCGCCCGGCTTTTGAATAATGGGTGAGTTGATCGAAAACCCTTTCGAACAGAAACTCATCAAAAACCTCCCAGGTACCTTCTTTAGCCGAATCGATTTCGCTAATAAGGGTTTCACGCCCTTCTATCTTGTCGAAGTATTGTTTTCCTGCCCAGGGGCCAAGATTTCTCCAGTTTAATTTCGAACCTGTTAAAAAAAGGGTAGAGTAATTGTTCTGTTTAAAAGGCAGTGCAGCAGCCGATTTGAGTGGTATAGTGTTATATTGTGACTGCGAAACCGGGGTTGTTGGTGTATTCGCCAGCAAACCTTCGAAACTATGAATTGTTCCATTGGCACACGACAGAAAATTCCTATAGAGCGAACAATATTTCAATTGGTTTTCCAGTTCGCCAAGCAGGTTAAAAGATTGCGAGTGAAGGCTTAAAAAATGGAGGCTAAAACTTTCCATTAAAATAAAAATTACATTTGGAGGGCTGCTTATTAGAAAATCGTTTTTGGGAGTTACTGTCAACAAACAATTTATGTCTGGTAAAGTGTCGCTAGAGTTTATTAGCCTGATAGCTTCTTCGGGAGCATTGAACTTATATTTCTTCAGTATCGGTTCTATATTGCAAGTTATCTTATAACGACTCCTATCGGCAATTGTTTCTTTTAGGTAAAATACTGGGTTGGGTGTAATATCGTTAATAGAGTTGTCGTTACAGATTATCATATCGTCTTTGCCAACCGGAAAAGTGCCCAGCGAACCACGCATTCCTATTCCAAATAAAGCTATAAAACCGATAACAAATAGCAGCTTCGGCGAAATTCTTTTTGTATTAAGTATAAAATCCTTTTTTATAATATTTTTAGTAAGTTGCCTTATGCCTATAAAGGCTATAATAATAAACAAAGCTATTGGTATTACCGGATAATCTTTCCATATAGAATCCAATACAGCCTTTGTGTCGTCTTCAACAATTCCAAAGAACATGCTGTCGAAATGATTATGAAAAAACCTATAGTAGTAAAAGTCGATAGTTAGAAGTATAACAACTAATGTAAGGCTTATTTGTATGTACAATGAAGTTGTATAAGTATAAAAAGTATCATACCATGTTTTTTTGTTCAAAAACAAATATGGCAGGTTCAACATTAATACAAACGAAAGTAAATAAGAAGTAACAATGCTATCGAACTTAAACCCTGTTGTGTAAGCTTTTATCAGGTTCCCGTAATTGTTGAAATTGGCGTAGGCAACAAGTCCGATAGACCTATAAACCATAAAAAGAAAAAGAAAAATAAGATAAAACTTAAAGATTAGGGTTGCGTTGGAAATAAAACGGTCGAACATTTATTTTTTTTGTTGAATAGTTTGCTGTTGGTATTTTGGTATGCAAATTTATAATTATTTAACATGAATTTAATAATTGGGTAATATTACATTTTTTTTAATTCAGCTAAAGCTATAAACTTTGATAAACAATTACTATTAGTTAATCTGTAAGCCCTTTAGCTGCAAGAATTGCCATGAGATGGAAAACAATCTGTTTTTTCTGTAACACTAAAAAAGCCGCCCCGGATGATTTCCGGGGCGACTAAAATTGTTCTAACTAACCCGATAAAAATACCCTTACTTTATTTTTAATTAAGTTTTGTTTAGAACAAAAACTAACTCCTAAAATTAATTCCTATGATGAATTACTCTACTACTAACAAAGCAGTGTGGTGAGCTGGTTTTCTTTCATTGGATTGTTTTTTTTGTTCTTATTATTAAATAAATAACCCTTCAATGGGGTATTTACCCATCGTTGCAATACTAATTTTTCTGCCAGCCGGGGCAAAAAAAAATGCTGTACCGGTTTTTAGGCCAGGTACAGCAATCAGGAATGCTTATTACTACTAAAAAATTAATTTACAGGTTTGAAGGAAATTGCTATGCCGCCTCCGGCAGCAAGTTTTACAGGAAGCACATTTTCCGAACCAACAATTTGTTTGTTTATCGATATGCTTAAGGGGTTACCCTGGTAATGGGCATTTTGTCCATCGGCATAAATTGTAGCCGTATATTTTCTGCCAGGCTCGAGAAACGACAGAACAATGTCGAATTCGCGGCTGTTTTCATCTGTAATGCTTCCAAGATACCAGTTGTCGGAGTATTTATCTTTGCGTACAGTGGTTATATAATCGCCTATTTTTCCGTATAGAACACGGGTTTCTTCCCAATCGACCGGAACGTCTTTAATAAAGCTGAACGCAGGGTTTCCGGTATAATTTTCGGGTATGTCGGCCGCCATTTGAAGAGGGCTGTACAACACTACATACAAGGCCAGTTGTTTTGCCAGGGTAGTGTTTACCTGGTTATAGGGTTTTTCGGGTATAGAAATATTAAAGATGCCCGGGGTAAAGTCCATTGGCCCGGCAAGTATGCGTGTAAAGGGCAGTATTGTTTCGTGTTCGGGCGGGTTCCCGCCATCGGTTGACCATGCATTGTACTCCTGTCCGCGGGCACCTTCGGCTGCCATAAGGTTGGGAAAAGTACGCCTGAGCCCGGTTTGTTTAATAGGTTCGTGAATGTTTATGGCTAAATGGTTTTTGGCGGCAAGTTCGGTTGCTTTTCGGTAATGCCTTACGCCAAACTGTCCATGGTGCCATTCTTTTCTGTCCATTTTATGTCCAACATACCCGAGCTTAACCGAACCGATATTGTGGTGCCGGTAAAACTTGTAGGCGCTGTCCATTTGGTTTTCGTAGTTTTTCACTTTTGAGCCTGTTTCGTGGTGCCCTATTATGGCTATTTTTTTCGAAGCAGCATAGCGGGTTATTTCAGCAATATCGAAATCGGGGTAAGGGGTAGTGTAATCGAAAAGGCTTGTGTCGGCCCACCACTGTGTGTCCCAGCCATAATTCCAGCCTTCGGCCAATACGGCGTCAAAGCCATTTTCGGCTGCAAAGTCGATATAGTATTTCATGTTTTTGGTGGTTGCCCCATGTTTCGGGCCCTGTGCCCATGTGTATTTATCGATATGCATGCCCCACCAGATGCCAATGTATTTGGCAGGTTTTATCCACGAAATGTCGTTGAGGGCACAAGGGTCGTTCAGGTTAAGAACGAGGTACGAGGTATTTAACCCACCGGGGGTTTCTGCAATTTGAATGGTTCTCCAGGGTGTTGTTAACGGGGCTTTACCGTAAACTTTGGTTCCATCTGCCCATGGCACAAGGTCGCATTTAAGGGTATTCCCCTCTTTGCGGTAAACAGTCATACTGGCATAATCGGTAAGGTTGGCTTCGTGCACCGAAACAAACAATCCGTTAAGGCATTCAATGGTAAGTGGCGTATGGGCTGTGTCCATTTCCGAAATTGCAGTTTTTTTATACAGGTACTCGTAGCGTTCGGGCTGGTAGGCGCCAATCCACCAGGCCGAATCGTTGCCGGCAAGGGCAAATTCGGTTTTTTCGTCGGCAATTTCTATGGAACCGATATTATGCTGTTCGGGTATAATATACCTGAAGCCTACGCCATCGTCGTAAACTTTAAAAATAATATTAAGCTTGCGTTGGAGGTTGTTTTTTTCTACGAGCATTACATCGAGCTGTGTATAGTTGTTTCGTATCTGGCGTTGTTCGCCCCAGGGTTGTTCCCAGGTTTGGTCGAATGAACTGGTATTTACCGAGGCAACTTTGAAATTTCCATCTAAAGCAGGGATGTTATTAAACTCAAAACCGAGTTTTGATGGCAAAATTACGTTAATGCCTTGTTTTTTCACACTGTAAAGGGGCACACCATCGGCAAGTTCGAATTGTAGCGACACTTTTCCCGATGGGGAATCGATAACTTTCGAAAAATCGGGGTTGCAGGCAGAAAAGCTTAGTGGCAATAAGGTAAAAAAATAAAAAAACTTCCTCATAATATTTGTGTTTATTTATGCAGAACTGCAAGCAAAAAAGTTGCTTTACAGTATCATCCGATTAATAAAGTATTGTATTGCGAATTTACGGATTATATTATTTATGGTTGTTTGATTCTTTGCCCGTAATGCCCAATCTAGCCTGAATCGAATATGATTGCATAATATTTAATTGAATATTAATTGGTTCTGTGGTGTGTGCCCTGCCAACTATCTAGTCTCAGGCATAAAAAAATCTAAGTTATTTTATCAATCCCGGCCACCGTTTTCAACTTCATCGATCAGGGCAGAAGCTTTATCGGCCTGCAGCGAAACAAGATAGTAGAATACCTGGTCGAGTTTTTTCTGAACGCTGCTGTTTCCAGCAAAACTCTTACGTAACTGGTAAAGCCTGAAAACTGTTTCGAGGTTACTTTTGCTATAAGAAACACCGGTAAATGTTTGGGTTTCTTCAAGGAACATGTACTGGAACTCTTTTGTAGGCTCAATCATGGTTCCTTCGCCAAAGTCGTTCCAGGTAACCAGCTGCAGGTATTCAACCTCTTTGTTCCTGGCTTTTTGTAAGGTTTGGCGGTATGTTTCGCCATCGGCATGATCGATTTCCCAGTCGATGGAGCTTGGCCATCCGCCTTCGTTATAATAATGCCTGAACCCGGGATAGGCGCTGCCCATTGCAACCGAAAGACTGTTGTACCGGTTGGAGTAAAAATTATCGATATGCGAATTATTCTCGTAAACCCATGAATATTCGCCCGAGGCATTTGCGCCGGCTTCGCCCGACTCGTACCACAGGGTTAAAAAGCTTGGTTTGGGGTTGATTTCAGAAAACACATAAGACCATTCGTCGGGGCTTGTTATTTGCTGAGGGCCAAAAATGGTAAGGAAGGGTTTAGAATTAACCTGCACATATTCGGGTTTGGAAAAGTAGTTGTCTTGCAGGTATTCCATATCGCTTTTTGCTGCGTCAAGTTTGTCGGCAGCTTTGCCTGCACTTACAACAGTGTTGGTCGTCCAGTCTTCGTAAGTTATGGAAAACTGTAAGCCGGTTTCGTCTAATAAGTCAATAAGCGCTTCGGAATTGCGTCGGTTAGCAGCAAAGTCGTTTACCTCGAAAGAGCCGTACCAGTCGATTATAACACCATCGATACCGGAGTATTTCATCAGCAGCAGGTGGTATTCTATCACGTTTTTATCGCCGGAGGCGTATGGCCCGATAAGTGGCTGGTAGTGCGAAGCAATGTTGTGATTGCCGTTTTCGTCAATAATGTCGGGGTTGCAGTTGCTCATTGTCCAGTGCATTCCCCATGTGCCATTGTTCGACTCTTTGCTTTCGAACCAGGGCATGTAATGTGCATAAACTTTTGTTGGGTTTGTTTTTAAAACAGCTACCGGTGCGAAAACTTCAATCTCCCCGTTGCCTGGCTTTACAGGGGGGGGCACATCGTCTTTGCCGCAGCTTGTTGCTATAAACAGCCAGCATGCAAGGTTAAACAACACGATAATTAATGCCTTGTTGGTTTTTACTACGTAGCTGTTCATGTTTTTAAAATTAAGTAAAAAAAAGCTGCAAGGTTATTCCTTGCAGCCTATAAATATTGTTGCTAATATCCGGGGTTTTGAACAAGATTTGAGTTCTTGACCAGTTCATTTGCCGGAATAGGGAATATGGCCATATCTCTTGACGATGCAGGTTTTTCCCACCAGGGCCCGAAATATGTTCCAAAGCGAATGTTTACCGAGCGGCGAATTCCTTCGAACAAGAATTCGTACAACCATTCCCTGTCGAGCACTTCAAGTGTAACCGGGTTCGGTGTAGATGTAAGCCCCGAACGGGTGCGGATCTGGCTTACTATCGGGTAAGCTTCTGCAGCCCTTTCCAATCTTACCAGGCATTCGGCCTTCATCATCAGAACCTCGGCATAGCGCATCAGCACCCAATCGTTGTCGCGCTCTGCTACGTCGCCTTCTTTGGTTTCGTATTTGGCAATACGCACTCCTTCATATTCTTTTGCACTGCGAAAATTTTCAATGGTTTCGGTATAAATAAGGGGCGCACCTGTTCGATCAGGAATAGTATCGCCGGTAACAATATTAATTTGCGGCCCCTCGCACATGGCAGCAATTCTTTCGTCGGCAGGATCGAACAATGAATAAACGCCTGGCTGGGCGCATGGGCCGTTTACCGACCACGACCATCCAGAGGCACTGGCAGAAAATGCCTGCCACTGGTTGTAATGGTAGGTAAGGCTCAGGAAATAGTTGCCTACTGTACCTTCGACATGGTCGTAGGGTATGGCAAATATTATCTCTGTGGAATTTTGGTTTTGCTGCACAAAATTATCAAGCACATTCGCGGTTAAAGTGTAGCCTTTAACTTTGTCGCAGGCGTCAATGCAATCCTGCCAACGGGGCGTTCCGGTATAAACCTCTGCATTGATGTACAAACGTGCAAGCAGGGTATTGGCAACATTCTGGGTGAAACGGCCGTATTCTATCTGCGGCTGCAGCAAATCGATAATGTCGAGCAGTTCCGTTTCGACAAATTCAAATACCTGTGCCCTTGGTGTGTTGGGTTTAAGTTCATCGTCGGTAAAAGAAGTTACAACTGGCACATTGCCATACCAGTCGAGCAACAGGTAGTAATAGTAAGCCCTAACGCCCCTGATTTCGGCCATGGCTATTTCTTTTTCTTTTTCAGGCATATCGGATTGTTCAAACGACTGCAATACAAAGTTGCATGTGGTAATTCCGGAATAGCAGTATTTCCATGCGCCTAAAACCATTGCGTTTTCGGGTTTCAGGGTATGGGCCTGTGCATCCTGGTAGCGGCCGTTATCGTACCAGTCGTTGCCCCTTTGCGGAACACAAAACTCGTCAGAAACGCATTCAATAAGAAAATATACATATTCGCTGGCCGGATAGCAGTTCGATTCAGCATCGGCGAAGCCCCTTAACGAAGCGTATGCGCTGCCGGCAATGGTCTTAAGTTCTTCTGGTGTAGTTCCGTAATCGGAAGAAGGCACAACGTTAAAGAACTCTTCTTCGAGGTTTGTACAGGCTGTTGCCCACAAGGCAAGAATTCCTGTTATTATTAATGATTTTATGTTCATAATTTTATTTATTTTCTATTAGGTATATCCGTTAAACTATTTCTTCTTTGTTAAAATGTTAGGTTAAGGCCAAAGGTTAATGTCCTTGGCCGGGGATATACATTAAACCTGTCGATGCCCGGGCTGCTCAATGGATCCATTTTTCCCTCGGCTGCATTGTAGCTTTCAAGCCTAATTTCGGGGTCTAGTCCACTATAACCGGTTATCACAAAAAGGTTTTCGCCGGTTGCATAAACACGTAGTTTATCGATGCCGGCTTTATTAATGTTAACCGTATAGCCCAGGGTCAACGACTGCAACCTGAAGAACGAAGCATCTTCAATCCAGTAGCTGCTAAAGGTTGTGTTCGATGTAATACTATCGGCAAAAACCCTGTCGGGAACATTAAGGCCGGGGAAACGGTTCATAGTGTTCAGCGACATGGCCGTTGCATTAAGCACCTTTTGCCCGAAAAGGCCATAGGTTGAAATACTCAGGTCGAAACCCTTGAAGGTTAGCCCGGTGCTTATGCCCAGGTTTAATTTTGGTTGGGCATTTCCTAAATCTTTATTGAGGGTGTCGTTTGGCGACATAGTCAGAACTTTGCCATTTACATCGATAAATTTGCCGTTTTCGTTAAGGCCGGTGCATTCTTCACCCCAGAATGTGCCTACGGCATATCCTTCCCTTATGGTTTGGGAGTATTGGTTCGACATGCCTGGTAAGCCATGCAATGAGCCGGTTGGCACAGCTTCGGTTGTATAAATATCGTTCGACAGTTTTTCAATAACCATGTTGTTACGGGCCAATGAAAGGTTTATGTTCCATTGCAAATCTTTTTGTTGAATCACTGTATAATCGAATGTAATTTCTATCCCTTTGTTTGAAAGATCGCCAACATTTGCAAGTGTTTCGTGGAACAAGTTTGGGGGAATGGGTACTGCATAAGTGAACAACAGGTCGTTTGTAACTTTCTTGTACAGGTCGATTGTTGCCGAAAGCCTGTTAAAAACACTTATGTCGATACCAATATTCGTTTGGGTAGTAGATTCCCACTTCAGATCGGGGTTTGGGTTTTGTATGGGGGAGTATGAAGCTTTCCAGGTTTGGGTAACTGGGTCGTAATATTTTCCGCCCACTGTTCCTAACAAGGCCAGCGATTTATATTCCCCAATGGCATCCTGGCTGCCGGTTACACCATAGCCCGCGCGCAATTTTAAATGGTTTAGCCAGTTCTGGCTGGAGGCCATAAAGGCTTCATCGGAAATTTTCCAGGCACCGGCAACCGAGGGGAACAAACCCCATTTGTTGTTTCCGCCAAAGCGGCTTGATCCGTCCTGGCGCAAAGTAGCGGTTATTATATACCGTCCGTTGAAGCTGTAATTTGCCCTTCCGAAAAACGATATTAGTTTTGAATTTCCCTTGTATGAGCTAACATCATCGGTGCGGTAATCAATACCGGCACCAAGGCTGTTGTATAAAAACATGTCGGTATCGAAATAGCGACGCTGGGCAAAAAATCCTTCATAGGTGTTATCGAGGTATGAATAGCCACCCATAAGGTTAACCCTGTGCATACCGGCAAATTCTTTGTCGTAGTTCAGGTAGGTTTCTATTTGCTGTGTGTTATAATCGCCCAGCGAACGGTTGGCATACCCATGGTCGGTTGAGCGGAAGCGGTTTATCGGTAAATAGTACCTGCCCTGGTGCGAGCCATAAATCATCGAAGTGTTTACAATACCTTTAAGTCCGGGCAGAATTTCTAGTTCGGCTTTTGCATAGCCCAGAAACCTTTTGTTGGTTTGATCGTTGTTTAGGTTTTCCAACATTTCAACCGGGTTTTCAGCCAGGTTGTCGTTTGTTTGGAAGTATGCCCCGGTAGAATCGAAAACCGGCGCTGTGGGGTTCACATTGTATGTACGTTCAAAAACATAGTTGTCGATTGGGGTATAATTGTCGAATGTAGAATGAATTCCAAAATCGAGCTTAAGTTTTTTGTTTAAACCGTATGTGTGACCAGAAAGGCTGGCACCTAATCTTTGGAGGTATGAAGTTTTTATTACCCCCTGGTTGTCCATATAGGTTAAAGAGGCCCTGTAGCCGCCATCTTCGTTGGAACTGCTGAAGGATATGGTGTGCGACTGCGAAACCGATTTCTGCACTATTTCTTTTTGCCAGTCGGTATTGCCCCCATAATCAATGGCAGCAGTTTTTTCATATTCTTCAACTTTTTGCCTCCATTCATCGGCGCTTAGCATGTCGATATAATTCGAAGGCTTTGCGAATGCCACATAGTTCGAGTACTCAATATGTTTTCCTTTGCCCGGCTTCGAAGTAGTAATGATAATTACGCCGTTTGCACCCCTTGAGCCATATATTGCGGCCGATGAGGCATCTTTAAGCACATCGATGGAAACAATGTCGGAAGGTTGAATGGTGTTGATGTCAACCCCAGGAATACCATCGACTACTACCAGCGGACTGCTGCTGGCACTTAAAGAGGTTCCTCCCCTTAAGCGCATGGTTGCCCCTTCTGTGGGGTCGCCTGAGCCTTTTATTACGGTTAAGCCGGCAACTTTTCCTTGTAGCATTTGCTCGGTGGTGGTAATTACCCCTTTATGCAAATCGTCGGCCGATACCGAAGTGATTGAACCGGTCAAATCTTGTTTTCGCATGGTGCCATACCCTACAACCACAACCTCGCTCAGGCTAAGTATGTCCATGGTAAGGGTAACGTCGATATTGCGGTTTGTTCCAACGATAATTTCTTCGGTAAGATAGCCTATATATTGAAATACCAGTATGGCGTTTTCGTCGGGCACTTCAATCTGGTAGTTCCCGTTTAGGTCGGTTACTGTGCCCGTTGTAGTTCCTTTAACCATTATGTTTACGCCTGGCAATGGTTCATTTTCATCGGAACTGGTTACTTTTCCTGTTATTAATAATTTCTGCAACATAAAACTTTCGCCCTTGTTGCCCAGCACTATTTGTTTGCTTTTTATGCGGTAAGCAATTTGCGTGCCTGCAAAAAGTTCGTCCAGCACTGTTTCAATAGCTTTGTTTTCAAGGCTCATGGTTTTTTGCTGGTTAACGTCCACTTTTGCATTGTCGTAAAGAAAGGTGTAGTCGGTTTGCCTTTCAATTTCTTTCAGGATGCTCCGTATGGAGGTGTTTTCCATTTTTAAAGTGAGGAAGTCTTGCGAATAATTCGCCGATACTTTAAAAAAGCTTAATAAGATAAAAAGAAATGTAAATCTCATAGCCAGGAGTTTTTTTGAAGATACAATTATCTCCCTGAAATTTACATATTTGTCAATAATATTTTTCATACTTTAGTATGTTTAGGGTTAATACTTTTTACTGAACATTACTGTTTTACAGTGGGTAATTCTGAAGTTTATTTGTTAGGTTTTGCCTGGGTTTTCCGGTTTATTTTAAGGGAAGCTGCCGGGCCTGCATATTTGTTTAGGGCAATAGTTTTTTTTCATGTTAGTTAGGTGCTTTAAATTTTACATATACCTGGTCTTTTTCAATTTTATATTCCATAGGGGTAATAAAATGAAGAAGTTCCATTACTTCGTTCAACGACTCTGTTTTTATTGTCATGGTGTACCGTGGGGGATAGTTGAGCCTGTTCATGAAATTGAAATTCACCCCATACCAGTTGCCCAATTTCTTAAAAACCCTCTCGTAGTGTTCGTTGTCCATAATAAGCATCTGGTTTTTCCAGGCAACAATGGTTTCTACATCGGCATAAAGGGTATTCAATTCGTTGGAGAATTTATCATAAACAGCCATTTGATTGGCTTTGAGCTTTACGGGCCTGAACATATTGTCTTTTGCCGATGAAACCTGCACTGTGCCCTCTTCAACAGTTGTTTCGATGAAACTATCGGTTTTATATGCCGAAATGTTAAATTTGGTGCCAATAACTTTAATATTTATTTCCCCGGCATCGACTTTAAATGCTAAACGCTTGTTTTTTGAAACATTAAAATAGGCCTCGCCCTCCATTTTAATTTTACGATTGGTAATGCCGTAATTACGATCGACTTCAACCCGGCTGCCGCCATTTAGCCATATTGTGCTGGAGTCGGAAAGGGTTATCAGCGATTTTTCGCCCCTGGGCGCTTCAAAAACCAGGTTAGATTTGTCCGAAAGTTTTCCAAGGAATACCAATGAACCTATAGAAGCGCCTATAAACAAACCGATAACCAATATGGCTGCAATGCGAAACAATGCCGGCCTTACGAGTTTCCTGGCTTTGAAATTGCTTTCCAGTGTAGCCATGCGCGAGATTTTACTGTTAAGTTTCTGCCAACTTGAATCAGAATCGGCATTTTTCTCCGGACTCCAATGCCTGATATAAGTAGTGAAATGATCTTTGTTTAGCGGTTCGGTTTTTAAAAAGCCAAGCAGGCGGCTATATTCATCCTCTTTCAGTTCTCCTCTCAGGTATGCCTCTATAAGCCTGTCGATATTTTTTTGTTCCTCGTTCATGTTTATCCTTTTCTATAATTTAACCATTATTGGGCACTTTTACCCATCTTGGAAATATTTTTTTTTAACCTGGTATAGTGAGAAGGTGAAAGAAATGAAAGAAATGAAGGGAATGAAAATAATTATAAAATGAAGGGAATGAAAGAATGAAGGAGAATAAAAAAACACTGTTCACTGCTTTCCGTTTACCGAAAACTGTTCATAGTTATACTTTAAACTTAATTTGAAATTGGGGTAGCCGGGCAAGCAAAAATGCAAGAAAGAAGCAGATTATAGTCAGTAAAGCTCTTTTAAAACCAAAATAATAACAGCCAGGGGCAAACGGTCGCCAAAGTGTTTCCTGAATTCGCAAAGGGCCCTGGTAATATGTCGTTCGACGTTTTTAATGTTTATTTCGAGTTTTTCTGCAATTTCGCGGTTTTTGAGCCCCTCAATACGGCTGAGCATAAAAACATTACGGCATTGGCCAGGCAACTTGTTGAAAACATCTTCGATTTGCCGCTGTAGTTCTTTTTCTATTAACACATAAGGTTCGTTGCGAACAAAATCGATTCGGTATAGTTCTTCAACCTCCGACAGGTTCGACAGGTTAGAGTTAACATTTTCTACAATTTTCAGGTGTTTTAAATGGGTAAGGCATTGATTTTTTACCGATTTGAAAATAAAAGCTTCGATATTGATAGTTTCTACCGATTTCTTTTTTTCCCATAGTTTAATAAAAACATCCTGAACGATGTCTTTAGCGATATCTTCATCTTTAACTACTTTCCACGCAAAATCTTTAAGCCTGGGGTAAAGCCTTTTGAACAATAGCTCAAAGGCCCCGCGGTCGTCGGCTTTTATTCTCTGGAACAATTGGTTGCTTTCGGCATTTACCATAGCATGGGAGGTTTATTGCAGTTCTAGGCTTATTAAGTGGATGTTAGTTAATACTTTTTAATCGTATGGGCACGAATATATAAAGAAATATTTCAAGGCTCAAAGTTTGTTTGTGCACATTTTTGGTTTTTGAATGTTGCTGCGAGGCTGTAAGTTTTGTTTTCGTTCAGGTACGGCTCATTACAAGCTTGCCGTGCCGCACGCCTTTAAGCGAAATAAGCTGGTCGGCAAGGTTGGTCAAATCTTTTGCTTTACCCTTAACAGCAATGGTTTCAAGGCATAAATCGTGACTAAGGTGTATGTGTTGTGTCGAAATTACCAGGTGGTGATACTCGTGCTGAATATCGCCGGCTTTATTCGATAAGTCGTGTTTATGGTGATCGTACAAAAGCACAATGGCGCCTGCTACTTCGTTGTTACATTGCCATTTTTGCCCGATATAGGAATTTTCTATTAAAAACCGAATGGCTTGCGAGCGGTTCGGAAACTGGTTGTCGTGCACAAAAGTATCGAGCTTGTTTAAGGCTTCTTCTTCAATAGATACTCCAAATCGTTTAACTGTCATGTTAAATGTTTATTATAAATTTCACATCAGGGCAAATGTATGCTAATTTTTTAGAGGTAGGCTAAAGGTAAAAGCACTGCCTTTTCCAGGTTTGCTTTTCACCCCAATCGAGCCGCCATTTTTTTCAATAAAGTCTTTGCAAAGTACCAAACCCAGCCCTGTGCCTTTTTCCCCGTCTGTTCCTATTGTGCTTTTTTTTGAAGACACAGAAAACAAATTCTTTTGGGTTTCTTCGTTTATTCCAAGCCCGTTGTCCTTTACTGTTATTTCAATTTTTTTGTCAAGCAGCTTGTCCGACAATTCAATTTGGCCATTTTTTTTGGTGTATTTAATAGCATTTGACACTAAATTCCGGAAAACAGTTAAAACCATCTTTTCATCGAAACTAGCTTTGGCTTGAGGGTTTATGTTGTTTATTACCCTGATGTTTTTCTTGTCGGACACCAATTTCAAATGATCAACGGCAAGTTGGGCAACATTATATACCGTTAATTCTTCGGTGTTTAGTGTAAACTCCCCTTTTTGAAATGCTGCCCATTCTAACAAATTGTTAACCAACGAATACAGGTTATGGATCGAAGATGCAAATTCGTTCAGCATTTTTGTTTTTGTTGCAAGGGAAGAAATATCTTTAATTTCGGCAATTAGCGAATCTAAAGCGCCCAGAGGCCCCCGAAGGTCGTGGGCAATAATCGAGAGCATTAAGCTTTTGTTTTCGTTAAGCTCTGTGAGTTGGGCATTTTTGGATTTTAATTCTTCTTGCGTTTTCTTTTGGCTTGATATATCGAAAACTATTCCAACCAGTTCAAGGGGCTTTTTATCGGCATCGCGCTTAATTATTATTCCGCGGTCGTAAAACCACTTCCATTCGCCGTTTCTGCTTTTTATCCGGTATTCACATTCGTACGCTTCGCTCACACCATATAAATGGTTTCGCATGTTCTGCATAACCATTTCGTAGTCTTCAGGGTGAATTTTTGAAGTAAAAAACTCAAAGCCGGTACCTTCCGGTATTTCTTGCAAATTATAGCCTAAGGCTTGTATTTTTTTTTCATTGAAATGAACCTTGTTTTCTTTAACATCCCACTGCCATTTGCCCAGGTTCCCGCTCCAGTCGAATTGTGCCTGTTCCTGGTATTTTAGCTCTTGGTTTAATTGTTTATTTTGCTTTTCCAGGGCCGATATTTTATCGATAAGTTCAGCTTTTGATAAATTGCCCAATAGGTTGTTGTTGTCAATGTTCAGGTTCATAATATAGCTTTTGGTTAGTAGTAATGTATTTCTTTTTTGTAAAGGTTCTATTTTTCTGTTTTTTTTATAATTCTGGCTGCTTCCTTTGCCACTATATTCTTTTTTGCACCAAGATATGGTTGTGCCATTTTGCCAATTTCAGCTTTATATGATGGGTTAATATCAATTATATGGTTAAATCCTTTGAATACTTGCTTTGCATGTTTCTCCTCCCATAAAGCTAAGGCTGATTTTAAGATTGCGAAAGCTTTTATAGCCGATTCTTTGTTGATTTTTGCGTAATTGGCAATTGTATCTAAAGTGTAATCCCGTACAATTGTACTATTGTCTTTCTCCACCAGATATTGTAATTCTGGCAAAACCGAGCCGATAATTTCCGGAACTTTATCTGCAATATAAGAAAGTGTGTGAACAGCTTCCCACCTGGTTTTTGTTTGCTTGTTTGCTAATAAAGGCAGTATTTTATCTGCATAAGGCACTATCAAATCAGGATGTTCCTCTGCAATCATTGTAAAAACTTCAATGCTGTCCGATTGTAGTTTTTTGTCTTCATTTATAAAACCTGAAGAAATTTCTGCAATAAGCTTTGGGTTTTTTATGCATAGTTCTGCTACGATACGGTTAGACTTTTCAGTCGTATCGCCCTGCTTTGATGATAATAGTTTTAAAAGTTCCATATTCTTTGTTCTATTAGATGTAGAAGCTCATCATAAATTTTTATTTCGGTAGATAGCACCTGTTCTTGCGTGAATTGCAGGGCGGAAAGTTATCAAAGTACACCAACCTAAATGCGGGAAACACGCTTTGCAACCTGAAAACCCAGCCTTGAACTATACTATATTTTTATCAACACTTTTTACCATTCAATGTCCATTTCGTCGAGCAGATAGCCTGCCCCGGCATATTTGTCGATGATAAAAAGTATGTAGCGGCAATCAACTGCAATATTGCGGCAAATCGATTCATCGAAGTAGAAGTCGCTCATGGTGCTTTCCCAAGTGCGGTCGAAGTTGAGCCCTATCATTTTACCTTCGCTGTTTAATACAGGGCTGCCCGAATTTCCGCCCGATGTGTGGTTCGAGGCAATAAAGCATAGGGGCAGGCGCCCGGTGGAGTCGGCATAAGGTGTACTTTCGGCAGCTTTTAAAACATTTAGGTAATTATCGGGGAGGGTGTATTCCTCCAATCCGAGTGCCGATTTTTGAACCAGCCCGTCGGAATATGTCTGGTACCGGTACCTTACCGCATCGTGGGGCGAATACCCGCCTACAGCCCCATAGGCCAGCCTCATGGTAAGGTTGGCGTCGGGGTAAAGCCTTCTTGTTGTGTCAATAAGGCTTATCAGGGGTATATATTCCGAATATGTCCCCTGGTATTCGTCGAGATAATATTGGTAATAATATTCTAATTCTTCGGTATATATTTGCGCCAATTCGTTGCATAGTTTAAACAGCGCATCGTTGGTAAAAGCTTTGGTTTTTCCGTTAAGGGCTGCCTTTACTGCTTTGTTGAATTTGCCGGGGTTTGTCAATGCCGATAATTCATATACCGAGGGAAATATATTCCCTGCTTTTTCGCTGGTAGAATAATTTTTTAAAAGTGCTGGCCGGTACGATTCGTCAATTTCCCCGAATTTTTGCAACAAAAAAAAGCTGAGTTCTTTTTCTGTTTCAAACTGCAGGTTTGCAAAATACTTGTCGCCCAAAGTCGAGAACCTTTCTTCAAGCATGTCGAAATCTGCGAATTCTTCTTGTACATTTTTTAAAATTGGTACCAATTCGGTGTACAACCTGAAGAACTTTATGTTGAACACTGTTTCGTTGAAATAGTTAATTGCCTGGCTGTATGGTTTTAAAGCCCCATAGGTACTTTCAAATGTTTCGTATATTTCCGAAAGTTGGTTTTTGTACGGGCCGGCATGGGCAAGGAGCCATTTTTCGTATTCCCTTCTTTTTTCGAGCACATCGAAACGGTTGAAACCATATAGCACACCCTTCCATTTTTTCCACGAATTGCTAATGCTGCTTTGCTCCGGGGCATACAGTAAGTATGCTTTTTCATCTTCAAGGCGTGCCCGGTTAATAATTTCAAGACGCCCATCGCGGATTTTTATTCGGGTTGGGTAAAGTTGGTTAAAAATATCTTCCAGTTCGCCTGAATACAGGTAACTGAATGTGCGCCCCGGAAAGCCCATTAGCATGGTAAAGGAACCTTCTTTAACCCCTTTGGCCGAAACTGTTAGGTTCTTTGTTGATTTTAGGGGTATGTTTTCGGGTGCATATTGGGCAGGTTTGCCATCGGGCCCGGTATAAATTCTGAAGAGCGCAAAATCGGCAGAATGGCGCGGCCAAACCCAGTTGTCGGTGTCGCCGCCAAAGCTGGCAATGCTTTCCGGTGGAGTGCCTACAAGCCTTATATCGGTATATTCGGTATAAAGAAAAAGGTAATACTCATTTCCGGCATAGAACGATTCGATTGAGGCTTTAAAGTGCGATGTGTCTTCGATGGATGTTTCGGTTTCGAGTATCTTGTTGCCGATTTGTACCATTCTCTCCTGGTAGGATAGGGCCAAAGGAATATCTTTGAGCATAGCGCCGGTAATATCCTCTATTTTGTTTAGTATTTTTACTGTTAAACCTTTTGCCTGAAGTTCTTCGTTGCTGTTTTTTGCCCAATATCCTTTTAATAAATAATTGCTACCCACTGTGCTAAGGCCGGCAATCTGGCCTGCACCGCAATGATGGTTTGTAATGAGCAGCCCGCTTTCCGAAATTATACCACCAGTGCACCCCCGGCCAAACAAAACAATGGCATCTTTTAAACAAGCCTCGTTGATGCTGTAGATATCTTCCGGCGACAATTTTAACCCGGCAGCCTGCATATCGGTAAAGGTTTTGTTCTCGGCCAACAGGGGCAGCCACATTCCTTCGCGGGCAAGGCCTGTAAGGGGCAATAAAAACACTGCAATTGTAACAACTGATTTATACACTCTCATTTTCAATAAATTTTAACAATTCGCAATATAAGGCCTGAACGGGCAAGCCCATAACATTATAAAACGAACCTTCGATTTTTTCTATGCCGGTAAAGCCAATCCATTCCTGAATGCCATAGGCGCCTGCTTTGTCGAATGGTTTATATTTCCCGACATAATAATTTATTTCCTCGTCTGTTATATTACGAAATTTTACTTTCGATAGCGAAAAGAACGAAATTTCCTGTTTTTTGCTACGGATACAAACCCCGGTAACTACTTCATGTTCGTTGCCCGATAAGAGTTTTATCATTTCAGATGCATGCCTGGCACTTTCAGGTTTTCCGAGTTCGCGGCCATTAATCCAAACTATAGTATCGGCAGTAATTAAAATAGTTTTTTCGTTAAGCAGTTCGGAATAATGGTTCGATTTATGCCAGGCGAGCCAAACGGGTATTTCGGTTTTTGTGAGCCCTGCGGGAGGTTTTTCTTCTATGTTTTCTTTTACAATAACTTCGAACCGGATATCAAGGCCTTCTAAAAGTGCCTTTCTTCGTGGCGATTGCGATGCCAGAATTATTCTGAATGGCTGTAATTTGTCGTGCAGCATTTTTTCTAATACTTGGTCGTTAAAATATTTTATACCGTGCCACGAGGTTAAATAAAAGTCCCGATAACATAATAATTTTTAAAAACTGGCTGGCTCTGTGGTAGTCGTTTTTGTGTTTTGCTTTTAAAACCAGGTAACCGGTGTAAATAACCGGCAGCACTATTAGCAATGTTCCATAAATAAGTGTAACAGTGCTCCATCGGAATTTGTAAAGTGCAGCAACTATTATTATTGTGGTTGCCGACAGCAGGAACACTACAATGCTTTGGGCAACGGATGTTCCCCACGCAATGGGTATGGTGTTTCGGCCAAAAGCGGCATCGCCCTCAAAATCTTCGATATCCTTTACAATTTCGCGTATTAAGGTTAGTAAAAATGCAAACAGGGCATATCCAAGTATCCAGGCAGTCATTAACCCTATATCGGTGGGCACCATTTCAATGAAAATTCCGTATTTTTTATGTACAAATGGCAGCTCGAACAGCAAAACAATTAAAGGTACTGCAGCTACCATAAGTGCCACCATCAGGTTTCCTATAAGTACCTGGCTTTTATAAGTAGTGGAATAGAACCATAGCAAGCCGCTCATGGCAATAAAAACTATGCCCAGGCGAATATTGCCTAGTTTGTATGAAAGCAAAATGCCCAGTGCAATGCCTGTAAAAGTAAGGGTTGTGTGCCAGAATATTCCGGCCCTGAGGCTTAATATGCGCCCGAGTATAACAGTGCCTGGACGGTTTATCAGGTCGGTTTTACGGTCGAAATAGTCATTAATAACATATCCGGCAGCAGCTATGGCCATTGTAGCAAGAACCAATAAAAAAAACTCTGTTTCGGTTAATTGTGGCTCAAAATATAGGTTGCCCAACAGGGGAATTACTACCAGCCACCTTAAAAAATACATGGTAAGGGCAATAATTAATACGTTTTGTATGCGTATTAATTTAAAAAACGCTTTGGTATATTTCCAGTATCTTACCATATAAACGATTCATCGTTCGACCATTTGCCATGCAGGCGCAGTACCTGCTCAATTACGTCCCTCACGCAGCCCTGTCCGCCGGTTTTATCAGAAATATAAATCGATGCTTCCCGAATTTCGTGTGCAGCATCGGCGGGGCAAGTTGGTACCCCAACACGCTGCATGACCCTCAGGTCGGGTATGTCGTCGCCCATATATAATATTTCGTCGTGTTCGAGTTGGTATTTAAAGCGGAAGTCTTCGTAATTGTCCCATTTATTGTGAGATCGCATGTAAATGTCGGTAACGCCCAGGTTTACAAAACGTTTCTTTACTTCTTCGGAATACCCCCCCGAAATAATGGCCAGCGGATAACCCATTTTTACGCAATGCTGAACGGCATATCCGTCTTTAATGTTTACCGAGCGCACATACTCGTTGCCAGGCAACAAAAAAACCTGCCCGTCGGTAAAAACCCCATCGACATCGAATGCAAATGCTTTTATTTTGTTTAGCTTTTCCTTAAAATTTGTCATTTTGTGTTTTTGTAATGTTCAGCGATATAATCGCTCAGCAGGGTGTAAATTTCGTAAAGTTTTTTATTACCTGCCAGTAGCCCCAGGTGTTGTTCTAAAGTTTTTTTGTCGCCCCTGCGCGCAGGGCCGGTTTGCAGGTTGTATGGCTGGTCATACTTAATTTTTTCCGTAGTTTCGCGAACAAGAGGTACCAAAATGCCCGGGTCGATATTTTCTTGTTCCAGAAATTCGTATGCGCTGGCAATCAGAAAGTTTGTGAAATTGTTTGTCATAACAGCAGCAAGGTGCAGTTTACGCCGTTTTTCAGAACTAATTGTGCATACCTTTTCCGAAACCCTTTTTGCCAAATCGTACAACATATTTTCTGTTTTAGGCGAAACTGCTTCGATGCACACCGGAAAAGAAACCTTTCCGGCCCTGATGTTCTTTGTAAAAGTTTGTACCGGATAGAAAACACCTGCCTGGGCACAATGTTGGCCAATGGCCGAAAGTGGTATGCTGCCCGATGTATGCGCAACCGGTATTTTCAGGTATGACAGTTCTCTGGCAATATTTTCAATTGCCGAATCGCTTGTACAGATAAGCACCAATGTGCAAGTTTGCGGCACTGCCCCTAAACTGGTACTGTATTTCGAACCGGTAATTCCAGCCAGTGTACATGCATTGCTTTCTGTGCGGCTTATTATTGAACAAATACCCACACCTGCATTTTTAAAGGCGTGTGCCAGGTGCCAGGCAACATTGCCGCTGCCAATTATTGTTATCTGGTGGTTAAATGCCATTCAATATCAGGTGTAAAAAACATTAACAATGTGAAAATACATAATTTAATGCGGGAAAGAAATAATTTTTGCTTTACCATGGGCAGGTTTCCCTGTAAAAAATGGCGATTATATTGTTGTATCGCAGAAAAATGTTAATATTCGCACATTATTATTTACGTATTTAATATTTCCAAAATCGAATATTTTGCCTGAACAAATGAAGATATTGAAAGATGATAAAGGAATTGTTTTGACCCTTGATGCCGGAGGGACAAATTTTGTGTTTGGCGCCATACAGGGAGGGGAAGAAATTGTGGGCCCCATTGGATTGCCATCGAATGGGTCTGATTTGGCCCTTTGCACCGAAACCCTTTTTAAAGGATTTCAAGAGGTTATAAAACAACTAACAGAAAAACCTGTGGCCATCAGCTTTGCCTTTCCCGGCCCGGCCGATTACCCGAATGGCATTATCGGCGATTTGTGGAACTTGCCTGGTTTCAGGGGTGGGGTGCCGCTTAAGGCAATTCTTGAAAACCATTTTAATATGCCTGTTTTTATTAATAACGACGGCGATTTGTTTGCCTATGGCGAAGCAATTGCCGGTATTCTTCCCGAAGTTAACGCAGAACTGGAAAAATCGGGGAGCACAAAACGTTATAAAAACCTTATAGGTGTTACCCTGGGTACTGGTTTTGGCGGTGGCATTGTCCTTAACGGAAAACTTTTGGTTGGCGACAATTCATCGGCTGCCGAGGTGTGGATTATGGGCAACCGCAACCTGCCCCAAAGCAATGCCGAAGAGGGTATCAGTATCCGTGCGGTACAAAGGGCCTATGCATACCTTGCTGCCGATAAAAATGCCCTGGAACTTACCCCAAAAGACATATTTGATATAGCCTCGGGCACTAAGCCCGGCAATAAAGATGCAGCCATTGTGGCTTTCGAAAAGTTGGGGCATTGCCTTGGCGATTCGCTGGCAAACCTTTTAACCATTGTCGATGGAATTGCTGTTATTGGCGGTGGCCTTACAGGGGCTTCGGAGTTTTATATGCCGGCTGTTATGGACGAACTCAACAACCATTTCTTTATTAATGCAAAAGGTGATAAACTCAACCGCATTGTGCAAAAGGTTTTTAATATCGATAACCCGCTGCAGAAAACAGAGTTTCTGAAAAACTACTCGAAACAGGTAGTTGTGCCCGGTACCGATAAAAAGGTTTTTTACGACCCTGTTCCACGGCTTGCCATTGCAACCAGCAAACTGGGGGCAAGCCGGGCAATTTCGCTGGGGGCTTATGCTTTTGCCCTTGATAACCTGAAATAATTGCATTTAAATGGTAAAACCATTAATTGATAAAGAAATCGACGGGTTTTATTCGCTAACATCTGAAAACGACCGAATGAAATTTGGCCTCGGTCCTTTAGAATTTGAACGTAATAAAGAGCTTATTCAGCGCTTTTTGCCTTCTAAAGGTGGTGTTATTGCCGATATTGGCGGTGGCCCGGGAATATATTCCGAATGGCTTGCCCGAATGGGTTTTGCTGTTTATCTGGTCGATCCGGTTGAAAAACATATTGTTCAGGCAAAGGCCAGGGCTGCGAAAGTAAAAAATGGGTTTAAGTGCATCAGGGGCGAATCGCAGAGTATTCAATTACCCGATAGTATTGTTGATATGGTAATATCCCATGGCCCGCTTTATCACTTGCAGGACAGGGTACAAAGGGAAAAAGCCCTCCACGAGTCTTTTCGCATTCTCAAGCCGGGTGGTATTTTTTTGGGCTGGGCAATTAACTATACAGCTTCAACTATTGTAGGTTTATTACAAGGCGTATTGCAGAACGATGATGTTTTTAATATGTGCTTATCCGAACTTACAACCGGCGGGCACAATGCGCCGGAATCGATGCCGGGAATATTGCCCAAAGCTTTTTACCATAAACCGCAAGAGCTTTTCGATGAGGTAAAAGGTGCCGGGCTGGTACCTCTCGATATGTATGCAGTTGAAGGAATTATCTGGATTGAGAAAAATTATTTTGATGTTATGGGAAAGGCTTCAAAGAAAGAAAAGTTAATGCAGTTGCTGAAGATATCAGAAACCGACAGAAATTTGCTGGCAATAAGCCCTCATGTTATGATTGCTGCCCGAAAACCTGCCGGTTAATTGTGTTTTGGCGTTGCATAACTTGTAAAACTTTAAACTTTGAACTTTGAACTTTAAACTTTGAACTTTGAACTTTAAACTTTAAACTTTGAACTTTAAACTTTGAACTTTAAACTTTAAACTTTGAACTTTTAATAATACTCTCTATTGCTATTCTAAATAACAAATACTAACTTATTGACCGAAATATTCTTCTAAGGCTTTAGTCCGTAACCTAAATTAAACCTGAATTGTATGGAAGAACATAAGTCAATATCACAGCAAAAATGCACATGCAGTACTACAATAGACGAAGATTTGTTGTACGAGCAGTTAGATGACATAATTGAATTGCACAAAGGCAAAGAAGGGGCGCTTATCCCCATTCTTCAAAGCGCACAGAATTTGTTCGGTTACCTGCCCGAAGCAGCGCTGAAACAAATAAGCCGGAAACTGCACAAACCGTACAGTGAAGTTGCCGGGGTTGTAGGTTTCTATTCGTATTTTTCAACAGTTGCCAAAGGAAAACATACCATAAGGGTTTGCCTGGGCACAGCCTGTTATGTGCGTGGCGGTAAAGATGTGCTTAAATCGCTTATGGACCACCTGAAAATTAATGTGAGCGAAACAACTGCCGACCGGAATTTCTCGCTTGAAGTCGGCCGCTGCTTCGGGGCATGTGGTTTGGCCCCTGTTATTATGGTTGACGATGTTGTTTACCAGAAAGTAAAACCATCGAAAATTGCTGAAATACTAAAGCCATACATCGAATAGTTTACACCCCTTTCAAGTTTATAAACAATGAAAAAAATACTAACTGCCAAGGATTTAAATGCCTCTAAGGAGGAATTTGCCCCACGGGTTGCCCGGCCGGGAAACGATATACGCGAAAAAATTCTGGTGTGTACCGGTGGGGGTTGTATTGCCGGTGGATCGCTCGAAATTAAAAAACGTTTCGAAGAAGAACTTAAAAATAAAAACCTCGATAAAACGGTTAAAGTTATCGGCACCGGGTGCCTGGGGCCCTGCTCAAAAGGCCCTGTGGTTATTATGGCCAAAGAAAGGGTTTTTTATCACGATGTAAAGCCCGATGATGTGGCAGAAATTGTTCTGAGCCACATTGTTGAAGGTACAATAGTTGAAAGGCTGGTTTATAAAGACGACAGCGACAAAAAGCCCCTTCCACTGGAAAAAGACATTAAATTTTTTAAAAGGCAAACCAAGGTTGTGTTGCGCAATTGCGGGAATATCGATCCATACAGCATCGAAGATTATATTGCTGTAGGGGGGTATCAGGCTTTGGCCATGGTTATTACCAAAATGACTGCCGACGATGTAATAACCGAAATGGAAAAATCGGGGCTCAGGGGCAGGGGAGGAGCTGGTTTTCCTACGTTTATGAAATGGAAACTGGCAAAAAACAATCCATCGGAACAAAAATATATTTTGTGCAATGCCGACGAGGGCGACCCGGGTGCATACATGGACCGCAGCATTCTCGAAGGCGATCCCCACAGCATAATCGAAGGAATGGCCATTGGCGCTTATGCCATTGGCGCTTCGCTGGGCTATGTTTATGTCAGGGCCGAATACCCGCTTGCTGTCGAACGTTTGCAACATGCAATAAATAATGCCCGTGAAGCCGGCTTGCTCGGAAAAAATATTTTAAGCTCAGGTTTTTCTTTCGATTTAGAAATACGCATGGGCTCAGGGGCTTTTGTTTGTGGCGAAGAAACAGCATTGATAGCCTCAATAGAGGGAAAACGCGGCGAACCCAGGCCCCGGCCGCCTTTTCCTGCGCAGTCGGGCTTATGGGGCAAGCCTACGGTGCTAAATAATGTTGAAACTTTTGCCAATGTTTCGGCCATTATGCTTAATGGAGGAAACTGGTACGCTTCTATGGGCACCGAAAAAAGCAGAGGCACTAAAATATTTGCCTTGGCAGGGGCAATTGCAAATTCTGGTTTATTTGAAGTGCCTGTTGGTACAACCTTAGGCGACTTAATATACGATATTGGTGGAGGCACAAGCAGCGGAAAGCCTTTTAAGGCAGCACAAATTGGCGGACCTTCAGGTGGGTGCATTCCCAGGCAACACCTCAATGTGCCGCTCGACTATGAATCGCTCAACGAACTGGGCGCCATTATGGGTTCTGGGGGTCTTATTGTTATGGATGAAGATTCGTGTATGGTGGATGTGGCAAAATTTTTCCTCGAATTTGTACAGGAAGAATCATGTGGCAAATGTACCCCTTGCCGTGTCGGGACAAAACGCATGTACGAAATTCTCGAACGCATTACAACCGGGAAAGGCAAGGAAGGCGATATCGAAAAGCTGATAGACTTAGGTCAATATATCAAAAAAACGGCCCTATGTGGGCTTGGCCAGTCAGCGCCAAATCCGGTGCTTTCAACCATAAGGTATTTCAGGCATGAGTACGAAGCACATATCAAAGAATACAAGTGCGAAGCTGGAGTTTGTTCCGATTTGGTTCGTGCTCCTTGTCAAAGTGCATGCCCTGCCGGGGTCGATGTTCCCGGCTTTGTGTCGCTGGTGGGCGAAAAGCGCTATGCCGAGGCATTGAAATTGCACCGCGAGCGCAACCCTTTTGCAGCAGTATGTGCCCGGGTTTGTTTCCACACCTGCGAAGATAAATGCCGCCGTTCTACAATTGATGAGCCGGTTTCTATTCGCGGTACTAAACGTTTTATGGTCGATCAGGAAATAACTGTTCAACTGCCCGAGATAAAAGAAAATGCAGCAAATGCCTCGAAGAAAATTGCCATTGTCGGCGCAGGCCCTGCCGGCTTGTCGTGTGCGTATTTTCTGGCACGTTTGGGTTATAAGCCAAAAGTATTTGAGGCGGAATTCCGTCCGGGGGGCATGTTGGTGCAAACAATACCTGCATACCGGCTTCCCAGGGAAATTTTGGCTCGCGAGATACGTATGATCGAGAACATGGGGGTCGATATTGAAACAGGTAAGAAGCTGGGAACCGACTTTACCCTGTCATCTTTAAAGGATGAGGGGTACGATGCAGTTTTTCTGGGCGTTGGTGCCCCCAAGGGTCTGAAACCCAATATTCCCGGAATCGATACGGACGGAGTTGTTGATGCGCTTCAGTTTCTTCAAACCTATAACCTGCGTGGTTCTGTTCCGGTTAAAAAGAAAATAATTGTTGTAGGCGGGGGCAACGCGGCCATCGATGCTGCACGGACAGCAATTCGGCTTGGCGCCGAAGAAGTTCGGGTAGTGTATCGCCGTACGCAGGAAGAAATGCCTGCCTGGGCCGAAGAAATCGACGCCGCCATTGAAGAAGGCATATTGCTCCACACCCTTACAAACCCTGTCGAAATTATCAGTAAAAATGGAATAGTATCGGCCGTAAAATGTACTGCCATGAAATTGGGCGATTTCGACAAGAGTGGCCGAAGGGCTCCTGTAACAGGTGATGAAACGTTTGTTTTCAATGCCGATCAAATAATTTTAGCCACTGGGCAAACATTAGATTGTTCGGTAATTTTTAACGGTATTGCCCTAGAAACAAAAGATAATAATAAAATTAAATGCAATCCGGTTTCAGGGCAGACATCGGTGCCCTGGATATTTACCGGGGGCGATGCAGCTACCGGCCCTTCGTCGGTTATACAAGCTGTGGCTGGCGGAGAGGCTGCTGCTGTTGGCATAGATGAATTTCTTACCGGCGAAAAGCATGCCTTCTGGCGCGAACATAAAAAGGTTGATACGTTCTTCGACCCGGATGACGAACCGGCACCATTCCCACGTAAGAACATGACACTTCTTTCGGTCGAACGGCGCAAAGTAAACTTCGACGAGGTTGAACAGGTTTGGGCAGAAGGCGAAGCTGTACGCCAGGCAAAGCGTTGCCTGCGCTGCGATTACGGAAAATGTTAACAGGGCGATAATGTTTAAAATACAATTATAATGAGCACAATTTCAGTAACAATAAATAATATAAAAGTTGATGTTGAAAGCGGTAGTACCATACTCGATGCTGCAAAAAAAGCCGGGGTAAAAATACCAACGCTTTGCCATGTCGAATCGCAAATTCCTAAAGGTGCATGCCGTGTTTGTATGGTCGAGGTCGAAGGCGCCCGCAGCCTGGTTGCTGGTTGTACTACACCAGCTACAAATGGTATGGTAGTGAAAACCAATACCAAAAATGTGCGCGATGCACGCAAATTTGTTTTGGAACTACTGCTCTCTGAGCATTGCGGCGATTGCAAAACCTGTGAACGCAACAACGATTGCGAACTCCAGGCACTTGCCCGAGAAATGGGCATTTCGCAGGTAACCTACGAGGGCGATTGCCTGGTTTCGGTTATTGACGATTCGACGCCGGCACTGGTGCGCGACAGCGGAAAATGCATTAAATGCCGGCGGTGTGTCACTGTCTGTAACGAAGTGCAGGAAGTTGGTTCCTTATTTCCTCAGGGAAGAGGTTTCGAATCGAATATTGGGCCTGCATTTGATCAACACCTGGCAGAAGTGCCTTGTGTACAATGCGGACAGTGTTCTGCAATTTGCCCGGTTGGGGCAATTATTGAAAAAAGCCATATCGAAGGAGTATGGGCTGCACTTGATAACCCCGATAAGTTTGTAGTTGTGCAGACAGCGCCGGCAATACGTGCTGCTCTTGGCGAATGTTTCGATTATGAGCCTGGCACCCTGGTTACCGGTAAAATGGTTACTGCCCTTCGCCAGCTTGGGTTCGACAGGGTTTTCGACACCAATTTCACTGCCGACCTTACCATTATGGAAGAGGGCACAGAGTTGCTGGTGCGCCTGAAAAAAGCCCTTGTCGATAAAGAAAAAGTTGCCCTTCCCCAATTTACCAGTTGTTCGCCTGGCTGGATAAATTATGCCGAATATTTCTATCCCGAAATACTCGACAATATATCTTCGTGTAAATCGCCCCAGCAAATGTTTGGTGCGGTAGCAAAAACATACTATGCAAATAAAGTTGGCAAAAAGCCCGAAGATATTATAGTTGTTTCTGTAATGCCCTGTACCGCAAAGAAATTCGAGGCACAGCGCCCCGAAATGAACAGCAGCGGGGTTTGCGATGTCGATTATGTTTTAACTACCCGCGAATTGGGAAAGATGATAAAACAAGCCGGTATCGATTTTAAAAACCTGCCCGAAGGTAAAATGGACTCGCCATTGGGCCAGAGTTCGGGCGCTGCCGATATTTTTGCCAATACCGGCGGTGTAATGGAAGCCGCCATCCGCACAGCATACGAAATTGTTACAGGCCGTGAATTGCCTCTTGAAGGTTTACATATTCAACCTATTATGGGGCTCGAAGGTGTAAAAAGGGCTTCATTGAAAATCGAAGGTACAAAACCTGAATGGAGTTTCCTCGAAGGGGTTGAACTAAAGGTTGGCGTGGCACATGGATTAGGTAATGCACGCAGAATAATAGAAATGATGCAATCGGGCGAGGTATTTCATTTTATTGAAGTTATGACCTGCCCCGGCGGGTGCATTGGAGGTGGCGGACAGCCCCGCTTTACTACCGATGAAGTGAGGAAAAAACGTATCGAGGCAATTTATAAAGAAGATGAGGGTAAAAAACTCCGGAAATCGCACGAGAACCCCGAAATATTGCAGATTTACGAAGAGTTCCTGAAAGAACCTCTGAGCCATTTGTCGCATAAATTGCTGCACACACATTACGTTTCGAAGAATTAAACGGGAGCCTTGCTGCCGGCTAAAAATTAAGGGTTAAAAATGAGGCTCCATTTTTATTTTGAGCTGCTGACAATACCATTTCGCGCATGTTTCTGTGAAATTGCCGTATTATTTTAGTGTGGTAATAGGGGTAAAAAAATGTGTCGCGCAAACCCGAATTGCTTTTAAAATAGCTTAAATGGCTTATTTGGGTTGTTCCGTTGCCATTGTCGATAAAATGCAACACTTGTTTTCCTTGCGATTTGTTGCCATCGATATAACTGAATTCAATTATTTTTTCATCAGCATCGACCCGAATTATTTCAAAAGCAACTGGTACGTTAAACAAACCTTTCATGAGTTTCAGGTCGAGAAAATAAACCTGCCCGGTATCGATTTCTGAAAAGTTTACACAATCGGTATATACAACAGAATTTGTTGGTTTTAGAATAAGCAGGGCAAATTTCACAAACCGGCCGTTCCAGCTTTTTGCCGGACTGGCAACTTTGTAGCACTCCCAAACATGGTTTATTTCATCGTTGAGGTAAAAAATTTTTTCGTGGGTACAAAAACCAGTTGGATCTATTGTATCGTTCCAGCTCGATTTAATTGCGGAGTAGTTTTCCAGCTTGTTTATTTCTTTATCGGCTATATACCTGCGCACTTTTTTGTGTGGTATTTGCTGCAGGTCAATTGTTTGTTTGCTTATGGTTTGGGCAAAGGCATATAAGGGGCAAAGTAAAAAACACAACAGCACTGCTTTCCATAAGGTATTGTAAACTTTCATCAAAAAACAGGGGTTTGTTTAACTTTAAAAATTATTAAGAATGAATATACTGTTTTTATTCCCAAAAACAGAAAATTTTTAATGGAATACCACAAAAGTTAAAAGTATAATGAAAAGAAAACAGTGAACAGTGAATTTGGTTTTTTTATTAATTCAACGTTTTCTTCATTCTTAATAATTTTCATTCTTTTTCTTTGTATTCTGCCCTGTATTAAAACCTCAGGTTACTATTTAACCGCCTGTAACAAATCTTCTTTTATATCGTCGATATGTTCAATTCCAACCGACAGGCGCAATAATCCGGGCTCTACACCGGCTAGTTTTTGCTCTTCAATGGTCATTTGTTCGTGTGTGGTTGTGCTGGGGTGAATTATAAGAGTTTTACTGTCGCCGATATTGGCAAGGTGGCTTATTAATTTCACGTTATTTATTATTTTTTCAGCAAGCTCGGTCCCACCTTTCACTTTAAACGTAAGAACTCCCCCGTTGCCACGTTTCAGGTACTTCAGTGCCAACTGGTAATATTTACTGCTTTTTAACCCCGGATAGTTTACATAGTCCACCCAGTGTTGTTTTTCGAGCCATTCTGCTAATGTTAATGCATTTGAAGTAATTCTGTCCAAACGCAGCGAAAGGGTTTCCAGTCCCTGTATCAACAAAAACGCATTAAACGGGCTAAGGGCATTTCCGTAATCGCGCAAGCCCTCAACCCTGGCCCTGATTATATATGCAATATTTCCGAAAGGGCCCCCTTCTCCAAAATTCTCCCAGAATTTTAACCCGTGGTAACCTTCTGAAGGTTCTGTAAACTGAGGGAATTTTCCGTTGCCCCAGTTAAAATTTCCCCCATCGACAATTACCCCGCCGATGCTGGTGCCATGCCCGCCAATCCATTTTGTGGCCGACTCCACCACAATGTTAGCACCATGCTCCAACGGGCGAAACAAATATCCCGCCGCACCAAATGTATTATCAACAATAAGAGGTATATGGTGTTTCTTTGCCACGGCTGCAATAGCTTCGAAATCGGGTATGTTAAACTGCGGGTTGCCAATTGTTTCGATATACAATGCCTTGGTTTTCTCATCTACGAGCCTGTCAAATTCTGCAGCCGAGTCGCCTTCAACAAATTTCACCTGAATGCCCAGCCGTTTAAACTGAACTTTAAACTGGTTGTAAGTGCCGCCATATAAATAGGAGGTTGAAACAAAATTGTCGCCTGCTTCCAGAATATTGGTAAGCGCCAGAAATTGTGCCGATTGGCCTGAAGATACTGCCAGTGCAGCAACACCACCTTCCAATGCAGCAACCCGCTTCTCGAACACATCGGTAGTGGGGTTCATAATACGGGTATAAATGTTCCCGAATTCCTTTAATCCGAACAAATTTGCGGCATGTTTCGAATCGTTAAACAAATACGATGAAGTTTGATAAATTGGCACTGCCCTGGAAAGCGTTTCATCAACGTTGTGGCCGGCATGCAATTGCAAGGTTTCAAAGCGATAATTTTGCGACATGGTTTTATTTGTTTAAGTTGTTTATTTGATCATTTATAGTTTCGAAGAAATACAAATCCTATATGTTAAATAGGTTACAAAATTATGTATTTATTTCAATCTCACAAATATTTTTTTTATAAATATTTAGCACTTCATATCCCGTCACGGGTTGCTATTTCAGTGTGAAGTTAAGCATTTTACCAGTTTCAAAAATGGACACTGCTAAAAAATGCATTTGTATAACATCTTGTTAATAAGATAAAAAACTATTCAAGCCATTTTTAATGTATTTTTGGAAGCGTGAAAAAAACTGTCAAATTTTTAATTATACTCATTCTTTACCTGGTTGAACTGACAACGGGAAGTTTTGCTGATGCCTCTGCACAAACTTGTTCCGGAGGGGTTTTAATTGCCGAAGATTCTTCCAGATGTGAAAATGAACCCACATTGCTTACTTTAACAGGCTCTAATGGCACCCATACCTGGCTTTATAGGATTGCCGGCTCCACAGATTGGGATGTTTTAAGCCCAGAGCAAAATACATTTATGTACGTACTGCCCGAAACCGAGCGGGAATATACTGTATTATCAACTGGTAGCGGGGGGTGCTCGGAATATTCAAGTATCGTAACCCTTAGGGTAAGTAGTTTTGTCCAAATGCCCAACCCGGGTGCTTATTCCGATGCTTGTGGTAACAATATTGCGCTGTATGCATATTCACCTACAGGCGGGTTGACCGGATATTGGTCAGCTGTGTCGGGGCCGGGAGAAATAGTTTTTTATCCCGATGCCTACAGAATCAACCCTGATAGTGCTATAGCAAGTGAATATGGTACATACCAGATTGCTTGGAATATTACCGATGGAATATGCACCAAAGACACAATTATTGAGGTAGATGTTTTAGAAATACCTGTGGCCAATGCAGGGCCAAATTTCGATGCATGCGGTAGAACCTTTAATATGAACGCAATACAAAGTGTTGCCGGTTCTACTGGCGAGTGGGTCAAAGTTTCGCCACCCAGCGGTGTTTTTAATTTTATAAATAACACTAACCCGCAAACAGAGGTTAACGCTAACCCAGGCACTTACCAAATTCGCTGGATTGAAAGAAATGGTTTTTGCCAGGATGATACAATTATACAAGTCAGGGTAGCCGATCAACCTAAAGCAGATGCTGGTGCAGGCTCCAGTGTTTGTGGGTTGGGATCGTTTGTTTCTGCAATTCCAAGTATCGGGTTGGGTAATTGGCAATTGCTTTCGGCACCTGGTTCAATAACTTATGGTGGAAATAATTCAAACTTGCCTGAAAATAACCTGGTTGCATCGGATTATGGCGAAAACTATATTTTGCAGTGGAAAGAGATTAACGGTTTTTGTTCCGACTCCGATACTATTGTTATCAACTTTTACGAACAGCCGGTTGTCACTGCTATTGACCCCGACGATGCCTGCGGATTGACAACTTTGCTGACAGCTTATACATCTACGGCTTCAAACTCTGTAATAAGGAACTGGTCGCAAACTAATGGCCCCGGGGGCATTGAAACTATTGAGCCGCTAAACGATTCGGTTGCACGGGTTTCCCTAAAGCCTGGTTTTTATGGTAGCTACTCTTTTCAATATACCGAAACCAATGGCATTTGTTCCGACAGCACCGAGGTTGCCCTTACATTCTTTGAGCAACCTGCTGCCAATGCCGGCAGTGATATGGATACCTGTGGTTTGGGCGCACAAATGAATGCTATAACAAGTGTTGCCGGAAGCACAACGCTATGGGCTGTTGACGGCGATGGTACGGCTGTAACTTTTTCCGATTCAACATCTGAAAACTCTGCCGTAAGTTCATTGGAGCCTTCGGTTTACAGGTTCGTATGGGCCGAAACCAATGGTGTTTGTTCATCGTCCGATACGGTTGTGGTGGAATTTATTCAGGTGCCCAGGGCAAATGCCGGTTTGCCCGACAGAATATGCGGTAAGCAATATATGCTTAACGCCGTGCGCGATATTGCCGGCAGCAGTTTAAGCTGGAAAAACTTAGGCACACCCGGCGAAATTGTGTTTTCCGACAGCACACTGCCCAATTCAGGCATTACTGCTGCAAGTTACCATGCTTATCCGCTTGAGCTTACAGAAACTTATCGCTCTTGTTATTCTTCCGATACAATAACCATACAGTTTATCGAAACTCCTTTGGCAAATGCTGGAATTGATATTGAAACCTGCGGGCTGGAGCTTAATTTGTCGGCATCGCGAAGCATTGCTGGAAGCAGCATACAATGGCTTGCCCCAACAGCTTCAGGGCTTGGGTTTACCAACCCTTCTTCGGTGAACACCGATGTTAATTCCGAAACGTATGATGCATTCAATATTTTTTTAGTTGAAACAAATGTATTTTGCTCCGACACCGATACGGTTGTTGTCGATTTTATTGAAATACCTGCACCCAGTGCAGGAGTTTCAGACAGTATATGCGGGTTGAACTACAGTTTGAATGCTAACGGCAGCATTGAAGGTAGCTTTCTTTCATGGTTAAGCCCGGCTGGCATTACTATTTCTGAGAATACCGATCCTAAAGCCGAAGCTGTAGCTGAAGTTTACGGATTGTACAGGGTTGTTCTTGAAGAAACAAACCGTATCTGTTCCTCGTCCGATACTATAGAAATTTTATTTATTAAAGTTCCCATAGCCAATGCTGGTCAGCCCGATAGTATATGCGGACTGGAATATACTTTACAGGCAAAAAAAGAATTTCCTGGTTCAAACGGAACCTGGTATGAAATAGCCAGTCCAAACGATATTCCAATAACTGCCAACGAAACTGCTTTAGCAAAAGTGGGTTCGCCGGGCATACATTATTTCAAATGGACCGAGACCAATATTGTTTGTTCTGCTTCCGATACAGTTTCGATAGATTTTATTGAAATACCCATAGCAAACGCCGGCCTGCCAGACAGTGCCTGCGGGTTTGAATATACCCTTAATGCCTCTCGGAGTGTTGAAAACTCAACCGGGCAATGGGCGCTGGTTTCGGAAACCGGTACAACGGTTATTTCAACCAATTTCTCAACACCGGCCATAGTGGGGGCAGCAGGGGTTTACAATTACCAGTGGACTGAAATAAACCGGATTTGCCCCGATACCTCTTATACAAGCATAACTTACTTTGTTCAGCCTAAAGCTGAAATAATCAACGCCAACGATGCCTGCGCAAGGGAACAAACCATTGAGGTTTCGCCTTTAACGGGAAATTACGGAAGGTGGCTATACCAAAGCAATAGTGGCGAAGCTGTTTTTGAGCAAGTAAGCGGTGACGAAAATAAATATAACATACTGGTTAGCGATACCGGTAAATATTTGGTTAACTGGCAGGTATATAATGCTGCTTGTTCCGACGACACCATTTTTACAATTGCTTTTTTTGTCCCGCCTTTAATAAGCGCAAGGTCTAATGATCTGGTCTGCGGCAAGTTCGACACCTTAAATGCCATATCGAATATTGGCAATGGCTTATGGAAACAATTGCCGGGCACAGGTACATCTGTAATAAGGCGCATAAACGATAGTTTGTCGATAGTGCAGGTATCGGAAGCGGGCAATTATTCGTTTGTGTGGGAAGTGGTTAACGGCGCCTGTGTTTCAGATACAACCCTGAGGGTTAGTTTTCTTGAAATACCCAATGCCCACGCAGGCTACGATTCAAATATATGCGGACAGGTTACTAAACTTAATGCTACACCCGATACTGGCTACTGGACTGTAGTTTCGGGACCCGGCGAACTCAAATTTTCGCCCGGTACAAATTCACCTTCACCGGTTGTACATTGCCCTGAGTATGGCACTTATGCCCTTCGGTGGACGGCAGTAAACCAGATTTGTTCCGACACATCCTCAGTAAAACTGTTGTTTATTCCAAAGCCGGTAGCCAATGCGGGCGAAAATATTGAACTTAACAATAAGTTTGAGACCGATATAGCGGCTATGCAACCCCTTGAAGGAGATTATGGCGAATGGAAACTCTTGTCGGGCTCAGGCGATATTTTAAACCAGGGAGCAGCAGAAACCTTTGTACGCTCCTTATCGCTGGGCGAAAATGTTTTTGAATGGACAGTTTATAATTCGTTATTTGAAATGTGCCAGTCGAGCGATGAGCTATCTATTATGGTTTACGATATATTTATCCCCGAAGTAATTACACCCAATGGCGACAATGTTAACGATATATTTGAAATAACAGGAATTGAAGATATCGAAAATGTTGAAGTTACTGTATTTAACCGCTGGGGCATTGAGGTTTTTTATAGCGCAAACTATCAAAACAACTGGGATGGCACCGGGAAAAACAACCAGGAACTTACCAACGATACCTATTTTTATGTTATTAACATTGCGGGTGCCGGGGTTAAAAAAGGATTTGTTGTAATAAAACGGTAAATGAGAAAAATTCTGGCATATATAACCTTTTTAATATTGCCCCTAGCTTCGTTGGCGCAATTGCATGTTTTATCCGATCAGTATGTTTTTAACGGACTGGCAATAAACCCTGCCTATGCCGGTAGCGAAGATGCGCTTTCCGCAACGCTGATGTACCGTAACCAATGGGTAGGTTTTAGCGGTGCGCCTAAAACCTTAACCGGTGCCATACACTCGCCATTGGGCAAAGAACGGGTTGCCCTGGGGTTGCTTGTGTTAAATGATATTATTGGGGTAAACAGCCAGACCAGCATTATGGGGAATTATGCTTATAAAATTGAAGCGGGACCGGGCAAACTATCTTTCGGGGTTGGTGTGGGGGTTACATTGCTCGATATAGGCTGGGACGAGCTCAAAACCATTCAAATCGACGATATTGAACTGTTGGGCAAGTCGGAGCAGGTTTCTAACCCTAATTTCAGTGCCGGGGTGTATTATAAATCAAAACAAATGTTTTTGGGCGTGTCTGTTCCTTTCTTTCTCAGTTATGCATATAATTCCAGCGATAAGTCAATTGATCTCAAGAACGATATTTCGGAATATAACTATCATATTTTGGGTGGATATATATTCGATATAAGCCCAAAACTAAAGTTTCAGCCTTCGGCCCTGTTAAAATATCATGCCGGTAATGCTGTTCAGGTCGATATTAGCCCACTCTTAATTTTAAAAGAAAGAATGTGGATGGGGCTTACTTTTCGGACAAACGATGCGCTGGCTGCTCTAATACAGTTTGCCCTTACCGAACAGTTTAAGTTTGCTTATTCTTACGACTTCGACATTAGCAAAACAGGCAGTTACCACCGTAATTCCCACGAGGTAATGCTTAAATTTGTTTTGGGGTACAAAGCGCTGGTAGCGGGGCCTAAAAGGTTCTAAACATAGTTGGAGTGATGTTTATGCCGGGTTTCTAACTTATACTGTGGCAAGGCAAAAAAAAGAATTTCAGATTATGAATTTCCCTCATTGACCGGCAAAAATACAGTAAAAGTACTTCCTTTGCCGGGTGTGCTGGCAACTTCAATTTTTCCCGAGTGCCTGGTTACGAATTCGTTTACCAGAATCAGGCCTAATCCGGAGCCTTTTTCCTGGTTTGTGCCCGAGGTTGAAAAGCTGGTATCGATACGGAATAGTTTTTTGACATTTTCTTCAGACATGCCTACTCCGTTGTCGGCAACCGAAATTTTTACATTGCTGCCGGCAGTGAGAGCCGTAATTATTATTTCGCCGTTTTCGCCCGTGAATTTAATAGCGTTGTTCACCAGGTTGCGCACAATAACGTCAAGCATCTGTGGGTCGGCATAAATTTCCATATCTGCCGATTCAATGCGAGTGGTAATCCTTATGCTTTTTTGTATGGCATTTTCGCCAATAACCGATATTACATTGCCAAGAATATTTTTAAAAGGGGCCTTTACCGGCCTGTACTCAATAACGCCCCTTTGCGAACGCGACCATTGCAACAGGTTTTCGAGCAGGCCATAAACATTTTCGGCTGATTGGTACAAAATGCCAATCATTTGCTTTTTCTTTTCGTCGTTTAATGTATCGTATTTTATCTTGAGCAATTCAGCAAATCCAAGAATGTTACTAAAGGGGTTTTTAACGTCGTGGGCAATAATGGAGAAAAATTTATCTTTAGTGGCGTTCACTTCCTGTAACAACGAGTTCGATTTCTCAAGTTCTTCTTTTTGTACCATCAGCTCTTCGGTGTTTTCTTCAATTTGCTGCTGGCGCTCTTCGAGCAGGGTGTTTATTTCATTAAGTTCTTCGGCTTGGATTTGTAGTTCGTAGGTGCGTTCTTCCACAACTTTCGAAAGGTATTTGTTTTTTGCTATAATGGCACGGTTTCGGTAAATAAAAATTCCGGCTAATATTATTGTAACAATTACAATTATTAATAACCTGAATGCCCAGGTTTTCCAAAAGGGTGGCAATACCAGTAATTCAACAGCAGCTTCGCGAGGGTTCCAAATCCCATCGTTATTGGTGCCCATAACCCTAAACGTATATTTTCCTGGCGGAAGGTTTGAAAAAATGGCAAACCGCCTCGAAGAATTGGTATTTACCCATTCGTCGTTAAAACCTTCCAGTTTATATTTATATAAGTTTTTTTCGGGCGATGGAAAGTGCAACGATGCAAAATCGAAGCCGATTTCTTTGTGCTTATGCGAGATTATTATTTTGTCAGTTTCTTCAATTGGCTTGGTGAGCAACACCCTCCCATTGTATTCTTTGTTTATTTGCACTGTTTTATTGAACAGTTTAAAATCGGTAATAACCACCGGGGCAGTGAAACTGCTTTCGGTTATACTGCCCGGATGGAACATGTTCAAACCGTTCGAGCCCCCAAAGAACATATAACCATCGGGGGTTTTAGTGCTAACATTTAATAAGAAAGTGTTATCGAGCCCGTCGAATTTACTGTAATTTATAATTTCGCCGTTTTCTGGCATATATCGTGTTATACCGTAGTTGGTGCTTATCCACAGATAGTTCAGACTGTCTTCCTGAATGCTGTTAATATTATTGTTGGGCAAACCGTCTTTCATGGTAATGTGCCTGAAAGTGCCTGTTTCGGGTCGGAAAAGGTTCAAACCGTTCGATGTGCCTATCCAGAGCCTTCTTTTGCTGTCTTCAAAAATGCATAACACGTTATTGCTGCTGAGGCTGTTTTTGTCATGGCTGTCGAACTGGTAATTCACAAATTGTTGTTTTGCCCTGTCGAACCTGTCAAGTCCCGAATTGGCTGTGCCAAACCATAAATTTTTGCGGCTGTCTTCGAATATGGTGAAAATGGCATTCCCCGATATACTGTTGCTGTCGTCGGGATTGTTCCTGTAGTGGGTAAAAATTTCGTTTTTCTTGTCGAATTTATCGACACCCCCGCCATAAGTTGCCAGCCAGATAGTGTCGTAACTGTCTTCGAAAATATACCTGATATTTGTAAAGCCTGGTGCTTTGGGGTTATCAGGGTTTATTTCCTCATACTTAAAATGGTTAAAACTGTTGGTTTTTACATTGTACTTCGAGAAGTTTGTCTGGGTGCCAATCCAAACTACTTCACCGTTTTCATCGTTATCGACGTAGGTGCACCAAACAGTGTTCGATTCAAGGCTGTTATAGTTGCCCGGCTTGTTTTTGATATGGGCGAATGTTTCGGTTTTATAATTGAACACACTTATGCCGGCATCGAAAGTCGATATCCATATTTCGCCATTGGTGCCATTTGCAATGTGGTTTACCTGGTTACCTGATAAACTGTTTGTGTTGTTTTGCTGGTGGGTATATTGTACAAAATTTGTTTTGCCCAGTTCGTAAAGGTTAACACCTGCCCCCCAGGTACCTGCCCAAAGGGTATTAGAATTATCGATATACAGGTTCCACACAATGTTGCTTCCAAGGCTGGTAGAATTGAGCGGGTCGTTATGGTATTTTGTTATTTGCCCGTTTTCTTTGTTGAACTTAACCAATCCGTCGCCGAACGAACCGAGCCATATATGGTTAAAATTATCGTGCACAAGGCACCGGGCAACATAGTTATAATGGAGGTTTTCGTTGTTGATGTCGAAATTATAATTGGTAAGTTGTTTGTTTTTTTTGTCGATTTTAAAAAAGCCCATTTCCCATGTTCCAATCCATAAATGTTTGTCGGAATCTTCAGTAATCATATTTACTGTTGCCCGTATTTCCCTGGTTTTAAAAAGATTGATGTAATCGGGAGTAAAAAACCGGTTTTCCTCGGGCGAATACATAAACAGACCGTCGCGTTGCAGTCCGGCCCATAAGGTTCCGTCGCTGTCGATGAACAAGTCGTTGACATAATTTGTAGGTATAAAGAAATTATTGTTGGAACTTTCGTTGTAATGGGTAAAGCTATATGTTGGCCGGAGGCCGGAATGAACAACCAGTTTGTCGATGCCCCCGCCATAGGAGGCAATCCAATAAGTTGTGTCGTTAATTTGAACAACATCGCGCACTTCCTGGTGGCATAGCGAATTTATGTTTTCCGGGTTGTGCATCAGCCTGGTGAAGGAGTTGCTTTGGTTGTCGAATATATTAATGCCATTGTGGGTACCTACCCAAATACGCCCCGATTTATCCTGAAACAACGATTCAATGGAGTTGTCGCTTATGCTGCCTTCATCGTCGGGGTCGAAGCGGAAGATTTTAAATTCGTTGCCGTCGAACCGGTTAAGCCCGTCGCGGGTGCCTATCCACATAAAGCCTTTGTTGTCCTGAAGAAAACAGTTTACGAACCCCGATGATAGCCCTTCGTTTACCGAAACCTGCTTAAACCTGATGATATCGCGCTGTGCCAAAGTTTCTGGAGCAACTGCAAGCAGAAAAAACAGTAAAGTGCAATATAACTTTAGCATTTGTTTCATAAATATATTAGCGTGCTGCAATAGTGAGTTTAACGAGTATCGGCCGACTGTTGTTATAGTTTGGTTTACTGTTTTTAATCATGTGGGCAAATGGTTTTTTGACTTTCTGTAGCACGATAATTAAAAATTTATTGCCCTCATCCTAATATAGTTAAAATGATGCAATTAATTGGCATTTGCCTGGCCAAATTTTAGAGATGTGCCAAATATTTAAGCCGAAAAAAAGCTTTTTACAGAATGGTTTTGGCCATGCCGGTTAATACCCAACTAAAAATGAGGGTTAAATGTGGTTGTTTTTAGTAAAAATACTATCAGAAACGCCTTAGTAGTGGTTGTATATTTGTAATGTAAGAACAAAGAAAATTATCAGGGTTTCAGATAAGATTTTGATGTAGGGTTTGGTTGGATTTAGGTAGATGAGAGGTTGTTTCGCCATGAAACAGCCTCTTTGTCTTTTGTGCTATATGTAATTGATGATAACTTTCTTTAAAAAACGTTCCTCCAGGATGTAAGAAATACGCTTAACAACTGTTCGCCGGATTTCTAGATCGACCTGTATGCTTGGATCCTGATGTGCAATGTTGATGCGTGTGCCCACCAAAAAACGTATTTCGTCGCTGTCGAGTATTAGTTTTACGACTTCATCGGCAGGCCCCCTGCCCAGTTTGGTGTTGTTGTTGAAGGTTAAAAGAATATCTTCTGCTTTCCTGAGGGTTAGTATTCCTTCGGTAAACAGGTCGAAGCCTTCGAGGAAAGATAATGGTGGCAAATCGGGGTCGATAAATTCCTGTCCGTCATCAACCCGCAGGTTCAGTTCGCGGGCAAGAATGTCGCCGGTAGTGGCCCCCATAACTATTTTTTTTCCTTTAAAGTTTTTAACAAATTCGGCCATTTCCGGATCTTTCTCTTTCTCAAAAGGGGGGCCTGTGGTAATTAGCAGTTCTCTGGGTTCGCGCAGGTAAATTACCCCACAGCTTGTATCGTCTTTTGCCTCGAACCCGTCGTTGCGGTATGCCATGTTTACAATGCGTGCTGCAAGCTGCCGGGCCGAAATTTGTGGGTAGCGTTTTACCATATCGATGGCAAAAAGCCCTACATTGTCAATTTCCCAGCCAAACGGATACCGAGGGGTTCCAAGTCCCGACTGCGACACGCCATCGGAGGTGAAAATTATTCGATCGCCTTTTTCTCCCTGAAAACTGCATACACGTAGTTTTTTGCCGAAGTTTTTCTCGCTTTCGAGCACAATAATTTTCCGTTTTAGGTCAAGTATGCCCCTGTTTCGTATTACAATGCTTTCGGGGTTGTCGTATTCGAGAATAGTAATATTCCCGTCGTAATTCATGTCGATAATGGTAAAAGTGGCATAGCTCATTTTACGCTCGCTGCATTCGGGCAGGGTGTTCATAATAATTTCGGCAGTTTTCTCGGGCTCTTTGTGTTCTTCGGTAAATTTCAACGCCATAGTTGCCGTAAGTGTTGCCAAAACGCTTGCTTTAACTCCGTGCCCCATGCCATCGGAAAGTACAGCCACAATGCGGCCTTCTTCCTTTGCTTTGCCCGAAAGGAACACATCGCCGCATATACGCTCCCCTTCGTGGTTTTTCTGTTGGCAATCAACTTCTATAAAATATCGTTCGGCCATGCTGTGCTGCTAATTGATATGGGTGTTATTTTTTTTCGTTATAAATCTGAATTACCGAGTTGAGCATTTTTTCAATATCGGCTGCGCTTTCGCCTAAAAGAAACCCTATTTTCTGAACCATTTCGAGGTTTTTGTCGATAACCTCCGAAACACGGCGTGTTACTTCGGCACGTTGTACCTCCGGTGCGCGCATATCGCGTATTATGCCACCTGCCACCTGGTTTTCGCGAATAGGGAAAATAGAAATGTTTAGCAACGATTCGCCATGCCTTACATCGCGCCCGTCTATCGATTCGGAATTTTTTAGCACATAATCGAACAAGTTGCAGATGTCTTCGGTAAAGAGTTTGTTCAGGTCGGCGCCCGCCAAACCGGGGATAACTTCATTTATTTCCTCGGCATCGCCGCCCAGAATGGTGCAAAACGTACTATTCGATTTAATAATCTTTAGCTTGTAATCGACAATAACAATTCCGGCACGTAGTTTTTCCAGCATGGCATCGGTTAGTTCGAGAGCCTGTGTGGCTGCATTGTGTTCGCTTTCTACTTTATCTTCGGTTTCTTTCAGTGCTTTTCGTGTTTCGGTAAGTTTTTCGTTAAGTTCTTTTAAAGTATCGCTGTAGTATTTACTGTTGCTAATGGCAAAAGTGGCGCACATTTCAGGTATTACAATGCCTTTGGCCATATCTATTGCAAAATCGCGGCACGAGGCATAGCCGCATTGCCCGCAGTCGCTATGCCTTCCGGGTTTCCAGTTCAGGGTTTTGAGTGCCTCGGCAACCTTTGCTACCGGCGGATCGGGTAAACGCTGGTTGTTTGGTTCAAACTGGCGGTTGTAATCAATGGTAATGTATTCCTGAAGGTTATGGTACCATTCGGCACGGTAAAAATTCATCAGGCGCTTGTTGGCGTATTTTATTACCAGGTGTTCTTTGAACAATTGGTTGCCCTTGTCGGTTATTCCCGGGCCGGCAAGCGAATTCCCATACGTAACGTGCAAGTGTCTGTGGATTACTTTAACGTTGTCTTCGAATTCGTCAATTGACTCGAGCATTTCTTTTTTGCCTTCAACTGAAATTACCATTGAGGTTAACAGGTTCTCGTCGATATCGGCAGCCTGTATAAATCCGTTGCGAATGGGGTACAAGCTTCCCTTGTAGCCCAACGGGGGGTCGAACTCCGAGAACTCGACATTGTTTTCTTCGATGTGCATTTCTTTAAAAAGCTGCCTGAGTTCGGGGAATGTAAGCACCACATCGACTTTTGAGCTGCCAGAGAACTTAAGTGCCACATCTTTGCTGGCAATATCGGGGCCAATGTAAATTACCTTTATGTCGTCGCCATATTTTTTGTGCACGATTTTCGACATGGCAATCATAGGTGGCACAAAAGGGGTGAGGTTGTTAACAAGGTTGGGGTGGTATTTTTCTACAAACGATACCACAACCGGATCGCAGGAGGTAATATAATACCGGCCTTTAAAATCGCCAAACAACGATAAATATTTGTAGGCAAGTATATCAACGGCAAAAGAAACCTCGTTCACATGGTCGATGTTCAGCGATTTAATCATCTGAACAAATTTCCGGTAGTCGGTAATATCGTCGAACTCAGCAGAAATACTGGGCGAAACAATGGCCACTTTTTTCGCTTTCGTGGCCAGCAGCTGTTTTGCCTGTTCAATACCGCTACGGTAATAAATTGCCCCAGGAACGCACATTTTTATGCAATCGCCACAACCAATGCACCTTTCCGGTTGTATTTCGGGTTGCGGATTTTTGATATTTACACTGATTGCCTTTACAGGGCAAATGCGTACACAGGTATAACAACTTGTACATTTGTCAGGATTTATTGAAACCAAAGGCGTTTTTTCCATAATTATATCAAATCGCTTAGTTCGGTTTTAAGAATATTTGAAAGATTTTCGCTGCTTACCTGGTGAAAAATCTTTTCGCCAATTTTAAGGTTTGGGCCTTTGCTGCATTCAGAAAAACAGTGATCTCCCATAAAACTTACTTTATCTTCCAGATTGTGGGTTCTGATAAATTTCCTGATTTCAGCTATTAATTCGCTGTTTCCCCTGCTAAAACAGGAACTCCCCATGCAAATTTTCAGGTTTCTTTTGTTAAGCATATTCACGAAAATATTACTTGGTAAGATATAAATTTTTCGCTCAATTTACCCCCATATTATCTGTATTTGCCAATTATGGCATTGTTATAGGGCAAGCTTTTTCCAAAAGGTTTTATTCCTGCCACTTATCTTTTTGTTATAAAAATAACAATATTGAGGTAGTTAATACTTGTTATTTCTTATTTTTGCGTTAAAACATAGCCATCAGCATGAAGATACTCCCTGAAAAGACTGTTGAGAGACTTAGCCAGTACCGTCGGACACTGAACAACTATGTTGCAGAATATGGCAAAAGCCGGATTTATTCGCACGAGCTTGCTGCCCTTTTAAACATTACGGCTGTACAGGTAAGGCGCGACATTATGTTTATCGGATATACATCGGTACAGCGTAAAGGCTATAATATTAAAGATTTAATACAGGTTATCGGGAATATTATTGACTCGCCCGATTCGATAAATGTTGCCGTTGTGGGCTATGGAAACCTGGGCAAGGCTATTACAACCTACTTTGCCGGGAACAGGCCAAAACTAAAGCTTGTGGCTGCTTTCGATATCGATCCCAAGAAAGTAGGATCGGAGGTTAATAACGTAAAGTGCTACTCAATTGAGCGTATGCGCGAAATTGTTGCATTGAACGATATTTCAATTGCCATTCTGACCGTACCTACACATGCAGCGGCCGAAATGGCCAAAGTACTCATACAAACCGGCATAAAAGGTATTTTGAATTTTACAACGGTTAACCTGCATGTGCCTTCGAACATTTACCTCGAAGAATACGATATGATTACATCTCTGGAAAAGGTTGCTTATTTCGTAAAGCACAGGCCATTGGGGTAAAATAAGTATCTGTTAGGCTAACAACTTGTCAGGTTAATTTATATTCTGAGAAAACCAACTTTTTGCGCACTAAAAAGCTATAAACCATACTTTGCGGATAAATGCCGCTTATTTCTTCGGTTTTTACTTTTTTACGGAATTCTTTTCGCTTACGGTTGGAAACACGCAAGTGGCAGTAAAAATGTAAGTGCGCTTTTATTACCGACCAAAAGAAACCAAACGAAAATTTCGAAAGATAAACCATTGCCGAAGCGCCATCGAGGCACATTCGCACAAAAAGCACAGGGAAAAGTTTGCCTTTTGGCAGGTTTTTTACCAGCAGGTACAAATTATTGCGGTAATTAAGGTACATTTTACGGGGGGTGTTTATGGGCAGGGTACCGCCCCCTACATGGTATATCTCCGACTGCGGTATGGCCACTACCCGGTACCCCATGCGTTTCAGCCGCCAGCATAAATCAATTTCTTCCATGTGTGCAAAGAAATCATCGTCGAAGCCGCCGGCAGCAAAAAACAGTTCGGAGCGAACAAATAAACAGGCACCCGATGCCCAAAAAATATCGGTTATGGTGTTATGCTGCCCTTCGTCTTTTTCAATTTTAGACAGCACGCGCCCACGGCAAAACGGGTAACCGTACTTATCGATGTACCCCCCCGAAGCGCCGGCATATTCGAAATATTCTTTCTCGCTGTACGATTTTATTTTTGGCATGGCAGCTGCTGCTTCGCCATGTTGATCGAGGTATTCAATAACGGGTTCCAGCCACCCTGGCGTAACTTCAACATCGGAATTTAACAGTACAAAATACTCGCTTTTAACCTGTTCCAGGGCTTTGTTATAACCGCCCGTATATCCATAATTTTTGTCGAGTTCTATCATCCCCACATTCGGAAAGGATTCTTTCAGGCAGGCAGTTGAGCCATCGGTTGAGTTATTGTCGGCTACGATTACTTGTATGCCTTCGCCGGCAGAATAGCGCACAACATTGGGCAAGAACTGTTCAAGAAAGCTTTTGCCATTGTAATTGAGTATAACTATTGCTACTTTGTTCATTACAGTGAAAAGGTTTACCGATCTGCCAACTCTTTTTTGTGTTTCCAGCGTTTGTGCGACCAAAGGTATAAACCGGGGTTTCGCATAATCTGCTTTTCAACTAAGCGTATGTACTTTTCGGTTATTTCAAATTCTTCGGTTTCTTTAGGTTTATCGGTAATTAAATTATAATTCAGCTCGTAATATCCACGGCGTTTTTGTATAACATCAATAAAAACCACGGCCAGGTTAAATTTTTTGGCAAGCTTTTCGGGCCCTGTAATCAGGGGGGTTTCCTGGTTCATAAACGTTGTCCAGTATTGTATTTCGCTTTTCATCGGGCGCTGATCGCCCACAAGGTACAAAATAAAAGTATCTCCTTGTTTTTGCGACTCAATAATGGCCCGCAATGTGTGTTTCATAGGTTCCACCGGGCTTCCGTAACGGCTCCTGAGATGAATCATAAAACGGTCGAACAATTTATTCGAAAGGGGCTTATAAATGCCAATGGTTTTATAAGGCATTTGTATCCAGCCGCTTGCTGCCCATTCCCAGTTTGCATAATGACTGGTTACGGCAATGGCATTAATTCCGCGGGCGTAAAGTTCTTCAATAACTTCGGGGTTTTGTGGTTTATAGCGCCTTTTAACTTCTTCGTTTCCCATGTTTAGCATATAAAGGGTTTCGAAGAAATAATCGCACAAATGCCTGAAAAATGTTTTGGCCATTTTTTTTATCCCTTCATCGGTTAATTCAGGAAAAGCTTTTTTTAAATTGCCAATAACCACTTTCTTTCTGTACCCTGTTACATAATACACGATTAGAAAAACAAAATCTGATATCACAAAAAGAACAGGCAAAGGAAAAAGTGATATAAACCACAATGGGAACAACATTATTTTATCGCGCAGTGTTAACATGCCCAGCTATTTATTTGTTTAAAAAACTTCCTATAACCGATTGCAGTTCATCGAACAATAACGAATTTCCGGCAACAATTTCTTTGCCAAACAGAAAGTCGTTGCCCCCTTTAAAGTCGGTTACCCTGCCACCAGCGGCTTCAATAATAAATGCACCGGCAGCAACATCGTAAGGCTTTAAATCGTACTCGTAAAACCCGTCGTAACGGCCGCAGGCAACGTATGCCAAATCGGCCGCAGCCGACCCCAGGCGCCTCACCCCGTGCGAATTATGAAAAAAATACTGCATAGTTTGCATATAAGCCTCCATACGGCTGAATTCGGTGTATGGAAAACCTGTAGCCAACAGGGCGTCTTTAACATTGGGAGTTGAAGAAACTTTTATTTCGCCACCGTTCAAATAGGCCTTGCCGCCTTTAAAAGCGTAAAAACACTCATCGGCCGTAATTTCGTAAACAATACCGCCGGCCAGGGCGTTTTTAACCATCAGGCCAACGCTAATGCTGTATGGAGGGGCGCCGTGTATAAAATTTGTAGTGCCGTCGATGGGATCAATAATCCATACATACTCCGAAGGGTATTGGCCCACGGTGCCTTCTTCGGCAATAAACCCGCAACCGGGCAGTATCTGCGATAAACCTTTTGCCAGGTGTTCTTCGGCAGCTTTATCGACCTGGGTAACAAAATCGTTTTTGCCTTTCGAAATAATGCCCCTGCCCAGGAGTTTCTCTCGTTCGCGCCTTACTAATTCGCCGGTTTCCCGAACAAGAGCAATGGCCTGGTCTGCTATAATATCGAATTTCATGGGTAATGCAATTGACTGAATATGGCCGCAAAAATAAAACTTTAAAAATAAATATCTTGATTTTTGTGCAATTTGAACGGCATGCAACAAATAACTAGCCAGGGGCGGCGTTACAAATAAGAATTTGGGCACAAAGTGAAATTTTGTGGCAAATCTCTTTTATATTGCCTTGCTGTGCTTATATTCCAAGAACAATATAAACCTATAAACAATTATAAAGCTTGTTTTTGTAATACTCATACAATACAAACTGGCTTTGAAATTTCTGAGGGTCGTCGGTAACAACATAATCGTTTACCTGTTCGCTATCGATTATACGGGCCTTGACATTGTCTTTGTATTGAATATCAATTAAATCCAAAATTTCCTTCTGGATTTCCCCGTCGTAAACAGGGCATGCAACTTCAATACGCCGATCGACGTTGCGTGTCATCCAGTCGGCCGATGATATATGGGTTAATGGTTTGCCCCCGTTACAAAATATTGTTACCCGTGAATGTTCGAGAAAACGATCGATAATGCCAATGGCTTCAATTTTTTCGCTCATGCCAGGCACGCCGGGCACAAGCGAGCAAACGCCCCTTACGTTTAGTTTTATTTTTACCCCGGCGTTATTGGCGCTGTAAAGCTTTTCAATAATATCCTTGTCAACCAGGTTGTTGATTTTTAAGATGATATAGGCTTCTTTTCCAGCTTTTGCATTATTAATTTCGTTGTCGATTAATTTGTAAATTTTACGTCTCATAAACAGGGGCGAAACTATCAGATGGGAGTATGACTGGTTGCGGTAGGGATATTCAAAAAAGCCAAAAACCTTTTTCACATCGGCAGTAATGCGCTTATCGGCTGTAAACAGCATTAAATCGGAATAAACCCTGGCATTGCCTTCGTGAAAATTGCCGGTGCTCACACAGGCATAATCAACAAACCTTTTATTTTCTTTACGGGTTATCGACACCAGCTTTGCATGTACTTTTAAACCGGGTACACCAAAGAAAACATTGGCGCCAACTTCTTCAAGTTTACGCGACCAGTAAATATTGGCCTCTTCGTCGAAGCGCGCTTGCAGTTCTATTACAACGTTTACTTTTTTGCCATTGCGGCAGGCATTCATGAGCGCATTAATAACCTTTGAGTTGCGTGCGGCCCTGTAAAGTGTAATTGAAATATCGCTAACATTTGGGTCGATTGCTGCTTCCTGAAGGAGCGAAATGAAAATATTAAAATCGTGATAAGGAACATGGAGCATAAAGTCGCGCGAACGCATTACATCGAGAATGCTTTTTGCATGGCGCACAGCAGGATGCCCAATGGGCGGCATTGGGGTGTATTCGAGGTTCTTTTCGCCAACATTCGGGAAGCTGATAAAATCTTTAAAATTATGGTACCTGCCGCCCGGTATTAGGTTGTTGTCGGCTTCAAGCTCCAATCTCATTATTATAAAATCGAGCAGATCTTTTGGTATCCGGTTGTCGTAAACAAAGCGCACTGGTTGCCCGGTCCGGCGGCCTAAAACACTCTTTGATATTTTTTCAATAAAACTTTGCGACAAATCGTTATCAACATCAAGTTCGGCATCGCGGGTCATTTTAATGGTCCATGCCTCGAAAGTGTCGAAATCAAAAATCGAAAAAACATCTTCAAGCGAAAAACGAATGATGTCTTCAAGCAGAATTATGAATTTTTTTTCGTATTCCGGGGGGAGCTCAATAAACCGGGGCAGAACATCGGTGGGTATTTCAATCAGGGCATATTCATCGGTTATTTTCTTTCCGGCAGCCGACAGTTTTATGGCAAGGTATATCGATTTGTCTTTTAAATAGGGAAAGTCGTCGATGTTATGCAACATAATAGGCGAAATTACCGGCAATACTTTTTCCTTAAAATACTTCTTTAGAAAAACCTCCTGTTCGGGGTTTAGTTCTTTTTCGTTGATAATAAATATGTTGTGTTTTTCGAGTTCGCCAACAATTTTATGAAATGCTGTTTCAAATTTGTTCTGAAGGGTCAAAACCTTTTTTTGAATTTGCAGCATTAGTTTTACAGGGGTAATGCCTTCAACGCGCTGCGAACCGTGTTGTATATCAATCATACGTTTGATTGAAGCTACCCTTACTTTAAAAAATTCATCGAGGTTGTTGGAGAAAATCCCTAAAAACCTTATGCGTTCAACCAATGGCACTTCCGGATCGACAGTTTCCTGCAATACCCGGTGGTTAAAAGACAACCAGCTAAGTTCCCTGTTAATTAATCGCTGCTTTCTGGCCATGAACTATGTTTGGTAAACCGTTAATCTTTATCTTTTTTTGGAAAATCGAGGAAAACCTTAATCATTTCCCGTGCAGAAACTGAGCCCCAGCCGGGCGAGTTAAAAGTAATTTTGCAAACCCCACAGGTAGGCAAATCGATGTATTCACTGCCCGACAAGGATGTTGCCAACTCAGAAAAATCGGGATTGTGCCCGAAAACCATCAAACTTTTTATTGAACTGTCCTGTTCCGACAGAATTTTTCTAATAACACCTATGCCGCTCCCATAAAGCCTTTCATCGATCCTTAACAGGTTCAGCTTTACTTCGAGTACATTGGCAAAGATACAGGCTGTGTGCAGTGCCCGGTTTGCGGGGGAGCTAATAATAAGCCCGGGTATTTCGTGGTTTATTTTTATTCGCCTGGCCATATCGTAAGCATCGCGGATACCTTTTAATTTCAGTGGCCTGTCGGTGTCTGAGATATCTTCAATATCCCAGCTCGATTTTGCATGGCGTACAATAAAAAGGGTTCTTTCGTCGGACATTATTTTCTTGTTTATAAAAGGTTGCTTGCTAGTTCTGCCAGGTAGCTCCTTTCTCCTTTTAACAGGTTTATATGTGCAAAAACATCCTGTCCCAGCATTTTGTCGGTAAGGTACGACAATCCGTTCGATTTCATGTCGAGGTAAGGGGTGTCGATTTGTTCGATATCGCCGGTGAATACCATTTTTGTGCCTTCGCCGGCACGGGTAATAATGGTTTTTATTTCGTGGGGCGTTAGGTTTTGCGCCTCGTCAACAATAAAAAACACATTCGACAAGCTCCGGCCTCTTATGTAAGCAAGTGGGGTTATAATTAGTTTCTCGCTTTTTTGCATTTCCTCAATTTTCTGATAGTCTTTGCTTGTTGAGCTGAATTTGTTTTTAATAACATCGAGGTTGTCGAACAGAGGTTGCATGTAAGGCCCGATTTTTTCTTTAACATCGCCGGGCAAAAAGCCTATATCGCGGTTCGAAAGTGGTACAATGGGCCTAGCAAGGAAAATCTGGGCATATTTCTGGCGCTGCTCAATAGCCGCTGCAAGCGCCAACAGTGTTTTCCCGGTGCCTGCTTTGCCGGTTATGGTAACCAGTTGTATCTCGTCGCGCATTAGCGAGTCGATAGCGAAGGTTTGTTCGGCATTTCGGGGCTCTATGCCATAGGCTTTGTGTTTTAATACCCGGGTATAAATATTCTGAAACGAATTGTAATGCACAATGGCACTCGAACGGCTGCCTTTTAAAATATAGTATTGGTTAGGTTTTGGTGCTGGTGCTGTTTTAATTTCTTCTGCCTGTATGCCTTCGGCCTCTTCATAAACCCGGGTTATAAGCTCGTCGTTAATATTTTCGAGTGTGCTTATGCCTTTATAAAGTTCGTCGATGTTTTGTACTTTGTCGCTTTCGTAATCGGCGGCCATTACGCCTATCGACTTGGCTTTCATGCGCAGGTTAATGTCTTTGGTAACAAGGGTTACCAGGCATTCGGGGTTTTTTAGGGTAATATGTTCGGCAATGGCCAGTATGCGGTGGTCGGGCGTATTTTCAGGGAACGAATCCTGCATTTGCCTTGAAAATGGTTTTCCGGTTTCTATACTAAGGTTGCCCAGTTTTTTACCAAGAGGCACACCTCCGTTAAATAGCGAATCGCCCGAAAGTTTATCGAGTTCGCGGGTAAACTCACGGGCATGAAAATTAATCAGGTCGTTCCCTTTTTTAAATTTATCGAGTTCTTCTAATACCGGAATTGGAATAATAATATTGTTCTCCTGGAAGTTATAAATACACTTGTAGTCGTGCAATAAAACATTGGTGTCCAGCACAAATAGTTTTTTCTTTTTACGTGTAGCCATATCTGAAAATCTTAAAAGGTTTATTCCGGCATCAGGCCCAGTTTGTGTAAGGCCAATTCTGCGCAGATTGAAATGTTTGCAGTACGAATTAAATATAGCAATTTTATTTCTTTTATTTTTGAACTTGATTAACAATTAGGAACACTATGGAATTATTCGAAGCTATTTTTAACAGGCGCAGCGTTCGTAAATATACCCCTGAAAAGGTCGATGACAGTTTGTTGCACAAAATTATTGAAGCCGGCATGTATGCCCCTTCGGCAGTTAATAAAATGCCCTGGCACTTTTTAATAATCCGTTCGGCTGATGGTTTTTCTGCCATTATGGAAGCAAACCCCAATGCCGGAATGCTTAAACAAGCCAATGTTGCAATTCTAGTTTGTTTCGACAAACATTTACAGCACGATATAGGCTATGGCCCGGTTGATTGTTCGGCTGCCACCCAGAATATGTTGCTTGCCGCACATGCTTTGGGCTTGGGTGCCTGTTGGATTGGTATCTATCCGCGCCAAAACCGCATCGATTTGCTTCATGGTTTTTTTAAGCTCCCTGAACCTATTGTGCCTTTTTCTGTTATATCGTTGGGCTATGCTAATGAAGAGAAAAAAATGCCCCAACGTTTTTTTAAAGACCGCATACACGACGGTAAATGGTAAAGATTAATTGCACTTTTTTTAGCGGTTTGTTTATATGACATACGAAGATACCCTTGATTACATTTTTTCGGCTTTGCCCATGTACCAGCGGTTAGGGGCTGTTGCTTATAAAGCCGATTTGGAAAATGCCTATGAGTTGGACAAGCTTTCGGGTTACCCCCATCGATCGTTTAAAACTATACATGTAGCGGGTACAAACGGCAAAGGGTCGGTAAGCCACATGCTTGCATCGGTGTATCAGCATGCCGGGTATAAAGTTGGTTTGTTTACATCGCCTCACCTGGTCGATTTCAGGGAGCGTATTAAAATAAACGGTGAACTTATTGCAAAAGATTTTATTGTAAAATATATACAACGCAACAAATGTTTCTTCGAACATATTAAACCCTCGTTTTTTGAAATGAGCGTTTTTATGGCTTTTTGTTATTTTAAGATTAATAAAGTAGATGTCGCCATTGTTGAAACCGGACTGGGCGGGCGTTTAGATACAACTAACGTTGTTTCTCCTGTTTTGTCGGTAATTACAAACATAGGGCTCGACCATACACAGTTTTTAGGCAATAACCTTAAAGACATTGCCAAAGAGAAGGCTGGCATTATTAAGCCCGCAACACCTGTTGTTATTGGCGAAACTCACGAAATAACCTCTAAAGTTTTTAATGCCAGGGCATGTCTTATGGAGTCGCCAGTTTATTATGCCGACGAAGAGCTTGAATTTTCTTATGCTACGCGTACAATTAATGGCTCAGCAATTTTTAATTTCTTCGATAAAAATGGCGACTACGATTTGGAATGCGATCTTCCGGCAATATATCAGAACAAGAATATACGCACCTGCCTTAAGGCTCTTGAAATTGCCCTGCCAAAGTTGTCGGTTAAACCCGAAGATATTATTATGGGGCTTAAAACTGTGCGTAAAACTACAGGTTTAATGGGGCGCTGGCACGAAACTGGCAATAACCCTCTTGTTATATGCGATGTTGCCCATAATAAAGATGGTGTCCTGCAAGTGGTTGCCCAGTTAAAGAATACACCTTATAAACAACTCCGAATGGTTATGGGGTTTGTTAACGATAAAGACATTGCGGGTATTTTGTCGCTACTGCCGCGCGATGCTGTATATTATTTTGCCAGGTCGTCGGTTCCCCGGTCTGCCGATCCTAAAGAAGTGCATAAAATGGCTACGATAGCTGGCCTGCACGGAAGCGTTTTTCAGAATGTGCCCGATGCCGTTAATGAAGCCTTGAACGACTCAGAAAAAGAAGACCTGGTTTTTATAGGAGGCAGTACTTTTGTTGTTGCCGATTTTTTATCGCAAAAAAACTAAAAAAATTTTTATATTCTTAAAAACTCTTATATATTTGCACCGCTTTTAGACACCGAAGCTCTTGAAAAGGTTGTTAAAATAAAAGCAAACGGGCGATTAGCTCAGCTGGTTCAGAGCATCTGCCTTACAAGCAGAGGGTCGGCGGTTCGAATCCGTCATCGCCCACACCCAAAATAACAAGGGTTTCAGAGGTTTTTTCTGAAACCCTTTTTTATTGTTTACTAAAACATTACTAAAACATATTCTGGATCAATTCTAAATATGGGTCAAGCAAAATTTCTGGGGATTTGATATTTTAAGCATAAATTTTGGATAAACGATACAGAAAGAAATCTATGTTTCTTACAC